>NZ_JBWDNQ010000032.1:0-25388 GCF_056269285.1 Paenibacillus sp. JT31N11
GTCCTCCTGGATGATGGGATTTAAAGGGCTATGACCCGTTGCGTACTCCCATCGTACCGAGGCGCTCGTTTTTTTGCAAAGCGGTAATTTAACGCTCTACAGGAATGCTATTGTGCTGATTTAGTTGATCGAGCACCATTAAGGTAGCTAAGAAGTTATACTGAAGGTTCAGAACTTGAATCGGTAGTTTCAATTTGAATAGCATGTGGAGGTTTTCTGCTCAAACGTTAACCAAATGTTTTTTCGTAGCCATCATACTCTACAGTATCTGCTGTCATGAGAGCCGCTTCTTCACCCAATAATCGTTTGACAAGATGAAAAGTTAAATGTAGCCCCGCATCTGGTCCTTGTGCAGTAATAATGTTTCCCTCATCTACAAACTTTTGATCTCGAATTACCGTGACTTCTGGAAAATACTTCGCGAGGGAGTCCAGCGCTTTTCGGTTGGTTGTTGCTTTTTTTCCATTTAACAGCCCCGCTTGAGCTAAAGCGAATGCACCCGTACAGACAGATGTCATCAATTCTACAGTCTTCATTTGCTCGGTAATCCACAGGATCAACCTTGTATTTGCTATCAGTTTGCGGATTACTGGTTGGAATCCGCCTGGAATCAAAACAATATCAAATTGGGGGGCATTCTCAATGCTGTAGTCGGCCATAATGCGAAGGCCGTTGCTGGCCGTTACCATTCCTCCCGTTTCTGATACCGTTTGGACTAGGAATGGCTTATGTTGCCCCTCCACCGAGCCAAAGATCATTTTCTGAACATCTTGAGCACTGTACCGAGTAACTGACAGAATCTCAGACGGACCTACGTAGTCAAAAGCGTCAACCTGATCAAATACGAGCATTCCTACAGACCATTGTTTTTTCATAAGCTTTATTCACTCCTCATTTAAAATGTATGGGCATATCCTCACAAAAAAACCGAACGTTCGTTATATAAATTACCATATTTCTTACTGCCCGTCTACATACATTTACGCCTCTATGACGGATACCACATTTGTTTTATAATCAATATAACGAACGATTGGTTTTTTAAGGGGGATGGCATTGAGAAAAGGAGAAAAGACAAGGGATTTTATCATCCAACAAGCTGCCGTATTATTCAATCAGAAAGGGTATTTTGGTTCCTCCATATCGGATCTGTCTCGTGTCACCGGCATGCAAAAAGGCGGAATATATAATCATTTCGAGAATAAGGATCAGCTTGCCCTAGAAGCGTTTGAACATGCTGCAGCAGTATTGAGGGTATGTTACGTGAATGCGATGGTTAACAGTAAAACAGCTTTTGAAAAGCTGTCTGCCGTGATTTCGATTTATCAAAATGCTTATGATTGTCCTCCGCTTGCAGGTGGCTGTCCCGTTCTAAATACAGCCATCGAGAGTGATGACGCCCATCCGGCATTAAAGGAAAAGGCTCAAATCGAAATGGGGAATTTTTTAGAATTAGTTCGTTCTCTTCTTCGGTTGGGTATCGAACAAGGCGAGTTTATAGAAGAGATTGATGTGCAAGAATTGGCCGTCTATATTACTTCAGTTATTGAGGGCGGTGTCATGCTGAGTAGACTTTATGAAGACAATGCGCATATCCGCTCTAACATAAATCGGTTGCTAAGAGAGATTGAACGGTACCGAACGGGAAATTGAAATATAAGAACGGATACCTTTAATGACGAGGTATCCGCTTGTTTGGTGGTTTAAAAATTCAGATCATCTAGGTTTCCATGTCATAAAAGCTGATTAGCCACACTTAACATGGTTTCAATTGGTTTACGCGCAACTGGTCATACAAGTAATAATTTTTTGTCGCTAAACCTATCATACTAGTTCAAAGCGTCCAAAATTTTAGTCGGGGCAGCGAGCGATGAAAACGAATTCCAACCCAGGACGATCCGGTGCATCTCGAATATCTTCGACTGGTAAGTCCGCAGCAGCCAAAGAGTCAATAATCTCGGATTGACTCCGGAACCTCAGTGTCGAGTCCGAGGTCAGTACCGTCCCGTCACTATGAAAAATGAACGTGTGCCGGAACGTAACTAGCGGTAATTGCACATCAACGAGATCAGTCCACGTCTCGACCCTTCCGATTTCAGGTGCTTCAATCACCTGATGGGACTGCTCACGATTCCAGTTCTTCCAGGCTTCCATTGCAGGGTCCCGGACCTCGAAGACAAGCCGTCCACCTGGTCGTATAGCCCCTCGGCAAGCACGGAGAGTTGATATCCACTCTTTGTCAGTTACAAAGACTTGGGCGACGTTGCCGGTCATCGTGATTAGATCCACTTGCAATCCAGAAAGCATTTCCGTTGTTCCATGAAACCATTTTACGCGATCCGCATACGCCTTACAGCTTGCAATATTGAGCGAAGCAAGGGCTGGATCGACTCCAACAACCTCCTTGCCAAGGGCTGCAAGGCGACAGGCAAGGTTCCCGGTTCCACAGCCAAAGTCAATCACTGATTGAGCATCGAACTCTTCTGTTAGTGCAATATAAAGGTCAAGATCCGGACGTTCTGGCGAATCAAACAAATCATAAACTTCTGCAAGCCTCGGCTCTTCAAAGATCTTATCGGCCATCACTATACCTCCCAGGTTCTCGTTAGTTCTACTCCGTTATCTAGAAGCTTAGGATTTACAATTTCAATATTTCGTGGTGCCTTCGCCGTTATCCTGCCCGTTCAAACGAAAAAGGAGCTGCCGAGCGGCAAGCTCCTCACTAACATGCTACGTTAATTCAATTCACAATACAGATAAACGATTTATAATATCCGGTATCTCCATTAAGTTATCACAAATTGCATCAGGCTGAGTAAAAGAACAATCCTTGCCTTTTAGAATGGTGAACATCCCAAGCTCCTTAGCAGGAATGATATCAGTCTTGAGACTATCCCCAATAAATACTGTGCGCTTACTCGATAACTTTAAGTTTTTTAAAGCCATTTGAAATATTGCATGGTCAGGTTTTTTAATATGGACCGCACCTGATGTAATGATGTCAGTGAAATAATCCGACAATCCTAAAGCGGTAATTTTGTTCCGTTGGTAAAAGTCCCTTCCATTTGTGATTATTCCTAATTTATACCCTCGCTCCTTTAATGTTTCAAGCATCTCATGCAGTCCAGGGAATCCAACACTGTACACATGAAAATTATGATTCAAATCATCAAGCAATTCAGCGTTTAGACTCTTTTCGATATTAAAAATGTCTATTAACTTTTTATAAACTTCCTCTTTAGGCATTATAATATTGTGTAGTTCCGAGAATTTTCCCATAAATTTCGGTTTGTCCGGAATAAATCTGAATAGAGAGAACTGTTCATATTGGTAATCGGCAAAGTTTAATAGTGATTGGTCTTTATCAAGCAATGTTTGGTCTAAGTCAAAGATGACTGTATCAATTTTATTTATAACCATATCTCCCCATAGCGCGTTTTTATTTGGATGCTGCCCGTTAGCGCAGCTGCCGATCTTCAATTTCTACTTGATGCGATCAAAGGTTTATAAGAAAATAATCTTCATAATTTTCTAAATAAAAATCAGCACCGCCCGTTTTATTTTGAAATAAACATGTCTTTATGCCAAGAGTTTTAGCTGGTAGAATATCTATTTCACGGTCTCCAATAACCAGGTCTATATTGTATTTATTATGTAAGTATATATAGGACTCGGGATCCGGCTTCCTTGAAAACCCATCGTCACCTGCTACTAGTTCTTTAAAATATCCCGCCATATTGTAATAGTTCAACATATTCAATACTTCTAATCGTGGTTTATGGGTCATGATTACATTGGCATTGGCGGATTTCAGGATATTCTCTACATTTGGAAATGGCGGGGTTTTCTCTGGATGAAGGCTTGATTCCATAATAAACATTTCTTTCACCTGTTGGTCTGAGAGATTAAAATGACTTACGGCATGACTAAATGAAACCTTTAATTGTGATAAAATTTCTTGTCTGGTAACCGAACCACGCAATGCTTCGTAAAATATGTCTGAATAGGCTGGATAGGTATCAAATAATGTTCCATCAAAATCCCATAGTATATTCATAATGATGATCCTTTCTTCCAGACATATATCGGGGTTAAACCAGCCTGCCCGTTAGCTGAGAAAAGGCAGCCGACTCTTCTGGCTGGCTGCCTTCATGTCCGATTGAACTATCATTCCCCGTTTAGCTTGACTGACTATCCGTATGCAGAAGTCTGTTCCCTTCCCTAACCGGAAATTCGCGTCTATATGCCGGAATGGCCAAAGTCTAACCCCTTCTGTGCGCAAACAGCTCAGTTATCCAGCTTCCGGAGGAATTCGAGTACACGCTGCAACAGCATCGCCGTTGCTTCAGCGTCATACGACGACAAACTACTGTCGGCGAAGTAGTGTTGATCGCCAGGGTACAAAAAGAGCTCGGCATGATTGGCTGACGCCACGAGCTCATGTGCCGCCTCAATGTCGCCCTCGTCTACGAAATAGGGATCAGCGTCCATGCCGTGAATTTGTACCGGCAGATCCGCTGGCCAGGGGGAGCCGAACATAGAGGCCGGAACGCAGGAGTAAAAGAATAACGCGCCACGGGCATCTTCACGGGTCTGGGCGAGCTTCTGGGCTGCCAATACACCGAGCGAAAACCCCGCATAGACAATCTCACGCGGTAACTCACTGGCCACACGCGCACCGCGCTCCATAATCTCTTCGAACCCAATCTCCTTGACATAGGCCATGCCGTCCTCGATAGTGGTAAACGAGTGCCCCTCGAAAAGGTCAGGCACGTGTACAGTGTGCCCACCCCCTCTAAGCTCGTCCGCGAAGGTGTGAATACCCTTTGTCAGTCCCATTGCGTGGTGAAATAGAAGAACCTCAGCCATTTCTTTTCTCCTCCCATGTGGATTATTATGAAATTGCGCCTCTTACTCTTCATAGATTTCGACCTTTTATTGTCGTTAACCTGCCCGCTGGTTGAACAAAGACAGCCCAGCCCATTCGAAACGGCTTGATTTTGTTTCCTTTATTATACAGAAAAGAGGCACAACTTTCTCAAAAGCTTGATTCATAATTGGCTGATTTTAAGCCGCGGCGGGTTGGATACGAGAATGCCATCCGACGGAGAAAAAGCTGGTCATTGATGTTGAATAAGAAACTTGAAACGGGTCATCCTATGACATAACCGATAACAACAAAGATACGGACTGGCTTAGTTTTCTCAGATTAATCGGATTGGGCGGCGGAAGCCGTGAATGTACTCTAAGCACCAAACCAGTCAGTTCATATTTGCCGGGCTTGACCTTTGAGGTTCCCCCTTGCCAGGTTTGTTCAGAAGGAAAGGAGATGCTCTTCCGTTATGGATAAAGAAAGTGCCATTTGGACAGCTTTGGAGGAAGTACACGATCCTGAGGTAGGAGCTAATATCGTCGATCTTGGACTTGTATATGGAATTACTCTAGAAGAGAATGGGTTAGTGAGAATAAGAATGACACTTACAATTCCTGAATGTCCACTAGCCGATGAAATCGTAAAGGAAGTAGAAGAAGCTGCGGCATCCGTATCTGGGGTTAGCAAGGTCGAGGTTTTACTTGTATGGGAACCAAAATGGACTCCAGCAAGAATGAATGACAATGCCCGGGAAGAAATCCGATCGCACACCACTCATTTATGATTGTAATCGTTACTGAAGCTAGACCTAACCGTGTATGCACAAGATTCTACGGAAATGAGAGCCTTTCGACGTATACATTGGAAATTGAACTATGGGAGGGTATTGCGATGATATTCCGCGGATGATTCTGAAAAACTGTTTTTGGAATACTTCAAGCGGCATCTTGCCCCAGCACAACGATGGCAAGGAGTAAAAAAGACCTTGGACTCATTAAAAAATTTGCGGGAATAAGAAACAACTCTCTAAGGTTACGAAAGTTCTTTACCGGGAGAGTTCCGAAAGTTTATCTAAATAAGCACGTAATATGTCAGGCTGAAACACGAGACTCATATATTTGCCTTCACGGATGTTCTGAATTAATCCTGCAATTTCAAGCTCTTTGAGATGATGAGAGATGGTTGCAGGACTTACATTATGCGTTTCTTGCAGTACACTGCAGGGCAACGGATCATTGGATGCACTGATTTCTTTTAACATTTCATAGCGTCTTGGTTCAGCAAGCGCACGAGAAATTTTGTTAAATTGTTGATCGTTTAAGACTGTCATCGACATCTCTCCTTTTTTTAAATCGTTCAGTACAGTGTAATGATACAATATTTATATAATTATATACTCATCATATTGTGTGCTGTCAAGTCTTCTTCAATTGCGGAACATATGAATTGAAAAACTCCGTCTTGCTAACGATGAGCCCTGTTTTTATGCCAACAGATTGGCTGGCGGCTTCTTTGACCTCGAATTTTTGCTGCAAAATACGCCAATAACGCAGACAGTTACGTTACGTGGATCCCAATTAATAGTACACACTCCAAAAGGCTCCTCTGCTCATCAAGTTGAATACGCGATTACGGCTACCTCCGCCGTCTAGTCCTTGGGGCCGGAATAGTGGCAGGCGATCCTGCCGGGCTAATGAAATCTGCCGGCACCGACACGGGCGATGTCCCGGTTGCCATAGAGGTTTGGACCGGGGAGGCAGATCTGTCCGGAGTCACCGCAGCTGGCTGGCCCGTTGTGGCGAGGCTTCGCTGAAGTGCTTCCATGAGGTCTACAATCGGCGTCATTTGCGGTTGTTGCTGAACCGGTCTGTTTTGTATCTTTGCATTTAGGAGTTCTTGCAGTGCAGCTTCATAGTCACTTCTGTAGTCGTTTCGGAAAGCCGCGCTGATTTGGTCAATTAATTGTACGGCCATTTGAAGTTCGGACTCGTTAAAAGGCGTACCGCTTTGAAGTCCGGGGACTTCCCTCACGGGCCGTATTTCTGCTGGGTAATAAATGAAATTGAGCATGAGACAGTTCTGATGCAGTCGAAGGACGGCTAAATGCTCGCTGGTTCGAAAGGCGATTTTGGCCACAGCGACCATTCCTGTTTGGCTCATGGCAGCATGCAGAAGCCTGTAAGCTCTGTCGCCGAACTCTCCAGGCCCCAAATAATAAGCATTTTCAAAATAGATCGGGTCGATGTTATCCTGCTTCGTAAAGTGAAGAATCCCGATGGTCCTCAGCGTGGGAAGCGGCAGCTTGTCCATCTCCTCTTCGGTCAATGTGACGAAGTTTCCTTGCGCATACTCGTAGCCTCGAATGATCTCGCCTTGCCCGATCTCGCGCTGGCATGCGGGACACCATTTTCGATACTGGATAGGCTGCTGGCAAGTTACATGTAAACTTCGGAAATGAGTCTTATGTTCTTCCGTTGCTTTATACATACTCACTGGGATGTTCACCAAACCAAAGCTGATCGTGCCTTTCCACATTGAACGCATAAAATGGCTCCTTTTCTCTTTCTCCGTCTTCCTTCATTAGCTCGGAGGCTGATCGCTCGTTCTTTCCTCGCCATGCATTGTATATGACACGGCGATGTTATCGTTAACTTTAAGTGTCATATCCGATAAGCTGTAGCGTACTTTCATTGCCATTTATGAACGCCTCCATTGGTTGGACCATATGTCCTTCCGTATTGTGTACGCATGAATTACCAATTATTCTTTTTTAGGAAAACGACCTCGACAGGCTGATTTGAATGACAAAAAAACGTACCTCGGGGACATGGTTTTGTCGAGAGTTCGATGGTCGAATGGCTTCAACCCGCCTGCAATATCCAGGCAGCCAGGACTTATTTCTTGTCATAGATTCTGGGTCCAAGAAGCCCCGGATTCCTTAGTTTGTTCTTTCATATTTCTAAACTCTTCATCCTCGCTGAAACGTACATATCTTCATTTCCTGGCTCTGGACTGTCTTGTCTTGTCATGGCATTTTTCCGACAAGTCCCATGATCGCATACATTTGGAGCAATCTTTGCGGCAGCATGGCGAGCAGAAAGATAAAAGGCATTATGAAATAGGCGAACATTTTATGGTCACGCAGATGAGACATAAATTTTATCGCAGAAAAAAATAAATGCCGTGCATTTTCTGCACGAAAAAGACAGCATGTCGAAGATAATATAATTCTCCCTCTATTCCAATCCGGAAGTCTTCACAATAAATAACGGGACAGCGCAGATTTAGTTAGTTCTGGCTGTCCCGTTTCTCTTTGTTTGATTAATTATATGAAGTCCAATAGTCAGGTTCCAAATGTTAACGGGATTGCTGAAGCATTGGAGGCCCAACAATCAGAGTGTCATTCTGCTCGGCCAGTCGCCCAATTTCCTCGAGTGAATGTCGGCCGATTGCAGGGAAGAAATCGTCAATCCCGCCAGGTGCGAAGGTGAAAAGGATACGTCCCATTTCGGATCCGACGTTAGCCCACGCGTGAGGTACGCCGCGGGGAACCACGACGCTCGTTCCTGGAGCAGCTTCAAATTCATCCTCTCCGCATTGGAAACGGAACGTTCCTTCAAGAATCTCGAATACCTCTTCCCGTTCCTTATGAATATGCTTCGGGGGACCAATCAAAGCCGGTACACGCGCTTCGACGACGGTTATCGCTCCTCCAACTTGATGGCTGTGGATGCGAATGGCCATTTGTTCACCCGGCATCGTGTCGAACCATTCGAGATCCTTGGCGAAAGTAACGGCTGCTCCGGTTACGGCTTTATTTGTCTGTTCCATCTTTCATTCTCCTTTACTCTATCCGGTCTTTTTCTACAACCATGAGATAATCTATTAATGGGCTTCCGAATTTTTTCAGGGAAGTACTCGGCTGTCTGGCTAATTTCCACCCATTGGCTTGCTTAATTTCCACTGCCTTGGGCAGAATAAGCTTCTCTAATTCTAATCAAGACGACACCTATACTGGTTATATAACTTCGGATTTTAAGATTGCATATCCGCTTTCTTTTTATCGGAATCAAACGTCAAACGAACTTTTAACGTGAGAATACAAGGCGGCAGAACGCCTTCAGCAAGTAAGGGCGTTCTGCTGCCTTAGCACTTTTCTTCTATATTGCAAACGTTAAACCTATCAGCTGTTCACTAAGGCTCCAGAGTCGATCGGCCGCTTTGGGATCGACCGCATATGGCATCACGCCGGAGTCCGTTAATGTTGAATTGTTGTCCAATTGAAATTCGGACTCAGCGTCCTGCCCCTGAGCTGCGATATCGCAGTTCTCGCAATAGACGCCGCCCATATTGTCAAGCTGTGGGCTCGTCGCACACCATACGCTGGTAGCAGCCCCTTGCCCAACCGTCTTGAGATTTTTCGTCGGGTCGAGAACCGGCTGTCCGTTTTCGTCGATGACGCCCGCCGCGCGCAGATCCTCATTCGAAAGATGTTTTTCGAGACCGGTGCCGACGATGCTGCCCGGATGAAGGGAAAAGGCGCGTACGCCGTCGGCCTGGCCACGCTTGTCAAGCGCGACCGAGAAAAGAATGTTGGCCGTCTTCGACTGACCGTAGGCCCCCCAGCGGTCATATTCGCGTTGCTCGAAATTGGGATCATCGAACACGACAGGGGAAAAGTGATGCCCCCAGGACGAAACTGAGACCACCCGTGCGCCGTTCGCCTTGCGCAGCGCGGGCCAAAGCCGCGCTACAAGCTGGAAATGGCCCAGATGGTTCGTAGCGAATTGCGATTCATATCCTCGCGAATCGCGTGTCAGTGGAGATGCCATAATGCCTGCGCTGTTTACCAGGATGTGCAGTGGCTGGCCGGAGGCAAGAAACTTCTCTGCAAAGACATCGATCGAGGCAGGGTCCAGTAAGTCCATCACTTCAATTTCGATGCCATCGATGTCCGCAAGCGCAGCCGCGGCTTTGTTGCGATCACGCGTCGGGACTATGACCTTGGCGCCAGCAGAACGCAGCACACGCGCGGTCTCAAGACCGAGTCCAGAATAGCCGCCGGTGACGATTGCAATTTTGCCGGACAGATCGATACCCTTGATAACGTCTTCGGCTGTCGAGGAAGCTCCAAAGCCGGAGCTGATGGGTGTTTGCTTAGTTGTCATATAAAAGATCTCCTTTAGAATGTTTTATGAAAAATATGACTTGAATTTTTATATGTGCCTTCCTAATGTCGGGATAGCGATTATAACAATTGCTCCTGCGTTGGAAAGAACTCGCGTCGTATCTAGTCCTCGGAGGTCGGTCGCGATCCCGCAAGTGCCAATTTAGGCGGTGGTTCCCGAATGTAGAATGTAAGGTTATTAGATTGTTGTCATCATAACAGGTCTCCCTTATTTGTAATTTAGACATTAAACGTATTTTGTCTATTCGTCTATATTATACGACTAGACAAAGTTTGTAAAGTGTATAATAATAAATTCATGGACGACAAAAAGAAGCTGCATATTCTATCCGTTGCGTTGGACGTGTTCTTCAAGTATGGCTATAAGCGAGTATCAATGAATGAAATAGCAGAGGCCGCCGGTATTTCGCGTGCGGGTCTCTATTTGCACTTCAAGAACAAGGAGGAAGTTTTTAACGCATCGATTCTACATTATGGCGACACTCTTATTGAAGAAATAGTGAAAGGACTTTCTTCCAAGAAAACGCCTGAAGACAAAATTATATATGCGTTCGAAGTGTGGTCTATAAACAATTTCGATCAGTCGTTGAACTCGCCGGAAGTAAAAGAAATGACCGATTGCTCTTACGTATTCGCCCAGGAAGCACTCGACGCGAGCTACAATAAACTTGAAGTCGTTCTGACCTCTATTTTGGAATCGCGATCGAAATCCGCCGGCAGCCCAAACAGCCTTTCTCCAGAGAAATTGGCGCATCTTTTAATAAGCGCATTGCGCGGGTTTAAAATTGTCTCCAGAAACTCTTCGGAGCTTCGCCAAATGATTGAAGACTTGCTCCGAATTATTCTTAACTCTTAGAGATGAATGGTTCGTCTCTGCTATCGGGAAAGCCGACTATAGGGGGGCTTTTTTGCGCTTTTTTATTCCCTTAATCAATAAAATAATTTACGCAAATTGAAGTGTGCACCTCCGGAGATGCACTAAACTGAAGTAACCTATTGACTGTGTGGTGTATTGGCGGGCGACCTTTATTCTTGGCTTTATTTACGCGGAGGGAATGCTTGTCCCGGGCCATCGAAGAGTCGACGAACGAACCGACCCTTCGGGGACCCAGGAACGTAGCGCTGCTGTGGAGATGATTGATGACGAGGCTGAAGATCGAATGCCGGCATGTCGGGCGGCGGGGATGTACATGTACTACAATTGTTACTCAACGAGCTTCTATGCCGCTCGCTGCGGAACCGTTGTACCCATTCCTCCACAATATCATCGGCTGATTTATCTAATGTGAGCGGGACAACCTACAATATGGCCGCGTCCGCAGCCTTGCTACTTCACGGGCTTCGCGAGCTGCTTCGAGAGCTCATATGCGCTTCGCTCTACCCAGTTGTGGGCAAGCTTACCATCGCGAACCTCCCATACCGCGATGCCGGAGATCTGAATCGGGCGATCGTCGGGTGGGGAACCGAGTACACCTTGGTTGTACCCCGTGACTACCCAGCGCGAAACGACGCGCGTGCCGTCGGCGCCGCTGAACATGTCGAGGCTCTTTAGCCTTATGTCGCGGATCTTCGAGGTGAAGTTGCGTGCCCACTCCTTGAAAGCAGCGCGACCCACGACTTCACCATCTGGGTTCGAGAGGATGAAGTCATCAGTGCAGAGACGGTCGATCGCGTCGAGGTCCTGCGGAAGGTTGTAGACTTTGGCCCAGAACTCCGTGAGAAGTTCTTCGCCGTGACTGCCGAATAAAGCCATCTGTCATAATCACCTCATGCATATATTTGGTTTAACTAAACTCTCGTTACTTTAATAGAAAACCACCGTAATACGCTGGTCAGCGGCTGAACTATCGTATCCTTTAGTCTATAGTTCCTTTCGGTAGCGGACTAGTCCAGAGATCTTGGTTTGCAAGCTAACCTTAGAGCAGCGGTATCAAAACGCAAACAAACCGTTTAAAACAGCTGCTGTACCCCAGCGCTTTAAGCAGTTTGATGGCGGTTTTTTTACATCACGTTTAATTGGACGTCTATATTGCCGCGAGTCGCCCTCGAGTACGGACACACGTCATGCGCCGCTTCGACGAGCTCCCGAGCCGCGTCCCGTTCCACGCCAGCCAAGGCGATGTCGAGCTTGACTGCAAGCTTAAAATGGTCTGCTTCATCTTTACCAAGAGTCACGTGCGCCGTCACTTCCGTCCTGTCCGGTTTGATTTTCCTTTCCCGGCACACAACATTGAGCGCGCTCTCGAAGCATGCCGCGTATCCGCCCGCAAACAACTGCTCTGGATTGGTTGCCCCTCCCGGTCCTCCCAGCTCCTTCGGATGTACCACATTAAGGATCAGCATGCCGTCGCTCGACTCCAGCCTGCCGTCCCGGCCTCCAATCGCTTTGACGCTTGTCGAATAAAGCTCCTTCATTGTTCTAAATACCTCCTGTAATTGCGATCACGTTGCATTCCTACATGTTACCCATAACTTCTTCAAATTAAAATAAAGCGGCGCATTCTACAAATGTCTCACCGCCTCTTAAATAAAACCAGCCCCAGCCTTGGACCAGAAAAATAAAGTCTGAGATACACTCCGTCAAGTAGACAGTACAAAGGGGGCAGTATGTGGCTTTAAGCCTCAAACCATACAATTCAGTCATTCAGAGACCTGAATCGCGGGACATTACTTGCTCAGGTCGGCTGGAATCAAAAGGCAGACCCTCGAGGATCTGCCTTCTCTCTGTTTCGATTTCAAGTCGTTACTTTAGCATATACAACAAAGAACAGCATCAATTCTCCTATGATTATGTAATTTGGCATCAGGCTAAACAAATCCACCGTAAAAAAAACGCCAAGTAGCCCCAATAATAACGCTAAATGATATATCCCCAATCTTTGATGAAAATGTCTGTATTTATGGAAGACCAACGTGGTTGAAAAAAAGTAAAGCAGTACAGATCCGAAAATAAAACTTAACATAAATGAATACTTTAATTGCTCCAAAAATAACAATTGGATCGAGGCTGCAATCATACACATGGATAAATAAATGAACAAATGGCCATAAATGATGATTTGCCCGGCAGTCTCTATTGTCTTGTTCACTTTCTTTTCGACATTGTCAAAATATTGCCACCACATAGCAATAATTAATAAAAAAGTGAGAGACGCAAATAAAATAGATTGCCATGTCCAGTAGCTGGACTGCAATACTGCAAGTATACTGATTACTGATTCACCAAGAAGAATGAGTGTAAATAGAGAGAAGCGTTCTAATAAATGATGGGTATTAATCGGGCTTTTCACCAAGTATTTTCGACCGATTAATGGGAGTAAAATGTCTACTGTGATTCCTGCATACAAAACGACATAACGAATCCACGAGTCAAAAAAAAGGGAGCAAGAAGATATCACCAATCCGATCCAAAAGCGGCTCCCCAAATAACGGGCAGTGATTTTTCTATGTGCTTCTTCTTTTTTATGTACCGACATATATTGAATGGCTGTCATAGCTCTTAAACCAACATAGCCTATTAAGAAAGGAACATAGTATTGATCAAAATTAACTGATAGACTGGCTGTCATTATTAATACAAAAAATAGTTGTACAATCAGAAATATTCGGTGCGATAAGTTATCTTTTCCAAATCGATTTACAAAGAGAGATTGCCCGACCCAAGCCCACCAGATCGGAACAAATATGAGGAAGAATTTGGTTAAGTATTCAATTGGAATTGAACCCAATTCGACATGTAACAGGACATGACTCGCTTTTGAAACTGCTGCAACAAACAGTAGATCATAAAATAGCTCCAGCCAGGTCACTTTCTTCTCGGCAGATGCTTTATTTTGTTTATATCCCGATGTGTTTTTATTCATCGTTTTGCTCCTTTGGTTGGTGTGTGGAGAGAGAATACTTGAAGCTGAGAAAGGAATCGCACCGAGGGAGCGTAATCATTAAAGACTCTAACTCATGAAGAACTAATGATGGTGTTAATTCGAAATAATCTTGCGCGAATTGTATAAAATGCCTCTGGCGTGTCAAAAAGCCAGTCAGTCAAAGAAACAAATATTAAGATTTATGAACAACAGTTCCCCTAAAGATATATGGGGCTGACCATTCTTTAATCTCCCCCCTTAATTCACTAGGTATATGCATGTGCGTTTCTGCTATTTGGGGTTTCAGCCAAGTAATTTCCTCAATTTCCTCTGGAAATAAAATTTTTATTTCCCCATCCACTATCCTTCCTCTAAAAGTAAAGAAGATAACGTGATGTCCACTTTCCTCAAAAAACGCTTCACTCACTGTTAAGATACCATCTAATTCAACGTCTAATCCTGTTTCTTCTTTAACTTCCCGAATAGCAGCCTGTTGTAATATTTCGCCCTGTTCCACCGCTCCTCCAGGGAGTGTGTAGTATGAAGATTTAACTCCTTTATTTTTTACCATCAATATATTCTCGCCAATCTCATCGTAGAGAAGTACATATGCAACATCTACTCTTTTCATATAATCCTAACCCCTTTGACGTATTAATTTCCATATAAATATTCGTCTAATGACTTTATTATCCTGCCAGTTAGCGTAGCGAAGGGCTGCCGCGCGGCAGCCCTTCACATTGTACTATCGTGCCCAGATCGTTGAATAATCAACTATCCTAACCGAAGGCTACAATCATACTTGTAATAAGCAGCAACAAAGATACAGGTGTCCAAATCCTTCTTTCCCATTTGCTCCTCGTAATAATGTTCAATATAGTAGCAATCACCGAAAAAATCACAACAAACCAGATAGCCGCATTTGCAAAGAGGTACCAGTCAGTAAACATGAAGCCTGCCTTACTTAGCACGATTGACGCTAGTAATGCCAGCATGATGACCTGAAATAAAGCGGTGAAACGCATAGCTGGTGGATATTTTCCAGGAAACTTCCCGCCCATTGCATAACTTCCCCAAGGCATTCCTGCAGCTAATGCAAGTTGAAAAAGAATTACAATTCCGATTAAAGTAGAGAATGCGATGGCTGACACCAATATGTACATATCTCCACCCCCTTATGTTGATATCTATATGAAATCACAACAAGTTATACCACTTAACTAAACACCTGTTATCTCAATCCCCAGTAGGCGTCTTTAGCGAGCAGCGCAGCGGCCTCCTGTTTCTCCGAATCGTAATCGATTGCACCGACAGTAGCGGTAACTGTTTCCGGTCCGTACATACTGGTGGCTACCACGCAGTGGACCCCCTCTTCACCCATGGAGCTGGCTTATCGCTCAGCTTTGCCTGCTTCGGTGGTGTACCGAACTGTCACGGATGATCGTCGACTACCACCGGCTCCCCCTGGTATAAAACAACAAGATATGCATAAAAAAAGCAGCAGCAGACTTGGACATGAAAAAAGGTCCTTGATTGCCGTTGCTATGATTAGGCTATCGTGCCAGTTCGTATTATGAGGTCACCAGAACTTACTGGTCGACCTCATTTCTATATGGTCGTAAGATTGCAATAGCCGGGGATTGAACGTTCATGCCCGTAGGGACTGGGATCCCGAGAGCTATACCGTTCATCCCCCTACTTGTGTTGAACTAGCGTTCCCCGTTAGTCGTCGTCACGTTGACGCTCCGGCTGCCGCCGTCCCAAACGACCGGCAGACCGAAGGCGGCCGTCACCGCGCGGATCGGCATGTAGGCGATTCCGCCGCGGACGACCGGCTGCAGATCGGCGGCCGCCTTCTTTCCGTTGATCCACAGCGTCGCTGCGTCCTTGGTCGTGCCCCCAGCCGCCGCTTCCGACGGCTTCGTGCGAATCAGCACACTTCCGCTTGCGGCGTCCCAGACGACGGGTTGGCCAGCCAGCTTCGCGACGCCGCGCACCGGGACGAGCACATGGCCCGATACCGTGATCGGCGCAAGCGACGGATCGGCCGCCGGCACGCCGTCGACCGACAGGAACGGCTTGCCCGCCGGAAGCAGGTCGATGTTGGTTGTGGAAAATGGCCCGCCGTTCAGGCTCGGGATACGGATTACGCCTTTGCCCGGCCGAATCGGCTTCAACGTGCCGTCCGCCGCCTTGCCGTAAGCCGGTATGGCGAACGTTACATCGTATCGGCCGAATGTCGTCGTTCCCGTGTAGATGACGAGAGAGGGATCGGGATCCGTGCTGGAATAATGATCCAGAATCGGCAGCCAGGTGACGACGAACGGGGTGGATGCCTGCGAATCCCCGTTATCCCCTTCGAAATGCAGCTTCTCTCCGAAATACGCCGGATTGGGCGTGACGGCGAGTTCCGTCGGCAGCACCTCCAGCCGCCCGTAATCCCGGACCGCGTCGTCGTCCTTCAACACGACGGTTTTGCCGCCTTCGCCCGCACCGATGGCCATCTTCCCCCCGCCGATTTCATAGATTTGAACGCCGTCGCCTTGCTTGAAGTCGATGGACATGCCATGGAAAAACCGATCGAGAAAGTAGGCCGGCAACGTTTCTTCGACGCCCTTGGACGCGAACTTCTTCAAGATGCCGCAGGCGAGGGCGATGCCGTCCCGGTCTTCCTTGTCGGCGCCGACGTACGGAACATAAAGCTGATCGCCTTCCTGAAAATTGACCGTTGCGACGGTATCCGCCGAGCAGCCGGCGGCCATTTCGCTTAACGTTCGCGGTTTGGGCAGCGCGTCCCGCTCTTCCTGATATGACGGTCGCTCGTAGGTCAACCGCATCGAGTCGCCGTTTCCGTTTTCGGCCGGATCTGCGTAATAGAAATACAACTGGCCGTTCTCATCGTTGCCGGCATAAAGAAGCCCGTCGCCGCGGGCGTTTGCAAGATCCTTGCCGGTCAAAAGTTTATCCGCCAGCGTGACGACGGAATCATCCTTCAGGTCGACCAGAGTCAGCAGGCCGGTCCGGTTCGGCCGGACGACCAAATAATCGTCGCCGATTCCCTGCACGAAGTAGACATCGTCCGCCCCAGTAAGCTTCGGCACATCGTACGTCTTGACCGCTTTGCCTTGGTCGTCGTATATCGTGACGATTTTGCCGTCCGTCAGCACCGCATACTGAATCCAGCCGTCCGGATCGTATACTTGAAAGCCGGTCGCGGTCGATTCATAACGTCCCTCGTAACTCGCCTTCGTCTGCGCGACGACGCGGCCGCCATGCAAGAGAATGCCGTACGCATCGTATCGGTCGGCGGGCTCCCCGTAATGGTCGACGACGGTCAGAACCGTATTGCCGCCTTGACCCCAACCGCCGCGCAGCGTCACCCCGCCCTGCAGCATCGCATCCAGCCGGCCGATGCCAACAGCCGGGGACGAGTCGTCCTTCGCCGAGTACAGGTCGCCGGTTTCCCGGTTCAGCCACAGAATACCCGACGCGTAAGATCGGACAAAATCATCCGAGCGCGCGATGTTCGCCGTTAAGGTCGACGCCTCCCATGTAACGTCGGCACCGGTCGCTTCCGAGAAAAATCGGAGCGGGGCGTAAACCCGCCCGTCGACGATGCGCAGCGGCGCGGTCAAGGCGACCGGCTTCCCGTTCACAGCCGCGTTCGACGCACCGTAAACGAGTTTGACCGTAAGCTCAGGGTAATACATCGCCACAGTCTTGGCCGAGGCGTTCCAGGACACCGAAGTTCCGAGCAGCCCCCCGATATCGCGTACAGGCAAGTAGACGGTGCCGACATCGATGAAAGGCGAAGAATTTGGCTGAAAGACTTTGCCGTTCATTACCACTTTGATACCTTTCGCCGAGGTGGAGCCGCTCGTCTCGACGGCGGCCGCCGAGACGAACTTCGGGAGCCCCGACGCTGTAAGCGCCATCAACCCAACGGCGATGCCGATGAGGAAGAAAAACAGATGCGATTTGCGAAGCATGGATACATCCCCCTGTCCATAATGAGCACTCAACGAATCATTAGACGATACGAAACGGGAAAGGTTGCGAAATTCCCTAAATCTGGGATTTATGCAATAAAAAAAGCCTGACGGCACAGCACCGCTTCTTCCCGCTTCATCAGCACCCGGAAAAGAATAGCTTGATGACATATTCGTCGGCCTGCAGCGCGAACGCGGAGCTGATCCTTCTCCTCGCCCAGCGCCGCCAATACGATAATCGGAATACCGGGCTTTTCCCGGATCATCCGACACAGCGTGTAGCCATCTTAATGTGGCATCACGATATCGAGTATGATCAGATCATAATCCTACCGCTGAAGCCGACTCCAGCCCTCGAGTCCGTCGCCCGCCATATAACATGATAAAATGAAGCGCGGGAGTCCTTCGTCACTCCGTCATCCGCCTTCCCCCGCCGAGAACACAGAAGGAACGAGCACCCCGTCCTTCATCCGGTACTCGGCTGTAATCGTCGCCACATAGGTACCGGGAGAGGCAAATACGGACATGTCGGACACGAGCTGGCCATCCTCGACCCGATAGTAGACGACCGCTCCGATTCCGAGTTTGTCGAACCACAAACCCGCATCGTCCGCATCGTACGTCTTCTCGATGGTCTTTCCGCCGATATCCAACTTAACTTCCACCTTGCCACTGCTCTGTTTTATTTCCGCCGCTTGAGCCGCAGCTCTTGCTTCCACCACCGGATCGGCCACCGGAATTTCAGTCATATGCCGCCAGAGAGCGTGAACCTCCGATTGCACGACCCCGGTTCCGGTGCCGATAACAAGCGCAACGACCGCTTCGTCCTCCCCGTCGCCATCCAGATCATTCATCGTCACCGCCGGAGGATAGCTCGGATCTGTCGATCCCAGCGAAGACACATATTTCAGCGTATCGCTATCTTCCGGCAAAACGTCCCCCTCCCTCTTCCTCTACCTAATAGACTGCGCAGGACGATGAAAGTTGCCATTTTCCGAATCATGCCGGGTATCAAGGAAAAACGGCAGAACGCTGCGGGAATACGTTGCGGAGACAATGGGAGAGACAAGCGGAGAGAGCGAAGGCCAAACAGCTGATCTCTTCAAAATTCCGCTAAGAGGATCTTTGATGTTGTCGACCCTGTCGCGAACAACTAAGACCCTACCATTCTCTTTCGAGACAGAAGACGTAATCCCAGTGACCGGCAAGTTCTGGGCGAAGAAGAAAAGCACCGTCTATAAACATCTCTATATAAAAAAAGGCCATCTTGTTGGATGGCTGCTATCGTACCCGTTAGCCGTACTATTTCTCTAGAGGTAGGGAAATACGTACTTTAAATAAATCACCATCGATTTCAATATCAAGATTGCCTTCATGAAGATCCACGATTGACTTTGCTATGGCCAGCCCAAGGCCAGAGCCTTCTGTATGACGTGACGAATCTCCGCGTTTGAAGCGTTCAAACAGCTCATCCATATTTTCGCTGATCTCATATTTTGATACATTCTTAAACGCAATAATCGCATGATTATTCAACGTTCGTACAGTAATATAAACGCGTGAGTTTTCCAGTGAATATTTTAGGACATTTCCAATTAAATTATCAAAGACACGCCATAGCTTTTGTCCATCAACAAAGGCATATACCGGCTCTTCAGAGTTCGTAATCCGGAATCGAAGACTGGAATTGTTAATCATGTTATCATATTCCGCTAGCGCCTGTTGTAAAAGCTGGGCGAGATCGACCTTTTCCTTGGTTAATTCAACATTTCCGCTGGCCATTTTCGAAACTTCAAACAGATCATCAATCAGCACCTTTAACCGCTTTGATTTTCTGTCAATAATCTCAACGTAGGCTATCCGATCCCCACTTGATAGATCTTCCTTTTTTAATAGCTCGGTATACGTAATGATGGAGGTTAGCGGTGTCCGAAGGTCATGGCTTACATTTGTAATCAGTTCAGTTTTAAGGCGTTCGCTCTTTGCTTGTTCGTTCTGCAGCGTTCTTACTCCTTGTTTTAACACATTGATATTTTCAGCGAGCGTTGCCAGAACAGATTTTCCTGATATCGGCAGATCCTGACCCAGATTTCCTACAGCCAGCTCATTCGTCTTTATTACGATCCGGTTAAAATACCCGATTCTGATAATCAAGAGCAACACGATTGGAAGACCTATTACTGCAAACAGTATGACATATAAGAGAATAAAACCAGGATGCAAGCCCATCATCATTCCCGCTAAACCCAGACCAAATACGATCATCAATAAAATAAACATCTGCGCGCCCGTGCTCTTATTCAGAAAAGCGGCTGTTAGGCTGCGTTTTGCCTGATTATATAGCGACTTTACGCTCTGCCCCGCTTTATTCAAGAGACCCTTTTCCCATTCTTTCTTTATATAGGGCCAATCCTTAAAATGTACCGCAAAAATTTTGCTCTGAATAAAGGTAATAACCAAAAATAACGAGGCAAAAGTTATACCGATAAACATATTCCAGCCGTAATCAAATGGATTCTCATATACATAAATAAATTGATCTCTTATAAAAAAAAGTAAACATATGGTTCCAACGCTTGTTAAGGTAATAAATAATGCCCGAACATCAATTGGTAACTTATTGTAATAGGTAGTCCATCTTTCAACTACTGAAGGAATAGCTATCGCCTTCTTTCCGAAGACGATACATAGAATAAGAGCGGCTAAACTTGCCAAAGTATATACCCATAACGTTATTTGTTCCTGTTTGTATCTCTTGTATTCGATCATAACGGAGCTCGTTGAGGATAAGTCTCTAGATACCGCAAACTCCCCTTTGAACGGAATAAATGTTTCTACCAGTTGATCCTGTACCGGGATCGAATAAAAAATCGGTTGTTTTGTTGGAATAGAATAGCTTGTCATAAATAGCATGTTTTTGGAGTTCATCTTGTCTTTAACCGATTCATCATCGACAATACTCGAATTTGTATAGACTTTATCGGTAAGGCTGCTCTTAAAGTAATATTGAAATTGATTTATGTATCTTAAAAAATCCGTACGGTATTGTTCTCTCTCCTTGTAATACTCTTTCAGTTCCTCTTCTTTTTGATTTATAACCTTTGCGCGGGCATACTCATTGCTTTTGAAGATTTCGGTTATATCTTCGATCTGTTTATCTCTTTCTGCTATGTAGATGTCCACAGCCTCTTGATTATCTCCTAATGATGCTTCATCAATCCGCAATTGATAATCGCCTTTGAGGGAGTTAATTAGATTCGTTATATTTCCCAACCCATTCCGATAATCATTGATTTCATCCTCAGAAACCGTTATGGATTGCTTCGCTTCCTCAAAAGTAATGCTGTTTAGCTCGAACATGTTTAAATACTAAGCAAATAGATCGAGCTCGCTTCGAAATTCAGGCGTGTGAAAATAGTCGCGATGAACATAATTGCTGCCGAAAGTAAATACTACTAAGAGTCCGCTTAGGCCAAACGTAAACATAATAGCCCAGAAGCCAAAGCTTAATCTATTTTTCAATTTTATAACCAATTCCCCATACCACCTTTAAATAAGTTGGATTCTTCGGATTGATTTCTATTTTCTCGCGAATTTTTCTGATGTGGACGGCTACCGTATTTTCCGCGTTATAACCAGGTTCCTTCCATACCCGCTCATAGATTTCATTGATCGAGAACACCCGGCCGGCGTTCGTCATCAATAATTCAACGATTTTATATTCTATAGGCGTAAGCTTCACCGGTTCTCCGAGGACCGATACTTCTTTGGCAGATTTGTCTAATATAAGCCCCTTAAGATCAATCACTTTTTTAATACCTTCATAAGTACCCAGAGCAACGTATCTTCGCAACTGGGATTTTACGCGGGCAACGAGCTCCATTGGATTGAACGGTTTTGTGACATAGTCATCCGCACCCACATGGAGGCCTAATATTTTATCGCTATCCTCGCTTTTTGCGCTCAAAATAAGGATTGGAATGTTTTTCTTCTCGCGAATTTGGGATATAGCGGCAATTCCGTCAAGCCTGCGCATCATAATATCCATAATAATGAGATGAATTTGGTGATCATTTATGATCTCTAACGCTTCAATTCCATCCTTTGCTTTTAACACGGTAACGCCTTCATTCTTCAAATAAATTTCGATTACGTCTCGTATTTCCTTTTCATCATCAACAACGAGCACAAAATAATTATCCATTTTTAACCCTACTTTCCAGCAACCATCTTTCATTATCTTAATAGTAAACGGAAAATCTTAACATCCATTTACGATAATTATGAAGAACTTCTTAATATTTTTGTGATTTGCCCCCGAATGCAACAAGAAAAACCGCCTCATCACGAGGCGGTTAATTGAATGATCTGTCCCAGACTGCGCTACCCAGTTAGCCGAACAATTTCTACCTATACTATTGATATACGTTGTCACTTGCCTTTATTTGTTCTTGATTAAATCTGCAATCAAGATACCGTTTATTTTCAATCCAGTAATGTCACAATCCGTCATCTCAACATTTGATAAATCACAATTTCTTAATTGCCCATTAGACAGGTTACAGTTATGAAAACGAACTGGTTTATATGTTCCTTCAGGATTGAAGTTTCCGTCTCCCTCCATAGGAAGAACCACATTATGAAATTCCGTTCCAAATAGATGGACATGGTCAATAACAGCGTGGCTAAAGTTAGCATGCTGAATACCTAAACCCGACATGTTTGCGTTCGAGATTTTAATTCCACCCATATTAACATCATTCAAAGACATTTCACTCATGTTCACGTTATTAACTTTCGTCTTTGCCAGGCTGACATTATCAATATCAAGCTCCTCAGCTCTGACTTCCTGCCACTTAGACCCTGATATATCTGCTTTTTGCAAATTCAATGGTTCCGCCTTCAAGCTCATTCTCCTATCCCCCTTCGGATTATAAATTGATCCGCATTTGTATATTCAACATGCGCTTATCAATTTCCTTTATTATCCACTTAACTAATCTGTCCGTTAGTGAAGGGCTGTGTGCATGGTCAAGTAGTGAAATCCCTTTAACCCTTGATATACCGCAACGTCACTTTGGTGCCTTGTCCCAGGGCCGGTCCCTTGCCGTATCCCTGGCCGTTAGCATGATAATCGGCGTTTGCTTCGCTGTTCATTAAGAGCCTTATTTGTACCAACGAGGTTGGCTGGTTTTCGTTCAATCAAAAATTACTCTGAGTACGCCTAAAATAATTACTACACACGCAACGAGAATAACTATGCCCATGAAATCCTTCCATTTATTCCCTTTCGTGCCTCTCATGCTATATTAAGCCCAATTGTAAAATTTATCCTAGCCTTCTCAGGGTTAAACGAATTAATTTAAATAACTGATTTCCATTGTTGATCACCTTTCCTTTAAGTTAAACCTTAAACTTCTACAACAATATTAAACGAACTATTGGGTTTGTGCGCAAGGGTTCAAGGAATATGAAACGAAATCTTGCATGAATGTTGTATGATCAAATATGAACGGATGGAAAGAAAAGAATACGAGGAGGAATGACATGGTGAAAAGGCGGCCTAAAGATACCATAGCGGCTGGTCGTCGTCATACCGTTGGGCTTAAATCTGACGGCATGGTGACGGCTGTGGGTGATAATAAATATGGCCAATGTGATGTAAGCGGCTGGCGCGATATGGCGGCGGTCGCGGCTGGTAATGTTCATATGGCGACGAACACAGGTAATGCTCATACAATCGGTCTTAAATCTGACAGTACTGTGGCGGCTGTTGGTTGGAATAAGCATGACCAATGCGATGTAAACGACTGGCGCGATATTGTAGCGGTTGCGGCGGGTTGGCGTCTTAGCGTTGGGCTGAAATCGGATGGCACGGTGGTGGCTGTGGGTCGAAATAATGAAGGCCAATGCAATGTAAGCGGCTGGCATGATATGGTGGCGGTAGCGGCGGGTGACTGGCATACCGTCGGGCTTAAATCGGACGGCACGGTGGCGGCTGTGGGTAATAATCGGTATGGCCAATGCAATGCAAGCGGCTGGCGCGGCATAGTGGCGGCAGCGGCGGGTTACCTTCATACCGTCGGTCTTAAATCGGACGGCACGGTGGTGGCTGTGGGTTGGAATAAGCATGACCAATGCGATGTAAGCGGCTGGCGCGATATGGTGGCGATAGCGGCGGGTAGTAATCATACCATCGGCCTTAAATCGGACGGCACGGTGGCGGCTGTGGGTTGGAATGAGCATGGCCAATGCAATATAAGCGGCTGGCGCGATATGGTGGCGGTTACGGCGGGCTGCGCTCATACCGTCGGTCTTAAATCAGACGGCACGGTGGTTGCTGTAGGTGATAATGAATATGGCCAATGCGATGTAAGCGGCTGGCGCGGCATCCAACTGCCCGGCAAATAGTCTTCAATATTAATTAAAAAAAGTCCAATAACGACAAGCATTCGTCGTCATTGGACCGCCATTGTTAATATTTAATTACCGGCATCATTCTATATAATCAGCGTCATTTTACCATGAAGTTCACATGTGCGTAATGGTTACAACTGAGACTAAAATCGTTTGATTACAGTCGATTTTACGGCTACGATTGATACTTCTTGATGATTCATTTGAGACTTTCTGTAAAAAGCATACTTACAACTGAGACTTTTTGAGCGACACTAAGGAAAGCCACGTCCAAATTCTTCCCCCACTCGACATCAGATACTTAAATCTGATTTCATCCTACACCCTCCCCCTCTATTTAGGACTACTAATGATATCACCAGCACTTATGACCATCCTCTTGGTTCGCACACAAAGGTGGCCGCTTAACCCCTAGGCAGTCCCGCTTTGATTATTAAGATAATATACCCAGTTCGTATTATAGCTCACGCCCCAGCAATACATATAGATCAATTTTGCGAAAAAGCAAAAGGAGCTGCCGCGCAGCTCCTTCGTCACATGACTTTTAAGGAAAAAGTCATTTGGAGTAGACAGTATACTCAACCATAAAATTATTCCAAAAGACATAGTCAAAAGATGTGCCGTTAACCATACCCGTTTGCTCAACAAATTAAATTATTTGGAAAAAGGCAAGAGAAACCATGATTTATGGTAAAGTCATAGAAAGTATTTATAAAGAGGAGGGACAAAGAAGTGGGTGTAATAAGTCTCTTTGGCATTGTAGTCATAGTGTTATTTGTAGCTCTTGTATGTTTTTTGTTCGTCCTCATTTTTAAGAAAATCATGAAAAAATGAGTTGTTTCTGTGTTCTCATTTCTAGGAGACATTACAAAATATTATAAATAATGTGAGCAAGTTAAAGGAGCAGCTATAGCTGCTCCTTGTTTTGTATTGTATCGTTATTACATTATCGTACCCGTTAGGATTCCTGTAGAGCGTTAATTTTGAGCTTTGCATTAAAACGAGCGACTCCGGTACGATGGGGTAGTCACGGGTCATAGCCCTTTAACCATCTTAAG
>NZ_JBWDNQ010000059.1:0-2620 GCF_056269285.1 Paenibacillus sp. JT31N11
GTTCTTCATTGGTTCCAAACGCAGCAAGATAATATTTACCTTCTTCAACAGAATGCATGGACGAAAGGTTTAAAGATGGTGGAGGTTCGTTACTTGCTTTACAACCCGATAGAACAATTATTGATGATAAACATAATAAATAAAATTTCTTCATACAGTACCTCCTACCCTAATTGGAAGTGACCCTTAATATTCCAATATTTAGGACGTTATTTTCTAACGAAAGTTGCGTTAATCTTCCCGTTAGTTGAGAAAACGACAGCCTTTATGCCGGCTGCCGTTTCCTCGAGTCTTATTGAGCTATCGTATCCGTTAGTTGAATCATTCATGTTGCGTTCCCTCGGCCTATAGGCTGTTTAACCACTTTTCATAGTAATCAGTTTGCTTGTCAATTCCTACAAATTTCAATTCTCTGTCATAGTCAAAGATATCAACTACATCTTTTATTAGTGCCTTTTGTCCATTAATAAGTTTATATGCCTTCCGTCCGCTCCCCATATCCAACTGCATTCTAGATGGATAAACGTTCTCGGCTGCACCATTGCAAGCAATCTGAATGTTCTCCAATTCTAATTCTCTTCTTATACTTAATAATGCTGTGAAAAAGTTTTCACTTTCACTAGTTAGTTTCTTACCTATAAAAATTAACTCAATAAAAACCATCTCTGGATTATGTGGTGATTCCTCGTACAAAACAAGATCCCCTACTTTAATATTTACATCAGTCTTGATTAATTGAACTTTTATATTTTTTGTTTCCATACTACTGCGCCCCTTAATTTTATTATTCGTTGATACTTATTTTCGTTAACTGAACGAAGGGCCGCCATACGGCAACCCTTCGTTCATTGAACTATAGTACCCGTTAGCTCAATGATCACCATGACTTTCTTGTATTAGTTCTATAATTTCACCTACACATTGTTCTATATCCTTATTTAAGCAATCGAGGGTTTTATCACTGTACTTTCTGTATAGAGGATATCTTTCCTCGTAAACGTCCTTAAGACTATTGCCTTTCTTTATAACAATGCCTCTGGTTGTTACGTTTATTAGTCTTCTCTTAATCTCTTCATATTGGACATGTAAATAAATGACCTGACCATCCTGTTTAAGGACATTCATGGCCTTTTCTGAATATATAACGCTTCCACCTGTAGATATAATGCAATTTTTTAATTGCAATTCAGACACAGTTTTTTCTTCGATCTGCATAAATTTTTCGAAACCCTCATTATCAATTATCTCTTGTAACAACCTACCCTCATGTTGCTGAATGACAATATCCGTATCCACGTAATCCATTCCTAAGGCTTTTGCAAGCAACACGCCTAAAGTGCTTTTACCAGCACCAGACATCCCTACAAGTACTATATTCATTTTCTTCCTCACTTCTTGAATTGTTATTGGTTTCGTTAAACCATTCGGTATTCCCCATAAATATCCTTCACAAGATAGCGCGAACTCCCGTTACTATAACGGAAAAAGCAGCCGATCGTGATTGCCGGCTGCTGCGTGTCTTGATTCAGCTATCGTACCCGTTAGCTTTATGACGACTGGCTCATACAGTGGCAGAAAGATCTTAGATCAAAAGTCACCAATAGTTGAACAACCCCTATTCAATCATTACGATCTAAAAAGTTGACTATATCTTTGAAAAATTGCTCTTTCTCTTTTTCTTTTATGTCGTGTCCTGATTGTGAATACTCCTTTATCATTAAATCACTATACATTATTTTGTATCGATATAAGTCGGTATCCTTAACTAGAGAATCTTTAAGAAGCCCTCTTGCTACTAATACTGGGATTTCCAATTCAAATTCTAAACGGATCTGTGCTGACTCCCGTTGAATGCCAATAACTGCTTTTGGACGAATAAAATCACTTCGGTTATATGGAATCAGATAGTTGTTTATATATTCTTCAGGCCAATCTGGATCCATTTCCCGATGCTCTGGAGGATAGTCACCCAAGACCATTGACTTCAGTCGTTCCCAGTGATTCTGAGCATAGCCTAAAGCGTATGAAACGCCACGTGAGTAGCCAAACAAATGAAAAGACTTTATTCCGGTATGCTTTACTATCGCTTGAATATCAGAAACATGATCAGAAAGGTTGTACCCGCAATCAGGAGTATCACTTTTCCCCCTGCCTCGAAATGATAATATTATACATCTTCTTGGTAACACTGCTTCGAGTAAATCAATATATTCATCTGCTGTTTCTGATAAACCAGGACAAACAATTAGCGGAGCCAAATCCTGATTCGTTTTATTAATTGAATCGTAGTAATGAATCATTACGGATTTATTTTGGGCCTTGCTCGATAATAAAGACGTTTTTCATCGCTCCTTTACAAAGGAAAATCTTTATTAAAGAATACCACGAAAGCAGGATATTGAACGTATATACCTCAACAATCCTCCCCGTTACTTTATAATAAAAAAGAGGAGCTGCCGCGTAGCAATCCCCTCCACTATCGTACCCGTTCGTATTATGAGGTCACCACATCTTTCTGGTGGACCTCATTTTTATGTGGTCGTAAGATAGCCATAGCCGGGGATTGAACGTTCGTGCCCGTGGGACTGTGATCCCGAGAGCTATACTGTGCATCCCCTCT
>NZ_JBWDNQ010000058.1:0-2736 GCF_056269285.1 Paenibacillus sp. JT31N11
TATAGAGAAGACGTAGTGACAGAAATTGGCGGCTGGGGACCATGGATTAATGGCGGGGGCTGGTAGAACGTTAATCAAATTCCGGTTGATTTTTTATATCGTAATCAATATAAGTGTCAAAGACATTGATTCAATTTTTCTGTTCAATACGGCATTACGCTAACGGGTACGATAGCTCAACAATCAGGTCATTAAAGTAACGGGTACTGATAGTGCAAAGAGCAGGAACAGATCGCAGCGGCTGGCAGCTGTTGTTCTGGTTGCGCAAACGGAGCGTTGGACAAAATTTTGTCAATGATGCAGGCTCATTTCTTGACGGAACGGGTTTTTTTTCTTGATTTTTATGTTCTATCTGTTATAGTCTGTATATAACATTCAAACTATTAATCAATCTGAGGTGACCATGGATGGCGACAATGGGACAGACAAAAAAATTGCGTACTGCGGGAGCAACGTTGGTACTTTTAACTTTGCTGCCTTTGCAGGCTTGGGCTACGGGTGCAGGGGGGGTGACGAAACAGAGAAGGTGCCGTTCAGGACAGTTGCGGAATCGATCGGCGCGGTCGTGAATTGGAATGCGGTCAATCGGCAAGCGGTCGTCACTCGTGGCCAGGTGGAGCTTGCGATCACGATTGGCGCTGATACCGCCCTTGTGAATCGGCAAGCGCGGACGATGGACAGCAAGGCGGAATTGTCGGGCGGCCAAATGCTCGTACCGCTGAGCATGATCAGACAAGCATTCGACGTTGACGTGGACTGGGATCCGCAAGACGGTCTCCTCGTTGGATTGGAAGATGTCAAGACGCGTGGCAGCTATTTCGTACACTTGCTGCAGACAGGCCAGTTTGAAGATGCGAGAGCGATGATGAACGAGCGATTGCAGCAGCAGCTACCGGAGCAATTGCTGCAGACGTACTGGGTCGGCAATACTTCCGTATACGGCTCTCCGGCTCAATTGCTTATGCTCGATCAAGAGGAGACAGCGGTGCATAATAATGCGATGCTCGGTTACGCTACACCGCAGCAGACGCCTTTCGGTATCATCGTCCGTTTCGACGACACCGGGAAAATCGATGATTTGTATTTGCCCTATTTGCCATCCGGCGCTTATCAGAAACCATCCTACGATAACCCGGCGCAATACGTGGAGCGGCAAGTCGTTGTCGGCGAAAGGGAGCATTCGCTGCCAGGTACGTTAACCCTTCCGAAAGGGGAAGGGCCTTTCACCGCTGTAGTTCTCGTGCATGGCTCTGGCACGGGGGATCGGGATGAGTCGACCGGCGCTTACAAGCCGTTCCGTGATCTGGCGGCCGGTCTGGCGGCCCAACATATTGCCGTGCTAAGATTTGATAAACGGACCTATGAGCATACGCTTAAAAGCGCGCTGAATCCGCAGTTTACCGTAAAGGATGAATCGGTGGACGATGCGTTGGCGGCGGTAAAGGTCCTGCAGCAGCAACCCGAAGTGAATGCCGCACAAATATTCGTGCTGGGCCACAGCCAGGGCGGAATGCTCGTTCCGCGCATCGTGCAGCAGGACAGTACTGACTCCATCGCCGGCGCAATCGTCATGGCTGGCCCCTCGGAACCGTTGGAGGATCTACTCCTTACTCAGTACCAACAAGCGGCGGAACGCGCCAAGCAGGCGGGACAACCGACCGATGCGCTGGAACAGCAGGTACAAATATGGGAACAGCAGATGGCACTGCTGAAGGATCCACAATATTCCGTCGCCAATATTCCCAAAAATTTCGTCGTGCAAAATCCGGTCTGGTGGTTCGATTTCCGCAATTATTACGCTGGAGAGCTCGCCAAGGATCAGGAAACGCCAATGTTGATCATGCAGGGGAAGAACGATGCCCAGGTCGGTCCCGACCAGTTGGATGGCTGGAAAAAGGCGCTGGCCGGACGAACGGACGTATCCTACAAATTATATCCGAAGCTGAATCACTTCTTCGTATCCGTTGACCAGCCATCAACAGGCGCCGAGTACGCCATTCCTGGCAATATTCCGGATCAAGTTATCTCGGATATCGCGGATTGGCTGAACGGTGTGTCTGCAGCAGCACCGCAATAAGTAAGTGAACAACAACTGTAAACGGACAAGCGCCGATCCTATGGATCGGCGCTCTTGTATTACAGAGCTAATGGGGTTGGCTCACGAAAGTGGCTAATTGGCCTTTGTCAAAAAAGGAGCGCCTCTGTATGATGGGTTTGTCGAAAGGTCTAATAACCCAACACTATCAAGGAGGCGCTCTTACGATGAAGGTTAAGCAATCAGCCGGACAAAATCAACGCATTGAAAGAATATCTACATCTCACCTTGTTGTGGGTATAGATATCGCGAAGGAAAGTCATGTAGCACAAGCAACTCACTGCTGGGCGCTGGGAGAAAGTCGATGGCTGCTGTAGAAGCTGCGATCGAGAGTGCAACGGGTACTATGAATCGATGGGAGAAAGACATAAGTTTCCCGGGCGGCGAGAGTTTGATTGCGTTGTCCAATTTTTTTCAAGTCTCAACGGATTACCTTCTTATAGGTTTCGATTCTAATACGCCTGATTATAATCAGCTAGCTACTATCCGTGAATTACTTCAGCTGTTGACTCACATTAGCGATCGGGGTAGGAAGGTGCAAATTGGGACAGTTGGGCTAAAAGTCTTTTTAATGGATTATATGGACTTAATGTTGAAACAAGATTAGTTTGCTATACTAATGCTGGTCACGGTGGAGGTTG
>NZ_JBWDNQ010000057.1:0-2780 GCF_056269285.1 Paenibacillus sp. JT31N11
CACGGGCACGAACGTTCAATCCCCGGCTATCGCTATCTTACGACCACACAAAAATGAGGTCCACCAGAAAGATCTGGTGACCTCATAATACGAACGGGTACGATAGTTGAACCCATTATGGAGCAGTTGCCTACGGCAGTTGCTCCATTAACCGGCAGTTCTCTGAACGGCGTTTTCGAAATGTCTGCATGAACTGTTCCTTCGTAACTTAATTTTTTTTTGCTTTCTGTCACACTTCACATCCCTTGCCCGTCATACAGGTAAAATTGCGAAGGGATGATGAACGATGCAAAAGGTTGATGTGGTCGTGGTTGGTGGAGGAATTGCGGGTTTAACCGCAGCAATTTACGCAGCTAAAGCCGGGAAACAAACCATGGTCGTTGAAAAACAGAATCGCTTAGGCGGCCGAGCCGTTTCCAACAAGAAAAAAGGAGCTTACTTCAATTTGGGCGCGCATGCCTTGTATACGGGAGATGCGTACGCGACTTTCCGGGAATTGGGACTGACCTTGCAAGGAAAGCAACCTTCGAGTGATGCCTATGGCATTTGGAAAGGGAAATTGAACACCTTGCCTTCGGATATGAAATCCTTGTTTACGACCCCGCTGTTGTCTTGGAAAGGAAAGATGGAGTTTGCTTCCTGTCTTATGAAACTTTTAAAAGCGGATACTCGTCGATTTGATCGGATCAGTGTCCGCGAATGGGTCGAAGGGAATTTGCGAGATCCCATGGTGCGCAATATCTTTTATTCGTTACTTCGTGCCGCCAGTTATGTGGTCGGGCCGGATTTGCCAGCTGCGGGTCCAGTATTGAAACAACTGCAGAATGCCCTTAAAGGCGTGTTGTACCTGGATCGTGGCTGGGGTGAATTGATCGAGGAATTGCGGCAAAAGGCAACCGATCTGGGAGTGCGGTTTGAAACAAATACCAAAGTCTCGTCCATCGATACCCGGGGCGGGATCGTGCGGCAGGTTCTCTGTGAAGACGGAACGAAACTCGATACGCTCCATGTTGTCCTTGCCACATCGCCTTCTATCGCAAATGAGTTGGTGCCCTCTGCAGAAAAAACCGCCCTTCATACCTGGAAAGAACAAGCGATTGAGATTACCGCGGCTTGCCTGGACGTGGCCTTGAAACGACTACCCAAGCCTAAACAACAATTTGCATACGGGATCGATCAGACCGTGCTTTTTACCAATCAATCGCGTGCGGCTTATCTAAGCGACGATGGCGCGCAAGTCATATCGCTCATTAAGTACCAAGGGAAAGAAACGGACCCGGATAAAGATTTGCATGAACTGGAAGGTGTGTTGGATTTGATGCAGCCGGGATGGCGGGAAGAACTGATTGTCAAGCAATATCTTCCTAAACTGACGGTTTGTCACGACTTTATGCATATGAAACGTCTTGAGAATCCCGGACCCGCTGTCCCGGAAATACAAGGATTATATGTAGCAGGAGAATGGGCGTCGCACGGTGAAGTATTGGTTGATGCCGCGACGGCAAGCGCCAAAAGAGCCATACAACACATGCTCTCCCTTGAGGGTAAGGAGAGGAATGCCTTTTATGAGCATAGAGGAATTGTATAAACGTTATAAAACAGAGCTGTTTTCGTTAGCCTATCGAATGCTCGGCAGCGTCATGGATGCGGAAGATATCGTACAAGATGCTTTTTTGAGCTATGACGGACTGTCCGACGTCGGGACAATCCGAAACGAAAGGGCATTCCTATACAAGATCGTAACGAATCGTTGTCTGGATCTGTTGCGCTCGTCAGCCAAAAAGCGGGAAATGTACGTCGGTCCATGGCTTCCGGAGCCCCTGATTGAAAAAGGGGCTTCGGACAACGATCCATCTAATAGGTATTTGCGGTCGGAGTCGATTTCCACGGCTTATCTTCTGCTTCTGCAGCAATTGAGTGCAATGGAAAGGGCGGTTTTTCTTCTTCGAGAGATTTTTCATTATTCGTTTGAAGAGATTGCCGATATCGTCGGGAAAAGCAGTGCGAATTGCCGGCAAATTTTCCACCGCGCCAAAAAAAGCATCCATTTCGACCCGGACCAACAACCGTCGGTTTCCATTGCGGAGGATAAGATTAAAGAGTTTGTGAATTCGCTGTTGCAAGGAAATACGACGAAGCTTCTTGAACTGGTTAGCGAGAATGTTGTGCTCTACTCGGACGGCGGAGGCAAAGTAAGCGCGGCACAAGTACCTGTTGTCGGGTTTGAGCAAGTGCTGAAGCTTCATCAGAATGTGATCAACATGCATGCGGGTAAATTTATGTACTCGTTCCTCATGGTGAATGGGCTCCCCGGAATCCGCATTCGTTTGGATGAAGGGATTCAATATGTTTATTCTTTTGCTTATCGAGATCATAAGATCGAAGCGATTTATACTGTCGCAAATCCGGAAAAGTTAAGACATCTATAGAATCACTACTTAAAAGCTCGAAAGGAGCTGCCGAAGCACTCCTTTCTTTTTTCGCCGTTAGGTCCGTTAAGGGGAACCGTATTACAAGTAGGGCGAAATTTTAGGCTTTAATTACATACTGCGTGCGGAGTGCGGAAGGTTACCCGAGTCAGTGGGTGAGACCACCAAGGAGGAAGATTGCTCCACAACCTTGAAGGCTGCCGAGCTAAAGTTCTGGCAGCCTTCATTAAGCTAACGGATTACGATAGCATTCCTGTAGAGCGTTAAATTACCGCTTTGCAAAAAAACGAGCGCCTCGGTACGATGGGAGTACGCAACGGGTCATAGCCCTTTAAATCCCATCATCCAGGA
>NZ_JBWDNQ010000010.1:0-290230 GCF_056269285.1 Paenibacillus sp. JT31N11
GATTGAAGTGACGGTACCGGCGAAATCGGCCGCCCCAAGTCCAACCGCGGCAGAAATAGCAGCGGAGCTGACCAGCATCGACGCACCTGCGAAGGATGCGACGACCTTGACGCTGCCAAATGTTCCAAGCGGCTTCACGGTAGCGATTAAGAGCTCAAGCAATACGGGCGTCATCGGAACCGACGGCACAATTGTGCCACCGGCAGCGGAGACGAAAGTGGACGTGGTGCTGACGGTCACGAAGACTGCGGACAGCACGAGCGCGGATACGGTCACGATTGAAGTGACGGTACCGGCGAAAACAGCCGCCCCAAGTCCAACCACGGCAGAAATAGCAGCGGAGCTGACCAGCATCGACGCACCTGTGAAGGATGCGACGACCTTGACGCTGCCAAATGTTCCAAGCGGCTTCACGGTAGCGATTAAGAGCTCAAGCAATACGGGCGTCATCGGAACCGACGGCACGATTGTGCCACCGGCAGCGGAGACGAAAGTGGACGTGGTGCTGACGGTCACGAAGACCGCGGACAGCACGAGCGCGGATACGGTCACGATTGAAGTGACGGTACCGGCGAAAACCGATATTCCGTATCAATATCCGAATTCAGGTACTCAGCCGCCTTCAAGCACTGAGCCTGTGACTGAGGATGGAACGACGAAGACGGTTTTGGGTGACGAGCTGAAGGACAGCGGGACAGTGTCGATTGCTTCGACGATAACCGAAGTCAAGCTGCCGTCCAATTCGGCAGAATTGCTGGGAGACAAGCCGCTCGAAGTAGCATCTGATGAGATAACGCTCAGCATTCCATCGGCCGTTATCAAGCAGCTTGAGGGCAAGCTCACCGCTTCGGAATTGCAGGACGGTTCAATATCGCTGACATTAAAACCGCTCAGCAGCGAAGAAGCGTCAGCTGTTCTCAAGCAAGGCGGAAATTCCAGCAGCTCCGTCGTCAAGCTGTCGGGACAAATATACGAATTGAGCTTGTCTATCACTTCAGCTGGCGGGAACATGGTCAAGCTGTCTCAATTCGATCAGCCGATTACCATCCGGTTGAAGGCTGATGCACGCATTAATCCGAAATTGGCGGGAATATATTACATCTCCGACAGCGGAGCATTGGAGTATATCGGCGGACAATATGCGAATGGCGAGTTTGTAGCCCAAATCAGCCACTTCAGTAAATACGCCGTTCTTGAGATCAGCAAATCATTTGTGGATCTGCCGCTTTCTCATTGGTCCTACAGTGTTGTGCAGGAACTCATCGCCAAGCAAATCATTAACGGCACGAGCGCTGCAACCTTCGAGCCTGGCCGAACAGTTACCCGTGCAGAGTTTACAATGATGCTTGTGAAAGCATTGAAACTCACGGAGAAAACGGACATTAGGTTCACGGATGTGGCATCGGACGCTTGGTATGCCGATGCAGTCAGTGAGGCTTATAAGGCAGGTATCATAAAAGGCAGGAGTGAAACGGTCTTTGACCCGAACGGATCGATCACCCGGGAAGAGATGGTCGTTATGATGATGAAGGCTTACGAGCTGCTCCATGATGCCAAGCCGGAAGCCAATGCAGAAACTGCGTTCAAAGATATGGGCAAGGTTTCTCCTTGGGCGGCCGATTATGTCAAGGCTGCAGCCAATCTTAAACTGATCAAAGGCCGCGCATCAGGCGAGTTTGCTCCGAAGGGCGAGTCAACGCGCGCGGAGGCAGCACAAGTCATTTATAACGTAATAAAGGAATAAAGGGCGACGTAGTTTCAAGGGGATGCCATTCGAAAGAATGGTATCCTCCTTTTCTATCAAATCTACCCTCAACCCTGGAGGAAAATCATGCTTGTACGCCCAACCAGAGCTATTCGAATCACGCTGATCTTCCTGGCTGCTTTTGCCCTATCCGTGCTTCCTTTCAAAGAAGTGGCAAATGCCCATGCTTACAGTGCAGCCTATAACACCCTTAATTTAACCAAAGAACAAACGGAAATGACCTTTTCTCTCGATGAATTGTCTGTTATTGAGCTGGCTGCCGGCGACATCGACGACAATAAGATGCTGGATGAAGGGGAATTCGATGCTGTAAAAAATAAGATGCTGGATTTCCTTCAAAAAAACATTATTCTCAAAATTGGAGGCGAGCCGCAAGCCTGGTCTGAGATTGAAAGCTTCGTGCTGATCCGTCAGGGAGATGCTTCCAAGATGGCTCTCACTGTCATATATCCGCCTGTCACTGCTTCCCAGTCGATATCCTTAACGGATAATTTGTACAAGGAGGATAGTAAAACCAACTATGTGGATTTGCTGACCGTCAACTATGGAACGCAGAAAAGCACATCGGCCTTATCGGCCAACAACCGCACCTGGGTGCTGCAGCTGATGGATGCAGAATATTCCGGATTGCCGCAGAATCTAAGCGAGCAAGCGGATGCTGCGCCAGCTGATCCTGCTGCTGCATCGGAACAATCCGAAAACGGCGGCGGTGCCATGTCCGGATGGTTCTCCTTCTTTACGCTTGGGATGCACCACATTCTCGGCGGCTACGACCACCTGTTGTTTCTATTCTCACTGCTGATCGCGCGGCAAACCTTCAAGCAGTATGCAACGATGATTACGGCTTTCACGCTTGCGCACAGCCTGACACTAACCTTAACCGTTCTCGGAATTCTTCATGTATCTCCGAAGCTGGTTGAGCTGGGCATCGCCCTGAGCATCTGTTATGTCGCGCTCGACAATATCATCCGCCAAAACGTATCGCACCGCTGGGTGCTGACCTTTTTGTTCGGGCTCATTCATGGTATGGGCTTCGCTGATATTCTCAAAGAAATGGACATTCCCAAGAAAGAAATGGCGGTTGATTTGATCAGTTTTAATCTGGGAATCGAGGCGGTTCAAATTACCATTGTCGCGGTGTTGATTCCGTTATTGGCTCTGCTTCACCGTTATAAATATGCCAGACAATATGTTCTTGCAGGTTCCGGAGTGGCGCTTGTTCTAGGTGGAGTATGGCTGTTTGAACGGGCGTTCACAGGATAAGGCAGGAAGCGGCCCAGGAGGGGATACGATTGCACCAAGCTGCTGCTCAGACACAACCGCGCAAATCGAACGCAGGGTTGTTTGCAGTCTTGTTTCTTTCCGTAATCTGCGTTCTCTATTACTTCTCGAGCCATACACCGGGAGAAGCCTTGAGAGAGCCCAGATTGCAAATATTTAAAACCTTGTTTGTCAGCGTTATATTGGAGGCGCTGCCCTTTATCCTGATCGGCGTGCTTGTTTCCGCTGTTCTTCAGGTTTATGTTTCGGACGCATTCATCCGCAGATTGATTCCAAGAAATCCGCTGCTGGGCATACTTGTGGCAGGACTCATCGGGATCATTTTCCCCATTTGCGAGTGCGGAATGGTTCCGGCAGTAAGGAATTTGATTCGAAAAGGGATGCCCCTTCATGCAGCGTCAGCTTTTATTCTGGTCGGACCGATCCTGAATCCCATCGTCTTCTGGTCTACCTGGACGGCTTTTCGCAGCCGCCCGGAAATCGTTTGGGCCCGGATGGGACTTGCTTTAGCCGTGGCGCTTGTCGTCGGGTTGATCGTATACCGCTATGTGCGGACGGACGTGCTGAGAGGAAGCGGATCGCAGAATCATCATCAGGATCAGGATAACGACGACCATAGCGATCATACCCATATTCACAATCACGCCCATGATCATGCCCATCACCATGCTCATTCCCCGGCCCGGAGCAAGCTGGCAGATTTAATGGGGCATTCGGTAAGCGAGTTTTTTGACATGGGCAAGTATCTGATGTTTGGCGCGATGCTGGTAGCATTGCTTCAAACTTTCGTTGCGCAGAACAGCTTGCTCGCTTTAGGGCATGTCCAGGGGAGTTCCAACCTGTTCATGATGGGCTTGGGTTTTATCCTTTCTTTATGTTCGACTTCAGATGCGTTCGTTGCGCAATCCTTCATGACGACGTTCTCCAAAGGGGCGCTTGTCGCATTTATGGTATTCGGACCCATGTTAAATCTTAAAAGCCTGCTGATGATGCTGGCGGTATTCAAAACGAAGTTCGTCCTGATGCTGGCTTCCCTCGTATTCGTATTTGTCTATGCGGGTTCATGGGCGCTTGAAGCCTGGGTGCTGAAGTGAGGGGGATCAGATGAAATACCAATGGAATTTATTGCATCACGGTTTAAAGGCACTCATTATGACAGGCTTCTCGGCGTTGATTTTATATCTGGTGTTTTCCGGGAATATCCTGCTCTACATTGCGCCCCATCTCATCATTTATGTGGATATAGCTTCGGGAGGGCTGTTGATTATGGCGGGCTTCCAATGGTATTTGGCCGTCATGTCCATTCGTAACCCTGCAGCCGCTTGCGACTGCGGGCATGACCATGATCATGACGGGCATACTCATGAGCCTCCGCGTTCTCTGCTCAAAAATGTGATAATCTACGGACTGTTTGTGCTTCCGCTTGTATTCGGCGGACTGCTGCCCAATACAGCGCTTGCGGGCTCGCTTGCCAAAAACAAGGGAATGAATCTCGGCGGCGGCGCGGCTGCGGGTGGAGCTCCGGCAGAGCTGGTAGAGTTGGACGGCGATGCCGATCCTGTTTTAAAGCAATTGTTCAAAACAGACGTGTACAATAAAGATTACGCGAAGCTTGGAATCCTGCTGTATCAGCAGGATGTTATTGAGATGAAGGACGAGTGGTTTATCGAGAAGCTTCAGGCGATGAATACCTTTGTCGATAACTTCCAGGACAGGACGATAACGATCTCGGGTTTTGTATACCGTCAGAAGGGACTGGCCGGGAACCAGTTTATTGTCGGGAGAATGGCGATGACCCACTGCATAGCGGATATTTCTCCATATGGAATCATTGCGGAGTCTGCCGATGCGGCCAAGTACAAGGACGACAGCTGGATTTCCATCACGGGAACGATTGGCCAGACGGTCTTCGACGGTCTGAAGGTCATCAAGATTAATATCGATTCCATCAAGCCGGCTGCGGCTCCGGAAGTGCCGTATGTATATCCGGATTGGGATTTCGCTTCGAAAATCTAAACGTATGGGCTCTGGCAACCAGAGGAGGACAAATACATGGTGCTCAGTATTAGCAGCCTGGCGATCATTTGGCTGGCAGCAGGTTATCTATTGTTATTAATCAGGCGGCGCAGAGAAAGCATGCCGCAAGCTTCGGCGAAGCTGATCGCTGCCGTCCTGAACATTCTGGCAAGCGCGTCGGTCGGCATCGTCTCCATACAGGTTTTTGAATACAATCTGGCAATATCGATGGCCTTCTCCTTATGCTGCGCCTGGGTGCTCGGATATTTAAGCGGCATACGTTACGGATTGCTGTTCTCCGCACAGGCGGCTCTGCTCGGAAGTATCGGGACGCTTGCTTCCGTAACTTTAGGATTGCTGTTCTTCTCGTCCGGCAAAGTCGTGTTTGCCGTCGATGTCGTATACATTATTTTGCTTGTGCTGCTGCAAAAAGCGATGGATTGGCAAGCCGCCAAACCGCCGCGAAAGAAGCTGCCGACTACTGAAGGCAATCAGCCGCGGAAGCTGCCGGTATGGACGACAGGACTGCTGGGCGCTGTCGTTGTCGTGATGGCAGCACTTATCCTTGTTAATCAGGACCGGATTTCGGTCGGACAACTGGGCCTCAAGAAATCGCAGCAGGCCGCATATGATGAAGACAATAACCTTCAGATGGCGCAAATTACAGTAAACACGACCGGATTCAATCCTCAAAATACCGATTTTGCAACGGGCTCTATGATTAAAGCGGTGCTTCATGTCGAGTCTGGCGCCGGCAATAACCTCCGATTGATCTCGCAGGATTTGAATATCGACGCTCCTTTAAAACAGGGCGACAATCTGTTTGTGTTCAACAAGCCCCTGCCCGGAGTCTACAATTTCGCGCTGAGCGACGGACGGTTCAAAGGTACGTTCACCGTCAAATAAGAGCTATTTCAGACCTCCGTTATGACGGTGGAGGCTTCGCCGAACTTGTCCGTTACCGTACCGAAAGCAGTGGAATGGCTTTCTTGGCGTTTCCGCTCATTTTATAATAAGGGGGCGCTGTTCGTAAGTCATCTTATTCACTCGCTCCTGTTTCTTATCGATTGCGGGCATTCGCAGGAAAAACCCCGGAATCCGAAGATTCCGGGGTTTGGACATAAAGACTTGGCTTCAGCCTCCAAAGGGAGGCGGAGCTGATTCCTCCAGCCTTATTTCAGCACAGGCGGGACGCGGTAATGGGTAGCCTGTTCGAACGAATAGGCCACCTTAATCAAAGTCGGCTCGCTGTAAGCCATACCCGCAAAGGTAACGGCAACCGGTTTGCCTTCCTTCGTGTAGCCTGCCGGAACAGTGATCGATGGATATCCGGCTTTTGCCGAAATGCCCGCATTCCGGGTATTCGGGAAGAGCAGCGCATCCAGGTTGTGTTTGTTCATGGTAAAGTCAATGCCCTCGGTCCGGGACAAACGCAAGTCCTTGAGACGATCCCGGATATACTGCGATTCCGTCAAGGTTCCGCTCGTAGCGTCGGAATCCGTCAGCAGCGTATGGCCGTATTTCAGGTTATCCACGGAATTCTTATTGTCAAACTCAATAATGTCCGTCAATGTCTTCATCGGAGAGTCTGCCTCCAGGCTGCTCAGGTAAGCATTCATATCCCCCTTGAATTCATACATGAAGACGGATGAGCTGAACTGGGCTAATTCATTGGCTGAAGGGATATTCGCATAATCGACGATAACGGCGCCTTGTGCCTTCAAGTCTGCTACCACTTTGTCAAATATGGCTTTCTCTTCATCCGTAATTCCGGATGTGTAATAGTATTCTCTCGGAATCCCGATGCGTGCGCCCTCCAGCCCGTCAATATCCAAAAATTGCGTGTAGTCCGAATAGGATTTATTCACGCTGGCGGAGGTGATAGGGTCCTTGTCATCCACGCCTGTCAGGGCCCCCAGGAGAACGGCGGCATCCGCCACAGTGCGGGCGATCGGGCCGGCCGTATCCTGACTATGGGCAAGCGGGACGATCCCGTCCCTGCTGACAAGACCAACTGTCGGTTTGATGCCGACAACCGAATTATTATAGGCGGGACTCAGAATGGAACCCGAGGTTTCGGTTCCGATCGCGATCGCGGTCAAATTGGAGGATACCGAAACACCTGATCCGGAGCTGGAGCCGCCGGTGCCGAAGACGCCCGGTTTGTACGGATTGAGCACCTGGCCTCCGCGGGAGCTGTATCCGCCCGGCATGCCTCTTGTCTTATAATTGGCGAATTCGGTCATGTTGGCCTTGCCCAGAATGACGGCTCCGGCTTCGCGCAGCTGCTTGGCCACGAAGGAATCGTCGGGGGCGAACGAATGGGCGAGGGCCAGGGAACCGGCGCTTGTGTGCAGCTTGTCACCGGTATCAATATTATCTTTGAGCAGAATCGGGATGCCATGAAGCGGTCCGCGTTGTCCCTTCGTGGCCCGTTCAACATCAAGCGCTTCCGCTATGGCCAGGGCATCCGGATTGATTTCGAGAACAGAGTTCAGCTTCGGGCCTTCTTTATCGTAGGCTGCGATGCGTTCCAAATACATGGAAACAAGCTCGACAGAGGTCAACTTTCCCGATGCCATTGCAGACTGCATGTCAGCGACAGTCGCCTCTTCAATCTTGAATGTCATGGCGGGAGCGGCAAATGAAACCGAGGATAGAGGCACGAGGGCAATCAAAATAATGGCAGTGAGCGTGAAAAGTTTTTTTTTCAATTTCATTCCTCCATGATATGTAGTTTTTCTTACATGAAAACAAGGAAACGGGATCGAAAAGGCCGGAACTGAACTCTTCACCTCCATAATATGAAATTTTGTTTTTATTATGTCAGATTATATGTCATCAAGTGTTATTATTATAGGAATAGAATCATCGAATTGACAAACCGAATAAAACTCGATGTAAGCGGATACAAGTGTATCAATCATTGATTTGCTTACAATTGGTAAGCTATCCCTCTTTTATTACAGATAATTCCTGAATTTGGTTGGGGCACGCAGCGGTCTCCCGAAATAAACAAGCAATCTTCTTTACAAAATAACAAGATTTATTATACGTGATAAGGATTGACAGGTTTATTGCTTTGGTATATTGTTATAACCAGTTAAAGAGGGTATATTGTTATAACCACCTAAAGAGAAATACCAAAGGATATATACCTTGCCTGAAATCAAAATTTTATGGAGGAATGGTTGTGTTAGATGAATCATTGCCGGTGACTTTGCAATATCAGTTGCGCAGCAAACTGCACGAAAAAATCGAAAACAGATTCTGGTCCCCGGGCTCCCAAATTCCAAGCGAGCGGGAGCTGTGCGACGAATATGGAGTCAGCCGAATTACAGTGCGGGAAGTGCTCAAGGAATTGGTGCAGGAAGGCTATCTGGTCCGAAAGCAGGGCAAAGGTACCTTTGTATCATTGCCCAAATTCGTGAACGAGCTCTCGAGCACTTACAGCTTATCTCACGAAATTGAGAAGGAAGGATTGTCTTCCAATTTCCAGCTTCTCAGTTTCAAGAAGTGCAGCCCCACAAGTGCCTTGCAGCAAATATTCGGCATATCCGACACCGATAGTGTATATGAAATTACGCGACTGCGGTTAATCGGCAGCGAGTTGTTTGCCTGGGAAAGGGCGTATACACCTTGCTCTCTCATGGAGGGGGCGGATGAGGAGCAGCTGGAGAAGGAGGGTTTGTACTTCACGATTTTCCGTTGTTCGGGACTGATGGCGGAGGAGGCTGAGGTGGAGTCCGAAGCCGTTAATTGCCCGGCCGATATCGCAAAATTGCTTCAGCTTAAGAAAAACACGGCCGTCCTGCATCTTACGCGGGTGACGACAGCCCAGAACCGACCCGTCGAATACTGTGAAAGCTATATCCGCAGTGATACTTACAAATACAAGTATAAGCAAACGTTGAGAAAAAAAGCGCACTACGACGGCGCATATTCGGAGCATACGGACGGACGGTAGATCGACGAAGACCGGTTTTCGGGGATGATAAAATCCAGGTCGTTCATAGAACGGCCGGATTTTTCTGAATATAGCTTTGGAGAAACAAAGTGGAAGGGGGAGTTCTTTGCAGAAATATCATAGAGAACACAGATTGCCGGGGCAGTCCAATCGCGATAGTAATAAGCATTAATATCAGAATATTGTGAAAATTTGTATAATTCAGACTTTAAAGTTGATCCGAGGAGTACAAACCAATCTACTAGGAGGTATTTGCTTGAAAAAAGCTTTATCCAGCGTCATGGTTATCCTACTGCTGATTGTGATTGTAGCTGCTTCGCTGACCGCCTGCAGCGAGAATGACTTATCTCCGTCCAACGAGACGAATACGAGTACGAATACACCCGCTTCCGGCTCAGGAACGGGCAACGCGGACCCGCTGAATGAAACGGGGCTTCCGATCGTGAACAAGCCGATTACGCTGTCCGCTATGGTCTTGTTAAGCCCGGCACAGCCGACGGAATGGAATGACATCATGGTCTGGCAGGAATACGAGAAGATGACCGGCATCCATATCGACTGGGATGAAAATACGAGTGCGGATATAACGGAAAAAAGAAATTTGGCGCTCGCCAGTGACCAGCTTCCGGATATTTTCTTCCGAACGAAAATGCCAGACAATGATATCGACAAATACGGCGCAGACGGCTCCTTCCTCAAATTAAACGATCTAATCGACAAATATGCGCCGAATTTCAAAGCGGTCATGGAGAAGTATCCGGATGTAAAAAAAGGAATTGCTACTGCGGACGGCAGTATCTACGCATTGCCAAACCTCACCGATTCTCCGAGCATCGAGATTACGAAAAAGCTGTTTCTCAATGAGAGCTGGCTGAAGAAGATTGGCAAACAGATGCCGACGACGACGGACGAGCTGTACGACGTATTGAAGGCATTCCGCGACGGAGATCCGAACGGCAATGGGAAACAGGATGAAGTTCCGCTCACGGCCGATTCTCTCGACGACATTATGCTGGTATTGCAGGGCGCCTTCGGGGTTGGCGACAAGGGCACGGGGAACGGCAGCTGGGATGCCGATTCCGATTCGGGAGAGCTGCGCTACTTCCCCGCCAGCCAAAACTACAAGGAGCTGCTGGCTTACCTGCATAAGCTGTATTCGGAACATTTGATCGACAAGGAGATTTTCACAAACAGCGGCACGAACGTGCTGGCGAAAAATGAGCAAAATCAGGTCGGGAGCTTCTCGTTCAGCAATGTCATTGCCCGGGCCAATACGAACGCGGACGACTTTGCCGGTCTTGACAAAGCGCTTGCCGGTCCGAATGGAGACCAGCTTTATACAAGCGCCCGCGGACATATCGGTGCCAGAGGCGCCTTCATGATCAGCAAAACGAACAAATACCCCGAAGCGTCCATGCGCTGGATCGATTACTTCTATAGCGACGAAGGGATCAGAATGCTGTACCTGGGACTGGAAGGCAAGACTTATCAGAAAAATGCCGACGGCAAATATGATTTCCTGCCGGAAATCGTCGAGAATATCCCCGAGGGCTCATCCTTCGATCAGGTCGTCTCCAAGTATGTTCCATACGCGGGCGGTTCCTTGCCTACCCTCATTCTTGAAGATTATTTCAAAGGCGGGGAGACCGAGCCTTCGGCCAAAGCTGCGGCGGAGAAACTGAGACCTTATTTACCTGACGAGCTGTGGGCGCCATTCAGCTTTACAGCCGAAGAGTCGGCTGACAAGCTTACGCTGGAGTCGGATATTTACGGTCTGGTCAGCCAGCGCACCGCGGAATTTGTGCAAGGCAAAACATCCCTCGACGAGTTCGATAAATATGTGGGCCAATTGAAGAAAATGGGTCTTGATGACCTGCAGAACATTTATAAAGCTGCATTCGACCGTTATACGAATAGCTGATTGCTGAAGGGGTGCTCACATGACATCAGGTTCGGAGGGAGGAGCTTCCAAAGTTTTAGTGCCTCGCTCTATTCGCAAAAATTGGGATTTATATTTGCTTGTGCTGCCGGTAGTCGTTTATTTTCTGCTCATCAAATATTTGCCGATGTACGGCATTCTGATTGCATTCAAGGATTTCTCCGCTTCGAAGGGGATTTGGGACAGCGACTGGGTCGGAATGAAGCATTTCATTCGTTTCTTCCATAACTACCAGTTCTGGACGCTGATCAAAAATACCGTCGAGATCAGCTTCTTCCAAATCCTCGTCGGCTTTCCGATGCCGATCATTTTCGCTCTGCTTGTCAACGAGGTCCGCGGCAAATGGTTCAAAAAAAGCGTGCAGTCCATTACCTTCATGCCGCATTTTCTATCCACTGTGGTGCTGGCAGGTATGGTTATCGCATTTCTCTCGCCTTCGACGGGCCTGGTGAACAATGTGATCCGCTTGTTCGGCGGAGAGCCGATCTATTTTATGACGGAGCCAGGGATGTTCAAACCGATTTATGTGTTATCGGATATATGGCAGAACATGGGGTTCAGCTCCGTCCTGTATATTGCGGTACTGGCCGGCATTGACAAACATCTGTACGAGGCGGCGATGATCGACGGCGCGAACAAGCTTCGGCGTCTGATCCATATTGCGATTCCCTGCTTGATTCCGACGGCTGTCATCATGCTGATTTTTCAGTTCGGTACGATCATGGATATCGGCTTCGAGAAGATATACCTGCTGCAGAACGAGCTGAACCACACCTCGTCCAGCGTGATTTCGACCTATGTATACGAGATGGGCCTGCTCGGCTCGCAGTTCAGCTTTTCCGCTGCGGTGGGGCTGTTCAATTCGGTGATTAATTTCGGACTGATTATTATTGTGAATCAATTGGCCAAGAGGGTTGGCGGCACCAGTTTATGGTAAAGGGAGGACCGAGCGATGGAATACGCAAAAACAGCAGGCCGGGGAGACCGTCTGTATGATATTACGATATATACGATCCTTACGGTCATTATGCTGGTTACGTTATACCCGCTGCTGTATATTCTAAGCGCATCCCTCAGCGACCCTCTTTTCATCGTAAAGGGGGAGCTGTGGCTGCTGCCGAAGAATGTAACGCTGAACGCTTATGAGAAAGTATTTCAAAATCCCAATATTTTGATGGGCTATCGAAATTCCCTGATTTACCTTGTTCTTGGGACAAGCATCAATATCGTGATGACGACAATGGGCGCGTACCCGCTGTCCCGCAAAGATTTCAAAGGCCGCTATGTGCTTGTATTGATTTTCACATTCACGCTGCTCTTTAACGGCGGTCTGATTCCGACTTATCTGGTCTACAAAAATATGCTCGGATTGTACAACAACCTGTGGGTGATGGTCATTCCGAGCGCCGTCAGCGTATGGAATTTGATCATTATGCGGACTTATTTTCAAACCTCCATACCCTACGAATTGCAGGAAGCCGCCTTTATCGATGGCTGCGGCAATATTAAGACCCTTACGAGCGTCATTCTCCCGTTGTCCATGCCGATTATTGCCGTCATGACGATGTATTACGGCGTCGCTCACTGGAATTCGTATTTTCCGGCGTTAATTTATTTGGACGATCACTGGAGGATGCCGCTGCAGATGGTCATCCGAAGCATACTGATCCAGGAGGATATGGCTTCCATGACCGGAGGCGATGGTGAAAGTCTCGTTGAGCAGCAGCTGTTGGTCGAAGGAATGAAATACGCGGTAATCGTCGTGTCGAGCATTCCCATGCTGCTGCTCTACCCATTGGTCCAGAAGCATTTTGTAAAAGGCGTCATGATGGGAGCCGTTAAAGGCTAAGACAAAACTGTTGAATGGGTGAATAGCGATGAGCGAGATCAATGATCAAGAAAATTTCAAGCAGGCCGTGCTGCTCAGTGAAGGCAAACTCGCTACTGCGGAGCACGAGATCGAAGGCTTCGAAGCGGGCAATGCAATCGACGGCAGGGACGATTCATTCTGGGCGGGAGAGCCTTATTACAAGTGGTGGAAGCTCGATCTGGGCAATTGCTGCGACATCGAACGGATCGCAATTTGCACAGCTGCCGGTCCGGACGGCTATACGCATTATTTTGTCGAGTGCAGCCAGGACAATTTGAACTGGCAAACCGTAATCGAGAAGGAAGACGGTACGGTGTCCGATGATAGAGGCGAGCGGTACGACGTATCCATAACGGCCCGTTATGTCAGGGTCACCGTTACATATTGCTCGACGGGGGAGACCGCGAGGATCCGCCATTTTGAATTGTACGGCCACGAATCGGATATACGGCAAGCTGCGCCGAATAAAGTCTCGCCCGGGAAGTTTTCCGCGCTTGCCTTCGACAATGCATACGGATTCGCCGAAACGGAGGTTGACGATATCGAACCCGGGCAGCGGGACCGTGTGCTGGCCGGCGGGGAAATCGCCAGCTATCTGGTTTACCGCAGCGTGGACTTTACGGAAGCCGGAGTGGATCAGCTGCGCGGACAATTCGGCTTTACGGATCTGGATAAATCGAAGCAAATCACTCTGGAAGCAAGAGTGGACGATCTTAACGGCGAAAAAATAGGCGAAATCGTCCTGTTTAAGCAATGGAAACGATGGTCCATCCTGGCCTGCCGCCTGGAGCATGTCAATCCGCTGCTGCTTACGGGCGTACACGACATTTATCTTGTCATTACAGATGCAGCGCCGGGTCAGCAATTGATGATCGATTGGCTGGCGTTCGTCAAGAGGTCGCCATTGCCTGCACCGAAGCCCTGTCCGGGCGCTTTGCCCGCCCCCGCCGACGCTGAATATGAAATCTATTTTGGCAATTTGCACAGCCATACCGGATTTTCGGACGGGATTGGGGTTCCGGAGCATGCTTACGATTATGCGCGGTATACGGCCGGTCTTGATTTTCTGGCTGTAACGGAGCACAGCAATCTCTACGATCATTATCTGGACTGGGAAAAAAGCCGCAAATGGGTGGATATTCAGCGGATGGCCGACAAGAAAACCGAAGACGGCGCTTTCCTCGCCCTGTTCGGCGCGGAAACGACCTGGTACAACCAGTTCGGCCATATGAACACGTACAATATGGACTTTTTTATAAACGCCTATGAAACGGACTACAACGACATTCCAACCTACTACGAAACAGTGAAGCAATATCCCGATTCGATCCAGCAATGGAATCATCCCTGGTCCTGCGGCAACCGCCATCTGGACGGATTTGCCCCCTACGATCCGAAGCTGGATGAAGTGCTGCATTTGCTCGAAATCAACACGATCGAATCGAAAGAGCTTGGCGGACTCTATTATTATGTGATGGCGCTGGACAAGGGATGGCATGTGGCTCCGGCAGGCAATCAGGATAATCATCACGGGCAATGGGGAACGGAAAATACGCTGCGGACGGCGGTTCTGGTCGACCGGTTGACGAGAGAGCATTTCTACGACGCCGTCCGGCATCAACGCGTTTATTTTACGTCAGCTCTTCATTTGAAGGTATGGTTCAAGGTGAACGGCGCTATTATGGGATCACGCATCCCGCGCAGCGAGACGATTGATATCGATATCAAGGCGCTATTCGGCGTCGATACGCGCAGCCGCATCGTCAGGGCGGAGATCATCGGCGAGCATGGACAGGTGCTCCATACGATCGAGCATAACGGCAAGTCGCTGGCATGCAAGGTTTCGCTGCCATGCAAGGATCGTTATTATTTTGCGAAGATTTATCAGGAGGACGGCGAATTCGCGGCTACCTCACCGGTATGGCTGGATATGGATTGAATCGGGTTCTATAGAAGACCAGGAGGAGATATGATGAAAGGTTCAAAGAGAATAGCTCATTTGCTCTTATCCTTTATTTTGATCATGTTTATGATTTCAGCCCTTCAATTTCCGCAAGCAGCAACTGCGGATGCCGTCATCTCTATCGATAGCCAGGCAGACCTGGAGCAAATCCGCAGCAATCCGTCCGGCGATTTTCAGCTGACGGCCGACATCGATTTAACCGGGGAGTTCCTTCCGATCGCTTTGTTCAGCGGTACATTGGACGGCAGCGGCCATATCATTTCAGACCTGACCATAACGGCGAATGCCAGTCAGCCCAAGGCGGCCTTCATTGTCGACAATGAGGGGGTTGTCGAGAGGATCGGGTTCAGTTTTCTTCCCTGCTGGTAGTGGTGGATCAAGCGTAACGAGAAGCCATCATTTCGGACGAGGGAGACGATGTGGTTGGACAATATATACCATGGGGCCGAAGAATATATAATTCTTCATTTTACTCAACAATACGAAACCTACATTCGAATCATTCTTAGCGCTTTTCTCGGATTCATTATCGGATGGGATCGGGAATCCAAAAGCAAGCCTGCCGGCCTGAAAACCAATATGTATGTATGTGTTGCAAGCGCATTGATTACAATTATTTCCATATACAGCGTAGGGAAGTTCAGCGCATCGTTTGAGCGCACGATGATGGATCCGATGCGTCTGGCTGCTCAAATCGTGTCGGGACTTGGATTTTTAGGTGCGGGCGTTATCCTTAAAGACGGCTTGAAGGTCAAAGGACTTACCTCGGCTGCCATGATCCTATTCGTTGGCGGAGTGGGCATAGGTATTGGCGCCGGTTTTTATAGTCTTGTTATATTCGCAGTCACTTTCTGTATGATTATGGCCAGAATAGCTAATTCAATCGAAAAGCAGAGATATAAAAAATTTCAACCGTTAAACAACCTTAGAAATTCGGATGTGCAGGAACTGACGGAGTAGGCCTGAAAGAAGAGATAACCTCAACGCGAGCGCGTCGGGGTTATTTCTTCTTGTTTTTTCGAATTATGAATGAGGGATCGTTATTTTAGAATTATTCCTTGACATCTCCTTTAATTATGTCATAATGACATTATCGAATTGAAAATACAGAACGGCGGTGATGAGGGTCTCTATGGCAGAAAATGAATCCAATTACGAAGCAAGCCGCTATCGGACGCCGGACGGTGCGCCCACGGATATTGTTATTTTCACTATTGTTTCCACCGAAAGGGGTACGCTCAAGAAATCATTGCCGAAGCGGGATTTGCAGGTTCTGCTGATCCAGCGCAAGATCTGGCCTTTTGAAGGGGCCTGGGCCCTTCCGGGAGGCTTCACGCTGGATACGGAAACCGTATACGACTGCGCGAGGCGCGAGCTCAAGGAAGAAACCGGCGTGGACGATGTACATATCGAATACTTCAATGTTTACAGCGAGCCGGGCCGCGACCCGAGAGGCTGGATCATCTCGCATGCTTTTCTGGCGCTGGTCAATGAGCGGGTGCTGCAAAGGCGCAGAGCCTCAGTCGATGCCGCCGATGTCCAATTGTTTCCGGTAGAGGAAGCGCTGAAGATGGATCTGGCTTTTGACCACCGGCAGATTCTGGAGGACGCCTTGGGCGAGATTCGCCAGCAGATGCTCACGACGACGATTGCCCGGGAGCTGCTGCCGGAGGAATTTACGATCAGCGAGCTTTACCAGGTCATCCAGACCGTCGTGCCGGAATTTCAGGAGCAGAACTTTATCCGCAAGATCACATCCACCCAGAGCCGCCAAGGCATTATTGAGGAAGTCCGGGATGGGAATGGCGGGCTGAAGCAGTCCAATCTGTATTCCCAGCGCGCCGCACAGCTGTACCGGTTCACAGATCTTGAGCCGAGGCTGTCGATATATGGCTAATAGATGAATTTGCAGGCGGCGCCGGCGATTATGAATCAAGGAGCGTGACCCAAGATGATTCAGTTAAACGGAGTGGAACTGGCGTTCAGAACCTTCCCCAACGGTGAAACGCTGGTGGATGGCGAATCGATCAGCGCCAATATTCAGGATCTTAACGCCATATCGTTCAAATACGAGAATGACAGCGATCTGATCAAGCTGATGTTTGTAAAGAGTGTGCTGGATGAACGGGATAAGCCGGCTTCCCTGCTGATTTATTACATGCCCTACAGCCGTATGGACCGTGTGGAGGGCGCATCGGTTTTTACGTTGAAATATGCAGCCAATCTGATCAACTCGCTTCAATTTAAGGACGTTACCGTAATCGAGCCCCATTCGGATGTGACGCTGGCCCTGTTGAACCGGAGCAAGGCGAAGTACCCGACGGTCGAGCTGCTGGAACAGGTGGCGGCTGAGGTGGGCTTCGACCGGGATACGGATTATCTGTTCTTCCCCGATGCAGGCGCGCAGAAGCGCTACAGCAAGGTGAAGGGCTACAAGCAGCTGGTCGGCTTCAAGTCGCGTGATTTCCAGACGGGGGAAATTCAGAGCCTGGATATCGTCGGGACAGTCCCGGCGGAGCCGTTCAAGGTTATTATCGTGGACGATCTCTGCTCCTACGGCGGGACATTCATCAGAAGCGCGGAGAAGCTGAGGGAGATCGGCGCCTCCCCTGTCTATCTGCTGGTCGGCCACTGCGAGAAGTCGATCCACCAGGGTACAATCCTGACAACCGATCTGATAGATAAAGTATTCACCACCAACACGATACTCGATCAAGCCGGTCATGACAAAATTCAGCTATTTGAAATCGGAGGTTTCTAACATGACACAGCCATTCGTCTATCCAGCTACCCTGCTCTGCGATTTCTATAAGGTCAGTCACAAGAATCAATATCCCAAAGGAACGGAGCTGGTCTACTCTACCTGGACTGCTCGCACCAGCCGCCTGGAGACGATCGACCGGGTTGTGGCCTTCGGTTTCCAGGCCTTCATCAAGGAATATTTGATCCACTATTTCAATGAGCATTTCTTCGCCCGTACCAAAGAGGAAGTGACGAATGAATATAAAAGAGTCATTCAATATGCACTGGGCACAGTGGAGCCCGATGCGTCGCATATTGAAGAGCTGCACGATCTGGGCTATTTGCCGATCAGGATCAAAGCGGTCAAGGAAGGGACGCTTGTGCCGGTCAAGGTGCCGATGCTGACGATCGAGAACACGAAACCGGCATTTTTCTGGCTGACGAATTATTTGGAAACCCTGATGTCCTGCCAGCTGTGGATGCCGACGACAAGCGCGACGCTTGCCTTCGAGTACCGTAAAATTCTGGAGCAGTTCGCTAAGGAAACGAATGGCGACACGTCGGGTGTTCCCTTCCAGGGCCATGACTTCTCGATGCGGGGCATGGGCTCGCTGGAGGCGACCAAGGGCAGCGGGGCAGGCCATCTGATTTCCTTCACGGGGACCGATACGATTCCGTCGATCCTGTTCCTGGAGGATTACTATAATGCCAATATTGAGAAAGAACTGGTCGGCACCTCGATTCCGGCGACCGAGCACAGCGTAATGTGCGCACATGGCACGGACGAAATGGCATCCTACCGCTACCTGATCAAAGAGGTATATCCGAGCGGGTTTGTTTCCATCGTATCGGATACCTGGGATTTGTGGAGCGTGCTGGATGTGGTCATTCGCGGCTTGAAGGAGGATATTCTGAGCCGGGACGGCCGTGTGGTCATCCGCCCGGACAGCGGGGATCCTGTTAAAATCATCTGCGGCGATCCCGATTCCACGCATGAGTTCGAGCGCAGGGGTGTGATCGAGATACTCTGGGATATTTTCGGCGGTACGGTGACGGAGAAAGGCTACAAGCAGCTCGACAGCCACATCGGCGCCATCTATGGCGATGCCATCACGATCGCGCGCTGCCGAGAGATATGCGGGAAGCTTGCGGCCAAAGGCTTCGCTTCAACCAACATGGTATTCGGAATCGGATCATACACGTATCAGTACAATACGCGGGATACGTTCGGGTTCGCGCTGAAATCCACCTTCACCATTGTGAATGGCGAAGAAAGGAAGATTTACAAGGATCCGAAGACCGACAGCGGAGTCAAGAAATCGCAAACGGGTCTGGTGCTGGTCGAAGAAAAGGACGGCAATCTGACGTTCACCGACAATCTGAGCGTGGCGGAATATGCTGCGAAGCAGGCGGATGATATTCTTGAAGTCGTCTTCGAGGACGGGAAGCTGCTTGTTGATCACACCATTGCCGATATCCGGGCGAACCTGCTGGCTCATTTGTAAGAGCGGACGGCGCATAACCGTAAAAAACCATCGCCAAGGATTGGCGATGGTTTTTTACGGTTTTTACCCCTTATTGATCTATACGGTTCAGTCTGACACATATGGATCAATATAGTCACTTAATTTGTTTTCGACTGACTCGAAAACTTCTACTCAGCGTCCTCCACGTTCCTGCTCCTCCAAATACTTGCGGAGGCGGATGAGATAATCCGGTGCATCCAGTTGGTCAGTGGTAATCAGCTCAATGATGCACAGTTGATTTATTTGCGCTTGCTCTGCCGCAGTGATCACCTCGTCCAGTTCACGGTTGGTGCGGACTTGAGCAGTGAACGCCTTTCCGCCAAAGGCTTCTGCCAGCTGCGTATAATGCCAGGCGGGAATTTGATTGTATCTCTGATTGGAAGTCTTAACGTTCAAATATTTTTCGATCGTGTAGCCGCTGTTGTTGAGGATAAATAGAATCGGCCGGCAGCCGTTGCTCAGCATCGTGCTGATTTCTTGAACCGTCAGCTGCAGAGAGCCGTCTCCCGTAAACAGCAGTACACGCCTGTCCGGTGCCGCGATACATGCTCCTAACGCGGCAGGGGTTGCATAGCCGATGCTTTGCCAGCCCTGTTGGCAAATATAATCGGCTCCCGCCGGAAGCCGCACCTGTGACATTCCATACGCAAAGGTTCCAGTCTCAACCACGACAATATCCTTGTCCTTCATCATACTCTGTAAGCGGGGATAATATGTTGCCGCCCGGATTAACTGATCAGGCTCGCCAATTATTTCATCATACGGGAAGGAGCTCTGAGGCAAAGGTCCACTTCGGGTCCAGCCGCATGCATTCAAGGCAGCGATGAGATCCGCCGCCATAACCTGCTCGTACATTGATTCTCCAACCCGTACAAACTCCGGCTGGATGTCGACGAGGCGTAGGCGATCGAGCTTCGCCGTATTATTCGCCGAATTGACATCGGTCCAGATCATTCCGACCGCAATCATGCAGTCTGCGCTTTCAACGATATTCCTTACCTGTTCGCTGCCGAAAGCTCCGCCGTATACCCCGATATAATTCGGGTGCCGTTCGTCAAAGCTGCTCTTGCCAAGCAGGAGAGATGCGGCTGGCAAGTTTAAGCGCAGCGCCAAATGCTGAACGGCATCTCTGAATCCGTAGCGGAGCGTCAGCATGTCCGAAAGCAGTACCACGTTGTTTGTGCCGTTCAACAGTCCGCGAATATGCTGAATCGCTGCTTCAAGGGCAGGCTTGCTTGTCGCGCTTTGCATCTCCTCCGGAATAGTTCGATGGACGATGGGCTTTGTCACCAAATCGATCGCTACCATGAGATAGACCGGCTTGCGGGTTCGCTTGGCTATGCGGATGGCCGCCGGGATCTCCTGCTCGGCGTTCTCCGGTGTCAAAATCGCCGTATAGGCGCATAGATGCGTGTATATTTGCCGGAACACGTCGAAATCGCCGTTCAGCAGCGTATGGTGCATCAGCTTATGCGCCTCTTGATCCATCGATTTCGGAGCTCCGACGATATGCACTAACGGCACATATTCGCTGTTCGCTCCCGCTACCGTATTGCAGGCACTCATCTCCCCAACGCCGAAGGTTGTAATTAGCGCCGACAAGCCCCGTAGCCGTCCGTAGCCGTCAGACGCATATCCAGCTCCCAGCTCGTTGCGTCCATTGATGAATCGGATTCCTTCATAGCCCTCCAATGTATCCAGAAGGCTGAAATTGTAATCGCCAGGAATGCCGAAAATTTCGGTAATGCCCTCCGCTTTCAGACAATCGAAAAGATACTGCCCCAGTGTGGGCGAAGAAGCCGGCATGGGCGGCTGCATTTTATCCGGTTTGTTTTTAAGCATTGTCAAGTTATACGTTCCTCCTCAGAGATTTCCGATGGATAGCTTGTTTCATATGCACGGAGAGATACAGCGTTACCGCTCTAAATTCCCCCAATTACCGCCTTACCATTCCTGGCTCTTCTGCGGGCATCGCGAAATCCATACGTTTCTTAGTGTAGAAATAGTTATCAACTGTTATTTTTTATGAAAAGGTAGGAGCAGGCGATTCATCAATTTTCATACGGAGTAAACTATAAGGTTTTTGTCGCAGGTCTTTTCCATAATGATAGCTTGCCTGCCGGTGTAATTGGTTCACGATAACATATAAGTATTGATCCGGACCAATCGAGAAAGTATCCGGCCATAAAATTCCCGGTTCATGTGCGATAGTCTCCATTATGCCATTCGGGAATATCTTTCGGATGCTGTTGTTTTCATAGTCTCCAGCATAAACGATTCCCTTTGCATCGGTGACCATTCCGTCTGACGCACCTTTTTCTCCCCAATATCTCACATGATAACGTAAATCCATATCCGATATCGTTCTGTCTCTTATACGTTCTGTTGAGATCGAGTACAGATGACGACTGGACAGCGGACAAAAAAATAATATCTTGCCGTCAGGGGAAATCGCTATACCATCAGAGGCCACTCTAAAGGGAGAAGTCGAGCCGTCCTTGTTTCGGTTCATCAAAATTTGACCTTCCACTTTCGGTATAAAACAGGGATCGGGTGAAGTTGAATTTGCTCCATTCAACCGTCTAAACGCATTTCCATTTGCTAAGTCTACGACAATAATCGCTCCTGGTCCTTTGGAAGATGAATCCGTTATATAGGCAAAACCTGCTTGACCAACACGAAAATCAAATCGGACATCATTCAGATAAGTTGTTGGCAGGACAACATCTTCTGTAAATGTATATACTTTGCTTATTGTGTTTGTTTTTAAATCTACAGCGACTAATTTTGCGCCGCCTTTAATAGGTTCAGTAGAGTTTGGTGCTGCTGTATCTAATACCCAAAGCGTTCCTCTTCCATCAGCAAACACACTTTGGACACTGATGAAAGACATTGTGATATTCCACTGGTTTGCCAAATTGGTTTCTATACTGGGATAAGGCTGCAATCTATCCTCAACAATTTCCGCCACCGTAAATGTAACGTCGTCTCCCCATCTCGGAAAGCAAATGAAAATACGCCCGGTTTCTGAAACACTAACACCTGTCGGCATAGCCCCATAAAATGAATAAACAAGTTCTAACTTACCGAAATAATGTTCAATAGGTAACATCGGTTTCATGATATCCTCCCCCATCAGATTCGCGCAGATAACACCTATATATGCGGGTTGTGGCTTTTTTATGGATGGAATCGCAGTCTTATCAAGGGAGCTTGGCAGCCTATTTGGCGAACGCCATGGGGGAGAATTTTTGCCGCCATACGGAAAAGTCAGCAGTCCAGCTCCGGAAGCGGAGCCAATTTCACACAAGGATAGGTTTAGGATACAAAGTCTTTTTGGTTTTTTCCCAACTCGGGTTATAATGGCAAAAGATGGACCAGCCCGGATCACCGCCGTATCCTGCAAGGATACTCAAGCGGGGGAGAACGGGATTTGGTTATATAAGGAGGCCTACCCATGGATTATAAAGCTTATTTCGAGCAGCGGAGAGAACAGCATTTGAACGAGCTCAAGGAATGGATCTCCATTCCCAGTATTTCGGCGCTGTCCGAGCATAAGGAAGATGTGAACAGGGCGGCCAGCTGGCTGTCGGACACCCTGAAGAGGGCAGGTCTGGACAACGTCGAGATTCATCAAACAAAAGGGCATCCGATCCTTTATGCGGATCATCTGCATGCTCCCGGAAGGCCTACGGTTCTCGTCTATGGACACTACGATGTGCAGCCGGTGGACCCTCTGCATTTATGGGAGACGCCTCCCTTCGAGCCCGACATCCGGGACAACAAGCTGTATGCCAGAGGAGCGACGGACGACAAAGGCCAGCTGTTCCTGCATATTAAGGCCATCGAAGCCTTGATCCAGTCGGAAGAGCCGCTCCCGGTCAATATCAAGCTGATTATTGAAGGCGAAGAGGAAGTAACGAGCACCAATCTCCATCCTTTCATCCATACATACAAGGACAAGCTTGCGGCGGATGTGGTGCTCATCTCCGATACCGAGCTGCTTGCTCCGGGCAAGCCGGCGATCAGCACGGGCCTTCGCGGTCTCTGCTCGCTTGATGTGTCCGTACGAACAGCCAAGACCGACCTGCACTCCGGAACCTTCGGAGGCGGCGTTCCCAATGCGCTCCATGCCCTGGTTTCCTTGCTCGCTTCGCTTCATGACGATAAGGGACGCATTGCAGTCGATGGATTTTATGACGATGTGCCTGACCTTACGCCGGAAATGAGAGCCGAGCTTGCCAGGAAAGAGTTCGACGAGGAGCAGCAAAAGATCACCCTCGATCTTGATGCGCTATACGGCGAGGAAGGCTACTCCTACGTTGAGAGGACCGGAGCGCGGCCCACGCTGGAGATCAACGGCATGTACGGCGGCTTCCAGGGTGAAGGCACGAAGACGGTCATTCCTTGCGAGGCTCACGCGAAAATCACCTGCCGCCTGGTAGGCAAGCAGGATCCCCAGGATATTCTGGACAAAATCGAACGCCACATCCGCAGCCATACGCCTGCAGGAGCGAGAGTAACTGTCGTGCAGCGGGAGAAAGGCAATCCGTATACCATCGATCCGTCCGTTCCCGTGCTTCAAAAAGCGGCCGACGCCTACGAGCGCGTATACGGCGTACGTCCCGTATTCACCAAAGACGGCGGCTCCATTCCGATTGTCGAAGCGCTGGCCCGGGAGTTGTCCGTGCCGGTCGTGCTCATGGGCTTCGGGCTTCCCGACGAGAATCTCCATGCGCCCAACGAGCATTTCCATCTGGAGAATTTCGATAAAGGATTGCTGACCATCGTAGAGTTTCTGAAAATGATCTGATTCTCTGATTGTTGGAGCCATCAGCAGTCCCCTGTTCAAGCCTTATATCTATTCAAGAATGGAAGCCGCTGTCCAAGAGGCTTCCATTTTCTTATCGTCATCTATTCATTTATTTCTGGAATGTTGTAAATAATGCTCCCTGTCTGACAATTTCCTCGATCGAATAAACATCCAGAGTACTTTGAAACTGCTGCTCTGCTTTATCAATAAGCAAAGAAATAAACTGTTCAGTTCCTGTGCTTGGCACAGACCAATAAGGCGTGCTTTGCGATTTCCCCAGCACCCGGTAGACTTCGCCAACTGTAATTTCCCGCGGTGATTTCGCTAATGCATAACCACCTTCGCGACCTCCATGGGCGGATACGATTTCAGCTTTCGATAGTGCTGCCAGGATCTTTCGCACATAGCTTGGCTCCGCACCTAATTCGTTGGCTATAGTTTGACTCTTCAACAATTTATCCGTTCTAGAAAGAAGAACAAGGGCGCGCAGAGCGACATGAAACCATGTCGGGCCCAGTTCCCCGGATTGAATTAGTAATTGCATGTTCTCCTCCAGTATCGCGGTATTATATCTTACTATATCATTTTCTCTGAGTTGACATCTATTAACCGTTCATGATAATTTTTAATTGTGATTAATAATTCACAATTAAATTGCAGGCCAATTGAATGATCTTGAGGAGGTTTAAGTTGTATGGATTTCATTAGCAGAGTCGTACCGGAGTTAAGACCGATTATATCGTTATTGCCGCCTATGAATCTGCCTGGGGATTTAGCCATGATAAGACAAGCCCCTATACCTCCCGCCCAGGAATCCGAAGATGTTATTACAATTTCCCGCCATATTTCCGGAGCAGCCGGCCAGGAAATGCTGGTAAAGATTTATGAGCCGAGGAATCGAAATCAAGCTGCGCTTCCTGCTTTGTTATGGATCCATGGAGGGGGTTATGTTATTGGACACCCTAACATGGATGACGGTTTATGCCAAACCTTCGCTATAACGGCTAATTGTATCGTCGTGTCGGTCGATTACCGGTTGGCACCGGAGCATCCATATCCGGCAGCGATTGAGGATTGTTACGAGGCATTAAAGTGGATGTCTGACAATTCTGACGAGCTGAATATCGATGTGACCCGTATAGCCATTGCCGGTGCGAGCGCTGGCGGGGGCTTGACGGCTGCTTTGGCTTTAATGGCTCGCGATAAAGGCGGACCGTCGATCGTTTTTCAAATGCCGTTATATCCAATGATCGATGATCGTAATACGACTCCTTCAAGCTACGAAATAACGGACGAAAGAGCAACCTGGAATCGATCCAAAAATGCAGCTGCATGGAGCATGTATTTAGGAGAACATGCAAACGGGGAGATATCCCAATATGCAGCTCCTGCCCGCGCGCATAATTTGGCTGGCTTGCCCCCCACATACACTTGTGTGGGTCAATTAGATCCGTTTCGTGATGAAACCATTGAATATGTCGCGCGGCTTGCCCAATCGGGAGTTGACGTGGAGTTCCAGTTGTACCCGGGATGTTTCCATGGCTTTGAGAGTGTCGTTCCTAATGCGAAAGTAAGCCAACATGCCAGAAATGAGTATGTTAACGCATTAGCCGCAGCATTAAAGTGAAGAGTTCTGCTTTAACCAGGAGCACCTCTTGGAAGTTGAATGGGAGCCATTTGTAGGATTCCGATTCAATTCTGAAGGTGTTTTTGTTTTTCTTTATAAGATGCGATTAGCCGCGTAAATCGCGGCTATTTTTGTTTATGGGATCAAGTTCTTGTTTGTCCCCATTTTCTTCAGAAAATATTCAGAATTTCCCCCACTTTATACGCAGAATTTTTGGATAGGATAATAACTGTTGGATAAAGGAGGGCGATAACATGCAGGTTAATATAAGAACACGTATTCAGGATAACTTTCTGTTTCTGTCGAGGTTTCTAAGCTCGCCCGGAATCATCGGGAGCGTGACTCCAAGCTCGAAATTTCTGGCCAAACAAATGATAAATGCTGTCCCATGGAATCAGGTATACCATGTCGCGGAGCTTGGAGCCGGGACCGGCGCGATCACCAAATACATTCAGGAGGCCCGGCGGAAGGATACGAAAGTCTTGCTGTTCGAGCAGGACACGCGTCTGCGCCATAAGCTGCAAAACCAATACCCGGCCTTCTCCTGCTATGAAGACTGCCGCGAGCTCGAAGCTGCTTTGCGCAGTGAAAACATCAAGCAGCTCGACTGTATCCTCAGCGGTCTGCCCTTCTTCAACTTCCCCCAGGAGGTGCGGGACAGGCTGGTCGGTCAAATCGTGGCCTCCTTGAGGCCCGGCGGCTTGTTTATTGCTTTTCAATATTCTCAGCAGATGAAAATGCAGCTGAGCGAGCATTTTGAAATTGAGCAAATCAAATTCGTTCCGCTTAATATTCCTCCGGCATTCGTCTATATATGCCGCAAAAAAGGGTGAGACAGCCATGATCGCGGGAGCAAAACGGTATCTGCCGCTGCTGTGGATGCTGGCCATACCGGTATTGAATGTATTTTATGAGATATTGAACCGCGCAGGGGCCCATGTCAGCAGCTTGGCGACGGGACTGGATGAACGGACTCCTTTTCTGCCCGCCTTTATTATCCCGTATCTGATCTGGTATCCCTTCATTATGATCATGCTGATCGTATTGTTCATGAAGAGCAGAACGGTCTATTACCGGACGCTGCTGGCCTTGAGCCTCGGCTTGATTGGATGCTATCTGACGTATTATTTTTATCAAACGACAATATCCCGTCCGACGATTACGGAGCATGGGCTTTTTTATTCGCTCGTAAATATGATTTACCATTCGGATGGTCCGTATAATTGCTTTCCGAGCATTCATGTTCTGACCAGCTACCTGATGCTCAAAGGCGTGTCGAGCTGCACGAATCTTTCCAGAATGACACGATGGTTTGTTGTCGTCATGGGCTGGTCAATCATCGTTTCGACCGTATTTGTGAAGCAGCATGTGTGGCTGGATATGGCTGGTGCCATTTTGCTGGCGGAGATGATGTATTATGCGGCAGGGACATGGCTTCTTCCGCGGACTGCGGTTCAGAGGAGGCAGGTTGAATGAATGCGGATATGATGCTTGGGCTGATTCAGCATTTTGGCTATGCTGCGCTGTTCTTCGTCTTATGTCTGGGCCTTATCAGTATTCCGGTTCCCAATGAGGTCATTGTCATGACAGCCGGAGCAGTGACGGTGAGCGGGAGCCTGCTTCCTTTGCCGGCGTTTCTGTGTACGTATCTGGGCGTCCTGTCGGGGCTAACGTTTGGGTATACGATGGGACGAAGGTACGGCAGACCGATTCTGAACAGATGGGAGCGGAAGGCACGGATCGGGAAAGCTATGAAATTTGCGGAGAAGCTCATATCCAAATACGGAAAATCAGCCTTGTGTGTGAGCTATTTCTTTCCCCTTGTTCGCCATATTATGCCCTATCTTGCAGGGCTAAATCGGATGAGCTTCAAGCTGTTTGCATTTTTTTCCTATACGGCAGGCTTAGTGTGGACGCTGATTTATTTTTTCCTGGGCCGTCTTGTCGGGAACCACGTGCAGGAGGTGGGTTATTTGATTTATAATTATGGCATGAAACTGCTGTGGCTGCCGATCGTACTGCTCGTTGTTCTGGGCATTATCAAATGGTCTGCCCGACTGCGCAATGAGAGGAAGGGAACGCTGGGCCGATGAGTACGATTCTTGTCGTTGACGATGATCCGGAAATCCGCGATGTTCTTCATATCTACCTGCGCAATGAAGGCTATCATGTGCTGGAAGCGGAAGACGGGGTGCAGGCTCTGGATATTCTGAAGAGCGGGCAGATCCATCTGATCATACTGGATATTATGATGCCTAATCTGGACGGGATCAAAGCCTGTCTCCAAATCCGCGAGGAATCGCAAATCCCCATCATTATGCTGTCGGCCAAAGAGGAATATCTCGATAAAATCATGGGCTTGTCCACCGGAGCGGATGATTACGTGACCAAGCCCTTCAACCCGCTGGAGCTTATGGCCCGCGTGAAAGCGCAGCTTAGAAGACAGGGCTACTCCTCTTCCGCTAACCAGGACTCCGATGAGGGTGAGATCCGAATCGATGAGCTTGTTATCAATAAGGATGAACATACCGTCACGGTTCGCGGCGCACCCGTATCTCTTACTCCCATCGAGTTCTCCATTCTGGAATTATTGGCGGGGAGCCGCGGGCATGTGTTTAATGTCGATCATATCTATCAGCGGGTCTGGAAGGATCAGACCGGATTCTTCTCGGAAAACACAGTGATGGTCCACATCCGGAATCTCCGGGAGAAAATCGAGCTGAAGCCGCGGGAGCCGCAGTATATCAAGACCGTCTGGGGAGTGGGATATAAGATTGATAAATAAAATCTGGGCCATACTGGGCGGCCGCAACAGTATCCGCGGCCAAATGCTCTGGACATTTGTCTTAAGCCTGCTGCTCGCTGTGCTCGGTAATTTGCTGGCCAATTTTTTTACGCCGGAATCTGCTGGCACTCTTACCCTTTTTCTGAATCCCATCTCTTTTTTTCTCTGCTTTTTTTTCTTCTTTTTTCTGTTTACCCGCCGGATCGTGCGGACCTTCAGGGCCATTACGGATGGTCTGAAGCTGATTGCAAGCGGGAATTTGAGCTGCAGGGTGCCTGCGACCCGGGAGGATGAGCTGGGGCTTGTGGGCCGGAACATCAATCAGATGGCGGAGCAGCTTCAGCAGCAGATGGAACGGGAACGGCAGCTCGAGAAATCCAAGATGGAGCTGATTACGTATGTTTCCCATGATTTGAGAACGCCGCTCACCAGCATCATAGGCTATCTGGATCTGCTCAAGACACGGAAGTATCAGAATGAGCAGGAGCAGGAACGTTTTATTGATAATGCCTATAACAAGACGCAGCAGCTCAAGAAGCTGATTGACGATTTGTTCGAATATACCCGGCTGACCGGCGGCGACGTCCGGTTATCCCTGCAGGAGGTGGATCTGAACAGCCTGCTGGAACAAATCATCACCGAGTTCGAACCGGTTGCCAGGGAGCAGGGGATTATGGTGGTCAAAGAACAAAATCCGGGACCTGTCCGGGTGCGGATGGATGTGGAGAAAATCGTGCGGGCCATCGATAACCTGCTGACGAACGCGCTGAAATTCTCTGAGAGGCCGGGAGAGATCCGGATCGAATTGCTGCAGCGGGAAGACCATGCGGTCTTGTCTATCGCCAACCGCGGCAAACCGGTTACGCCGGAGCAGGAGGAGCGGTTGTTTGAACGGTTCTACAAGATGGAGCCTTCCCGCAGTGACGAGAACATGCCGGCAGGCTCCGGACTGGGACTGTCGATCGCCCGTAATATCGTGGAGCTGCATGGCGGACGGATATGGCTGGAGCACCACGAAGGCCATTATAAGTTCTGGATGGAGTTTATAGTATAGAAGGACTATCATCTGACGCTAACGAGCATCATTTTCACTCATCGCCCCATAGCGCTCAAGCGCTCTGCGGGATGTTTCCAGCATCCGCCGCTTCATATGCTCCCCCTCAATGATCCGCACTCGCTTGCCGAGAAAACGCAGCTTCGAAAGCATGTATTCGCGCTCGTCCTGGGCAAAGCTCAAGCAGATCCGATAAAGCTGATTGTCCGCGTCATAGGTCACGTCCTTCTCGAAGCAGGAGAAGGCATACAGAATACGGGAGAGCTCCCGGTTATACGTCGGCACAACCTCCACGACGGCTGTTTCTTTGGGTAATGCGAGCATGCGCTCCACCTGCTTAAGGGCATGCTCCTTGTGTCCGGGCATTAGTTCATAGCCGGTTACGGCAGTGATTTTTTCCAGCCTGGTGCTCATGAAGGTACGGTGCCGAAAATGGTACCAGATCAAATACCACTCCCGCTTCACCATGGAATATTCCAATTTGTACGGAAACCCCGTTTGCTCCGGACATACGCGCCCGCCTTTGAGGCTGTAAACGATGCGAATCCCCTTTTTCTGCAAAATATAACGGCGCAGCGGGCGCAGCAGAGGATGAATGACCTGCCGCTGCAGGCTTTGGGCCTTCTCCAGAAAATGCTCCTGCAGATCCATCGCTTCATCCGGCTCCAGAATCGCTTGCAGCTTCGCGAATGTCTCCTCCCGGAAGGCATCCCTGGCTGAAGGATGCTGGAGCATGCTCTTCAGCCAAGAGCGCTCATGCGATGTGGCCAGGAAGGTGCCCGAGCCCTCCAGCCGGGAGATAATCTGATAATTAAAGATCTTCTCGAACAGGTTCATAATAGGCCGCTATCTCCTTCCATTCCGCAATCATTTCACGCCGCAGCTGATTCGGCGCAAGCACCTCGCAGCTGGAGCCGAAGCTGCGCAGCCATGGCTTAATCTCCGTTATGCCGTTCACGAGGATCTCATAGATGAAGGACTGCTCATCCTCATCCGTGATGCTGCCCCATTGCCCCTGGAGCCGTACGCGTTCCTTGATGAAATTCGGCTGCGATGCTTCGGGATTATAAAACCGTACCCGGACGGCTGCGGGCGCTCCCGTATCGATGAGCCAGCTGTGCGCCGTTTTATGCTCCAGCTCCTCCCTTTTCCCCCGGAAGAAGTCTTCGGTGACCTTCTCATCCTCTTCGAATTGGGTGATGCCCTCCAGACGGTATTTGCGAATGCCTTCCCTGCGGTTATGGGCGAGAAGGTACCACCTCCCATATTGGTGATCGTAGACCACCTTAAGCGGGAGCGTGCGCTCCTGTCTACCCTCCGTATCCCGCTCGAACAGCGGATTCGTATTGCGGGAGGCATAGTTTTTCTCCGATTTCGGGGAGAAATAGAGAAAACGCACCCTGCGCCGGTTCCCGATCGCGTGGAGCAGCGTGAACAGATGCGCCTCGTCAAGAATACGCGAGTAATAATGATATTTATATAAGAATGGCTCGACGGCATCTCTGCCGTCATGGCTGCGGGCAAGGATTTTCTTCAGGCCGTCGCGGAGAAGATAGCCCTGCACCGAAGGAACCCGGGTATTGGCCATCACATCGACAAAGTCGAACAGATCCATCAGCTCGTCGTCCGACAGCTGCTGCACCAGATCGTTTTGCATCCGGTAGCGGAAAGGGCGCGCACCGGGCTCGCGGCGGATGACGCCAACCTCCTCCAGATATTTGAGGTCCGAGCGGATGGTCTTCTCGTCCGGGAAGGGCAGGTCATCCGCGAGGCCGCCGCAGCACACATCCAGCAGCTCCATGGCCGTCAGCGGCTGCCCGTGAAGAGCGGCCAGCAGCAGGGAGATCCGCTGGCTCTCGGACTCCTTGAGCGACTTGGCCCGGAACAGAAACAGCAGCATGGGATCTGCGGAATCATAGTATTGGAAGCGGATGGTCTCCGCCAGCTCCCGGCCTTGTTCCTCGGGCAGCTGCTGCTGCACGGCGCCGACGATTTCCTTTAATTTGCGGATGGTTTTGTCAAACGTATGTACAGAGATCCCGAGCCGGTCGGCGAACTGTTGGCGGCTGTATGCCCCGCGCGTCAGGACAAGCATCCGCAGAAACTGGATTTCCTTATCAAAGCTTTCCTTCGCCAATGCGCTCTCCCCGCTTACATTCAAGTCATATTCTTTATTGTAACAGGGGAGTGCAGGGTGGGATATGGAAAAATTCCAAGGACGCTCGCTATACTTTCGCCATGTTCACTGGCCGGGAAATAAGAGAAGATGTTCCAAGGAAGAAGGAGGAATGCGGCATGACCGGATACCAGACACAAATTATGGAACAGCTGAGGTTGATCGAGCAGGAAGAAGACGTGAGAATCGTCTATGCATGCGAATCAGGCAGCCGGGCATGGGGATTTGCATCCAAAGACAGCGATTATGATGTTAGGTTCATCTATGTTCGTCCTATAGATGATTATTTGTCCATATTCGACAGAAGAGATGTGATTGAGCGTCCGATCAGCGGGATGCTGGATATTAACGGTTGGGATATGAAGAAGGCACTGAATCTTTTCAGCAAATCCAACCCGCCGCTGCTGGATGAGTTGTTTCGAGCCGCACTGAGGCAAGCTTGGGAGTAACCTTGGCATAGGGGAAGAAGCATGCGCGGCTCGCGGCATGCTTCTTTTGTTTTCTCTTACGGCTATGTATACTGCGCATCCCGATAACCGTATAAGATGGGCTATTCAAATGCTTTCATTTGAGATCCGGATATGAAATTTAAAATTTTGTCGGCTAAGCGACTGTTTTCGACAGGCTTTATTCATTATAATGTACATAATACTCATCCGATAACTATGAATTAAAATGTATATAGCATATAAATGAGGTGAATACGGTTTTGGAAGACTTTCAATCCGCCGAGGCCCAGCGGGAAAGTGCGCTGCTGGCGCAGCTGTTTGAGGAGCATGGGCAGCTCCGGAGCTGCAAGAAGAACGAGTATATTTTCCGGGAAGAGGACAACAGCGATGAAATTTATTATGTCCGCAGCGGGCTTGTGAAGATTTCCCAATCGGCGCAGGAAGGGCAAAGCATTACTTTGTTTCTGCGCCATGTCGGAGAGGTTTTTGGAGCTGCGGAGGTATTGATCGGGGAGAAACGGCAGCGGGATGCCAGATGCATCGTAAGCAGCGAGGTGCTGACGATTGCGGCGCCGGTATTCAAAAATCTGCTGCAAAGCCGCACCGATGTCCTATACGCGCTGACCTTGTCGAACGCAAGGCGGTTGCTGCAAACGCAGCGGTACGTCGAGATGCTGATTTCGCGTCCTGCCGCCTGGAGACTGGCGCATTTTCTGCTGCAGCTGGGCAGACGCAAAGGCAGCACACTTCAGATCGCGCTGCAGCTGAGCCATGAGGAAATATCCTTTATAGTCGGGTGCAGCCGGCAGACCGTTACGGAAACACTCAACAAATGGCGGGAGCAGGGACTGATAAGCTACGAGAAGAAGAGCGTGTTCATCCATGATTCCGCACAGTTTCTGTCCGGTGTCTAGTCGAGATTTGGAGGTAAGCCATGATCAAGGTTGAAGGTGTAGGCAAGACATTCAAGCAGAGGGACGCCACTATCTTTACCGCGATTGAGAACGTGTCGTTCACGGTGGAGAAAGGCGAATTCGTATCGATCGTCGGCCCGTCGGGCTGCGGCAAAACGACGCTGCTTAATCTGGTGGCGGGGCTGGAAAAAGCGGAGACCGGCTCGATCGAGGCGATTGGCCGCAAGGTAACCGCTCCGGGTCCCGACCGGATTGTCGTATTTCAGGAGCATGCCTTGTTTCCATGGCTGACGGTGCTGGACAATGTAGCCTTCGGGCTGAAGCAGCGGGGACTTTCGAAGCAAGAGCGGTACGATCTGGCCATGGAGCAGATCCGCATGGTGCATCTCGGCAAGTTTGCCGACCGTTACCCGCATGAGCTGTCGGGAGGCATGAAGCAGCGGGTAGCCATTGCCCGGGCACTCGTCATGGACCCGGAAATCCTGCTGATGGACGAACCATTCGCCGCATTGGACGAACAGACGAGGCTGCTGCTCCATCAGGAGCTGGAATCAATCTGGATGAAGACGCGCAAGACGGTTCTGTTCATTACCCATAATATCCGCGAAGCGGTGCTGTTATCCGATCGGGTGCTGGTCATGTCCACCAGGCCGGGCAAGATCAAGAAAGAATTTGCCGTACAGGCGGCAAGACCGCGCAATTCGGGAGATTCCGTGATCCATCATATTGAAAGCCGTATTCTGGAGGCGCTGGCAGATGAACTGGAGAAGGTGGTGAAGGAGGAATACGGCGATGATTACGATTTTCAAAAAGGCAGGTTTTCTAATTCTTCTGATTCTTATCTGGGAGGCAGCCTATAGAATATTTGGCTGGGGCTGGCGGTTTCCTTCCGCGTTGCAAACCTTTCATACCTTTTGCGACGGACTGGTCAACGGCCAGCTGCTCGAAGCGGTATACAGCAGTCTGCGCCGGATTATTATAGCTTTCGCATTATCCTGCGTGATCGGAGTGTCCCTTGGCGTGCTGTTTGCCCGCAACCGGTTTGTGGACGAGACGTTCGGCTTTCTGGTCGTCGCTCTGCAGACGGTTCCAAGTATCGCCTGGCTTCCTTTTGCCATCATCTGGTTTGGATTAAATGATTTCTCGGTCGTATTCATCACGACCATCGGCGCGACCTGGACGATGGCGATTTCCAGCCGCAGCGGCTTCCGGAACATTCCCTCCCTGTATTTGAAGGCGGCGGAGATGTTCGGAACCGGAAGGGGCGTCAAGCTGGTTTTTCAAATCATGGTGCCGGCCGCTGTTCCCCATCTCATCACCGGCATGCGGATGGCCTGGGCGTTCGCCTGGCGCGCGCTTGTCTCCGGCGAGCTGATCGCCCGAGGTGTAGGGCTTGGGCAGATGCTGGAGGAAGGGCGAAACATCGGCGATACATCCATTATGCTTTGCGTCGTTCTGCTCATTGCAATAATCGGAACGATCTCCGATCACCTCGTGTTCAAACGGATTGAGGACCGGATCATGGTGCGCTACGGCCTCCATTCCGCCAAATCCTAGTCCGCTGCAAGGATTGGGCTGCCGCATGCGTAAAACGTCCTTTCGAACCTTGTAAGTGTTACCAGCAAGTTAAGCGCTCATCACTTGTTTTTTATAATAGAGAGGGGAAAGTTTGAATGAAAAAACAATGGTTGCTGTCCATGGTGCTTATCCTGGTGCTCGCGGGGCTGCTGAGCGCCTGCGGCTCCAATAATGAAGGCAGCGCCGGCTCGGACAGCGAGGCGGCCAAGCCGGCCACCGTCAAGATCGGGCTGCTGAAGAATGTCACCCACGCGCCGGCGTTTATCGCCCTCAAGAACGGCTATTTTCAAAAGGCATTCGGCGACGATGTGAAAATCGAGGTGCAGGCTTTCGATAACGGCTCCGATTTCTCGACGGCGATGGCGACCGGGCAGATCGATATCGGCTATGTCGGACCGGGCCCGGTTACGAATCAATATGTGCGCAGCAAAAATATTACGATCGTCTCCGGCGCCAATAACGGCGGTGCTGTGCTGGTAACGCGGAAAGGCGCGAATATTGCCGACGTGAAGGGCCTTGCAGGCAAGACCGCTGCTATTCCGACCACAGGCAGCACGAATGAAATTTCCTTGCGTCTGCTGCTGCAGCAGAACGGACTCAGTGTAACCAAGGACGCCTCCGGTGTGCAGCTGATCACGATGGCGCCGGCCGATACGCTTGTGGCAATGAAGCAGAATCAGGTCGATGCCGCGCTGCTGCCGGAGCCGTGGGGCACGCAAATCGTCGAGCAGGGAATCGGAGATATTTTGGTCGATTGGGACAAAATTCCACCTAATGACGGGAACTATCCGCTTACGATCCTGGTCGCTAACAATGATTTTCTGAAAAAATACCGCGGTACGGTGAAAGAGGCCATCAAGGCCAATATAGAGGCGATCGACTATATCAAATCGAACCCCGATGACGCCTACTCGCTTGTCAGCGACGAATTAAAAGAGCTGTCGGGCAAAGGACTTGAGCTTAACCTGATCAAGGCGGCGCTGCAGCATTTGACCTTGACGACGGACATCGATCTGGATGTGCTGGAGCAGATGGCCCAGGTTGCCGTCGACGCGGGCTATATCAAGGATGTGGAAGGCAAGCCGGACTTGAGCGGCCTGCTGGATCTGTCGATATTGGAGGAAGTGAAATCATGACCTTTATTCAACCTCAGCTGAATGTGCTTCCCGATTATCACGAGCATCTGAAGGTGGTTCTGCTCGGGACAGGATCGCCCCGGGCCTTCTATGGCAGGGCCAAGGCCGGCGTAGTTGTGCTGGCGGGGGATAAGACATTCCTGGTCGACTGCGGCGGTGCGGCGGTCGATCAGATGATCAAGGCGGGCGTAATGCCGCAGCGGGTGTCGGATGTGCTCTTCACCCATCATCACTACGATCATAATGGCGGATTCTTCGATGTGTTCATTACCAGCTGGAGAACGCATGTGACTCCGGAGCGGGTATTCGAGGGGCGCTCGACGCCGATGCAGGTGTATGGTCCGGACACGACCCGGGAAATTATCGGCAAAATGCGCGAGTCCTTCGAATTCGACGTCAAGCTGCGTGTTAGCTACAATCTGTCGGACGAAGCCGGCTCGCAAATTCAGTATATTGAACGCAATGAGGGCATTATCTATGACAGGGATGGGATCCGCATTACCGCTTTTGAAGTGGACCATCGACCCGTCTATCCTGCCGTGGCCTACAAATTCGAGTACAACGGGAAGTCGGCCGTCATCTCCGGAGATACGATTCCGGTGCCCAATATGGTCAAATACAGCGATGGCGTTGACCTGCTCGTCCATGAAGCCTACAACAAGGAATGGCTTGATTCGCTGATTGTGACCTATCCGGAGCAGGCCCGGGCGCTGTCCAATCCGGCCAAGTACCATACGACAACGCTGGAAGCGGCGGAGATCGCCCGTCAAGCGGGAGCCAAGCATCTCGTGCTGACGCATCATATCCCGGCTCCAACGCCCGACGCGGCGGCGGAAGAAGCCTATATGGCGGGAATGAAAGAGATCTACAGCGGCCCGATTACCATGGGCAGGGATTTGATGGTTTTCGATCTGGCGGAAGCATAGCAGGCATGCCGGTAAGAATTTGAACGAATGAGGAAGAATGCAACCTGGGCGTTACCGGGGGCATTCTTCTTTTTTCTTACGCAAGGATGGCAAGGATTTTACAAGAATTTTAGCTTGATATACTGTTAATGGGATTGAACTCATCTATAATAATAACAGCAGATGTTCAGTTACTGACAACCGGGCTGCGGTAAGCCTGCATCCAGCGGTTGCAGTAATATCCCGCAGGATCACGGCAGCCAAGAATCATTTGGCATTGAATCGCTGACTTTTGAACGGGCAATACTGGCAGCATGGTGGTTGTATCCAGACTTGGAGGTAGAGATCATGAAGCATAGAGTTTTATATGAAGGCGCATTCGCGCTTCTTCAGGTGGAGATGGAGCAGGGAGAAAGTGTGAAGGCGGAGATGGGCGCAATGGTTTCCATGTCGCCAACGATTGACTTGAAGGGAACCGTCGACGGTGGAATTATGAGGGGACTCGGGCGGATGCTCAGCGGGGAGAAATTCTTCTTCCAGGAACTCGTCGCAGCACGCGGGCGGGCAGAGGCGCTGCTGGCTCCTTCCTCCATGGGGGATATTCAATCGATCGAGCTGGACGGTACATATAAGCTGTTGGTCCAAAAGGACGGCTTTCTCGCCGGTACATCCGGCATTGAAGTCAACACCAAAATGCAAAATCTGGCGCGCGGCTTCCTGTCCGGCGAAGGCTTCTTCATCATTGAGATCAGCGGAAGAGGTACGGTTTTCCTGTCCTCATTCGGGGCCATTCATGCCATTAACCTCGCTCCCGGCGAGGAAATGATCATCGATAACGGACATCTGGTCGCTTGGCCGGATTATATGGAGTACAAGATCGAGAAGGCCTCCAAGGGCTGGTTCTCCAGCTTTACGAGCGGGGAAGCCATTGTCTGCCGTTTTCGGGGCGAGGGCGTTGTACTCATCCAAAGCCGCAATGCGGCCGGCTTCGGCAGCTGGATCAAACGGTTTATTCCGACAAGCGGCTAGCGCTTGGTTTTTTGTGTGATGCTTCTCCTTGGGAAAAGGCTGCTGGTGCAGCCTTTTTTCTATGAAAAGACAATTTAAAAGCAATACCTTGCAGACCCCTGAGGCGATCAGAGGTCTTTTTTGTTTGTTCCCACCGAATATCAGCTGCGGACTGTGACAACTGCCGTGTTATTGTCCCGTCAGGACGTTAGCCGTTACGGTTCATAGATAAATCCATATATTGTTTATGCAACTAACGCTAACTTAAGGAGAGGATAAAAAATGGCAAGACACAAGAAATCAAAACATTGTTGTTACGATCCCAAACCCTTTTGTAAAACGCAAAAAGTAATTTGGGTATACAAGGTGCGCTATGACCCTAAAATCATTAAAAAATACTGCAAGCCCGTTAAAAAGCATAAAAAATGGTAATAAAATGTAACTAGTTGGTTTTAAAAATCCATATAAACTATGGATGGCATGAAGTAGATCTCTGAATCTTTCAGAGATCTATTTGTGCTGCCGCAGCATTTTTGATCCGGGCATGTCACTGGATGATTGCCATACGTTACAGCAGACTTATTTACCCATGGAATCGCTTACCTCTGAGGTACACTTGTAAGGGATTGCCCGGAATTGCACATAAGTGGAGAACATCTTTGCATATTGAACAGTAGAAGGGTGAGATGAAGCAGATGAAGATTACAGAGGTAACAAGCTATCTGTCCAGCGACGGCGTATTTGTCAAGGTGGAGACGGACGAAGGCATTACCGGTTATGGAGAAGGCACGAACTTCACGCCGAGGGCGGTTATCGGCATGATTGAAGAATTGAAGCCCTATCTCATCGGAGAGGATCCGCAGCGGATCGAGCATTTGTGGCAGTCATGCTTTCGCCGCCTGTTTGCCCGTGGCGGGCCTGTAACGGGTTCTGCGATTGCTGCCATTGATATTGCCCTGTGGGATATTAAAGGAAAAGCGCTTGGCGTTCCCATATATCAGCTGCTGGGCGGGTTGGCCCGCGACAAGGTGAGGGTATACGGACCGGTTGCCGGCAAATCGGCAGAAGAAATTGCCCGCAAGGCCAAGCTGCTGGCAGACCGGGGCGTTACGGCGATCCGTTACCGCGCCTTCCACGATTGGGACGATCTCAATTTGCATGATCATAAACGCGCCGTCATGCAGCAGATTGAGTACACAGAGGCAATCCGTGCGGCAGTGGGCGACGAGGTGGATCTGATTATCGAATGCCATGGCCGTTATGATCCCGATTATGCAGTGATGCTGGCGAAGAATGTGGAGAAATTCCGCCCGCTGTACATTGAGGATCCCATCCGCCACGAGAATCCGCAGGCTTACCGCCGGCTCAGACCGTATACCAGCATCCCGCTGGCAACCGGAGAACGGGGACACAATAAATGGGATTACCGCGAATTGATCGAAGGCGGTCTTGTCGATTATTTGCGTCCGGATATTTGCTGGTGCGGAGGCATTACCGAAATGCGCAAAATCGCAGCGATTGCCGAGATGTATTATGTCAACCTGGTGCCGCATAACAACTGGGGACCGATTGGAACGGCGGCCAGCATGCATGTGTCGCTGGCGTTCTCCAATGTGGCGCTGCTGGAGCTTCCCGCATCGGCCAGCAACGCCGGGGATTTGGATACGACTGTAGCCTCGCCCTATCCGGTCGTGGAGAACGGGTATGCTTTTCCGCTGAATGGTCCGGGACTTGGCGTGACCTTCTCGGAGGAAGCGGCGGAGGCCCGTCCTGCGAAGCGGCTCGGCATTGTTCCCAAGCTGAATGCGCTTGACGGATCTGTCCGGGACTGGTAGACCGCAACCGCGGATAACGGGGCAAGCAGAAGCGCACCGACAGTACAGCTTGTCCAAGGCCAGCTTGATCAACAGATTGGATAAGGAGGCTGCGGAACATGGAAGCAGATCAGAGAACGGCTGATCTCAAGAAGGTGGTCATGATTAGGGATCATATGGAGCAGGAGGGCAGCGGGACGCCCCTCGGGTGGGCAGTCGAACAGCTGTCTGCAGCCTTGAAGGGACGTTCCATAACGCTCATTCCGCAAAGCGACGCGAATTCATCCGGCGCGGAAGCAGCTATCAGACTTGTTAAAGCCAGTGATGCCGGCGGAGAAGCCGGAAATGTTCCCGCTGCTGCCGAAGCGTTCATCATCGATCGGCAGACGGAACCGGCCCGCACAACAATTGTGATCTACTCATCCGGTGACAGAGGCTTCATCTATGCGCTGCTGGAGCTTGCGGACCGGATTCAATATGCCTCCGATCCTATGGCGGAGCTGCACGATTGGAAGCGAACGGAAGAGAAGCCGGCGAACAAAGTCAGGAGCCTCAGCAGGATGTTTGTCAGCGAGGCGGAGGACAAGCCCTGGTATTACGATAAGGCTTTCTGGAATGAATATTTGAACGAAATCGCCCGGCATCGCTTCAACCGCTTCAATCTTGCCCTCGGGATGGGCTATGATTACGGTCATGATCCGGATATCCGGGACAATTATATGTATTTTGCTTATCCCTTTCTGCTGGATGTCCCCGGATATGACGTCAGGGTTGAGGGATTGCCCGGGGGAGAAGCGGCCCGCAACCTGGACATGCTCCGCTATATCGGGGAGCAGATATGCCGCCGCGGTCTCGATTTTCATGTCGGCATCTGGACCAATGCCTACGATTTGCCGGACAGTCCCCATCCCCATTACCGGATCACGGGACTGACGAAGGACAATCACGCCGCTTACTGCCGTGATGCGCTTACCCTGCTGCTGCAGTCCTGCACCTCTATTGCCGGCCTGACCCTGCGGGTTCATTACGAAAGCGGCATTCCGGAGCCGGCTCAGGAATTCTGGAGAGCGGCATTGTCCGGGATTGCCGCCATCGACCGGCCGATCAGCGTCGATATCCATTCCAAAGGGGTGGAGGCGTCCATGATAGAAATGGTTCGGGAGAGTACAGGCAGGCAGGTAACGGTCTCGCCCAAGTTCTGGGCAGAGCATATGGGACTGCCCTATCATCCCGCGCATAACCGGGAGAGGGAAATGCCGGAGGCTGATTTCAAGGGCTCCCAATACGCAGCTGTTACAGCGGGCTCCCGCAAGGTAACTCGCTATGGATATGCGGATTTTCTGACGCGCAGCCGCAATTACGATATCCTGTACCGGGTATGGCCGGGGACGCAGCGCGTTCTGCTGTGGGGCGATCCCGTCATGGCCGCGGGAAGCAGCCGCGCGGCGTCGTTCGGCGGGGCTGCCGGCCTGGAGCTGTTCGAGCCGCTGTCCTTCAAGGGCCGCAAGACATCGGGCATCGCGGGCGGCAGGGAGCTGTATGCCGATGAGCCGCTTCGTCTGGAAGGCAAAGACTGGATCAAATACGGTTACACCTACCGGCTGTGGGGAAGGATGCTGTATAATCCGGATACGGATCCTGACGTATGGAGAAGATATTTGCGCCATGAATACGGGGCATCCGCGGGGGCTGCCGAGAAGGCGCTGGCCTTTGCCAGCCGGATTCTTCCTCTGATTACTGTCGCGCATCATCCATCCTCCGCGAATGTGGATTATTGGCCGGAGATGTATACGAATCTGGCGATCATCAAGACCAAGCCGTCCCAATACGACTACGACCTGCCGGAGCCGAAGACGTTCGGAGCAGCAAGTCCCCTTGATCCCGAAATGTTTTATTCCATCAATGCCTTCGCGGACGCTGTAATAAGCGGAACCCGCAGCGGCAAGGCAACTCCCCAGGAGGTAAGCTTCCGTCTTGACGAATGGGCAGGAGGAGCCATGAGCAGCTTGATGGAAGCCGAAGCCTTGGCGGACAAGCCTCAGAATGCAGCCTTCCGACGGTTGGCGGCGGATGTGCGGATTCTGGCGGGCCTGGGCCGTTTCTTCGCACGGAAATTCCAGGCAGGAACCGCTTATGCCTTGTTCGAGCGCTCCAACGATGTGCGGTTTTTGTATTACGCCTTGAAGGAGTACCATCTGGCGAAGGAAGCCTGGGAGCAGATTATAGCGGCAGCGGATGGCGTTTACCGCAGCGATATCGCGTTTGGCCATAAGCCTTATATGCGTGGGCATTGGGCTGACCGCCTCCCGGCGATAACGGAGGACCTGGAAGAGATGCACCGGATATACAGGCAGTGGCCGGCCGGTGCCGGAGCCGTGGGACCGGATGAGACGGGGATGGGGAAATACGTAAGACCGCTGCGGGGACCGTCCCCGTCCTATGAGCATATTCAGCCTGAGTCCTACACTCCGGGAATGCCGGTCCAAATTGCCGCAACTGCTCCATCGGCCCCGCAGGAGCTGCGGATTTACCTGCATTACCGCCATGTCAATCAGGCCGAACGGTTCGCGGTAGCGGAGATGGAGAGGGACGGCGACCTGTATCGCGCCGTGATACCATCATCCTATACGGATTCGGCTTATTCCCTGATGTATTATCTGGAACTGGATAACGGGACCGATGTCTGGATCGCTCCGGGTTTTGACACGGAGATGGCGGGCCCACCTTATTTTGTCCTGCATTCCACATTTGTCCTCCAGGGTGGAATAACGTCTTCTAATTAGGGGATATTCGTCCGATATGGGAATATTTGCAATGACAAAAAAGCGGTTTCAAGAGCAAACAGAAGACAAAAGTGTATCACGCGGGATTGTCAAAGGGGTTATAATAAAAACAATTCGGTCTAACTTGGAGGTATCCTATGAACGTTTTTCCATTGCAGCAGCGGAATATCACCAGCAGCAGAATCGTTTACGGCACGACTGGTCTTGGGGGAAGCAACAACCATGATCCCCTTACCGATGCGGACCTGTTGAAGGCGGAGCGTGCGGTCGATGCTGCGCTTGAGGCCGGCATTACGATGTTTGATCACGCCGATATCTATTCGGGAGGCAAGGCCGAGGCTGTTTTTGGAAGCGTTCTCGGGAAGAGGCCGGGCTTGCGCGAATCCATTGTGATTCAGTCCAAATGCGGCACCCGGTTCGCGGACGAGCATTCCCCGCAGCGGTATGATTTTTCCCGGGAGCATATATTACGCGCCGTTGACGGCAGCTTGAAGCGGCTGGGTACAGATTATCTGGATATTCTGCTCCTGCACCGGCCTGATCCGCTGGTCCAGGCTCAGGAAGTCGCCGAAGCGTTTCAGACGCTCAAGCAGGCAGGCAAAGTCAGACACTTTGGCGTTTCCAATATGAACGCGGGACAGATCAAGCTTCTGCAGGCCCAGCTGCCCGATCCGCTGGTGGCCAACCAGCTGGAGATGAGCCTGCTGGATTCAAGCTGGGTCGACCGGGGCGTACTGGTTAATCAGCGCGAGTCCGTCCATGTTGTTTTTCCGGAAGGGCTCCTGGAGCACTGCATGCTGGAGAATATCCAAATTCAGGCATGGTCTTCGCTTGCGAAAGGCATCTATACAGGACGCAGCATGGATAATGCTCCGGAAGAGGTTGTCCGTACCCGCGAGCTGGTTGCCGAGATGGCCCGGCGCAAAGAAACGACGGGCGAGTCTATTGTGCTGGGCTGGCTGATGCGCCATCCGGCGCTGATCCAGCCGGTGATCGGGTCGGCCAATCCGGAGCGCATTCTGAACTGCCGGGATGCCGTGAGGCAGTCCGGGCTCATGACGCGCGAGGAATGGTATGCGCTCTATACATCGTCCAGAGGCAAATCCGTCACCTGACACCAGCTGCCAGCGGGAGGCTTGACCTATGCGCATCTGCGCTTTTGGGTCAGCCTCCTTTCGTGCTTTATGATTTCCCGCTGAGGCTCGAACGGAAAATGTCTCTACTACCCGGCAGGAAGGGGACACACATGTGAAATCGCTTCTACAGATGCTGAAAGGTCCTCGTTCACTCAAAAGAAAGCTGATTGCCGTGCTGCTGTCCAGCACGCTGATTCCGCTTGCCCTTATCGGCGCGATTTCCTACTACACGATCTATTCCATACTGGACCATAAAATTGAAGACGGGGTCCGGAGCACTTTAAGCCAAAAGAAGCAATCGCTCGAAACCTCGCTTCATCATCTCCAATATGTGTCCCAGCAGCTCTCGCTCGATGGCAGCGTCGGCCAGAATTTGTCGGTTTATCTGACGACCTCCGACCTGTATGAAAAAAAACTGATGCGGGACGAAGTCATTAATGAAATCAATCTGATCAGCTTTTCCAACCCGAATCTCAGCATGGTCTGTTATTATATGCCCGGCCCCAAAAAAATCCTGTTCTCCAATTATTGCCCGACATCCAATCTGGATATCCATAGTCTGCCCATGTTTGAGGATTACAGTGCGGACAGGGGCTTCACCTATTACGGGCCTTATGATTCACAGAACTATCAGAACAGAAGAATGGTCGTTTCAGTCGCCCGCAGTGTTCTGATGGAGGGCGAACCGATTTACATCTATATCGAGACCGAAGTGGAGGATATTTTCGACGGGGGCGATCCCAAGAACGGAGCGAGTTTGCTGATTGTGGATCACAGCGGCCGCATCGCCTACAGCAGCTCCGCATCGTTCCAGGCCGGCAGCAGCTACGCCGCAAACAGCGGGCAGCAGGATGCCTACCTGTTCCAGGCCGCAAGCCAGCAGGGCTGGATGATTGTAAGCGTTATCCCGAAGAAGGAGTACGACCGGGAGATTAACGGGTGGCTGCTGCGGTTCTTCGTGCTTGGCGTTTCATCGATCGGGCTCAGCCTGCTGTTTGCCTGGGCTGTCTGGCGGACGGTCTATCGTCCGCTGCGAAGTCTCAACCGGGAAATTATGCTGATATCCAAGAGCAATTTCAAGTCCGCCGTTACATTCACGGATGTGAAGGAGTTCGATTTTCTGCTCCTGCGCTTTCAGGATATGCGTATCCGGATAAGGGAGCTGCTGCATGAGGTGAAGGAGAAGGAAGAACGCAAAGCGGCGCTGGAGGTGGAAAAGCTGATGCATCAGATCAATCCTCATTTTACCCATAATACGCTGGATACGATCCGCTGGCTGGCCCGGCTGCAGGGTCATGACGAGATTGACCGTCTTGTGTCGACGCTGAACAAGCTGCTTTACTACAATCTCGGAAAAGGCAAGACGGCTACGATTGCCGACGAAATCGGCGCGCTCCGGCATTATGTGGCCCTGCAGCAGATCCGTTATAATTTTCAGTTCGACGTACGGATCGATACCGATCCGGCGATCGAGGATACGCTGATTCCGCGCTTTATTCTTCAGCCTCTTGTGGAAAATGCGCTGTACCACGGCGGGATGGCGGATGACGGGATTATACGCGTGATTATTGCCGAGGAGGAAGACGAGAGGATCGGCATCCGGGTTATTGATAACGGCATCGGCATGGATGAGGAGGCGGTCCACCGGCTGCTGGAGCAGGATCATGCCCCGGATTCGGCGAATGGCTCTAACCACAAGACGGGAATGGGCATCGGCGTCAATTATGTGCGGCGGATGATTGAATTTCAATTCGGCGACAGGGCCGAATTCGGAATCCAGAGCGCAGCAGAGCAGGGAACGACAATCCTTATTCGGATTCCCATGAATGCAAAGGAGCGGGATGACAATGAACGTGCTGATCGTGGATGACGACCATCTGGTGCGCAAGGGAATTGTTTCCCTCATGCCCTGGAGCGAATTCGGGCTTCAGGTTGTAGGCGAAGCGGAGAACGGAAAGAAAGCGCTTCAATTTCTGGAAAGCCATCCCGTTGATCTGATGATCACTGACATCGCCATGCCGTCCATGTCGGGGCTTGACCTGCTGCGGGAGGTCCGGGAGCATTATCCCGGCATCTGGATCGTGATGCTGACCTTTTATCAGGAGTTCGAGCATGTTCAGGAGGCTCTCCGGCTCGGGGCCATCGATTATATCGCCAAGGTGGAGCTGGAGAAGGACAATATGCGCGACATTCTCACCCGGATTCTCCGGCGGACCCGTGAGCAGAAACTGCCTGAAGCTCCGTCTGTCGTCGTCCGCACAGTCGGCGGCACAGTCGGCGAAAGCGCGGAGAGGGTGCTGCTGCTCGCCGCACTCTCGTCGGAAAGGCCGGATTTTCTCGATGAGCTGCTGCCGACGGAGCAGCAGGGCGTAAGCGAGATCAACCGGGATGTGTGGCTGCTGCCGGAGCTCTCTCCGGCGCGGGAGGATGAGATCGTCGGGAGAATCAGGGAGTGTGAGGAACTGTCGGGCAAGTGGGCGGTGATTCGCACGGTCGGGATCCGGGACCATAACCGGAAGCAGATCTGCAAGCTTCTGGTCGATTATGCTTCGCATGACTTTTTCTATGAATATGAGCCGGGCCGCAGCGTTTATGATGTGGATCTGGACTCTTTTGAAAGAGAGGACCGGCAGATTTCCGAGAAGGTGCTGTACCAGCTGCGCGAGGAATGGTCGTCGCTTGAACTGGTGTACGATGAGGAGCGCTATCTCGCGCTTGTATCGGAGCTGGAGAAGATCCGTCCTTCAGCCGACAAGCTGGAGAGCATGTTCTATTGGATATTGGTGCAGTGGGAGAGATACGTGCCCCTCGATCTGACATCTGTATTTGACAGGGCGGAGCTGCGCTGCTGGGCGGATTGGCTGCTGTGGCTGGAGAAGATGCGCAAGGATATCCGCAGCTCCTTCGTGGAAACCCATTATTCCGATGACATGATGGCTAGTGTGATCAAGGCTGTCGATTATATCAACCGCAATATCAGCCTGGATCTGAAGCTGACGGAGGTAGCGGAGGAGGTTCACATCAGCCGCAGCTATTTCAGCGAATGCTTCAAGAACATTACGGGGAAAACCTTCAACGAGTATATAAGGGATGCGCGAGTCGACTATGCCAAGTCGCTGCTCAGCCAGACGAACGAGCCGATTTACCGGATTTCCGAGAAATGCGGATATCCCGACGAGAAATATTTCAGCAAGGTGTTCCGCAAGAAAGTCGGCGCTCTGCCAAGCGAATTCCGCAAGCGCGGGCAAGGAGCCAGCGTGCAGGAAAGACCATAAAACAAGGAAAACATGGAGGGGTATGAAGTGAAAATGAAAATTGGATTTGTCGGACTGGGAACAATGGGCTTGCCAATGGCAATCAACCTGCTGAAAGCAGGCTTTGAGGTTTACGGGAAGAACAGAAGCTCCGGCCGGGAGCAGCAGTTTGCCTCGCAAGGGGGCCTTACGGGATTGTCGCTTGCCGAGCTGGCAGCTCAGATGGATGTCATTATAACCTGCCTTCCGCTGCCTTCGGATGTTGAAGAGGTATATTCGGGTGATAGCGGTCTGATTCAGCATGCCCGGGAAGGACTCGTTCTGATCGATTGCAGTACAGTATCGCCGGAACTGAACCGCAAGCTCTATGCGCAGTCCGAAGCAGCCGGCGTGGAATTCCTTGACGCTCCCGTAAGCGGCGGCGAGACCGGAGCCATCGCCGGAACGCTGAGCGTGATGGTCGGAGGACAAGAAGAGACTTATAACCGTGTGCACAGCCTGTTCGAGGCGGTCGGCAGCAGGATCAGCTATGTTGGCGCATCGGGTAGCGGCTCTACGGTGAAGCTGATCAATCAGCTGATGGTGGGCATTCACTCCCAGGCGGTCAGCGAAGCCTACGCGCTGGGCTGCAAGGCCGGTCTTGATCCGGATCTGCTGTTTGATATTCTGAATCACAGCTTCGCCCAAAGCAGGATCATGGAGCGCCACTATACCCAATTTATTGCCAAGTCTTCGTTCCAGCCGGGCTTTGCGCTGAAGCTGCTGGCCAAGGATATGAATCTGGCGGCTGATATGGGCGAGCAGTCCGGCGTTCAGCTGAATGCCGGCAAGAGGGTTCAGGCCATTATCAACCAGGCGGTTGGAGATGGCTTCGGGAGTCTTGATATGGCGGCGCTGTATTCCTACCAGGTGGCTGGCGGCGACAAGCAGCGGGAAGCCGGGAGCAGGAAGTATTTTGCCGTATTTCTGCCTATGCTGGATGCGGATAAAAGCGTACAGTACCGCCCGGATCATCTGCAATTTCTGGATGATTGCCGGGCAGCCGGGAAACTGCATGCCAACGGGCGGTTTGTCGATGGGGCAGGGGGACTTGTCATCTACCGCGCAGGGAATTTTGAAGAAGTGGAGCAGTGGGTGAAGCAGGATCCGTACATCGTGAACGGGGCGCGCAGCTATGAGATTCATGAATGGGATATCGTCCTGGCTCCATAAACCAGGAGAGATGAGGACAGGGAGTAATCCGGCACGGAAAAAGGGGGAACTTCCCCCTTCCTTCCCCCGGGAAGGCAGTCAAGCGGAAGATGTTTATCTCCCAAACGGACGATGGATGGTACTACTTGGGCTGCCGATTTCCGCCGTATAATGTTCCTATCTTCACCAAATCATGAATCGATAACAGGGAGGTTTACCATGAGAAAGAAGTGGTTTGTCGGAACGGCTTTATTCTTTCTTCTTTTTGCAACCGCTTGCAGCAGCAATACAGGCGGCAATGATGCGAATTCGCCATCAAATGCGCCCGCAAACACAGGGAACGCTGTAAGCGAGGGAGAAGGCGCAGCCCCCGCAGCGGGAGAGGCTGCAGATCCGTACGGGCCGGAGAAAGAGCTTGTCACGCTTAATATCGCACAGGTGCTGCCTCCGGGCGACGCAGGTCTGCCTGCAGGGCAAACCGTCGATAACAATGTGCTGACGAAGTTTTATGAAGACACGCTCAACATGAAGATCCATCGCGAGTGGAGCGCCGTTGATGGCGACCCGTATGACCAAAAGGTTATGCTGGCCATTGCCAGCCGTGAAATTCCCGACGCGATGCAGGTCAATGAAGAGCAGCTCCGAATGATGGTGAAAGCCGGATTGCTGGAGGACTTGACGAACGTCTTCGATCAATATGCTTCACCGAAGGTCAAGGAGCTGCAGGTCGATCTTGCCAAGGGCCAGGCGCTGGAATCCGCGACTTTCGACGGCAAGCTGTACGCCATTCCCAGCATTCAGATCAAGGGTGACGCGTACACGGTGCTGTGGGTGCGCAAGGACTGGCTGGATAAGCTGAAGCTGCCGGAGCCCAAGACGATTGCCGATATTGAAGCAACAGCCAAAGCGTTTATAGACAACAAGATGGGCGGCGACAAGACGGTCGGCCTCACAGGGCCCAACAAATCCGAGCTTTCCAGCGACAAGGGGAACCGGGCGCATGGCTTTGACGCCATCTTCAGCTCCTTCCACTCCTTCCCGCGCAACTGGATCAAGGATAAGGACGGCAATGTAACCTATGGCTCCATTACGCCGGAGACGAAAGAAGCGCTGGGCCAACTCCGCGACTGGTATGCCAAGGGTCTGATCGACAAGGAGTTCTTCCTGCGTGAAAATCCCAATGAGCTGTTCCTGAGCGGACAAAACGGGTTGTTCTTCGGTCCGTGGTGGATGGGCTGGGGCGATCTGACCCAATCCTTCGAGAAGAATCCGGATGCCCAGTGGAAAGCTTACGCCGCGCCGACCGATAAAGACGGCAAGCTGCTGACGCATTTGCAGCCGGTTTCACTCGATTATCTCGTTGTCCGCAAAGGCTATGAGCACCCTGAGCTGGTGATGAAGGGCGTCAACATGAGGATCGGCATGAACCGTCAGGCGGCTGATGTTCCAAAAGATCTCTTCGACCGCTGGACGAAGGAAGTCGCTACGACCGAAATCAGCGATACGCTGGATGTGTTCCGCGTCAACGCGGATGATATCGGAGCTGTCTCGAACCGCAGACATGCGATCCTCGATGCGGTGGACGGCAAGATTGATCCATCCACGCTGGAGCCTGAAGTCAAGGATGCTTATGAGCTGGCCAAGAAATATATGGATGACCCGACCGTAGTGAAAAATTATCCGCAGGCGGTCAAGGATGGGCTGACGCTGACCCAAACGGGTAGCTTCCAGGCTTATGTGGTGGGCGGCGCCCCGCTTGACAGCGAGTATGAGGAAGTAAGCAGCCTGCTCTATTCGCCAACGGAAACCATGAAGACGCGTTGGGCCAATCTCACGAAGCTGGAGGACGAAACCTTCCTGAAGATCATTATTGGCGGAGCTCCTCTGGATTCCTTCGATACCTTCGTGAAGCAGTGGAAGAGCCAGGGCGGCGACAAGATCATCAAGGAAGTAGAAGAAGCAATCAAAGAATAGCGGAATTGGCGAAGGCGGCGCCGGAGGCGGGTACAGCCTCCGGCACCAGGGGCCGATTTTACAGGATTGGAGTTGATCGATTATGCGCGCTCTGAAGCCGCAAACGCATTATCTGCTCATGCTGCTCCCCGGCATTGCGCTGCTGCTGATTTTCGAGACAACGCCGCTTCTGGGATCTGTTGTGGCGTTTATGAACTATTTTCCCGGCGTGCCCTTCAAGGATCAGGAATGGGTCGGACTGGAAAATTTCCGCTATATGTTTGAAATGAATGACAGTCTCATCATTTTCCGCAACACCATTATTCTTGCCAGTTTGAAAATCGTCTTCAATCTTGTTGTGCCTCTTGTGTTTGCACTTTTGCTCAATGAAGTGAAAAATATTTTGTTCAAGCGTTGGGTGCAGACGATCGTCTACATGCCCCATTTTCTGTCCTGGGTTATCCTGGCAGGCATTCTGAGTGAAATTTTATCCTTGAACGGCAGCATTAACGTCGTTCTTCAGTGGTTTGGCATCGATCCGGTCCTGTTTCTGGGCAGCAACACCTGGTTTCCGGTCATTGTAGTCGGCAGCGACGTCTGGAAGGAGCTCGGCTTCAATCTGGTCATCTATCTGGCTGCGCTGACGGGCATTAATCCGGCGCTTTACGAAGCGGCCGAGGTGGACGGGGCAACCCGGATGCAGAAGATCTGGAATATTACAGTGCCGGGCGTTTCAACTACGGTCATTCTGCTGGCGACTCTGGGCATCGGCAATGTGCTGAATGCCGGATTCGACCAAGTATTCAATTTGTATAATCCGGCCGTCTATCAGACGGGCGATATCATCGATACCTATGTGTACAGGGCAGGACTTCTTGAGATGCAGTATTCGCTGGCAACGGCGATCGGGCTGCTCAAATCGGCGCTCAGCTTCATCCTGATCGTCATCGCGTACACATTGGCCAACAAATTCAGCGATTACCGGATTTTCTGACGGAGCGGAGGTGTAGATGTGTCAAATGAAAAAGCTTTGAGTTCCGCTCTGGTCCGTGAGGGAATGGTACGCGACCGGTCCTTCAGCGGACGGCTGGGCGACGGTATCATCATTGCGGTGCTGGCCGTTGTCTCCCTGCTGAGTATTGCGCCGATCTGGCATGCGCTTGCCCTGTCTTTCAGCAGCAGCGCCGCATCGAACGCCGGCCTGGTCGGATTATGGCCGGTTGATTTCAATCTGAGCTCCTATTCGACGGTTGTCGATGACAAAGCCTTTTTCCTCGCCTTCTGGGTATCCCTAAAGCGGGTGTTTCTCGGCGGAGCCGTAAATTTCATCATGACAATCCTGATCGCCTATCCCTTGTCGCGTCCAAAAGCGGAATTCAAGCTCCGCAATGTGTTCATGTGGTTTCTGGTCTTTACGATGCTGTTCAAGAGCGGTCTGATTCCCATTTATCTGACGGTGCAGAGTCTGGGCCTTGTCAATTCCATCTGGTCGCTGGTGCTTCCGGTTGCCGTTCCTGTGTTCAACGTTATTCTGCTCATGAATTTCTTCCGGAGCATACCGAGGGAGCTGGATCAGGCGGCGAAGATGGATGGGGCGGGTCCCTGGTATACGTTGTACAGCATTTATATCCCGCTGTCGGTGCCGGCGCTGGCCACGATCACGTTGTTTAGTCTCGTGATGCATTGGAACAGCTTCCTGGACGGTCTGATCTTCATGAGCAAGACAGAGAATTACCCGCTCCAGACTTATATTCAGCAGCTTGTCGTGCAGGTGAACCTGGAGAACATGTCCGCCGAGGAAGCCGTCCGTATTGCGACTGTTTCCGACAAGACGCTGAATGCGGCGAAAATCATTATCTCCATGCTGCCGATTATTGCGGTTTATCCGTTCATCCAGCGTTATTTCATCCATGGCATCATGATCGGTTCCGTTAAGGAATAACCGGAACAATGTGGAAAATCATCCGTCATGCAGGATGCAGACCAGAGGCATGGCAGGATGATTGTCGCCTTCTATTGCGACAGAATTGCTCTTAACTATCTCTACTTACGCTATACAATATAGCTGTAAGCAAGCTGCAATCGAAATCCTTCCAGTCGAAAGGGGAAATTCGAATGACCATCCGGCTATCGGACGAAGAAAGACAAGCACAATCCATCGGCGAAGACAAGCTCGAGCTTGCCGCCGCTCTTCTCCACATCCGGGGCTATGTCGTGTTGGACAATATGTTTCAACCCGACCGCCTTCAGACGCTGCAGGAAGCTGTCGGGCAGGCAAGGAAACAAACCGGCGACAATAATGACGGCAATCCGCTTTCTCTGCCGGCGGCGGCGCCGTTCATTGATCCGGATATTGCGGAGAATCCATTGATGCTTGGTGTAATTGACCAGATAATCGGCGCAGACTGCGTGCTGCGCGTTATCGGAGCGGATATCCGCAAGCCCGGGGCGGCTGTATCTTCAGAGCTTGCTATCGAGTCAAAGCCGCTGTTTCCCGAGACGGAGCATGTCCGCCTGCCGGCGCATAAGCTCCATGTCACGATTCCGCTCAGGGATCTAAACGAAGGCAGCGGCGCTCCTGAGCTTTGGCCGGGAAGTCATGCGCAGCCGGAGCATATTGCGCGTCATTACTCGGAGGCTGTTATCCGGAAGCTGGCGGAGGGATCCCCGTCCGTGAAGGTCAATGTGCCTGCGGGCGCGGTTCTGATCTGTGACAGCAAGCTGTGGCACAGGGAGAGCGTGAACGAAAGTGCGGAAGAACAGGTCAGCCTGACTTTGACTTATCAGCGGTGGTGGGATATTACCAGTCCACGGCTTGTGATATCCGAAGCCCTCTACAGCGGGGCATCGGCACGATTGAAACGCTTGTTCCGCTTTGAAGCGCTGCCAGTCCGCAAGAAAGCCGAAATGGGCTCCTAAGGGCAGCCCCATCCCGCAACCGGAAGGAGATTCAAGATGAAAATCCAATTGTCAGAAGAAGAACGCAAGAATGGTCGGTTTGATCCCGACAAGCTGGAATTCGCGACAGCGCTGCTGCGGGCGAATGGCGCCATCATTGTCGAGGATGTGCTGGGGCCCGAACGGACGGATGCGATCAACGAGAAATTCAGCCAGATTCTGGCCGAATTCGAGAAGAATTACAGCTACGGCGACAGCGAGTTCAACGCGCAGGGACAAACGAAAAACATGCGCATGGACCTGCCGTTTATGGCTCCTTTTATTGAGGAGGACGTGGTTGCCAATCCCTTCTTCCTGGACATTGCCGAGCAGATTCTGGGCGAGGATCTGACGCTTCGCTATCTGGCGTCGAACAATTCGATGCCTGGCGGCACGAAGAAGCAGCCGGTGCATTCCGATACGGGGCCGCTTTTCCCGGAGACGTATAATTTCACCACGCCGACGCACAGTCTGGTGCTTCATATTCCGATGTGCAATTTCACGGAGCTGAACGGAGCAACGGAATTTTATCCGGGAGGCACTCATCTGAATCCCGATCATATATTCAAGAATCCGAAGCTCATCCAGAAGCTCGGCGAAGTGATGCATTTCGAGCAGGCGATCATGCCCAAGGGCTCCTTCCTGATCCGGGACAAAAAAGTATGGCATCGCGGCTGCCCGAACCGGTCGGATCAACCGCGGGGCCTGTTCACCTTCATCTATCAGCGCGCCTGGGATTCCACCAGCGGAAGAATGCCGATTCCTAAGGATGTCTATGATTCCATGACTCCCCGCGTTCAGCAGCTATTCCGCATGGAAGACATTGCGGAAGAATACACGCCGATGGACAATGTATACGGCTTGTACCACATCAAGGGGTAATAGCTGCCGATACCAGGGAGAACGATGCGAGGAGAGCGACGTACCATGAGCGATATCGTTCTCGGCCCGCCCGAAGAGTTCGTGGCGCTGCCGGCTAATATCGAGCTTGAGGGTTATCCTTACTACCTGATCTGGGAACGGAGCCGTTACCGGCTTCTGCCCCGCACTTGTCCAAGGGCGCTGCTTGCGCGGCGCAGCGGTGCTGGAACGTCTTTTCAATGGCTTCATCCGGAGGCGGAACCATTCGCCGTCCTTGTAGCAGACGGTATGCTGAAGGCGCGCCGGATGGGATCATAAATCAAGAAAGCAGGCGGCCGGTTCGGATGGGCCGTCTGCTTTTTGACTTTAAGCATCTATACGCTTCACTCTATGCAAATCGGTTTATTGTATGTGGGATTCCAGGAATAGAAAGGACTTGCGCCGTGATGGATACCGACAGAAACAGACCAACCCCGCCAACCGGCAAACTATCCGCAGACGCACGGCTGACGCTGCTGCTGCAGGGCTTGTTCACCTTTGCCTATGTCATGTCAGGCACGTTCCTGAATCTATATCTGTGGCGGCTGACGGAAGATCTTTGGGTGAACGGCTTTTATAATTTTATCGTCTTCATCTCGACGGCGATCAGCTTCCTGATCAGCGGCGGCTTTGCCAAGCGGTTCGGGAAAATGCCCGTGTTCCGAATCGGAATCGGTTTGTATACCGTATTCTACCTGTTCGTTGTTGCTGCCGGCACCCAGGTTGTCACCTATTACGAGCTGTTTGCGGTTTTTTTCGGAATCGCCAGCGGCCTGTACTGGATCGGCTTCTGGACGCTGACGTATGAAGTGTCGAACGACGGGAACAGGCTGCGGTTCATCGGCCTTAATTCTGTCGTTTCCACTGCCGCCAATCTGACTGCACCGCTCGTCTCTGCAGGAATCTTCCTTGTCATGCCCGGCTTGCATGGTTATCTGGTCATTTTTGCGCTGGCCTTTCTGTTCTATCTGGCTACGGCATTAATCAGCCACCGGATCCGCCATAAGGTGCCCAGCAAGAGGGAGAAACGGTATTACATCCGGCATATGACCATTGTATTCCGACGGAATAAAGCATGGCGCAAGGCTATATTCGGCAATCTGCTGTTTGGCGCCCGCCAGGGCGTGCAGCTGCTGCTGCCTGTTCTGCTGCTTTATCAGACGTTCGGGGAGGAGGATCGGATCGGACTGCTGAACGCGGTGCTGTCATTCTTCTCGATTCTCGCAAGCTATCTGTTCTCCCGGTTCGCCAAAGAAGCCCATATCCGCACCTGTCTGGCAGGCGGAGCTGTATTGACGACGGCGGGGGCCAGCCTGCTGATGACTGGCTTGTCTCCTGTTACGGTGGTCGGTTTTATGCTCGCGGGCGCAATCGGCAATCCGGTCATCCAGTCTTCTCTGGACAGCTATAACTACAAGCTGATCGGGGGGCTTCCCCTGCGGGGAGAGATGCGGATCGAAGCGCTGGTGCTGCGCGAGGTATGCTGGAATATCGGGCGTGCCTGCGCCGTGATGCTGATGGTGCTGATCGCTGACGATCTGAGCGGCTTCCGTCTGTCGGCCGTCGTCGTGTTTATTATGGCGGCACAGCTGCTGCTTGCTGTTTTTGTGGAGAAGCCTGCGCGCAGCACGACTGAGCCTGCGGCATCGGCAGCGGGCTAGCCGGATTGTACACAACACAGGGGGAAGCAACAGCTTTAGCCTTTAACCAATATCAGGACCGTCGATTTACCGTTGGAGGCAAGTAGGAAACCCGGAAGTGATTAGGGGTTGGATCGGAGCTGGAGCAAGGATTTTCCGGCTTAGAAGGCCGTAAAGGAGGCTGAATGGGGTGTAAGCCGGTTTTTCCTTGTTGGGGCAGCAGATAGAGTGTTAGGGCAGCTGGATCGGAGCTGGAGCAAGGATTTTCCGGCTTAGAAGACCGAAACAGAGGCTGAAGGAAGTGTAAGCCGGTTTTTCCTTGTTGGGGCAGTTGATAGAGTGTGAGGGCAGCCGGATCGGAGCTGGAGTAAGGATTTTCCGGCTTAGAAGGCCGTAAAGGAGGCTGAATGGGGTGTAAGCCGGTTTTTCCTTGTTGGGGCAGCAGATAGAGTGTTAGGGCAGCTGGATCGGAGCTGGAGCAAGGATTTTCCGGCTTAGAAGACCGAAACAGAGGCTGAAGGAAGTGTAAGCCGATTTTTCCTTGTTGGGGCAGCTGATAGAGTGTGAAGGCAGCCGGATCGGAGCTGGAGCAAGGATTTTCCGGCTTAGAAGACCGAAACGGAGGCTGAATGGGGTGTAAGCCGGTTTTTCCTTGCAGGAGTCCCGGGGCAGCCGTTAGAGCATGGCGGAATCGGATCGGTGCAGCAGGAGCAGGGATTTTCGTTCAAAAACCCTCCATTTCTTTATTTTGTCTCAACGGAATCCGAATGCCCAGCTTATCGTTTATCCGGATTCCGGGCATGGATTTCTTTTTTAATATGCAGATTTGTTTAAACAAGCATGTCTCTTATTTCTCAAATAATAGGACATTCCTTAATTGGATGACGAGGCTCTTGAGCTCGTATTCCTTCTCCAGATAAGCCAGCAGCGCTTGAATGAGCGGAGCGTTGGGATTTTGCTTCCCTATCTCCGCTCTGAACAAGCCCAGAATCTCCTGAAGCTCCTGCCGGTATGCGTTTCCGGATGGCAGCTCGTTGATCAGCAGGCTGATATCTTCACAAATTTTTGCAATCAATTGCTCCTTATCCTCGATTTGGCCATCCATCCCGCGGTTCATATATTTCACAATCATCGTTTCTTTTAGCACCGGCTTTGGCTGGGCAAGCACGATATGTTCGACCAAAGCATTCAATCGATCGATGATCAATGAGGCTGTTTCCTCGACGGAAATCGGTATCCCGCTCTGAATAATCCAGTTCAAATATTCCTTCAGAATGGCCTTGTACAAGGTGACCAGATCCCAAATATGAGATTCAATGAGCTGTCCGTACGTATTTAACATGCGTTCTTTATGCCAGTTCAGCAATCTCACTCGTACACGAAGACGCAGCGGGACGAATTTGGCGTTTTGCTGGATGGGCAGCTCTTTAAAGTCAACGAGCACAAACTTGTGCTTCATAAAATATTGGAGTTGAAAAATGGTCTGGCGCAGCATCAGTTCTTTCGGAGAATGTCCGTAAACAAGCTTGAGCTCCTCTACCTGTTCAAAAAAAACCTGCTGGCATTGATCGAAGACATCATTAAATAGATCCTCCTTGGAAGGGAAATACTTATAGACGGAGCCTTTGGCAATTTGGCAATCATCCGCAATGTCCTGTATGGAGGTCGAAGGAAACCCGCGCTCCGAGAAAAGCCTTGAAGCCGAGCTGATAATTTCATGCTTGGTTACAATCATAATTACCATGTCCCCTCACTTGACAACTGTATGACCAATAGTACAAAATAATGAACATCGAGTCAACACGGTCTATGAAACATAATTATTATCGTAAGGAGTGAGCGGGAATGGAACCATTATTCAATTGGGAATCAACCGCGCTGATCGTCATCGATCTGCAGAAGGGTGTTGTAAGCGGCAATTATGCCCCGTACTCCGGGGAGCAGGTAACTGAAAAGGCCAAAGCGCTGGTCGACGTTTTTCGGGAAAAAGGATCGTTCGTCGGTCTGGTGCGGGTATCCAGCCAGGATGGGAAAGACATGCTGAGCCCGAAGGTGGATGCGGCACCGCCTCAAAGAGTCCGTGCGGAGGATTGGGATGAAATGATCCCCGAGATTGGTGTAACCGATACTGACCATGTGATTTCGAAGAAACAGTGGGGCGCATTTTATGGCACGGATCTTGATTTGCAGCTGCGCCGCCGCAAGCTGGATACAATCGTATTATGCGGCATTGCCTCCGGCATCGGGGTGGATACGACTGCCCGGGAAGCGTTTCAGCATGGCTACCAGCTTATTTTTGCCAGCGATGCGATATCCGGTCTTACCCGGAACGAGCATGATTATGTCATGAGTGCGATCTTTCCGCGCATCGGACGGATTCGGACAACGGAAGAAATTTTGCAATCCGCCAATAGATGAAAACACAAATGCCCCGAAGGCGCCTGAACCTTCCGGGCTTTTTTGAAATATAAGCAAGTATAAAACACCTCCATACTTTGCTTATATTTCTGTGGGAAGAAACTTGGCTGCGCCGCCAAAAGGACGGCGACAGCCGGTTCTTCTTGGCCTTTTTCACGAAGGAGACAATGGTTTATGAAAATATTTGAGCGCTTTCGCTCCGATGACTATTATCCCTGGCTGGTGCTGACGGTAACCAGTCTTGGCGTATTTCTTGTCATTATCAACATCGGCACGCTTAACGTCGCGTTACCGGAAGTAAGCAGGCATTTTCATGCGGACGCCTTCACCTCCAGCTGGATTCTGCTGTCCTATATGCTGGTCAATACGATTTTGATCTTGATCTTCGGGCAAATATCGGATATTTTCGGGCGAACGAAGCTGTATCTGATCGGTATGACCATATTTACCATATCCAGCTTTGCGATAGGGTTCTCTCCCAACGCAGGCATATTAATTATGTTCAGAGTGATTCAAGCTGTAGGCGGAGCCATCGTGATTACCAACACGACAGCGCTGATTACGGATGTATTTCCCAAAGCCAAGCTTGGAACGGGTCTAAGTATCAATATTTTGATAGCCTCTTCGGCGCAGTTGTTAGGACCGGTGCTGGGTGGAGTGGTTGCCGCAACGTGGGGGTGGCAGTGGGTATTCTGGTTCAATGTGCCGATCGGGCTGGTGGCGCTGGTTTGGGGAGCTTTTGTTTTACGCCGCACCCCGGTGGCGCGGTCGCAGGAAAAGATTGATTTGTGGGGCGGAGCCCTGGTTTTTGTGGCGCTGGGCGGTTTGGTCATCGCTTTGTCGGAAAGCTCCGAATTAGGCTGGGGAAGCGGAATCGTGCTCGTGGGCATCATTCTGTTTGTTATATTCACGCCCTTGTTCGTCTGGCATGAGAGGCGCACTGCCTGGCCTGTCCTTGATCTGGGATTGTTTAAGAATCGCGGTTTCGCAATGGCGAATGTGGCGACATTCCTCAATTCCTTTTCCCGTTCGGCTGTTGTACTGTTATTTGCGCTGTTCTTTCAATTCGCCTATAGACTCAATGCTTTCGAAGCGGGCTTGAGAGTGCTGCCGGTAACGGTGGGGATGTTTCTCATTTCCCCGGTTGCCGGAATGCTGACCCGCAGAGTCAGCGTCCGTGTGCTGGCTTCGTCGGGCATCATTTTATCGCTGATCGGGTTGATACTGCTGTTTGGCGTTCTGGAGGCTGAGCAGTCTTACCCGGTGCTGGCATGCGGTATGCTGCTTATTGGAATGGGGACCGGTTTGTTCATGACGCCCAATACGACGGTGATCATGTCCTCTGTTCCCGACAACAGGCGAGGCGTCGCCAACGGGCTCCGCTCGATGCTCAATAATATGGGGCAGGTGCTGAGCACTGCCGTATCCTTGATGATTGTTGGTCTGGCATTGCCGCCAAGACTGAAGGATGTGCTGTATGCCGGCTCCGATGCCGTTCTGAACCGGACGGATCTGCAGCTCATTATCCGCGGCTATCAATGGGCGCTCATAGCTTTGGCGGCCGCTACAATACTTGCGCTGGCCGCTTCGCTGTTAAGGGAAGGCAGAGCGCAGCCGATTAAAGCGAATTGAAGAAATTAGACTCCCGAAAAGAACCTCCGCCCCCACTAAGCAGTGGAGTCGGAGGTTCTTTTTTATGAAATTTTTGGGACTGACTCATCCATACGAACATTATTGGGACAGCCCTATTAAATTTTCATCCTCATCATTTTATACGTATGCGATGGGAAGCAATCCGCCGCTGCATTGTCAGTCCCGCCGGCTCATGGCCTGAAACGGATGGCGGGTGACGCATTGCTCCAGCCACTTCGCATCCAGGCCGTTTGCTGCCGCAAAGGGGATAAATTCCGTGAACAAGCGGTGATAAGGATTTAACGTCCCGCCGCCCTCCTCTCCCACCGTGTACCAGCCCGTATCCTGAGACAACAAAATACGATCTCCGGCGCCATGTTCGATCAGCTGCTGCAGAAGCCCGGCATGCTTCTCATATGTGCCCGGCAGGATCGAGTCGATGGAGATCCACATGCCTGCTTCCGCAAGTTTCCGATGGATGGTCAGATCGGTGCAGGTTTGGGCATGCACCCAGATGAACCGTTCCCGCTCAAAATCGGCCTGCTTCATGATTTCGTCCGCATGGAGGGCGGTGTCTCCGCCAATGGTATGGCATTGAATGGGCAGGCCGGTCTCCTGCGAAGTGCGAATGGCTGCGCGCAGGATCTTCTCCTGCGTGTCATTGATGGCTGTTCCGTCATTGAGCGCAATCTTGATAAAGCCGGGATATACGCCGCTGTCTCCGATGCCGTCCTTGGCCTCCCGTATCCAGAGAGCGGCCAATTCCTCTTCGTCCGCTTCATAAGCGTAAGCCGGCAAATAGGGGCTTTTGTATAAACCGGTGTTCGTTATGATGTGCATTCCCGATTGTTCTGCGAGTGCCTTCAGTATGTAAGGATCCCGCCCCAGATATTGAGGCGCGCAGTCCACAAAAGTGGAGCAGCCGCTTTCTTTGAGCTTCAGGAGGAGGGGGAGGATGCTTGCAATGACCTCCTCATTATCATAATCGGATGGCTTGAGCTTCCCGTCCCCGACAAATCCGACCATCACATGCTCATGCACGAGAATGCGACCTGCAGCTTGTTCATCGATGGAACCGGTTACCGTTTGAAGCATCGACAACACTCCTCCGCATCATTTGATACCTATGATTATACCCGATTATATTAACCGGAATATAGTATAATTGTAGCATGCTTGATAATGATTTGAGCGGAAGTTATGCGAAGGAGGATTAGGAATTGAACAGATTTCCTGGGAAAAGAATGCGGATGAGAGGGATCATGATTTTATGTCTCATGATGCTGCTGTTATCCGCATGTGCTGTCAATACGCCCGGGAGCAGGCAGCAGGCGGCGAAGCCGGATCCCGGGATGCAGATAGAGCAGAAGGCGGAAGTGCCGCCGCCCGATCAGAAGAATCCTGCAAAATCTGCCCTTCCGGTTCACGAGGCAGAACCGGAGAAGAGTCCCGCAAGCGAAGCAGCCATCCAACCTGTTGCCCAAGAGAAGCAAGCGGCGGACAAGAAGGATGCGGACAAGCAGCAGCCACCGGCGATTGCGAAGAAACGGAATTTGCCCAAAGGTTTTGTCTATCTGGATGAGGCGATCCCCTCCGCACAATTCGATATCCGCTATTATGGAGATTATAATTTTATCGGGAAACGAATCGACGGCTATAATGCACCGTTTGCGATCATGTCGGCCGAGGCGGCCAATGCGCTGAAGGCGGTCGGCAAGGATTTGGCTGCCCAGGGCTATTTGCTCAAAATCTTCGATGCCTACAGGCCGCAGAAGGCCGTGAATTATTTTGCGAGCTGGTCCAAAGACACCAAGGACGTCAAGATGAAGAAGATTTTCTACCCGGATGTGGAGAAAAAGGATCTGTTCAATGGCTATCTGGCAAAAAAATCGGGCCATTCCCGGGGCAGCACCGTTGATTTGACAATCGTCAACGCGAAGAGGGGAAAGGAAATCGACATGGGAAGCGGGTTTGATTTCCTGGGACCTGTCTCCACGCATGGGACGAAGAAGATCACGGCTGCACAGACCCACAACCGCAATGTGCTGAAGAATGCGATGATCAAGGGGGGCTTCGAGCCCTACAGCAAGGAGTGGTGGCATTACACGCTGAAGAAAGAGCCCTATCCGAAGAAGTATTTTGATTTTGATGTGGAATAATGCCATCATACCTTAACCGAAAGAAGGGAATGCCAATGCAGCTGAAGTGGCTGGAATGGGCCAAGCAGATCCAGGCCATAAGCCAGGCTGGACTTGCTTATTCCAAGGATATTTATGATCTGGACCGGTTTGAGCAGTTGCGGACATTAAGCATCGAAATTCTCAATTCGTATACCGGCGTGGAGACAGGGAAGATAAGGGAGCTGTTCGCAAGCGAGACGGGATACGCCACTCCGAAGGTGGATATACGCGGCGTGATTTTTCGGGATGACAAGCTGTTATTCGTAAAAGAGCGCATAGACGGGGCATGGTCATTGCCTGGCGGATGGGCGGATATCGGCTTGTCGCCGAAGGAAGTGGCTGTCAAAGAAGCGAAGGAAGAATCCGGCTATGACGTGCTGCCCGTGCGGCTGCTGGGAATCGTGGACAAGAAATTTCACGATCATCCGCCATCACCTTCGCATGTATATAAGATTTTTATACAGTGCGAGATTATTGGCGGCGAAGCGCAGGCAAGCATGGAGACTCTGGATGTTGGATTTTTTGGGGAGCATGAGCTGCCGGAGTTATCCACGGACCGCAATACGGAGAAGCAAATCTGCAGGCTGTTCGAATTGTGCCGTACGGACAGCGGGGAAATCATGTTCGATTAGGGAGCCTGTTCCAGTTAATAAAGCTTTAAGAAAAGCCTGTCTGCCCTGGCAGGCTTTTTTTGCGTCATCTCAGATGGTCATTAGCGTCATATTCATGTGATATATATGAAAGCGTTGTACCTCAATAGACCAATGAGATTTTAGATTTAAATATGAGTTGAATAATCTGTTCTCTAACTAAAACAGGGATAAACTCAAACAATTTTATGTCATATATGTTGACACCATTAAAATATTCTTTTATATTATTAATATCACTGGAGAATATAAAAGTTTGATAGAGCCAATTTTCTCGATTACATCATAAAATTTTCTTGTTATACCCAAATTTCAGTAATTTTTCTTTCTATTTAATCCAATGGAGAAAATAAAGAGGGGATCCAGCCTTGAAGAAACATGATCAGGACTTCATGAAGCGGCAGAATCGGCTGACGGTTTTTGAAATTATCAAAAACCAGGCCCCTATCTCACGGGCTGCCATTGCCAAACAAACCGGAATGAGCGCAACAACGGTAAGCCGCATTGTCGGAGAACTGGCGGATCAGGGCTATATACTGGAATCCGATCAGGTGTCGGTTGGCCTGGGCCGCAAATCAACGCTTCTCGGCATCGCAGACACCTCCGTCCTGTCGGTCGGCGTTGAGCTGGACAGCCATCAGATGAATATCGGCATTGTCGATATTCAAGGAAATATCGTATGCAGAAGCAAATACGTCCGCACCAGCGACGAGAAGCCGGATGTTACGCTCATGCGGATCAGTGAGGCCATTCATGATCTTATGGAACAACACGGGATTGATAAAACCCGCGCAGTCGGAATCGGAATGGGACTTCCCGGCATTGTCAACAACCAGACAGGCATCGTTGTTTTCTCGGTTCAGCTCGGCTGGAAGAACGTGCAGCTGGCAGAGCGCTTGAAGGAGCTCACCGGCTACGAAGTTGCGGTGGATAACGAACTGAAGGTCAAGGCGCTGGCCGAGCATCTGAAAGGAGCCGCCATCGGCTCCAGGCGCACGGCGCTGCTTGGTTTTGGCAATGGCGTTGGCTCTGCGCTTATTCTTGAGGGCGAGATATACCGCGGGGAAACAAACAGCGCGGGTGAAATCGGCCATACGACCATTGACCCGAGCGGCATGATGTGCGAGTGCGGCAAAGCGGGCTGCCTGCAAACCTACATTAATATCAGCTCGCTTCTATCCGAGGCCAACAAAATCAGATCGATTGCGACGATTGAGGAGCTGTTCGCAGCAAGGCAGGCGGGCGAGGGATGGGCGAAATATTTGATTGAGCGTGCTTTGCAGTATATTGCCATTACAGTTAACAACGTCGTCTGCATGTATAACCCGGACAGCGTCATCCTAAGCGGCGAGCTGGTGGACAAGTTTCCCGCCATCTACGAAGAGGTGGAGGAGCTGTGCACGAAGGAAATCGTATGGGAACCGCTTCGGGGATCATTTCGCATCTTCCGCTCCGAGCTGAATGAACGGGGTGTCATGATTGGCTCCGGATTGCTCTCGCAGATGAGGTTCTTCAAGCTTGATTAGCAGAAATCCGTCATTTTTCCTGCTTTAATTAAGAATATTCTTCAGACCTGCCATTCCTTGGCGCTGCACGGTGTGAAGCGATTCTATAGATCAAATATTTCTTTGGGGAGTTGGATAAACATGAGGTTTAAAGGTAAAAGTTGGTCTTTGATCATGCTGCTTATGATCGTTGCAGTTGTCGTGTCGGCTTGTGGAAGCAATAACAGCAATAACGGCGGTACAGAGAATACAGGGAATGCCGCGAATACGGGAAACACGGCTACGGATACAGCAGAACAGCCGGCAGCCACGAAAGACGGCAATGATATTGTCATAGCGGTTAACGCCAACTTTATTACACTCGATCCCCATAATACGAGCGATACGCTGTCTATCAGCGGCTCGAGATCGATTTATGAAGGCTTGATGGGCTTTGACGAGAATATGGCCTTGGTCCCGGCCTTGGCCGACAGCTACAAAATAAGCGATGACGGCCTTACTTACACCTTCACGCTGCATGAGAATGTGAAGTTCCAGGATGGAACGGACTTCAACGCGGATGCGGTCAAGATTAATATTGAACGCATCCTGGATGAGAAGAACAATCTGAGAATGCGCAAAAGCTTCACGAAGGTTGCCAAAATTGAAACGCCTGATGCAAAAACAGTGGTCATTACATTGAGCGAGCCGTACAATGCCTTCTTGAACAAAATGGCGATGGCGCTGATGATCAGCCCTGCCGCGCTGGAGAAGTTCGGCGATAAAATCGGTCAAAATCCGGTCGGCACAGGTCCCTTCAAGATGAAAGAATGGGTGCAGGGCGACCGCCTGGTTGTAGAAAAGAATGCCGACTACTGGCAAGAAGGACTTCCTAAGGTAGACAGCATTACATTCAAGCCCGTACCGGAGAATGGTTCGCGTATCGCGATGCTCAAAACGGGTGAGGCCGATTTCATCTACCCGATGCCGACGGAGCAGGTCGCCGAGGTTGAAGGCAAAGATGGCATCGTAGTGGATAAAGCCGATTCCACGATTGTCCGCTATATTACATTAAACACGTTGAAAGCTCCCTATGATGACGTGAAGATACGTCAAGCCATTAACTATGCGATCGATAAGGATGCTTATATTAAAGTCGTCAAATCGGGTCTTGCCACAAAGCTGGATTCCACCATGTCATCCAAAACGCAATATTATGCTCAGCAAACGGGCTATGACTACGATATCGAAAAAGCGAAGTCACTGCTTGCGGATGCGGGTTATCCGGACGGCTTCGAAGCGGAAATCTGGGGCGAGAATGATTCCGAATCCGTAAAAGGCATGCAGTTCATTCAACAGCAGCTGGCGCTGGCAGGAATCAAGCTGGAAGTGAAGTCGATGGAAGGCGCGACACTGTCCGACCAAATCAACTCGGCTGCAACACCTGAGGACGCCAAAATTCAAATGTGGTACGTAAGCTGGTCGCCATCCTCCGGCGATGCGGACGGTGCGACAAGAGGTTTGTTCAGCAGTGATATGTTCCCTCCTGCAGGCTCGAACACGGCTTACTACAAAAACGACAACGTAGATAAATGGATTGAGGAAGCCAATAAGGCGACAGATCCGGAGAAGGCGAAAGCCATCTACGGCGACATCCAAAAAACGATCTGGGAAGATGCGCCTTGGGCGTTCCTGGGCGTCGATCAAACGATTACCGGCAAGAAATCCTATGTGGACGGCGTTAAGGTATATCCGGACGGCTCCATCAACGTGAAAAATGCCGAAATCAAAAAGTAATCTAATATGTCTTTAAATGATCGAAGAATGGCTTGGGGCTGCTTCTGAATCCATATTCAGATAGCGCCCCTTCCTATTTTGAAGGAGGCTCGCGATTTGGGAAGATATACATTGCAGAGAATTATCGGAGTCATTCCGCTGCTGTTTGTCGTATCCGTGCTGGTGTTTATGTTTATTCATCTCATCCCCGGCGACCCGGCACGGCTCGTGGCGGGAAAAGACGCTACGCTTGAAGAGATCAATGCCATCCGCGCCACGCTTGGTCTGGATCTTCCCTTATGGCAGCAGTATATCCACTATATGGGCGATTTATTGCAAGGGAATCTCGGAACCTCGCTCAAGACAGGTCTGCCGGTGACGGAAACGCTGCAAAGCCGCTTCATGCCGACGATTTGGCTGACGCTTGTCAGTATGGGCTGGGCGCTGATCGCCGGCGTGCTGATCGGAATTATTTCTGCCATTAACCGCAACAAATGGCCGGATTATAGCGGGATGCTCGCAGCGATCTCCGGTATCTCGGTTCCGGGCTTCTGGCTCGGTCTCGTTCTGATTCAATTATTTTCGGTCGAGCTGGGCTGGTTCCCTACAGGCGGTATTGATTCCTGGAAAAGCTATGTCCTGCCATCCATTACACTCGGAGCGGGCATTATGTCCATGCTCGCGCGTTTTTCCCGTTCTTCCATGCTGGAGACGATGCGGGAGGATTATATCCGGACAGGCCGGGCTAAAGGCTTGCACGAATTCATTGTCGTCGGGCGGCACGCGCTGCGCAACTCGCTGATTCAGGTCGTTACCGTTGCGGGCCTCCAGTTCGGCTTCCTGCTTGGCGGATCGGTTATGGTAGAGACGGTATTCAGCATTCCCGGTCTTGGGAGGCTGCTCGTCGACTCCATTTCATTCCGCGATTATACGGTTATTCAGGCGGAGCTGCTGCTGTTCGCCACCGAATTTATTTTGATCAATCTGATTGTTGATTTGCTGTACGGCGTATTGAATCCGAAAATCCGTTATTCGTCGAACTAAGCTGCGCATGCGGAAACGTCTTCCGATCGCTGTTGTACCCCTGAATTTTTTTATTTTGGATACCTTTGGTGCAAAGCAATTCACAATAAACACCGTGGATAGCTTTGTCACCCTGGTTCAAAACCAATCACGGTATAAATGTGATTGGTTTTGAACCCTATCTGTTAAATTCGGAGTACAAAGGTCGTAAGCAGATCCTTCCGAGGCAGCTTTCTTACGAAAGCTTTCAGCTTACGCTTCTCCAGACTATTTCAGCCTGCTCCGCCGGTTAATCTCCGGATTAATACTAAGTAAAACTAAGAAGTTATTTGTTTTGAAGTGATTCGTTGAAGCAAATGCTCGACAAAACTAAGCTTGTAGGTTTTGTTTTGAAGTGACTCAGGGCAGCATCGCTAAAACAAAACTTTTAGGAGGTACAATTATGAACCATACTCCGACGGTTAATGGAGCCGGGTCTTCCGCGCCGGTACAAGTGCTTGCGCCGGAACCCTCCGCAAGCCGCATCGCGGCGTTTTTCCGCAAATTCAGCAAACAGCGTTTGTCGCTGGCGGCCGGGATTTTTATTATCCTGCTTGTGATGGTTGGCATCTTTGGCCCTTATTTGACGCCTTATAATCCCGATCTGCCGAACTACGATGAACTGCTGTCGGGGCCTTCAGCGAAGCATTGGGCAGGGACGGATGAATATGGCCGGGATATTATGAGCCGCCTTATCGATGGAACAAGGCTGTCGCTCGCGGTCAGCCTCAGCGCGGTGCTGATTGCGGCTGTTGCCGGGACGTTCCTCGGTCTGCTTAGCGGTTATTACGGCGGGTGGACGGATAAGCTCATCATGCGCGGCAGCGACGTTATGTTCTCATTCCCTGATTTATTGCTCGCCATCGGGATCGTTGCAATCCTCGGTCCGGGCTTGTCCAATGTCGTGATTGCGGTAGCCGTGTTCGGCATTCCATCCTTTGCCCGTATTATCCGCAGCGTTACGCTGTCGGCCAAGGAAACGCTGTTTGTGGAAGCGGCCCGCTCGATGGGGGCGAAGAACGGCCGTATCATTTGGCGGCATATTTTTCCCGAAACGCTGCCAAGCGTTATTGTGAATTTGACAATGAAGATCGGAACGGCCATTCTTGCGGCGTCTTCCCTGAGCTTTCTCGGTATGGGAGCGAAGGCGACCGAGCCGGATTGGGGCGCCATGCTCAGCATGGGGCGCGATTATTTGAGCATTGCTCCGCATGTCGTTTATTTTCCCGGCATTGCGATCTTTTTGACTGTGCTGGCTTTTAACCTGGTAGGGGACGGCCTGCGCGACGCTCTTGATCCCAAGACGAAAAACTAAGGGGGGATAAGCTGTGACGCAAAAATTGCTGGAAGTGCAAGGCTTGAAAACGGAATTTAAACGCGGCAGCGGAAGTGTAATGGCGGTGGCCGGCGTTGATTTTCATATCAATAAAGGGGAAGTGCTCGGGCTCGTAGGCGAATCCGGCTGCGGCAAGAGCGTGACCTCGCTGTCGATCATGAGACTGCTCAAGGATACGTCCGGACGTATCGCCGGCGGGTCTGTCCGTTTCGAGGGGAATGACCTGACCCAAATCAAGGAGGCGGAGATGCGCCGCATTCGCGGTCAGGATCTGGCTATGATTTTTCAGGAGCCGATGACGTCATTGAATCCGGTCCTCAAAATCGGGAAGCAGCTGATGGAGCCGATTATGCTGCATATGGGCTATGGCCGGAAACAGGCCCGCGAGCATGCGGTTCATACTCTGAAGCTTGTAGGCATTCCCCGTGCGGAGGAAGTGATGAACGATTATCAGCATCAGCTCTCCGGCGGGATGCGGCAGCGGGTCATGATTGCGATGGCGATGTCCTGCAATCCGAAACTGCTCATTGCAGACGAACCGACGACCGCGCTGGATGTGACCATTCAGGCGCAAATTCTTGATCTGATGAAGCGGCTGAAGGAAGAACAAAACATGGGCATGCTGCTCATCACGCATGATCTGGGCGTTGTTGCCGAGATGTGCGACAGGGTTGTAGTTATGTATGCCGGGCGTGTAGTTGAAGAGGCATCTGTGAAAGATTTGTTCGATAATCCGCAGCATCCCTATACGAAGGGGCTTATTCATTCAGTGCCGAAGCTTCGCCAGAAGGTGCGCCGGCTCGACTCGATCCCGGGCAATGTTCCGGATCTGTCGCATATGCCGGCAGGCTGCAAATTTGCGCCGCGCTGCCCGTATGTGATGGAGCGCTGCCTGACGCAGGAGCCGGATCTGCTGCCGGACGAGGGACTACAAGGTCGTAAAAGCCGCTGCTGGCTGTCGCAGCAGACGGATCAGGAAGGAGGCGAGAGCGCATGAAGGAGACTCCGCTTATCGAAGTCAAAGGACTCCGGAAGTCGTTTGCGGTCCAGAAGGGGTGGCTGGGCGCCAAAAAATATTTGAATGCGGTCGACGGCATTTCCTTTGCGATCCGCAAAGGGGAGACGTTCAGCCTTGTCGGTGAGAGCGGCTGCGGCAAGTCGACGACGGGCCGGCTCGTGACGCGGCTGCTTAAGCCGGGAGGCGGCGAAGTATACTTCAACGGCCAGGATATTACAGGTCTGAACGATAATCAGATGCGGCCGATCCGCAAGGAAATGCAGATGGTGTTCCAGGATCCGTATGCCTCGCTCAACCCGCGGATGAAAGTGAAGGATATTGTAGCCGAGCCGCTGCTCATTCATACGAAGCTCAGCCCGAAGGAACGGGACAAGCTGGCTCGCGAGCTGCTGGAAACGGTGGGTCTGAACGGCCTGCATGCCGAGCGCTTCGCCCATGAATTCAGCGGCGGGCAGCGGCAGCGTATCGGGATTGCGCGCGCGCTGTCCGTCCGTCCAAGCCTGATTGTGGCGGATGAGCCGGTCTCCGCGCTGGATGTATCGATCCAATCCCAGGTGCTTAATCTGCTGCAGGACCTCCAGGAGCAGTACGGGCTCACGTATTTATTTATTTCCCATGACCTGAGCGTAGTGGAGCATATCAGCGACCGGATCGGGGTCATGTATCTGGGTTCTCTGGTAGAAACGGCGGATAAGGACAGTCTGTATGATCGTCCTCTGCACCCGTATACGCAGGCGCTCCTGTCATCTGTGCCTGTTCCCGATCCAAGCGCGAAGAGGGAGAGGATCATTCTGAAGGGAGATATCCCCAGCCCCGTAGATCCTCCGTCAGGCTGCCGTTTCCACACACGCTGTCCTGCCTGTATGGAGGTATGCAAGCAGATAGCGCCTGTTTTCCAGGAAATCGAGCCGGGACATCAGGTAGCCTGCCATTTGTATGACGAAGAAGTAATGAAGCCGGCGCATTGAGCAGGGCGGCAATAGCTATTATGGACGGTTTTTGACTATTATAGTAGATAAGAGACCCCGAATATGAATGGAATAGAGGGAGCAGCCATGAAATTGACGATCGAACCCGCCCTGACGGCGGATGTCCGTATTCAGCCGGCATATGTGGAGGAGCCTTATCCCCTCAAGCTGCGCGAAGACCGCAAGCAGGCGGGGGTTGTAACCTGGCTGTACGGCAGGTCCGAAGACGAAACAGATATGCTCTCCATAGGCATGGGTGCACGCAAGAAGGTAACGCTGGAGCATATACGCCGCGCCGGTGGAACCAGCGCCCGCGCTGTGCTGCGCGAGGGCCGCGGTTCGGCGGCGCTTGTCCGGGGCCTTGCGGCTGCGGTCAGCAGCGAAGCTGGCCCGGCAGCAGACGAATGGCTGCAGGCCTGGCTGGAAGGCTGGCTGCTGGGCTTGTACCGGTTCGATAAATATCGGGGCTCGACCCGTAAAGAAGGGACGGCTGCTTTAAACATAGACCCGAGCGATTGGACGGAGCTGTCGGCATCCGATCTGGATGCGGTAGTGGCGAAGGCGCGCATCCGGGCAGAAGGTGCGATGGCGGCGCGGGATCTTGTCAATGAAACGCCGGAAACGTTGAACCCGGGCGGTTTTGTTGAAGCGGTACTGGCGCGTTTTGCCGGTGCGCCCGTTCACATTCATGTTTATCGCGGGCAGGAGCTCATCGACCGTCAAATGAACGGACTGCTTGCGGTTGGAGCAGGCAGCAAGCATCCTCCCGCTTTGATTGAGCTGAAGTACGAAGGCAATGCCGGGCTTCCTATGCTTGCGCTGATCGGCAAAGGCATAACGTTTGATATGGGCGGCATGAATGTGAAGACGGGCCGCGATATCAGCGACGCCCGGATGGATATGGGCGGAGCTGCCGCCGTCATCGGAGCCTTGGATATACTGGTCCGGCAGCAAGCGGATGTCAATGTCACCGCCCTTATTGCGGTGGCGGACAACCTGCCGGACGCGAGGGCTATGCTGCCTTCGTCTGTCATCCGTTATCCGAACGGGCTGACCGTTCAGGTTGCCAATACGGACGGGGAAGGCCGGCTTGTGCTGGCGGATGCGCTGCTGCACGCGGCGAAGCTTGGGGCCGCGGAAGCGATCGACATTGCGACGCTGACAGGCAATGTAGGGGCTGCTCTTGGTCTTGAACTCGCAGGCATATGGGGCGACTCCGCAATGACAAGCCGCCTTGTCGGGATCGGCGAGCGCAATGGGGAGCGGCTGTGGCCGATGCCCTTGGTGGATGAGTATGAGGCCGAGCTTCGCAGCGATTACGCGGATTTGCGCAATGTCGGTACTTCAACGCTCGCCGGGGCCATTACGGCGGCGCTGTTTATTAGGCGTTTTGTTGACGAGTCTATGAGCTGGGTGCATATCGATATGGCTGGTACGGTTCAGTACAAGCAGGATGCCGGCTATTCCGAAGCGGGGGCGACCGGTTACGGCGCCAGGCTGCTCGCGGATTATGCCGTGATGCGTTCAAGTGAAAGAGAATAGAGAAAACAAGGAGGCATTGTTATGATTCTGGAGGTTATCGCTACATGTGTGCAGGACGCCATATTGGCCGAGCAAAGCGGGGCGGACCGGATTGAATTGATTACAGCCATTACCGAGGGCGGCTTAACGCCGGGGATCGGCATGATTGAGCAGGTGGCGGATACTGTGAGCATTCCGGTCAATGTCATGGTCCGGCCGCACAGCCGTTCCTTTAACTACGATACTTACGACATGGATGCCATCGTCGCAGAGATTAAAGCCATTGCCTCGACACGCGCTGCAGGCATTGTATTCGGAAGCCTTACCGGGGAAGGAAAGATTGACGAGCACGGACTGGAACGCGTTCTGGCCGCGGCAGGCAGACTGGACGTGACGTACCACCGCGCCTTCGACGAGCTGTCTGATCAATCAGCCGGATTGCGGACGCTGATGCGTTATCCGCAAATCTCGCGGGTATTAACTTCCGGCGGTTTTCCCACCGGAATGGATGCGGCGCACGTCATCCGCAGGCTGGTTGAGGAAGCAAGCGGCGGCAGCCTACGGATTCTTGCCGGCGGCGGAATGGCGGCGGAAGGAATTGCGGATTTTGTCCGCCAAACCGAAGTGACGGAGGTGCATTTTGGCACGGCAGTCCGTCTTGGGCGGTCAACCCTTGCGCCGATCGATCCTGCCGCGCTCCGGGCGCTGGCGGATACTCTGCATGAGGGAGCAGCCAACTAATTTACTAAAAGATGCTGAAAATAGGTGAATTTGATTTGCATAATATAGATAAATATGTAGTTGGAGTGGATCTGGGAGGGACGAAAATAGCAGCTGCGCTTTTCGACTCGAGCGGTAAAATGCTGAAGCGTGAACGTACGGAAACGGCGGGTGCAGCAACGGCGAGAGAGGTTGTCAAGCGCATTACCGGCATGGTTCAATCCGTCGCTGAAGGGCGCACGCTCTCCGGTGTGGGGCTGGCATCGCCCGGTGCGGTCAACAGCCGGGACGGCATCGTGCTCCATGGCACGAATCTTCCGGAATGGACGAATATCCCCTTGAAGAAATGGATGGAGGCGGAGCTTGGAGCCCCTGTGCAGGTCGTCAACGATGCGAACGCCGCCGCTTGGGGCGAATATGCAAGAGGAGCCGGCCGGGGGGCTGAAAATATGGTGTATGTGACCTTCAGCACCGGAATTGGCGCAGGCATTGTGCTGGACGGCGAGCTGCTTCTGGGCACGAACTCCTTCGCCGGAGAACTGGGACATAACATTATCGATCCAGGCGGTCCTGTCTGCAGCTGCGGCCGCAATGGCTGCTGGGAGACATTCGCTTCGGGGACGGCCATCCGGAATGCGGCTCTGGTCCTGATGCAGGAGAGAGCGTCGCTGATTGCGGAGCTTGCGGCTGCAAGGGGGGAAGAGGTTTCGTCCAGAACGGTATTCGAAGCCCGTGAGCAGGGGGATGCTGTCGCTATTGAAGTAATCGAGCGGGCTATTCATTATATGGCGTTCGGACTCGCCAATGCGGTTCATACCTTCAATCCGGACCGCATTGTTATTGGCGGAGGCGTGAGCAAAGCGGCCGGGCAGCTGTTCCCGATGCTTCGCGAGGAGACGGAGAAGCTCGTAATGAAGCCTTACCAAGGTTCATACGAAATCGTTCCTGCCGGCCTGCACGACGATGTCGGACTTATCGGGGCTGCCGCCATGTTCCGGTTCCAGCCTGCTTCAACCGCTGCTAAATCCCATTGACCCGCTATGCCTCGGAGAATTATGATGAGGTTAACAATTCGCTTTGAAGGAGATGGGTCCATGGCAGCTTTCGCAAGACCTCCCTGCTAAGCCTTAGACACCAGTCCTCCACGGGCGCCTCCTGATTCCGATTGAGCTTTTTAATAGCCCAATCCGATATCATGAAGGGAGCTCCTGATGGACTATACAACCAATCTGCGGATGCTGTACGCATTTCGCTTCTTTTCCAGCCTCATCCCGGCCTATGTCATCGAACGGCTGTACTGGGAGGAGCGGGGCATGACCATTCAAATGGTCGTGTATACGGAAATTATTTATGCCTTGACGATTGTTCTCCTGGAGATTCCTACAGGCGTGATGGCCGACAAATGGGGACGCAAAAGGATGCTGGTACTAAGTGCCGTGCTCGGCTGCAGCGAGTTTGTGATTCTGCTGCTTGCGGATGAATTCTGGCATTTTGCCCTGGTCGTCTTCCTGGCGGGCATCAGCCGCTCGGCCGGCAGCGGCACAGAGAATGCCCTGCTCTACGATTCGCTGGTGCTGCAGGGAAAGGCGGCTTCGTTCGAAAAACAACTGGGCTTCCTCAATGCCTGCGACTTCATTGGCGCCATCCTGGCCGCATTATGCGGCAGCTTCCTCGCCAGCCGGTTTGGCCTGGAGCTGAACTACTGGATTTCGCTCGGGAGCGCGCTGATTGCTCTGGTCATCTCGTTTCTCCTGGTGGAACCGGCAGTGGCAGCGGACGATACTCCGGCAGAAGAAACGATACCTTTCAAACAGTATGTCGCAGTGTCTCTTCGCTTCTTCCGGTCAAACCCCGGCGTCAGCCTTGTCGTGGTTTCGGGAATGGTGACAGGAACAGCGGTAGGCTTCATCGATGAATTCTGGCAGCTGTATGCAGAACGACTGGAGATGCCGGTTGTGTACTTCGGCATGCTGTCAGCTGCGCTTATGGTTTTGCGGCTGCCCGGCAATCTTCTGGCCCATCTGCTGATTGGCCGCTTCAGCTACAGGACGCTGCTTTTCGCCGTGACGGCTATATTCGCTGTTGGCTTTGCCTTTGCGGCTGCGAGCAAGGACTACGGCGGTCTTGCGGCACTGCTGGTTGTCTGCCTGTTCTCCGGCGTGATGGAGCCTCTTGTCAGCGGCTGTCTGCATCATCGGATCGATTCCTCCACGAGGGCGACGATCGATTCATTCCAGTCACTGGGACTGAATTTGATTCACATTCTGGCGGGTCTTGGCTTTGGCTATTTCTCGTCCCGGTACGACGTGTTCGGCGGTTATGGCTTCATCGGGCTTCTATGCTTTGCTTTCCTCGTGTGGTTCATCGCCGCATCGAGATTGATCAAACAAGAGGAGAAAAGCAGTGCCCGTGCGAAGGCTTAATCATCTCTGTACCTTTGTGCTTGTAAAGCTGATGGATAAAAAAAGGGGCTGCCCGAGGGTTTGAAAACCCGAGGAGCAGTCCCTTTTCTAAATATAAAAGTATGGATCCATGCGTTGTGAAGAAACATGCTGCGCTTCTAAGGACGGCAAGAGCCGAGCTATCTCTTCTGGCATACAAGAAGTCATGAAGGATGCTGCGTCAATCCGGCCGAGACCGGCTCAGCTCGTAATGAGGGCAAGCACAATCACATCGAGAAAAATCTTCGTGACCTCGTGCTTGAGATATTTTTTCAGCAATCCTTCGACCTTGAACCCGCATTTTTTCAATAAACGGATGGAGGCTTCATTCTCTGGCCGCACATCGGCCTGAATCCGGTGCGCGCCGATATGATGGGCGCCGTAAGTCGTTACTTCCTCCAGCGCCTCGGTCATCAGCCCCTGATTCCAGTAAGGCCGTGCCAGCTCGAAACCGATCGTAATCGGGAACAGCGGTTCCGTCTCGAACGTTCCTCTAAGGGGCATGTACATAATCGTGCCGATCAGAGCATCATCCGTCTTTCTGGCAATCCCCCACGGCAGGAGCGACTTCATCTCATAATGCTTGTTCCAGGATTGAATCAGCTCCCGTGCTTCCTCTACCGAGCCGGGACCGTACCAATCCAGAAACCTCGTAACCTGCGCATCGGCGTATACGCTGTACAAATCATGATCGTCCGAGATTCTCAACTGTCTTAAATACAAACGCTTGGTCTGCAGCAGCGGGAATGGCTGCGAGCCATTAATCATCAGACATACCGGCTTTCGCTAGGGAGTGGATAGAGTCATTATAGGCCAGGAAGATGAAGAGTAGATGAAGGCGAAGGAATAATGTGGAAATTGAACGGAAAGCAGGCGGATTGCTTCTATGCCAACATCGAATCCGGAAACAAAAGTTGCCGGCCGGAAGGAATCATGCTATTCTTTTTCTTGGTACTACCAGAATACCAATAAAAACTGAAAGCAAAGGAGCAGCCGCCAAAATGTCCGAACAAACCAGACCCCATCAGCATCTTCCCGTTTATAATACCGAGGATTGGATGTACGAGGAATTCGAGCCCGGAAAGCAGGTAAGATCGATACGCAGAACGATTTCCGAAGGCGAGAGCATGCTGTTCAATTCGCTCGTTCTTGATATGCATCCTTATGTGGGGGACGAGATATTTGCCAGAGAAGAAGGGCTTTTCCAGAAAAGGCTGGTTGCGGGCGCGATGGTCTTCAGCTATGGCTTGGGGTTAATGGCACACAATAATATCCATACTTTCAGCTACGGCTACGACAAGCTTAGATTTATCAAGCCCGTCTTCATAGGAGATACCATCTATACAATCAGAACTCATATGGACAAAAGACCGAAGTATAAGGAAATGGGACTTATCCGCGTGAGCTATGAAATCTATAAAAACGAGGGCGAGCTTGTGCTGTATTGCGAGCATCTGCAAACGGTCAAGTATCGCCAACCGGAGCAGTGGCAGGATCAGGTCGAGAAGAAGTAAGGCATATCTGAAAAAGTATGCACAGACTTGGGGTTCTCCCAACAGCGGTCCTATGAATCAGTCATCCGAATTTTACATAAAAGAACCTCCGATCCACTGCTTAAGTGGGGTCGGAGGTTCTTTTGACTACCAAAATAACGCCAGGCAATTATGATCGTCCTCACATCATGACACCGGATAAAGTATCTGCGGCTTATTCGTTGAGGAACAGATCCGCTTTGCTCTGAATGAGCTTTGCAACGTCCGCCGCCGATTTCTGGCCCTTAAAGAATGCCTCGCTTTCTTCCGTAATGATATCGGTTATCTTCGAATTTCTGCCGACGGAATGAACCGCTCCCGTCACGCTGCCTTCCAGCCCGTCAAGCAGAGCGGGGTCGAACTTGAACGCGTCGGTTTCCGCGGGGCCGTTCTTGTAGGCAGGCACCTCTCCTTTGGCGCGCAGCTCCTTGATCTGTTTGTCGAAAGCGATTCGGTTGATCGCAAAGCCGGTGTTGCCAAGTGAAAGATCCGGCTCGGCCTCGCCTTGCTCCGACAGGATAAATTTGACGAAATCCCAGGCCTGCTGCTTGACGGGCGAGGCGGCATTTATTCCGATCGTTCCATTGGGGGTAAAATAGCCGCCCGCTCCCAGTTCCTGCGCATGCGGTTTCGTATACAGCTCCCCCTCGCCGTCATAACCGCTCAGTGTCATCAGATACTCCATAGGCGACTGGAATTGCGTTTCCTGGAAATAAGTATGTACTTTTGTCCGTTTGCCGCCGGCGAGAGCGTCGAAAACAACTCCGTCGTCGAACATCTTTTTGACTTGCTCCATCAGGCTGGCGAAGGATGCCGAATCGAAGTTTGCCTTGCGGCTGGCCTCGTCGATGAACAGGGCATAATTATCGCTGACCATCTCGGTCAGCAAATAGGCAGGGCTGCTGCCCAGCGCGTTCGGGTACTCGCCCTTCTCTGCCAGCTGCTTCGCCGTTTCGACGAAATCATTCCACGTCCAATTCGAATCGTCTACTTGTACGCCGGCCTTTGCTATGGCGTCTTTGTCGCCGACCATGCCGTCGAGGAAAAATGACAGCGGTAAACCGTAGAGTCCCCCGCCAATTTGCGTATTGTCCAAAATATTGGCGAAATAATCCTCCTTCCTGAAGGCCGCATCCTGCTTCATCAAATCGTTAAAATCGGCGAGCAGATGCCGGCTTGCATATTGGCCGGCCGGCAGCATATCCAATTCCATCAGGTCGGGTCCCTTGCCGGCCAGCATTGCCGTATTCGTGGTCGTGACAAATTTATCGATATTGGCCAACTGCGTATCCAGATCCGTAAATTCGGCTTGCGCGGTCTGCAGCTCGATCTCAACATTGGGATGGGCCGCCTCATACTTCTTCTTGGCCGACTGCAGCTGCTCGCTTGGGGTGAACGTCGCAAACACAAGCTTGACAGGGCCGTCCGGCGCTTCGTTCCCGCCCTGCGCCTGACCGTTCGTTCCCGCCGCATTATTCCCGCCTGCATCGGCCTTTCCCGGGTTTTGAACGGACGCGGTATCGTCGCTCCCCGCATTATCACCGCCGCTGCCGCTGTTTCCGGTACAGGCGGAAAGACAGAGCAGTATCAGACAAACTACGATCGTAAATCCGGTTTTCTTCATGATAAGCCACCTTTTCTCATTTGTTTTCATACATTGAATTGCCATCGCATAAGCGTGACCCATTAAATGTAAAGCAAAGATATGTCCATTTTTTCATCAATTTGTTAACAAATTGTCTCTGAATCTGCCCATCGCCGCACATGGCATAAGAAAAAAGACCGTCTGGGAAAATACGTCCCAACGGTCTTTAACGGAGTTTTTATCAATGGATTATTTCTGGAACTCTTTTGGCGTGCAGCCGGTGACCTGCTTGAAAATACGGCTGAAATAAAACTGATCGGGATAGCCGACCCGTTCTCCGACTTCCTTGATCGTCAGATTCCGATGATGGGTCAGCAGATATTTAGCCTCGTTAATGCGCAGAGACGTCAAATATTTGGAAGGCGGCTCCTCCGCGTATTTGATGAATATTTTGCTTAAATAAGAGGCGTTGAAGTTGAAGCTCCGCGCGATCTGCTCCATGCTGAGGTCCTGCTGGAAATTTGCCCGCATGAAGCTCTGCACCAGCTGAACAATTTCCTCCGGATTGCCGCCCGGATTGGGAGAGCCCTTCATATTTTCCTTGAACGCGGAACGTTCATGGTCGATCAGTGTTTTTATTCGTGTCAATACGCGCTTTAATTCCTCGGATGCAATCGGTTTCAGCAAATATTCGTCAACGTCGTAATGCATGGCCGAGCGGGCATATTCGAAGTCCGCATAACCGCTCGTAATGATTTTTCGTACGCGGGGATAGTACAGATGCATGGACTTGATCAGGCTCATGCCATCCATCACAGGCATGCGGATATCCGTGACGAGCAGATCAGGCTGCTTCACGCGGGCCAGCTCCAGCGCTTCGCGGCCATCCTGGGCAGCGCCGACAACCTTCAGCGTATCGTCCATGTTCTCGATTTTGCGGACAAGACTGTTCCTGATCAGATCCTCATCCTCAGCGACAATAATCCGGATTTGCACACGTTCTTCGATGCTGCTCGCCTCCTATGCTGCAACTTCCAAAAGTTTGATTTTAAGCACCGGAAACAACCTCTATAATGTTCCGCCTATGATGATGGTTGCCCCTGCCCGCGGCCGGTTATCTATCCGGAAAAGCATATCCCCGCCATAAGTCAGCTTCATGCGGATATAAATATTCAGCAGACCCATTCCATCGAGCTGGAGCACGGGAATGACATGGGTCTCGTTGATCTCCCGGATTCTGCCGTTCAGGCTGCTCAGGCTGTCCTCCGTGAAGCCCGGGCCGTTGTCCGACACCTCGATTTGCCACCGGTTATCCTGTATAATCCCTTTGACCTGAATCATCCATGGCGGCTCGTTCGTCGTACAGAACTTCAGGGAATTCTCCACGAGAGGCTGAATGATCAGCTTGGGAATCCTCAGCTTGAGGATGCTCTCCTCAATATCGATGCTGTACTGGAGCTTCTTCCCGTAGCGGATCTGGTTGATCTCCAGATATTTCTCGGTGTGCAGCACCTCTTCCCCAAGATCCACCAGAGATTCGTCCGACGAAAAATAACGCAGGAAATGCGACATGTTCTCCGTCATCGAGATGATCTGCTCGTTCATATTTTCCTCAGCCATTGCATGGATCGTAGCCAGCGTGTTGTAGAGAAAATGCGGATTCATCTGCGATTGCAGCGCAACAAGCTTGGCCTGCATCTCCTGCGACTGCGACAGAAGCAGCTCGTCCATGGACTGTTTGAGCCGCGAGCTCATCTGCTGGAAGGAAAAGTGCAAATGATCCAGCTCGGTCAGGCCGCTGTTCAGCTCCAACGCCGCTACCCTGCCGGTTCCCAGATCCTCCAGGCGCATGCTGCGGATCGTGCGGTGGATTTTCAGAATGGGGAAGGTGATCCGCTTGGCCGCAGCGAAGGACAGCAGAATGGCAAACAGCATGATGATGAAGGCAACCAGCACCGTCCGCTTGGTGAACACGAACAGGGGTGCAAGCAGCTTTTTCTCCGAAACGATGATCACGGTATTCCATCCCGTAAAGCTGGAATGATGGTACGACAGCAGCTCTTTACCGCCGGTATCGGGATTCACGAATGGCAGATAATCGTTCTCCGCCTGCGCCGCCTTGCCGGTCGGCAGCTTCATGTAGGCAGAGTATACGGACGTATCGGCTTGCAAGGGATAGACGATCTGCCCCGCATCGTTGTAAACCAGAACCTTGGCCTGGTATGGATTTTGCTTGGAAAATTCAATCATGCTCGCGAAGATCCGGTTGAAATACTGCTTGACCTCCACGATGCCCATCGGTTCGTTGTAGCTGTCGTAGAAAAGCCGGAACAAGGAGATGGAGTACTGCTTCTCGCTGGACGAAATAAAACGGGTCATCTCCTCGTCGGGGACGGGAAGCGTGATAGTTTTGCCCTCGGTGTTGTTGATGACCTGCTCGTACCATGGCTTCTTGGAGGAATCATAGGTGCGCTCTCCATTGTCGAAGCCGTTGCCGTACACCTTGTTTTTGAAATCATAGAGATACAGCTGCTCCACCGGCCTTGAGGGGCCGATTGCAGCGGTCAGAATCTCGGCCAGCTGCTTGGCATTCTCGATGGAGCTCATCACGGGATTGGTCAGGCCGGTCGGATCGGTCTCATCCTCTTCCCCGGAGATGAACTTCTGAAAATGGGTTTTGACCAGATTGGAATACAGGACATTCAAGGAAACATCATTCATTTTCTGAATTTCCGAATCGTTATGCTCCTGCATGGATTGGCCCATGCTCTGAAGCGTGTCGGCCGCGTTCTGCCTCAGCAGATCGGATGCCCACATATAGAACCATATCACCAGAACAGTGAATACAATCACGATAATTAGAGAATAGGTAAAGAAAAGAACGCTCTGGATGTTTCTGAATTTATTCCACATAGCTGCCTCCAGGAGCCTCAGATTACCGATCATGCTTTATTTTCCGCTCTGCTGCGTCATTTGTCAAAAGGTATTTGAAAGCGCATTCGGTAAAAAAAGTACATAAAACGAGTCTATTTTCTCCATGGTGGAACCGCTGCCAAACATTTTATAATGGGAGCACATCGATTGTGAAAGCGGATTCAATTGCATGTTACAAAAACGAGTTATCAACCAAGGGGAGCGTGTCACATGAAAAGATCGTTAGGGATGGCAGCAGTCGTTGTTCTCATCATGGCCTTGATTGCCGGCTGCGGCGGCAACAACAATCAGGCATCGAATGAAGGCGGGACGAATGCGGCGGCAGGCAATAATACGGATGCCGGCAATACGGGCAATACATCCGGCAAGAAGGATATCACACTTACTTATATTGCCAGCCAAGGCTGGATCAAGGATGCGGAAATGACGCTTGCCAAGAAATTTGAAGAAGAGACCGGCATCCGCATTGATTATCAGATCGTGCCGGCCGACCAATATTTCAATGTGCTGAAAACCAAATTGAACGCCAAGGAAGCGACCGACCTGTTCGGCGGCCAAAGCGGCCAGAGCGAAATCAGCCTGAACTACAATGTGGAGAAGAATGCGGTCGACCTTAGCGGCGAAGAGTGGGTGCAGCGTGAAGATCCGCTCAGTATCGAGCAGCTGACGCTTAACGGCAAAGTGTATGCGCAAACGATCTGGGATACGGGAAGCAGCTTTGTTATCGTCTACAACAAACAAATCTTCGAGAAGCTGGGCCTGAGCATCCCCAAGACCTATGAGGAATTCAAGGCGGTCTGCAAAGCAATCAGCGATTCCGGCGTGACGCCGCTCTACGAGCCGATTGCCGACGGTTGGCACCATACCCTGTGGTTTGCCGAGCCGGGACCCCGCTATGATGAAGTCACACCTAATCTGTACAACGATTTGAACGCGAACAAGAAGAAATTCGCCGATGATCCAACCATGCTTCTGGCGCTGAACCAACTGAAAGAAATCTATGATTTGGGTTATTTCGGCGACAATGCCTTCTCGGATACGGGTGCAGATTCGGCAGCAAAAATGGCAAGCGGACAATTCGCCATGACGCTTGCCGCACAAAGTCTCGTCAACGATATTGAGAAAGCGGATCCGAATGTGAAAGCGGACGGCTTCGGCTACTTCGTCATCCCGCTCGCAGACAACCAGATTTATTACATCAATCCGGGCGGACCAAGCAAATTCATCTATTCCGGCTCCGAGCATATTGAAGAAGCGAAGCAGTATCTGGCTTACCTGGCGAAGCCGGAGAACCTGCAGTACATGCTGGATAACGATCCGACGGTTTCCAACCTGAACTACTCGGGACTGAAGGACAAATACAATGCTGAACAAAAGAAAATGATGGCGACCTACACCAAGAAGGGCACCGATATCCAGGACTACGTCAACTATGTCAACCCGCAGTGGATGGACATGGGCAAGGATATCGTGGCAATGCTGAGCAATGCCATGAAGCCTGAAGAAGTGCTGACAAGCATTGATAAACGCAGAGCCGACATGGCTGCTGTAGCCAAAGATCCTGCCTGGACGAAGTAAGCAGCGCAGCGCTGAATATACGCAATTCCAGATAAAAAGACGGACGGATCATAACCCTGCCCGAGGGCTTCCTTAGCGGGGTTATGTCCTTTTTCGATAACGTCAAACCAGCGAGTGGGGATGAGATACTGTGAGAAATAAAATCTATCCGCTATATTTTACATTCGGCACATTAGCCCTTTATCTGATATTCTTTGTTGTTCCCGGCTTGATGGGATTTTATTACTCCTTGACCGACTGGAACAGCTATTCGGATACGATACATTTCATTGGACTGGATAACTTCAAGGTTCTGTTTGCAGCTGATGAAAAATATGTGAGCTACATTATCAATACACTGGATTTCACCGTTTCCACCGTTATTTTGAAGACTGCTCTTGGCCTGATTTTCGCATTGATCGTGAATGAAGGCATCAAGATGAAGGGATTTCATCGCGTCTTGATCTTTATGCCTTCCATCGTGCCCATGCTCGTTGTCGGTCTGATATTCAAATCCATTCTGAATCCGGCCACAGGCCTGCTCAACACCGCACTCCGCTTCGTGGGACTCGACGTTCTGACGCAGAAATGGCTGGTAGACGCCAACTGGGCGTTCAAATCCATCATTGGCGTGGACACCTGGAAAGGCGTCGGCTACATCATGATCATCCTGCTGGCAGGTCTGCAGGCTATCTCGCGTTCCTATTACGAGGCCGCCGAAATCGACGGCGCCAACGCCTGGCATAAATTCCGTTTCGTGACCCTGCCGCTTCTCATGCCGGCGCTTGTTGTCACAACCGTGCTCAATCTGCTGCATGGGCTGAAGGTGTTCGAGGTCGTTTATGTGCTCACCAATGGCGGACCCGGATATGCGACCGATGTGCTCTATACCGCGATCTTCAAGGAATTTTCCATGGGCCGCTACGGTGTAGGTACCGCGCTGTCCTCCATCCTGTTCCTGTTTATGACGATTGTCGGCTATTTTGTCGTACGGCTTATGGCCAGAGAGGAGGCGCGTGACTAATGAAAATGACACCGCTGAAATCCTTTCTACGCAACGGCTTCGCCTGGCTGCTGAGCGCCATTACGTTTTTGCCGCTGCTCTTGATCATCTTCAACTCGCTCAAAAGCCAGGCAGAGGCCAATACCATGAGTCTGTCGCTGCCGACCAAGCTCCACTGGAGCAATTATTCCGTTGTCATCGAGCAGGGCAAGCTGATCCAGTCTTTTTTCAACAGCCTGCTCTATTCTTCCGCCTCGACCGTACTGGGCATTATCCTGTCGTCCATTGCTGCATATGTTTTTGCGAGGAATGCAACCAGGCTCAACCGTTTTCTCTATTTCTTCGTTATCCTTGGCATCGCGATGCCAATCAATTTCGTCACCCTGACCAAGGTCATGCAGGCGACGCATCTGATCAACACGCAGCTGGGCATCATTATTTTGCTGGCAGTCATGTCCATCCCCTTCAGTGTATTTCTGATTTACGGCTTCGTCAGCTCCGTTCCCAGAGAACTGGATGAGGCCGGCATTGTGGATGGATGTCCGCCGCTGCGGCTGTTCTTCTCCATTGTGCTGCCCCTCCTGACCCCGGTTATCGTGACCGTGGCGATTCTGAATTTCATGGGGGCCTGGAATGACTTCGTCCTGCCGCTGTATTACCTGAACAGCTCGGAGAATTGGCCGATGACGCTGGCGGTCTACAACTTCTTCGGACGGTTCTCGGTCAACTGGAATCTGGTTTCGGCCGATATCGTATTGACCACCCTGCCGGTTATCGTGATCTATTTGCTGGGCCAGCGGTATATCATCTCAGGTATGACCTCCGGCTCGGTGAAAGGCTGATTACCGGCGGGGGCGTGAGTGAGAGAACGGAAGGTTTATTGAATGGAGCACGGGTGATGTGCATGCGCAGCCGGGACTTGTTCACCAGTTCATAGAGGAGGTCAACGCGATGTTTTTCCATGATTTGAGGCTGGAGCAAGAGCTCAAGATCGAGATGAGAATCGATGGCGAAGTGGAGCATGAGCTGCACATGCATGATTTGCTGGAAATCAACGTCCTGCTGGAGAACAAGGCGCAGTTTCAATTATTGAACAAATCCTATACGGGCGAAGGGGGGGACGTGTTTATTTTCCGCCCTTACGCGCCGCATTATAATCTGGCCGATGAGGCAGACAAACCGATCAAGTGGATTATGGTCTTGTTTTCCCCTTCCATCGTCCGGCTGATTCCTTACGGCTACCGGCTGCTATATCCTTTTTATACCGAGTCGGCTTCGCCGCATATCCCGGCTTCCTCGGCCTTTGCGCACAGCATCCAGACTGCAGCGGTCAAAGCGTATGAGGAGCAGGAGAAACAGCTCCCGGGCTGGGAAGCGAATCAATTCATGTATTTCATTGATATCCTGGTCAATGTCTTCCGCTATGCGATGGATGCTTCGGCACGAACCGGGGATGCGGAGGTTGAAATCGACTCCGGCGTCGTGTCCGCTGTGGAATATATTTTGCGTCATATCACCGAGGATATCGACGTTCATGATTTGATCGAGCTGTACGGCAAGGGGAAAACCTATTTTTATACGAATTTCAAGCAGGCCGTCGGCGTAACGCCGAATCAGTTCATCCATCGTTTGCGGATGCAGATTGCCATGTATCTGCTCAAGACGACGAATAAGTCGGTCACGGATATCGCTTTCGAGTGCGGCTATAATTCCATTCATTATTTCAACAAGCATTTTAAGCAGTACCGCGACATATCGCCCAGAGAATTCCGCAATCAGACCAAGAAGGCGATGTGAATTCAGCGTTTTACAGGAGGATTTCGCGCAATGACCGGTCGCGATCTGCTTCGGCCGATGCTGGATGCTTTCCGCGCGCGGGATATACGGGCAGGTTTATATTATTCCTTGCTTGACTGGCATCATCCGGATTATACCGTGGATGTGAAGCATCCAGAGCGCAATGACAAACGATTTGTCGAAGATAGCAAAAGCCGTGATTTCAGCAAATATGTCGATTATCTGCATGGGCAGACACGGGAGCTGCTGAGCGATTACGGCGATATCGATCTCCTGTTCTATGATTTCTCGATTGCGGCCGAGGCCGGCTTCGCGGGGAAAGGCAAGGAAGAGTGGCAGAGCGAGAAGCTGGTGAAGCTGATCCGCGGGCTGCGCCCGGATATTCTGCTGAATGACCGGCTGCAGCTGCCGGGAGATATCATAACGCCGGAGCAGTATCAGCCCCGCGAATGGATCAAGGTCAATGGGCAGCGCGTGGTCTGGGAGGCCTGTCATACCTTCAGCGGTTCATGGGGTTACTATCGCGACGAAGAATCATGGAAAAGCGTCGATATGCTCGTTCAGATGCTGATCGATACGGTCAGCAAGGGCGGCAATCTGCTGCTTAATGTCGGCCCAACCGGACGGGGCGAATTCGACGAGCGGGCGATTGGCCGGCTGAAGGGCATCGGCGGCTGGATGAAGCGCCACAAGCGATCCATTTACGGCTGCAGCGCCGCTCCGGAATCGTTCCAGTGCCCGGTTGATTGCCGGTTTACGTATAATGAGGAAGCTGGGCGGCTTTATTTGCATATTTTCAACTGGCCGTTCAAGCATATTCATCTTCAGGGCTGCTTCGGCCAGGTGGAATATGCGCAGCTGTTGCATGATGCCTCCGAGATCCGGATGATTCAGGGCGAGCAGGAAATGACAATGGAGGCCGGAGCATTCAATGAAGGCCGCCAGGCCGGCACCTTGACGCTGGAGCTCCCGGTCAAGAAGCCGAATGTTACGGTTCCCGTTATCGAGCTTTTCTTGAAGGGCAAGTGAAGGGCAGGCTAGATCTGTAAATCACTTAACAGCATACAATCCATTAGGAAGAGTCAGTCCAGGCGTGATATCGCCTGGTTTTTTTCTTTGCGGTCGATTTTCCAACCCTGGAATACAAACGATATAATAGAACCAATAATGCCGGAGGAAAAGCAGAGGAGAAAAAGGTAGTGGCCCTGAAGCTGATTCAAAGCGGACAGGACAACGCATTTGTCGCTGAGATTACCGGATTATCCGTAGATGTGATTGAAGGATTGAGAAAAAAATAAAGCATGATTTAATGGATTTTAAGCCTCAAGGGAACCATACCTTCGCGGCTTTTTTTCTACGACAGAATAATTAACTAACTATTACAAACGAGATCCCATTCTTTCTCCAGCTTATCCAGATATGCCAGAGGATCCCGGTTAAAACGCCGACTTTAAACGTGTTCGCTCTATCTCATTTTCCATTGGCTCTTTCGTTCCTTGAAAGATGAGTAACCAACTGTGCACAAACGGCCCTTTATGTGCCCATGGTTGAATACGTCATGTACCAAAAACGATGATCATTTCGCCATTACGCTGAATGTAGGTATTCCAATTCCGTAGTCCCGTAATGCGACGATGGCTGGCTTTCGTTTGCCGCCTCTCGGCGTGAACTTCCCCCATACTTCGATATAGCGAGGCTCCATCAGCCGTATGAGATCGTTCAATGATGTTGACGCAGTCTCCGGGGAAATCCCTGTGATTCCGGAACCTGAACAGGTACATTTTGAGCGATTTGATCTCGACCATCCTGCGGTCCGGGATATAGGAAATATAGATGGTGGAGAAATCCGGCTGCCCGGTGACGGGGCAAAGGCTCGTAAACTCGGGGTAGTTGAATTTGACGAAATAATCCCGGTACGGATGCTTATTCTCGAATGCCTCCAGCCCTTCGGCAATCTCCAGCCTCCGCTCGAAGGTGAATCTCCCCACCTGATGGAATTCAAAAAAAAAAATTTCGAAGACTGTGATAGAAAATGAAGTTCCATTGTGTCTATAGATCGAATCCATATCGAAGGCGCCCCCAGCGGGTTCCTGTGATAGGAGAAACCTAAAGAACAAAAGGAGAATGAACAATGAGAAAAGTCGTATTATTCCTGCATGCATCGCTGGACGGCATCGTCGAAGGACCGAACGGAACGATGGACATCAATTGGATTTCCTATGACGACGACTTGGCGAAACACGCCGATAACCTTCTGAGCACGGTAGACACGATTTTGTGGGGACGCGGGACGTATCTTATCATGAAGGACTATTGGCCGACCGTGCCTTCGAATCCGTCGGCCACGCCGCACGAAGTCGAACATTCAAAGTGGTTGGATCGCACGGCCAAAATCGTATTCTCCTCCACTTTGGACAACATAGACTGGGTCAACACCCGATTGGTGAAAGACAATGCGGCGGAAGAAATCATGAAACTGAAACAACAGCCAGGCAAGGACATCATGATCCTCGGCAGCCCCGGGTTAGGGCACAGTCTAATGCAGCTCGGCTTGATCGACGAATTTCAAATTACGGTGTCGCCTATCGTGGTCGGCTGCGGTTTGCCGTTATTCAAGGGGATCGACGACAAGCTTCGCCTTAAACTGCTTGATAGCAAAACACTGCCATCCGGCGTTGTCTGCCTCCATTATCAGGTGCAGAAATAATCCGGCAGGAAAGTCCCGCTATTCGTCGAATAACTTGGTTATCCTGCTAGGGTGTGCATACAGCAGGTTTCACCATCACAAGGAGGCATCGTGGATCATTCGTTGGATTTGAAGGACTTGTTAACGCGTATCCGACAAGGCGACCATGCGGCATATGAGACGATTTTCAACCGGTATCGCGCGGCGGCGATGTCGTGGGCGCAAAGTATCGTCCGCGATCCCTACTTGGCCGACGATATCGTGCAGGAAGCGTTCATCCGCATGAAAGACAAGCTGCACCAGTTGAAGGACGATCATAAATTCGCCGCCTGGTTCCGTCTGATGATCCGCCGCATGGCGATCAATGCGATCCGCGGAGGGGACAACCGGCGCACGATCGCCATCGAGGAGATGCCCGAGGCGGGACCTGCGAATCGCGGCCGGTCCGACGAGATCCGTGAGTGGCAAGAGCAAGAGGCCAGCGCCGAGCTGGTTCGCCGCTCGCTCGCCAAGCTGTCCAAGCAGGCGCGGGACGTTCTGGACGCCGCCGCCAATGAAGAAGCTACGCCGGAACAACTGGCGGACCGCTATAATATGAAGAAAAGCAATGTCTACAACATCCTCTCCAGAGCCCGGCTCAAAGTGAACGACGAGCGGTTCCGGGAAGAGATTGCCGCCTATTTGCTGGAACGGGAAACGCACGGTCACCCGAGCTCCTGTTTGCTGCCGGCGCCGACCTATCCGAGGCCTTATGCGTTCATCTCGGCCATGATCGGCGAAGCGCTGGGCACGGCCGATATTACGAATTTCACGTATACGGATCTGATGGGAATTTCGACGGAGGCTTTCCGCGTCAATATGCCGGAAAATTGCGATTGGCATGGCATACTGACGTTCGACTGGAGCTATGCGGCATACCGGACCGTCGAACGGCTCGGCTTCAGCGGAGTTTGTGTCGGTAGACCGCAGCAGACGACGATGACGCCCGACATGCAGGTCCGAATGCTGTCAGTCGTCCACGGATCGGTCGATCGGGGGATTCCGTCCGTTATTTGGAATATGGAGCGGAACGAAATGGGCTTTGCCCACGGGTACGACGATCGTTCGCAGGAGATCCGATACAAGGGATACAGCGGGGAAACGCGGGTTTATCGTTATGACCAGTTAGGACGGCAAACCGACGAACGGCCGGTCTTCGTCTTCGGATTGCGAAGAAGGGTGTCGCCACCTTCATCGGAGGACACGGTGCTTCGGGCGATTGTCGATCATGCCCGGGGCAAGGAGCCGCCGCTCAAGGGCTACGTCTTCGGTCTGGATGGTTATCGCGTCTGGCTGGAAGGGGCTCGGCGCAACACGCTCGATCTGAGCGGACATGCTTACCAGGTCGCCATTCTGGCCGAGGCGCGCCAGCAAGCCGCAGCTTTCCTGGAACTGCTGGCGGATAGATCCCGCGGTGCAGATCGCAGAACTCAACTTCTGGCGGCGGCCGATTGCTACAAGCAAGTGAGCAAGTGGTTCGTGCGGCTCTACCCGCGGTTCCCGTTCGGCTACGGCGGCAGCCCCGCGAATCGGTGGCGGGATATCCAGGAGGGGCTGCAGGCGGCATGGGATGCGGAAGAAGAAGGCATCGCGCGAATTGAAGCTGTCATCGCCGGATCATGATTACAAAAATCCCAATATCCCAATTGAAGGAGGAAGTTCAACATGTCCCACCCGATCTCGCCTCGCGTGCCGTCCGTGTTCGTGCCGGTTCGCGATCTGAAGCTGGCAACTGAATGGTACGCCAATTTGCTCGAACGGCATATTGTCCCGAGAGAACATGAAGACGGCATATACATCTTCGACTTCGATGGTACGGAGGTCATCCTCGACAGCAATGCCTGGGGGTCTCCGTCCACCATGATGTTTGATTCGAAGGATATCGCCTCCGCTTACGATTTCTGTGCCGGTCAGCGGTACGACACATTGACCGACGTGTTCAGCGACGAGTATATCTCCGTCTTTACCGTCAATTCGAAACTGATTTGCCAGGCGCACCGGATGCCGGAAACGGCCAAATCGAAGCCGGCGCATGCGCTTCTGTCGAAGATCGGTCATGTGCTGATCCATACCGATACGTTGAATGAAACCGTGGAATGGTACGAAACATTGGTCGCGCGAACCGCCGAGCCGGACTCCAGATTCCCTGAGCTCCGCTGCATCCGGCTGGAGAAGGGCGCGCACCTGCTCTTCGACGACAAGCGGCTTTGCGAATCCGGCAAGCCTGTCGGCATTATCGAGACCCCTGACCTGGATGCGGCTCTGGCTCATGTGCAAGCCAAGGGAGCGACCGTCGCCCGCGGCATGGAAACCCGGATGGGCGTCCGCTGCTTCGTGTTCGGCGATCCCGACGGCAACGAGTTTATCGTGTGCGAGGCCAATGCGTGACGGAATTTCCTCCTGATCGGCCAGCCTGGAAACGAATAGCGACAATTTGGAGTGGTATTTACCACATTCGGGCTTGTCCCGGTCAAATAGCCACAATTCACTGTCGCAATACCCGGGATTCCAGCAGAACTTCGACACAGAGGCTCGAATAACGCACGAAATTGTGGTTATTTCCGATGGGAGGATATCGTGAGATAGCCGATCCTTTTGTGGGTATTCCCGGGAGAGATCGACGGATTGTCCCTCTATGTTTCCGATTTGAGGGGGTTGTTCGTTAATTATGCTGGCATAGGAAAAAAACTACGGTTGACCAATTGACTAACTGGATATTCCAAGACCTCTGTCGAAGTAGTGAGAAGCTAATCGACGGAGGTCTTCCTTATATGCCCTTACCGAAAAATCGAATCGTACCTGAGAAGAAAATTTACTTTCGGGCGGAAATCGAAACCTGCCCCGACTGCGGTAACAAGTTGAGACGCCACCATACCGCTTGGAAAAAGAATATCTCTACGCTCCGTCGGAGAGCTACGCTTCAAACATCACGTCGAGAAGGAGACGTCTACCGAAGCAGAGATCGCAAAGGATTATTTAGCCGCCATGCGTTCCATTTTGCTCGAGGACGGGAACCCGCCTCTTGAATCTACCTGGTGTTCGTGTCTTTGAAAATGCTCAAGCCGTTCGGCAATCGCTGGACCGAAGCTTGACTAAAAAAGGGGCTCGCGCTCCTGAAAAGAATTAGCAGAATATTTAGTAAACTGAGTGAATTTCAGCAAACTTACGAGGCCGTTCGTCGCTGGCAAAGCGTCATTTTGCAAATAGCGAAACTCTTGGAACCCTCGCCCGATCAGACGAGCGAGTCCGTGCGCTTCCACATGGAGCATCCCCTCAATTGGATGCAACAGAACTACAACAAGCCCGGCGACGAAGTGTTGGTGAATAACGTGTTAGCGTACACCAAGGGATTTTGGAATGGCCTGTTTACTCGCTACGACGCTCCTCATGTGCCTCGAACGAATAATGACCACGAACGCTTCTTCCGTCAGACAAAAACGAAATACCGCCGGATGACTGGCCGCCGCAGGGCTGTGTTCTCTAATCCTTGCCGCGAATCATTAATTCTGCCGGACTGCGAAGGTCAGCGAATTTGACGGACTTCAAAATCGAGCGTAAAACCGGCAGAATCGCGTTTGTACATCCGCACCTCCGAGCTGCCGAAGCGCTGCATCCAGCAGTCGCGCGCTCCCATCAGGTGAGAAGCCTGCTCCATCACGGCATCCGCGAGGAAGTCCGTCGTCGGCAGCCATGCTCCGCCTCCGGAGAATTGCCGCGCTTCCTGCCACTGTGGAGGAAGCAGCCACTTCGCCGCAATGACGGTAGCGCCGCCGGATTCCGCTCTTCTGCGAACCGCAAGGAGCGTCTCGTCAGAGACAGACGAGCCTGCTACGACAATCAGCCCGGGATTCCCAAGCTGCGCATCTGTGACGAATTCATCATAGACCAGCACATTGCCCGACGGGTAGAACAGTGGATGCATATTGGCTGGAGCGTCGAGTGTTTTCCCCTCCCAGAGGGGGAACTCAGCAGCAGGAACCAGTCGCTTCAGCTCATGGCGCGGGAAATCGAATCCGGCAATATGCATATTATTGCCGTGGGCAGGAATTGAACCGCCGCTAAGCAGATGCCACACGTCGAACACCGAACGGGAAGAAGCTGGCACCGCCAGTTCACGAGATCCGAACAGCCGCTCGTTCTGGCCGTAATTGCTGTCGTCGGAATGAATAACGGCAATATCGGGATCCGCATCCCGGTGCGTCCAGCTCAAGGGATTAGCCGGAACGAATTCACGGACAAATGCCTCCCATACCTCGCCGAAAGCCGTCTTGCGGAACACATCCTCCTTGAATTGCAGAAGCACATCCACATTCTCCGTAAACAGGCGGCTTGGACCCATGTAATAACCCATCCGCAGCGCCGACCCGAATTCTTCGGGCGAATGACCGGGAAATCCCGGCGTACGGATCGGCCACGGCCCCACGTCGGGCCCCCATAGATCCGCGCAAATCCACATGTCGCGCCCGTATTGCCTGGCCGCTCCCAGAGCGTTCGCCAGCTGCAGCGGCTGGAACGATTCCTTCATGATTTTCGGGCAAAGCGCCATTCCTCCGCGGGCTTGTGCGTGAAACAGCACCGGAAATACCTGCTCGCTGAGGAGAGGGACCTTCGAAGCGTCGAAGCCCGCCCGGGCCAGAATCTCCCGCACATGGCGGACACGCCGCGCAACCGAATCCGTCATCAGGCGGCGCGCCTCATTCAGATCCTCCACTTCGCAGGAGCCCCAATGCGGGAACCAGCCATCCTTGCGGTATTGACCCGCATTAATCTGCAGATGCTCGGGCTCGTCGTACAGCAGTCCGATAAGCTTCCCGCTGGCCGCCGCTTCCCGCAGAGCGTCGTCCGGCATATCATAGCGGTTGGTGCCTTCCACCCAGGGGCCGTTAATGTTCCCATATTCATTGCCCAGACATAATTCAATGCCATAAGACTTGGCATCCTCGAGCAGCTCCTTCTGCCCTTCAAGTCCCGGAAACAGATGATGAACATAGAATTCTGCGCTGAGCTCCTGCAGCGCCCGCATGAAGGCATGCCTGCCCGGGGCTGCGTCCTGAGAAGGATAGATGCTGCCCGTTCCCGTTCGCATTACCCGGTCCGATGCTTCGCCGGCCCACGGGTCCTGCCAGCCGATTACGGTTCCTTGAATACCGAATTTCATAAATAAGCTCCCTTCAAGAGGTTGTTCATAAATTTGATTACAACTAAAGAAAAGCAAGCCGATGCACACGTTAGAAACGGGACATCGGCTTTGTCTTCAACTTTGAAGTTATGGTTCTCATCCTTTAGGATATAAATGGTAATAATTTAAAATTTATGGTTATTGGCTCACTTGATTGTATGAACGACTTTCAGCTTCGCCCGTTCCTCGTCGGTATATTGCGCTTGCAGCTGCTCCCAATAGCGGGGCGGTGTTGTCGTTTCGCCATGGAATTTGAAGCCGCGCTCGTTAAGCTTGATATCCCCGCTCAGATCGGTCGCGTCAAAGCCCATATCCACTCTTTTCTTCAGCATCGTCTGGATGGCCTCGCGGCGTTCTTCGCTCCAGCCCGGCAGATCCTTGGCCCAGGCTTCAGGCGCATAGCTGTCCTGATACACATCTTCATTCACATAATGCACATAGAAAATCCGTCTTTGTTTGTCGGAATAATTGAAGGACGAGCCATGCGGCGTGGACAGGCAGTGGAACAGCACATCGCCGGGCTCCATCTCCAGCGGTACGGCTCCGCAGTTATTGTACAGGTCTTCCTCGGACACCTGCTTCAAATCCACATGGCCCACCAGATGGCGCCCGTGAATAGCGAATACGCCGCCGTTGTCCGCACCGGAATGGTTCAAATAAATATCGGTGGTGAAGTTGGGAATGCCGAAGGTTTCAGTGCGTTTGGCGGCGCCATACGGCGGGTCCTGGTGCCAATGAACGGGCGCGCCGGAATTGGCCAGCTTGACGACAAGCGAGTCATTCCACGGGTAGAAGGAATGTCCGATGATTTGTCCAATATTTTCCAATAGTTCCTGATTGACGGTAGCCGCCTGGAAAATATCGTCCCGCTGCCACATTTTCTCCGAACGCCAGTAGGTTTCACTGCCATCTTTATTTTTATAATAGCGGTGCTCCTCGCCTTCCCGCGCTACGCCTTCCGCTTGCGTCGAATCGGCTGCTTTTTGCAGCAGCTCCAGCTCTTTGCCTTTAAATAAACCTCTCATGATCAAATAGCCGTTCGCATGAAAGTAGTCGATTTGTTGTTGAGTCAACATGGGTTCATGTCTCCTTTATGTTCGTCGTTTTGCTTGCAGGAACATCGTAACATAGCGGGCAACCGCTTACTTTTCTTAACACGCCTCCAAATTTGCAATTTTGTTCAAAATGCTTTTCGTCTGCCAAATGCCGCATAAGTGGTGGAAAATAACAGTCCAGGCGATAGCGGGAAAAGAAGCCTGAGGCTGGATGAAATCGGGATACAGCGGTATCCAGCATCGGATTCCTACAATAATACCCGTGCGGCAAACGTCCCGGCAAGGGAACCATCCGGATATTGAACAAAATCGCAAATGTAAGGCCATGTCCTGACAAGTTTGCCGGAGCGCATTCCGCTATACTTTTGGTAAGCACACGATAAGGACTGAAGAAGGAGAGATTAATGACTATGAATTATAGAACATTGGGAAAATCGGGCTTGCGTATATCGGAGGTTGGATTCGGCGCATGGGGAATCGGCAAGACCAGCTGGGTAGGCGCAGAGGATGACGAGTCGCTGCGGGCGCTGAATCTCGCCATTGACCGGGGCATTAATTTTATCGATACGGCAATGGGCTACGGCAATGGACACAGCGAGCGGCTGGTCGGCGAATTGATCAAATCGCGCAGCGAAACGATCCATGTCGCGACCAAGGTATCGCCGATCAATCTCAAATGGCCGGCGGTTGCCGGAACCCCTGTTGAAGAAGGCTTTACGGCTGAGCATATCATGAAATGCGCGGAGAACAGCCTGCGGAATCTTGGACTGGAGACGATTGATGTTCTCCAGACGCATGTGTGGCTGGATTCCTGGAGCGGCGAGGGCGACTGGCTGGATGCGGTGGTCAAGCTGAAGGAGCAGGGTAAAATCCGCGCCTTCGGGATCTCCATTAACGATCATGAGGCGGACAATGCGATAAAAACGCTGGAGAGCGGCGTAATCGATACGGTGCAGTTCATTTATAATATTTTCGATCAGACGCCGGAGGAAAAGCTGCTGCCGGCATGCATCAAGCACAATGTCGGCACGATCATCCGTGTACCGCTTGATGAAGGCGGTCTTACCGGCAACGTAGGCCCGGATACGACATTCCCGGAGGGCGACTTCCGCAACGGGTATTTCCGCGATGACCGCAAGCAGGAAGTATACGACCGTGTGAAAGCGATTGCCGGCGATCTGGACGCTTCCATGGAGCAGCTTCCCGAGATCGCGCTGCGTTTTATACTCTCGCATCCCGGCGTATCGACCGTTATTCCGGGCATGCTGAGGAGCCGCGAAGTGGAGATGAACTGCGCGCTTGGCGACGGCCGCGGGCTGCCGGAGGAGCAGGTGCAGAAGCTGAAGAAGCATGCATGGTTCCGCAATTTCTATAAATAGGGGGCGAGTGAATTGACGAAGGTGCTGTGGTCGGAGCTGTTCCCGGATGAATTCCGGCAGCTGCTGGAGGAATGTCCCTTGGTTTATTTGCCGCTTGGCATCTGCGAGCCGCATGGACAGATCAGCGCGTACGGCCTGGACACGATCAAGGCGGAGTATCTGTGCGCCGAAGCGGCGCGGCGCGGCGGCGGAATTGTTGCCCCGTCACTGGGCTACCACATTCATGAGGCAGGGTATCACGCGCCTTGGCTGAGGGAAGAGGTAGGGGAGATCAATCCGCATATGACGGCAATGCCGCCGCATGTGATGCTGTATTTCTTCCTGTATCAGTTAAGAGCGTTCGTGAATGCGGGCTTCAAAGGAATTATCGTCGTATCCGGCCACAGCGGCGGGAATCAGGAGGATTTGCGGAGGGCTGCGGAGCTGTTTCAGAGCCGGATTCCAGTGGCAATGTGGGTCGGCAGCGACCCCGAGCTGGTAAGAGGGCTCCATGACGGCGACCATGCAGGCAAATATGAGATTTCGCAGCTGATGTATCTGCGTCCGGATTTGATCGATGAATCGCGGCGTGAGCTGGAGAGCCTGCCCGGAAGCGGCGGACGGCTTGCGCTGGGGGCAGATGCCGGTGAGGCGTCAAGCCAGCTTGGCGAGCGGATCATGGAGGATTCGCTGCTCCAGTTAGGAGAGATCACAGGCAGGCTCCTGGCCGAGATCAGGGAGCAGCCGGAAGTCTCTGCGGTTATTGATTATGCGGCGATAGAATCGATATATGCCGAATTGCTCACAAGTAAAGGCCAGTGGCGAACCGCCTCGCCATATCCTGCCCAGGAGCCGGTTCCGGAGGATTCCCGATGGAAGCCTTATGAATGTATTAGATAGTCTGCCTTAAAGGCTGATAATGGCCTTCATTGCCGGAAGGTAATCTTCATTTTGGCAAAAGCCGGAGCAGCATATAATTGCCGGGAAGCAGCCTTGTTTCCGGTCAGATATGACGGAAATCCCGCCTTGATAGCGCTCTAGAGCAAACTATATGAAGGCAAACGTGCCTTCATACCGGTCCAGAGCAAACTGTGTTTTCGGCAAGCCTGCCTTCATTTGGCAGGTATCAACCCCTGCTTTCAAATTTATCGCTGAGGAGTTTTATGGATGGAGATCATCAGCTATGAGCAATCAGACGGCGGCCTGGTTCTGATAACCACTAAAGGCCGAATCAAGGTGGAGCCTGTTTCCCCTTCGATTATCCATGTCGTTTATACCTTGGAGGGATCCTTCAGTACCAAGCCAAGCCTGGCTGTCCTCAAGGAGGCAAGCACTGGTACAAAGTGGGAGATCCAAGAATCCGATTTGACCGTGACTCTGCGCACAACCGAGCTGGTTCTCGAGATAAATAAGGCCACAGCCGCCTTCACCTGGCGCGACAAGCAGGGCGGGCTGCTTACACGAGAGCCGCAGACCGGCGGCAAAACACTTGTTCCGACGGAAGCAGTAACCTTCATTTATGACGATAGCTCTGAGGTTCAATCGAGCATGTCCGTCGATGGCGTGCGCGTCCAGGCTGAGGCCAGGGAAGCCCGGGCACGCCGTGCGTATCATACGAAGCTTGCTTTTGAATGGGAGACCGGGGAAGCATTGTACGGCCTGGGCTCGCATGAGGAAGGGATTATGAACCTACGGGGCACCAGCCAATATCTGTATCAGCAAAATATGAAAGCCGTCGTTCCTATGCTGGTCTCCACGAAAGGATATGGCGTGCTTGTCGACAGCTACAGCCTGATGACCTTTCATGATGATGTCCATGGCTCTTATCTGTGGTCGGAAGTGGAAGACGAGCTGGATTATTATTTCATCTACGGTCCCGAGCTCGATGAGGTTGTGGCGGGATACCGCCAGCTTACCGGCGCAGCGCCGATGCTGCCGAAATGGGCCTTCGGCTACGCGCAGTCCAAAGAGCGCTATGAATCCCAGGCTGAGCTGCTTGCCGTCGTGGAAGAGTATCGGGAGCGCAAAATCCCGCTGGATCTGATTATTCTCGATTGGCGGTCATGGACCGGCGATCTGTGGGGCCAGAAATCGTTTGATCCCAAGCGGTTCCCGGATCCCGATCAGATGATGCGCAAGCTTCATGAGAAGCATGCGAAGCTGATGGTCTCGATTTGGCCGATTATGAATAATGACGGGCCCAATCATCTGGAGATGAAGGAGCATAACACGCTGCTTGGAAACCGCGCCACCTACGATGCGTTCAGCGAGAAAGCGCGCAGCTTGTACTGGAAGCAGGCGAACGAGGGATTATTCGCTCACGGCATCGACGCCTGGTGGTGCGACTGCACCGAGCCGTTCGAGGCGGATTGGAACGGAGAAGTCCGGCTCGAGCCTGAGCAGCGCCTGCTGGTCAATACCGGTCAATCCAAGAAATATCTCGATCCGGAATATATTAACGCCTACTCCCTGCAGCATTCCAAAGGCATCTACGAAGGTCAGCGCGCGACCACCGAAGAGAAGCGGGTCGTCAACCTGACACGCTCGGCATTTTCGGGGCAGCAGCGCTACGGAGCGATTACATGGTCCGGCGATACGGCGGCCAAATGGGATACGCTGCGCAAGCAGATTCCTGCCGGGCTGAACTTTGTTGCCACCGGCGTGCCGTACTGGACCTCGGATATCGGGGCATTCTTCACAGCGAAGAAAGAGCAGTGGTTCTGGGACGGGGATTATAATGACGGCTGCGAAGATCCGGCTTACCGGGAGCTTTATTTGCGCTGGTTCCAATATGGCGCCTTTCTGCCGATCTTCCGCTCACACGGGACGGACACGCCGCGGGAGGTATGGAGATTCGGCGAGCCGGGCACCGTCATTTATGACACGCTGGTGAAGTTTATCCGGCTGCGTTACCGGCTGCTTCCTTACTTGTATTCGCTTGCGGGGGCTGTTACCCATCAAGCCTATACGATGATGCGGCCGCTGGCCTTTGATTTCCGCCATGATGCGGCCGGTTATAATATTGGCGATCAATATATGTTCGGACCTGCACTGCTGGTGAATCCGGTGCTGGAGCAGGCAGCCGGAGACGGTAATGATCACAGCCGCAGCGTCTATCTGCCGGCAGGGACATCCTGGCATGACTTCTGGACCGGCGATTATTATGGGGGCGGGCAGACAATAGACGCAGACGCCGGACTTGCTACGATGCCATTATTCGTACGCGCCGGCTCCATCGTGCCGATTGGACCCGATGTGCAGCATTCCGGCGAACAGCCGGATGCCCCATGGACCCTTCTGATTTACGGCGGAGCTGACGGCAGCTTTGTCCTCTACGAGGACGAGGGGGATGGTTACGGCTATGAGCAGGGAGAGCATGCAGCTGTGACTCTTCTTTACCATGATCAATCCCGAACGCTTACCTTCGGAAGCCGTCAGGGATCGTACGGCGGGATGAACGCCAAGAGGAGCTTCCAGGTGAAAGTAATGACGGAAGGCATGGGCTATCTGGATGAAGCTGGCATACCGGCCCGGCAGACGGTCGAATATGAAGGCTCGGCGTTGACTATTCAGTTGTAGGTGAAGGAAGCGATGATCATGACACAGAAAAAATACAAGCTTGGCGTCATCGGACTTGGGGAAGGCCGCAGTATTATGTCCGCAGCCCTGAACAGCAAACGGTGGGATCTTCAGCTCGTCTGCGACAAAAATCCCGAAATCTGCGTAAGGCGCGCCGAAGAATTCGGCTTCTCCCGCTGGACAACGGAATACCAGGATTTGCTGGACCATCCCGATATCGGGTCATTGCCATCTATACCCCGGATCAGCTGCATCTCATGCATGTTTGCCAGGCTCTTGAAGCCGGCAAGCATGTCATCTGCACGAAGCCGCTGCTGCCTTCGCTGGAAGGGGCGGGCGAGCTGCTGGAGGTGATCGGGCGGACGGGGAAACAAGTATTTGTCGGCCAAAGCTCCCGGTTCTTCGAGCCGATGATCCGTCAGCGCGAGGATTATGATAAAGGGCGCCACGGCGACATTCAGATTGTGGAGTCCCACTACATTACGGATGGAAGATGGTTTCTGGAAAAGGACTGGAGCCGTCAGAAGGGCTTCAGCTGGATGTACGGCTTTATGATTCATGCGGTTGATCTGGTCCGCTGGTATTTGCCCGGCATTACCGAGGTAACCGGATTTGGCCGTACGAGCGATTCCAGCAGCAAGCTGGGCCCTGCCAGCTGGGATACCATGCGTTTCCTCCTTCGGGACGGAGAAGGACGCATGGCCCAGATTGCCGGGAGCTACACCCAGCCGTCGCTCGGGCAGGAGGTCGAGCCTTCAATCGGATGTGTTATCCGGGGAACGGAAGGAACCAGCCGGGCGGAATACTCCAATATGAGGTACCATACTCATTTTGCCGGTGAAGGAGCGGTTTCGCATTCCTTCGATTATAAACATTTCTATTATTTCCGTTTTGAAGGAAACACTCATCATGCCGGGGAATATCAGAATTACATCGAATATTTTGCCGATTGTCTGGACGCGGGAATCACACCGCTGCCTGACGCGCAGGAGGCTGTTCATACCCTTGCGCTGATGGTCGCCATGGAACGAAGTATCAATGCGGGTGGCCAGCTTGTCAAGGTCAGCGATATCAAGAAAGAATTCGGGCTGGAGCAACGGTCTTGAAGGAGGCTGCAAATGATGAAATTGACCTATGACATCCCGGCCCGGCTGTGGACCGAGGCGCTGCCTGTAGGGAATGGCCGGCTTGGGGCCATGGTGTTCGGAGGCGTGGATACGGAGCGGATCGGACTCAACGAGGACACGCTCTGGTCGGGCGGCCCACGGGACTGGAATAACCCGCTTGCCCGGGAGGCGCTGGACGAGATTCGCCAGCTGGTAGCAGACGGACGCTATGAGGAAGCCGAAGCCCTCAGCAAATCCTCCATGATGGGGCCTTATACGCAATCTTACATGCCCTTTGGAAATTTGCATCTCCACTTCTATCACGGCCAGCTGACGGAGGAATACGAGAGGGAGCTGGATCTGGCGGAAGGCATGGCAAAGGTCACCTACCGAATCGGGCAGACTGTTTATACGAGAGAAATAATCGCATCCCATCCCGATCAGGTTATAGCCGTTCGTTTAACGGCCAGCCGGCCCGGCATGCTGACTTTCAAAGCATCTCTAAGCAGTCCCCTGAAGTCGAGGCAGCTGCCTGATCGGGATGCGCTCGTTCTGCAGGGCTATTGTCCGGAGGACGTGCTGCCCAACTACTACGAGACGGATGTGCCTCTGCGTTACGGGCAGGAAGATACGACAACCGCCATGCGTTTTGAAGGAAGGCTTGTTGTGCGTCTGGAGGACGGGGGTACATCGAAGACAGACCAGGATGGACTGCATGTCGAAGGAGCGACCAGCGCCGTCCTGTATTTTGCAGCGGCCACAAGCTATAACGGCTATGACCGAAGTCCGGGAACAGAGGGGCGCGATCCGCGGGAAGCCTCAAGAAATATGCTGGACGCGGCGGTTGGCAAACCGGCGGATGAGTTTTTTGAAGCCCATAAGAGGGATCACGGAGCCTTGTTCGGACGGATGGAGTTCAAGCTGGGGCCGTCCCCGGCTCCGGAAGAGCTGCCGACAGACCGCCGTATCGCGGAATACGGAGCGGAGGATCCGCATCTGGTTGAATTGCTGTTTCACTATGGGCGTTATCTGATGATTGCCAGCTCCCGTCCGGGCACGCAGCCGGCCAATCTGCAGGGCATCTGGAATCAGGATGCGCGGCCGGTATGGAGCAGCAACTATACGTTGAATATTAATGCGCAAATGAATTATTGGCCTGCCGAAGTGTGCAATCTGGGCGAATGCCACGAGCCGCTGCTGAGCTTCATCGGCGAGCTTGCCGAGAGCGGGAAGAAGACGGCGGCGGTTCATTATGGCGCAAGAGGGTGGACGGCGCATCATAATTCTGATCTATGGCGGCAATCCGCACCGCCTGGCGATTACGGACACGGCAATCCGCTATGGGCCAATTGGCCGATGGGCGGCGTTTGGCTGTGCCAGCATTTGTGGGAGCATTACCGCTTTGGCGGGAGTCGCGATTATTTGCGGGAGCAGGCTTATCCTGTCATGAAATCGGCCGCCTTGTTCTGCCTGGACTGGATGATCGATGATGGCCGGGGAGGGCTGATTACCTCGCCGTCCACCTCGCCCGAGCACCGCTTCCGGCTGGAGGATGGGCGGACTCCAGCGCTCAGCCAAGCCTCGACGATGGATATGAGCTTGATCCGCGAGCTGTTCAGCCACTGCATGCAGGCGGCAGATGAATTGGAGATCGATGACGATTTGAAGCTGACGCTGCAGGAGGCAAGCTCCCGATTGCTGCCGCCGCAGATTGGAAGTCGTGGCGGAATTCAGGAGTGGTCGCAGGATTACGGGGACGAGGACGTGCATCACCGGCATGTGTCGCATCTGTATGATATCTATCCGGGAAATGGCTGGACGTCTGAGGGTACGCCCGAGCTGTTCGCGGCTGCCCGTAATTCTCTGGAACGCCGAGGAGATGGCGGAACCGGCTGGAGTCTCGGGTGGAAGGTGAATCTATGGGCGAGATTCAGGGACGGCAACCGGGCACTGGGTCTGATCGGAAATCTGCTGAAGCTAGTCGAGGACGACGGACGAATCGATTTTCATCGCGGCGGCGTATATGCCAATCTGTTCGACGCCCATCCTCCTTTTCAGATCGACGGCAATTTCGGCGTGACTGCCGGAATCGCGGAGATGCTCTTGCAATCGCACGCAGGCGAACTGCATTTGCTCCCCGCGCTGCCGGAGGCCTGGAAGGAAGGCAGCGTAAGGGGGCTGTGCGCCCGCGGGGGCTTCGAGATCAGCATGGGCTGGCGTGACGGCGTGCTGGAATCGGCCCGGATCATCTCCCGTCTGGGAGGCCGCTGCCGGGTCCGGATCGGCAGCGGACAGCTGTTTACGGTAAGCGGCAAGGGAAATGCTCCAGCTGATGCGGCATCTGCCGCGGAATTTGACACGGAGCCGGGGGAAGTTTACACATTGATATTCCGGCAATAAGCTTTCAAGACCGCTAACCACAGTTAGAAGCTTCATTCCTGTTAGGGGGCGTCCCGAAAATCAATTCATAATTATCATCCCCCGCCCGGCGCTGTATCTCATTGCCAAAAGAACCTCCGCCTCCACTAATGCAGTGGATCCGGAGGTTCTTTTGTGTGACTTTTGGGACTTACTTCTCCCACACCTGCGCCTGGCCTTCCTCATCCGAATATTGTATCCGCGCTGCGTGAATGTCGAGAATCACATAATCAGGATCGTCGGGGCCATTAAACCACCGCTTCATCTCAGGATTCCATAGCTTGTGCCGAAGAGAATCATCCTTGGTGATAGAGGCGGTCCCCTCAATTTCTACAATTTCCGGCGACGATTTCCCGTCAAATCCAAGCAGCAGCGAGATATTGCTGTTATGCTGCAGCTCTTCCACCTTATGCGTTTTGCGGTCGGTCGCCAGATACACATTCAAGCCATCGTGAAATATGGCCATGTAGCGTGATTTCGGTTTGTTATTCTCAACAGTGGCCAAAGAGCCGAATTTATGTTTGTCCAATGCAGCGGTAATGCGCTGCTCCAACTTCTGCTTCTCAATGACTGCCATGGTCTCATCGCTCCTCATCGGTTCTAAATTTTGGGGGAATGCCCAGAAGATATAATACCCTATTATCCATCCGGCGAACCGCCTAAGGATGTCAGCCCTGGATTTTTTTCAGACCGGAGGGAATGAAAGTTTTGTCCCGCAGCGGGGACTTTGATACACTGTAGAGGGTAAACAAAGTAAACCAAATGTTGCACCCGGATGTGCAAATAATCGGAGCGGAGATGAATCGGTTGAGTTCGGTGCAGAAAAAGCTGAAAATATCACCTCCCCAGTTTCTGGCGATGGGGTTCACCATGATCATTGTCATCGGTACACTGCTGTTATCGCTGCCTGTCGCGTCTATTCCCGGTCAGCGGCTGGGGCTTCTGGATGCGCTGTTTATGGCGGCTTCGGCTGCCTGCGTTACCGGGCTCTCGGTCGTGGATACAAGCACTCATTTTACCTTGTTCGGCCATATTGTGATTCTTGTTATGGTTCAGCTTGGGGGACTCGGCTTCATGACGATGGCAACCTGGTTCGCACTGGCATGGGGCAAAAGGGTTTCCTTGAAGGAGCGCCTTATTCTCAAGGAAGCGATGAATCAGAACTATATGGAGGGAATTGTCCGGCTCTCCCGGAGAGTCATCATCTATTCGCTTACGGTGGAAGCCGCTGCTGCCGTTCTGCTCGCTCTGCGCTGGGCAAGCGAAATGCCGCTGGGCAAGGCCCTTTATTATGGTGTTTTTCATTCCATATCCATCTTTAACAATGCCGGTTTCGTATTGATCAATGGCAGCTTCATCGCCTATACCAATGATATTTATATCAATGTGATCACGATGATTCTGATCGTTCTTGGAGGGATTGGCTTTATTGTCCTGTCCGATTTGATTGAATACCGCAGGACACGCCGGCTTTCTTTACATAGCAAGGTGGTGCTGTCGGCTTCGGGAATCCTGATCGTCTTCGGAGGACTCGTTATTTTCATGATGGAATTCAGCAATTCGCTGACGCTTGGGCCTCTGAACGCCGGAGGGAAGGTGCTGGCCTCCATCTATCAGTCCGTCAGCCTGCGCTCCGCCGGGACAAGCACCATCGATATTACCGGACTTCGCGAGAGCACGCAGTTCTTTATGATCATTCTGATGTTCATTGGAGCTGCGCCGGGTTCGACGGGAGGCGGCATTAAAGTAACCACCTTCGTTATTCTGATCGGCTCCGTCATAACGATGATGCGCGGGCGCGAGGATGTGGTCCTGTTCCGCAACCGGCTGTCCAAGGAGCATACCTACAAAGCCATCATGATTACGTTCATCGCTATCGCCCTGGTCGTATCCGGCGCGATGATCATGTCGACCACACAGTCGCATTCTTTCCTGAAGCTGCTGTTCGAAACCACCTCTGCTTTTGGTACGGTGGGGTTAAGTTTGGGGCTGACTCCGGAGCTTACCGCCAGCGGTAAAATAGTGATCATCATCATGATGTTTATCGGAAGGATGGGGGCTTTGACGCTCGCCTATGCCCTTCAACCGCGGATTCGCAAGGAGCTTTACCGCCATCCCGAGGGAAAAATTATTATCGGATAACAGAAATAGGTTAGAAATTCAGGGAAAATAGGAGTAGAATAAAACTATGATGTTTACCTTTTAAACATAATAGGTCGTAAAAAGATGGTGCAGCCGTCGTCTGGGAGGCATGACAGAAGAGATGGAGAAACAAAGCGTTCGAAGCGGAGAAGCGTTCATTCAGGAAGTCAATGAAACACAGGTGCCATACGGCTGCCTGGCGGTCTGGTTCCTTGGTCAGGAAAGCGTCATCATCAAAGGAGATGGCATAACGGTCTATGTCGATCCTTATGTATCGGACTATCTGGCGGTACATTCAGGACTTGACCGCACGTATCCCGCCCCGGTTGAACCGGCCCACATTACGAATGCGGATGTATGTCTCATCACCCACGAACACGGGGATCATCTGGACAAGGGGACCATTCCGCATCTGGCAGCGAATAATCCCAATGCCGTCATCGTCGCGCCTGAGGCTTGCAGGACGCAGCTTCTGGAGCTTGGGGCAGCTGCGGAACAGCTGCATGCCGCTCATCCGGCGAACTGGCAAACCATTCATTCCAAGCTGCGGATTCTGCCTGTTCCAGCCGCCCACGAGCAGCTTGAAGAGGATGCGCAGGGCAACCACCGCTATGTCGGCTATTTGATTGAGCTCAATGGCGTAACCCTCTACCATGCCGGCGATACGATTGTTTATCCGGGGCTGGTGGAGAAAATACGCGGCCATCAGGTTGACCTGGCCATGCTGCCTATTAACGGGCGGGATTACTTTCGGACCAGCAGGGGGATTATAGGCAATATGGATTACCGGGAGGCAGCCGAATTTGCAGCCCTCACCGGAGCCGATACGGTAATACCGCTGCATTACGATATTTTCACAGGCAACGCGGAGAATCCGGGTTACTTCATCGACTACCTCTACAAGCATTTTCCAACTCAGAAAGCTCATGTTCTGGCAAGGGCGGAGCGATTCGTTTACGTCGCAAGCCGCGCGTTCAGACAAACATAAAGCGAATGTTTTATAAGAAGGAAGCCAATCAGTGTCTCTTGTCATTTTAGGAGATGCCGGGTTGGCTTTTTGTTGCAATCTATCGTCGGACAGATTCCTGGGGCAGCACTTTATTCGTAATCTTTTTTCCCTGAAAGGACGTGTCGATCAATGAAATTCTCATGGGAACGCAATCTGATGGTACTGTGGATCGGGGTTTTCTTTTGCAGCACGGCTTACTCCATTTCCATTCCGTTTCTCCCAATATTCCTGAATACCGATCTTGGTGTGACGGAGCATCTGGAAATCTGGTCGGGGTTCGCCTTTGGCATTACCTTCCTGGCGAGCGCCCTGATCTCTCCCTTCTGGGGCTCGCTGGCTGACAAATACGGACGCAAGCCGATGCTGATCCGCTCAGGCTTCAGTCTGGCGGCGCTGTATCTGATTAATTATTTTATTCATGATCCCTACTGGTTTCTGGTTGTCCGGATATTTCAGGGCTTGCTGGCGGGCTTCGTGCCCGCAGCGATCGCGCTTGTGGCAACGAATACGCCGGAGGAAAAAACAGGCTATGCGCTGGGCATCATGGCGACAGCCGGAGCTACCGGGAGTATTGTCGGTCCGCTTATCGGCGGCGTGGTCAGCCATTATTACGGCAACCGCAGTGCGTTTCTGTTCTCCTGCGTGGTGGTGCTTCTATCTGCCATTATCGCATTGGTATTTGCAAAGGAACAAAATTTCAACCGCTCCGCCGCGCGTTCGCATGTTCTCGACGATCTGAAGATGGCATGGGCGAACCGCGCCTTCATGACGCTTCTGGGAATGGTAGCCATCAGCACCTTTTCCGTCATGATTCTGGAGCCGCTTATTACGGTGTATGTGCTCGAGATGGGGGTGTCGAAGACCAGCGCCTCGCTAAGCTCGGGCATCATCTTCTCGTCCGTCGGCATCGCGACTGTGCTGATGTCGCCAAGATGGGGCAAATGGGGCAGCCGCATGGGGTATGGAAAAATGCTGTTCATCGGCCTGCTGGGGGGCGGAATCGGCAATCTGCTGCAGTTTTTCGTGACCAATTATATCGGCTTCGGCATACTGCGGTTCGGCTACGGTCTGTTCTTCGCGGCAGTCTATCCGTCTATTAACGCAATGATCGTTCAGAATACGGACGCAGCCTTCCGCGGCAGAGCCTTCAGCCTGAACCAGTCGGCGTCGCAAATTGCAACCATGGCCGGACCTATTATCGGCGGCTTGCTGGGGACCTGGATGCCGATCCGCTGGGTGTTTATCATCAACGGCAGCGCTCTGATACTCTGCGCCATGATCTATAAATTGAAAGGGCAGCAGCGCGCGGTTGCGATCCGTGAGAGCGGAGCCGCGCGCTGATTGAGCGGTATGGCGCTGTGCTGCTTGACAGCTGACCCGACATATTCAAGACGGCGGACCCAATTGTCAGCCGCCGGGGGCTTTGTGATCTGCATCAAGCGGCTCAAGCAGCTGCAGCTCCTCTGCAATGACCAGGGCTTGGGTTCGTGAAGAGACGCCGAGCTTGCCGTAGATCCGGGAGAGATAGACTTTGATCGTGCCCTCGGTCAAAGACAGCTCTCTTGCGATGGATTTATTCGCTGACCCGTTCTTTATCAGCTGGATAATGACCAGCTCCTGCTGTGTCAGCGGCTCGATCAGCGATCCCTTGGCAAGTCCCGGCTCCCGGTTCTCAGGGAACAAGCCCAGCAGCTTGGCTAAGTAAGCCTCCGATATGCCCTGGCTAACGTCAGCGCAGCGGCTGCGTTCAATCTGGCAGGCCCGCAGCAAAGCCGCCATGGCTTTGCCCTCGTCCACAAAGCTGCGGATATAGCCGTTTGCTTCTCCAATCATCAGCGCCTCGCGCAAATATTGCAGAGCAGCGGAGCGCTGTCCTCTTTGCGCCTCCAAAAGCGCCTGTCGGATGGAGATTTCCGTCAGGCTCATCAGGCATTTCTCCCGCTCGGCCTGCGGCTTCATGATACCGAGAAGCCGGAGCGCCTCGGCTTCCTTGCGCCTGGCTCCCAGATAGCGGGCGAGCGCCAGAAACTCGAACAGCCGGTCAGGCGTCGACCGGTCCAAAGCGGAGAGATGAAGCCCGCTCAGCTCCTGCTTGGCCTTGTTCAATTGTCCGTTCCGGACATACAAGCAGGCAAGAAAAACGCGCAGTGGACGAATCCACTGAAACTCCGACCGCGATACCACATGTTCCACAGCATGATGGATCGTGTCGACCGCCTGCTCCATGCTGCCCCTTACCGCTTGGAGGCCTGCCAGTGTAATCTGCCCAGGGACATACAATCCGGCGATTTCCTCAAAACGCGGCGACTGTTCCCCTTTACGCAGGCAGGCCAGCGACTCGTCCAACCGGTTCCATTCATACAAGCCCTCGGCAAGCGACTGGTTCACATACAGGTTAATCAGCGAATCCTTCCAGCCATGGGATTCAATCAAGCCCATGAACTGACAGGCGATCGCTTCCGTATCCGGAGACAATACCCCCTTCAGTCCCATTGCCGTGCGCCTGACGAGCGGTTCGGACATATTGTAATTAAAATTATAAAAGATCGGATTCTCGGGCAGAACTTCACCGGTAATCTCCTCGGAAAACCGGTACCAGCCGGCAAAATCATAATTGTAGAAGACCAGATTCGATTTGACAAAAAGCAGTCCGCTCCGGATTTGACGGCGCTCGCCGGCATCAGCTTTCGGCAGATGGCGCTCTTCAATGCGCGCCAGAGCTGCAGCCGCACGGACTAACTGCCCTGTTACAACAAGCATGAAGGAATGCAGAAGGGACAGGCCGGAGGGCAGCTCCGTGCGCTGTTCTATCGCTTCAAACCAGCGCAGCAGGGTGGAGAATTCCCCGCGTTGGAACAGAACCGGAGCCTGCTCGCCCAGCAGATGTATGGCATATTCATAATCCTCGCCCAGAATCGCGTGATTGATCGCTTCATCCGTCATCCCCTGCGCCATGAAGGATCTGCTGGCCGAGCGGTTTCCCTGGCTCCACAGCAGAGGGTGGTTCCGTCTGATCAGACTGCGCAGAAATTCGGAGAACAAATGATGGTAGCGAAACCACGTATCGGCTGGATCCAGCGGGATAAGAAATAAATTCATGGTCCTGAGCTTGGTCAGCATGTCCTGCCCGTCCGTCTTGCCCGTCACATCGTTGCATAGAGCTGCATTTATACGCTCCAGTACAGATGTTTGCAGCAGAAAGTTGTGGATGGCAGAAGGCAAATTAGCCATGACCTCATTGAATAAATAATCGGAGATATTGCGGTGAAGGCCGCTGAAGCTGTCGATATAGCGGTCATAGTCCATGGTGGAGCGCAGCGAGATGGATACCAGCTGGAGTCCGGCCACCCAGCCCTCGGTCCGTTCAAACAATCGCTTAATCTGTCCTGGCGAAAGCGGCAAGTGGGATACCTCGCGGTAGAAGGCTTGCGTTTCCTCCAGAGTAAACTGAAGCTGCCCGATTGCCAGTTCGTCGAACTGTTCCCGGACCCTCCACTTGGAGGTGGCAAAGGGAAGCTCTGCGCGGCTCGAAATAATCACATGAATGTGGTCGGGCAGATAATCTATGAAATAGGACAGGCCTTCATGAATCCGTTCATCGGCTATACGATGGTAATCATCCAGCACGATGACAAGAGACCCGGGAATATCGATCAGTTCGTTAATGAAAGCATCCAGGAAGGTATAAATCGTCATTCCCGGCAGCAGCTGCCCCAAGGGGGAGAGTCGTTCGGACAGCAGGGGAGAACCGGCAGCGATCACGGCCTGCATGACATAACGCCAGAACCGTATGGAGTCGTTATCCCGGTCATCCAATGATACCCATGCTGCGGAAAGCTGATGATGGTGAATCGTTTGCGTGAGCAGCGTTGTTTTGCCGAAGCCGGCCGGAGCGATGACCGTCGTCAGTTTGCCGGCAAGATTATGTGTTATGGCATCCATGAGCCGGGTCCGCAGCAATTGCTTGTCCCGGGATGCGGGAAGGCTTGTCTTGGTTTTCAGTAAAATAGTTTCGGAAATCATCGTTCCTCCATGAGGCAAGTCAGTCATTGTGATGACTATATTATACTGTAATTTATTAGACTCAACAGGTGATAGTGTTAAATATGAAAATAATCCTTATTATCAGAAATTTACTATTGAATTATATTATATTATGCATATATTGGGAGGGTTTTTGTGTGCTATACATTATTCATGAAGAATAAAGTGAATCTTCTCATTGAAATGGACCACAAAGAAAAAGTGGCTGAGCAGGCGATCGCCTTGTTCAACCACTTTTTTTTCAATTCTTTTTTTGGAGCTGCCTTCTGCAGCGAGCTGGCGATAACGCCAGCTTTTAATGCGTTGCGCTGGAGCCTTGGCCTTCGCTTGCGGGATCCATTTTGTCCCGGCCCATGGCAAAGGCTGCGAAGAAGGCGAGGGCGGCCGGAATGATTGCCCAGGCGAAAGTATGCGTGATCGAGGACGAGAGCGCAATCGATATTTTGTCCAGCACCTGCTCCGGGATATTTGCCCGCAGCTCCGGCGACAAGAGGGCATGAGGGTCGCTCAAGTCTATGCCTTCCGGTATCTGAGCCTCGCCGCTGCCGCTTCCCCCGGCAAAGGATTCACTCATCCTGTTCATAAACAAATGACTCTGAATTATGCCGAAGACCGTGATGCCGAGCGTCATGCCAAGCGAACGGAGGAAATTCAGCGTGGCGCTGGCGGAGCCGCGCTGCCGGGCACTCACGGAATGAATCGCCGCATTGCTCAGCACGGAGAAGGAAGCGCCGATGCCAAGACCTACAAGCACCATATATACACGGATTATGAGCTTGGAGGAATCGGGGCCGATCGTCGTGAGCAGCGCCACACCCGCTGCAAGCAATGCCAGAGTAGGCAGCATAATGGAACGGTAGCTGGTTTTGGTCAGCAGCGTACCGCCAAGGGTTGCCGTTACGACAGAACCTACCATCATAGGGAGAAGGACCAGACCGGAGTTGGTTGCTTTGCCTCCCAGAACGCCCTGGATGAAGATCGGAATATAGACGGAGGCTGTAATGAACGCCGCTCCGCTGAGCAGGGCCATCACATTGCTGGAAGCATACAGCTTGTCTTTGAACATGGCAAAGGAGATAATCGGCTCCTTGGCGCGCGTCTCGGCGAACAGAAACAGCAGGGCCAGCACGACGAAGGCAGCGAACAAACCAAGTATCATTGCGGAATCCCAGGCGTACTGCTTGCCTCCGAGCTCAAGCGCGAACATCAGGCAGACGATGCCGCCGACAAGCGTAAATGCGCCAAGCCAGTCGATTTTTTGCTGCGAATGCTCATGCGATTCCTTGTAGAATATAGCAACCATCAGGAAAGCGATAATCCCAATCGGCAGATTAATATAAAAAACCCATTCCCAGGCGATATAGTCCGTTATGTAAGCGCCCAGTAGCGGCCCGAAGATGCTGGAGAGGCCAAATACCGCCCCGAACAATCCGCCCAGCTTGCCCCGTTTCTCAAGAGGCACGGCATCGAACATGATGGTGAAAGCGATCGGGATAAGCGCGCCGCCGCCGATGCCCTGTATCGCGCGGTAGATACTGAGCTCTACAATCGTTGTGGCTGTACCGCATAGAATAGAGCCCAGCATAAAGACCAGAATACCGAAGATAAAGAATTTCTTGCGCCCGTACATATCCGATAATTTACCGAATATCGGCATGCCCGCCATTTCGGCAACCATATAAGCCGATGTGACCCATACGAATTTGTCCAGGCCGCCCAGCTCCCCGACAATCGTTCCCATAGCCGTAGCGACAATCGTGTTGTCCATGGAAGCCATGAGAATACCGAGCAGCAGACCGGCAAGAACGATCCCCACCTTATTTCCTTGCGCTGTTGTTGTCATTTTCTTTGAACGCCTCACTCATCTTAAGATTTCTTTTTCTTTTTGCTATCTCTCACTTGTCTGCTTCATTATAGACGAAGACCCCTGACAACAGGGTGTCAGGGAACTTCGTCTACGAAAATAATTTCAGCTGTTTCGGGTTATTCTTGCTGCTCGGATTCAGGCGAGGGGTTGTTTTCGCTCAGCATAATGCCGCTTTTTGTGGTGGATTCCTGAAGATCGTCAGGGGGATACAAGCCGGAACGCAGCTGGATCCAGTGGAAGACATGGGTGCAGATCACCTTGAGCACGGCATAGCCGGGAACGGCGACAATAATGCCGAGAATGCCGAACAGATTGCCGGCTGTCAGAATGACGAAGATGATGGTGACCGGATGAATACGCAGCGTCTTCCCCATAATTTGCGGCGAGATGAATTTGCCTTCAACCAGCTGAACTATGGTCCAGACGACGACCATCTTGAGCAGCATGGCCGGCGATGTGACCGTTGCCACAATAAGCGCCGGGGTTATCGCGATGACGGGCCCCAGATAGGGAACGATGCTCGTACAGGCAGCCATAATCGCAAGCACCAGTGAATATTCCAGCCCGATAATCAGGTAGCCGATGTACAAAAGACCGCCGATACAGAAGCTGACAATAATCTGTCCTCGAATATAGGAGGCGATCTGATCATTCATCTCCACCATGACACGCCGGGTTTCCTTGCGCAGTCCTGTAGGAATGAACTGCAGAATGAAACGGGGGAGATCGCGGCCGTTCTTGAGCAGGTAAAACAAGATGAAAGGAAGCGTCACAGCCGCAAGCACAACCTCGGTCACCACACCCAAAACCCCGCCGATCCGGGTCCAGGCGTTGGCGAAGAAATCGGAGGCCCTCGAAGTGATGGTCTTCGTCAAATCGGCAGTATGGAAGCCCAGTGTTGCCTGGACTTCGCTGAAGAAGTCGCTGCCGGTCCACTGTTTGATTTTTTGCTGGGCATCTTCGCTGTAGTCTGGTATATTTTCTATCAAGCTCGTAATTTGGTTGCGGATAAGCGGAATAACAGCCACAACCGCGATGACAATCAAACTGATAATCAGCAGGTAAAGAATCAGAATCCCGTAAATCCGTTTGATTCCTCTGCGCTCCATGTCGTCGACCAACGGATTGACCAGATAGTAGACGACGCCGGAAAGAATCAGGGGCAGCACAACGGTCTTGATCAGCGCAATGAGCGGGTTGAAGATGTAGGACACGTGATTAAAGATCATAATGTTGAGTCCAATTAACAATAGAACAAATAAAAATAGCACAAAGCGGTTATTCAAGAATAAATAGCGAAACCGCTCCGACCAAACACGCGAACGCTCCGGCATGCAATCAATTCCCCTCTTCTTCCGTTAATAACATCATGTTTATTTCATCTCTATGATGTTTCTCCTATTATTGCACATTAGCCTATCGTCCAAACGCAAATTTATACCCGTATGATCAGTTTTGCAAACAATTAACTGCTGGAGGGAGAAGTTTAACGTCCAAAACACCAACAAACGGAGGTATCGATCATGTTAAAAGCAAAGACGATGATGTGCGGTGTCCTGTTGACGATGATGCTTACAGCTTGCGGGAATGAATCGAACCGCGCCGCCAATCCGGCGGAGCCTATCGATGTGGATCGGCAGACGAGCCGGGCCGAAGGGGATGGGGGAGCAGGCTATGAGGTGCTGGCGGAGGGGCTGCAGTCGCCGTGGGCAATTGATTTTAGCGGGGATCTCATCTATGTCAGCGAGCGCGATGGCGCTATCGTACAGATCAAGGACGGGCAGATGACAAGGCAGAAGCTGCAGCTGAGCAATCCCGTGAAGCAGGAGGGCGAGGGAGGACTGCTGGGCTTTGTGCTGGCCGCTGATTTCGCATCCACGAAGCAGGCCTACATTTATTATACCTATGAGCAAAATAGTGAATTATTCAACCGGGTAGCCGTAATCCGGGAGAATGGGGAGGCCGGCTGGCTGGAGGAGCGGATATTGCTTGACGGGATACCCGGCGCGTCAAACCATGACGGGGACCGGCTGGCAGTCGGGCCGGACAACCATCTGTACATCACGACAGGCGATGCGCAGCGTGAAGAGAATGCCCAGGATCTGAACAGTCTGGCAGGTAAAATATTACGGATGAAGACGGACGGCTCCGTGCCGGAGGATAACCCCTTTGAGAATTCCTATGTATACAGCTATGGTCACCGCAATCCGCAGGGGCTTGCCTGGAATGATCAAGGGGAGCTGTACAGCTCTGAGCATGGTCCGTCCGCGGTTCCGGGCGGCCATGATGAGTTGAACCGGATTGAGCCCGGTCTTAATTACGGCTGGCCTGAGGTGATTGGCGATGAGACTAAGGAAGGAATGACACCACCCGTCTATCATACCGGAGACAGTACGCTTGCTCCCTCCGGGATGACGGCGAATGCTCAGGGTGAATGGCTGGTGACGGGACTTCGCGGCGAATCGCTGCTCAAATTCTCGCCTGATGCGTCCACGAACGAAGTGGTTGTGAGAAGCGAGGGCCGTCTGAGAGATGTCAAAATTCATGATGGGGCTGTCTACGTGATTACTAACAACACGGATGGCCGCGGAAATCCGGCCGGGCAGGATGACAGGCTGCTGCGTTTGACAAACGGATGAAGAAAGGTGGCCTGAAAGCGCTTAATATACGGGCTGTTTGCCTGTGATTCTCTTATTTTTCTCTATCAGAATCAGGAATTGTAAAGATTTAGTCTCCAAGAATCCGGTAAATGCTGGTATACTAATAATCCTACGGCTCTATTAAAACGAATACTAAAGGGGACCTCTATGAAAAAAATTGGATATCTGGCAATTTTGATCTGTGTGCTGTTTAGTATTTCATCCATCATCCCGGCTTCGGCGAAAGCTGATGAAAGCTACACGGCCAAGGTCGTCATTAATTTACTTAACGTACGCAGCGAGGCTTCTCTGAAAGGGAACATTGTAGGCGCCTTGAAGAACGGCCAGCTGGTGAGTGTCTCCAAGGAAGACGAGTATGGCTGGCTGCAGATCAATTCCGGCAAGGTTTCGGGCTGGGTGGCAGGCTATTATTTGAAGAAGGTTGACGGCACGGTCCAAACTTCAGAAGCGTCCAAGACACAACTGAAGACAGAACCGAAGAAAACTGCCAAACAAACAGAAGCTACTGTTACTGCCGATTCGTTACGAATCCGCTCAGGTGCAGGAACGAAGTACGAGGTTGTGGGCGGTCTCGCCAAAGGCCAGCAGGTTGCCATTATGGGCAGCCAGAGCGGCTGGGTGAAGATCCAGACTTCGAACGGACAGGCAGGATGGGTATCTGACCGATATATCAGTGGAGGCTCCGGCAATTCCGTCGTATCCACGAGCCATTCCTCCAAGAGTTCAAACGGGCTTCACGGAAAAACGATTGTCGTGGATCCCGGGCATGGCGGAGATGATCCGGGAATGATCGGCACGACGCAGAAAACGATGGAGAAGGATCTGACGCTGAGCACCTCGTTCTATCTGGAGCAAGAGCTCCGCGCCCGCGGGGCAAGCGTCGTCATGACGAGAACGAAGGACAAGGAAAAGCCCAGTCTCGGAGAGAGGGTTCAAATTAGCGGATCCGCCCATGCAGACGCATTCATCAGCATCCATTATAATTCTTCCGAAACCAAGGCATCGGGAACGCTCAGCTTTTATTATTCGGAGTCCAAGGACAGGCCTCTGGCCAGAGCGATCGAATCCCGGCTTGCCGACGGGATGGAGCTGGACAGCAACGGGATTTCGTTTGGCGACTACCATGTACTGCGCGAGAATGGTACTCCCTCCGCTCTGATTGAGCTGGGATTCCTGTCCAACAAGAAGGACGAGTCCCTTGTCCGAAAATCCGGCTATCAGCAGAAAGCGGCAGCCGCGATCGCCGAGGGAATTGAAGATTATTTCGATTGATTGTTGCTATAGCTGACCGATTGCATTTTAAGGGCCGTGACTTCCAAAATACACTTTTGGAAGTCACGGCCCTTTTCATGTCTATCCGCTCGCCTGTCTATTGGTTCACAGGCCTTTCTAGGCTTTGGCTTCCGAGAGAACCGCCGGCGCACTGCAGGACAGCCGCTCAATGAACTTTGTATCCACCGCCGTCTTGATTTTGACCCCGCGAATGCCGTCAATGGAATCAATAAGCAGATCTACAGCCATGCGGGCCAGCTGCTCCTTGTCGACATGAATGGTCGTCAGCTCCGGCGTGACAATAACGGACTCGCTAATGTTGTCAAAGCCGATCACAGAGATATCCTCCGGAATCCGGAAGCCAAGCTCGGTCAGCGTCTTCATTGCGCTGATCGCAATATAATCGCATTCGCAGAACAAGGCTGTCGGCAGCTTGCCGCCCTCCTGAATATAACCTTCCAGCTGCTTGCGCATTGCCTCCTGAGAAGAAAGTATCGTAGGCGCGACATAGAAGGTATGATCCTCCGCCACACTGAGCCCGCGCTCGGCCAGCGATGCCATAAACCCCCGCCTGCGCGCATCAAAATTATGAATGCGCACATCCGAAGCCACATAACCGATTTCGCGGTGGCCGATGTCGCACAAGTAAGTTCCCGCCTGATAAGCGCCCATCACATTATTGATTTCCAGAAAATGAACAGGCAGCGTCTCGAAGCAGGTATCGAGCACAACGAGATTCGGCCATTTGTCCGACAGATTCTCAACGCTGTGGCGGTCCAGATTCGTACCCAGCAGGATGACGCCGCTGGTCTGGTTCTCATCCGCAATCGACTGGACGTCGCTGTCGAAGGATTCCATATCCACAGAGGAAAATACCAGCGAATATCCCTTCTGGCGGCAGCGCTCTTCGATAAAATGAATCAATTCCCGAAAGAAAGGCTGCTGGTAATACTTCTCCAGGACGATTCCGGAATTGGAGAATACAAGGAACAGCAGGGATCGGCCGCTTCGATCCGCCGGCTGGCTTTTTGCTTTGAGGGTGTAGCCTTGGTCCCGGGCGATTTGAAGAATTCTCTCGCGGGTCTCCGGACCTATGCCGGGCTTGCCGCTCAGCGCGAGAGAAACGGCGGATTTGGATACCTGGGCCAGCTTGGCGATATCTTCCATTTTCACAACAGGTTACTCCATTCCTGATTAAGCTTTCGTTTATGAAGATTTAGTTGAGTTTAGTGTACAACGTTTTATGACAACTTTGCAAGATGGAACTAAACTAATTACGTGTTGTTTAGTTGATACAGTTTAATAAATGATCGAATTTACTAAATAATCGTATTGACGGAGCTAAAAACCGGTGATAGGATGAGTTTAAGGAGAAAGTGAAAGTGGTTTTGTTGAATCCGTAAAGTAGGAATGATGACTGTGTTCAGTTAAATTATTTAGTTATTTTTCTTAATTTTTTAATTTTGTTTAGTGGATCTGTGGTAGGAAAGTTATTGGATACCTCAGAGAGCATTCCGTACTTGTAATGCTCTGAAGTTTACTGGAGATGAATCTTTCTCCGCGCCAAGGTTACTGCATGGCATCATAAGCAGAAGGAGACCGCCATTAATGAAAAAATTAAAGCTGGGTTACGCGCCTACCCGCCGTTTCGTGTTTAGCGCCGAGGATGCCTTCAAGTATAAGGTGCTTATCCGCGAGAAAATACAATCCTTCGGCATGGATATCGAGATTGTCGATCTTGAGGGGCTGAATGAGGAAGGGCTTCTGTACAACGATAATATCGGGGCCGATCTGATAACCGACCGGTTCCGTCAGGAGAAGGTGGATGCGGTATTTTTCCCGCACTGCAATTTCGGGACCGAGGATACGGTTGCCCGTGTGGCCAAGGCGCTTGGCAAGCCGGCGCTGCTCTGGGGACCGCGTGACGAGGCTCCGCTGGAGGATGGCATGCGTCTGCGCGATACCCAGTGCGGGCTGTTCGCGACAGGCAAGATTTTGCGCCGCTTCAATGTCCCTTACACCTATGTGACCAACAGCCGGGTGGATGATCCGGTATTTGAGCGGGGCTTCAAAAATTTCGTCGCCGCCTCGAACGTGGTCCGGCATTTCCGCTCGCTGCGGATTCTGCAGATTGCCCCGCGACCCGCATCGTTCTGGACGATGATGGTCAATGAAGGCGAGCTGCTGGAGCGCTTCGGCATCGAGATCCATCCCATTACGCTGGTGGATATCACAAGAGCCGCACAGCGCCAGGAGAAGAAGAACAGCAGCGAAATGCTGGAGGCTGTGGACTTCATCCGCTCCCGGATGGATATTACCGAGGTGACTGATGATGATGTGCGGCGCGTGGCTGCGCTGAAGGTGGCGATGAAGCAGTTTGCCGTCGAAACCGGCAGCAGCGCAATCGCGATCCAGTGCTGGTCTTCTCTGCAGGAAGCGATCGGCATCATGCCGTGTCTGGCCAATGCGCTGCTCACCGATGAACAGATCCCGGTTACCTGCGAAACGGATATTCACGGTGCGATTACCTCCATCATGGTGCAATCCGCAGCTATGAACGAGGCGCCGACCTTTTTCGCCGATCTGACGATCCGCCATCCGGAGAATGCCAACGGCGAGCTGCTGTTCCACTGCGGCAACTTCCCGGTCTCGCTGTCCGTGGAGGAGAAGCCGAAGCTGCGCAAGCATTTTCTGTTCGACGATCATTCTCCGGGGACCCATGAGGGCGAGATCCGCGGCGGCGATATGACGCTTGCCCGCTTCGACGGCGACCATGGCGAATATTCGCTGTTTCTGGGCAAGGCGCGCGGAATTCAGGGACCTTTTACACGGGGATCCTATGTCTGGGTGGAAGTCAACGATTGGCCGCTGTGGGAAGAGAAGCTGGTTACCGGTCCTTATGTTCATCATTCCGTAGGTATTCATGCGAACGTCATCCCGCCTCTGTATGAGGCATGCAATTATATTCCAGGTCTGACGCCTGATCCGGTGGATCCGACGGAAGCGCAAATCCGGGCGTGGCTGAGAGGAAGTGTCTAAAACATGACAGCAACACTGGAGCTCAAACGCAAATCGCTGCAGATCCGCATGGACCTGCTTCGCATCATCCATCGGGCCAAAATGGGGCACACAGGCGGGTCGCTCAGCAACACGGATGTGCTGACAACGCTTTATTACAGCGTCATGCGGCATGATCCGAAGAATCCGAAATGGCAAGGCCGCGACCGTTTTATCGCCAGCAAGGGCCACTCGGTGGAATCATTGTGGTGCATACTGGCCGATCTGGGCTATTTTCCAAAAGAAGAGCTTGAAACCTACTGCCAGTTCGGCACGCGGCTGATCGGGCATCCCAACAACAAAGTGCCGGGTATCGAGATGAACACCGGCGCGCTGGGGCATGGCTTATCCGTCTCTGTCGGCATGGCGCTGGCAGGAAAGAAGGACCAGCGGGATTACCGGGTGTTCTGTCTGATGGGCGACGGGGAGCAGGCGGAAGGCTCCGTGTGGGAGGCGGCTATGGCAGGCGCGCATTACGGGTTGGATAATTTGATCGGTATGGTGGACCGCAACCGTCTGCAGATTAGCGGCAGCACGGAGGATGTGATGGGGATGGATCCGCTGGACAACAAGTGGGAAGCTTTCGGCTGGCGGGTGGAGCAAATTGACGGCCATGATTTCGGACAGCTGCAGCGTTCGCTTTCCCAAGCACCGCAGGAGAAGGGCAAGCCAACCATGCTAATTCTCAACACGGTCAAAGGCAAAGGGATTTCCTTCGCCGAGAACCGCCCGGAATGGCATCACCATGTGCCAAATGACGAGCAGCTGCGGCTGGCTATTGAAGAGCTGGAGTCGGCGCTTGGCGCGCTGGCCCCGGAAACAGAAAGGAGCGGAGCCCATGCAAACCATTCCTAATCGTCAGATTATGTGCGAAACGCTGCTGGAGCTTGCCCAAGAGGATCGGGATATTATGGTGCTGGCCAGCGATTCGCGCGGATCGGCCGCTATGGCGCCGTTCGCCAAGGCCTTCCCCGAGCAGTTTGTGGAAACAGGCATCGCCGAGCAAAATATTGTCGGCATCGCGGCAGGTCTCGCGCACAGCGGCAAAAAGCCTTTCGTTACTTCGCCTGCCTGCTTCCTCAGCATGAGAAGCATCGAGCAGGTGAAGGTTGACGTGGCTTATTCCTCCACGAACGTCAAGCTGGTCGGCATTAGCGGCGGCGTCAGCTACGGAGCGCTTGGCATGTCCCACCATTCCCTGCAGGATTTCGCGGTCATGCGGGCGATACCGGGACTTACAGTTGTGGTTCCGGCTGACCGTCACGAGACGAAAGCGATGACCAGGGCATTAGCCGGCCATGAGGGCGGGGCTTATGTGCGCATCGGGCGCAACCCCGTTGAGGATGTTTATGAATCGGACGATTACGAGTTCCAGCTCGGCAAAGCCGTGCAGATGAAGGCAGGCAGCGATATTACGCTGATTGCCGTAGGCGAAACCGTGCGCATTGCGCTGGATGCCGCTGCGCTTCTGGAGAAGGAAGGCATTCATGCACGCGTGCTCAACATGCACACGATCAAACCGCTCGATGAGGCGGCTATTGTGGCGGCAGCATCAGAGACGGGTGCCATTATTACGCTGGAGGAGCACAGCATCTTCGGCGGACTCGGTGCCGCCGTTGCGGAAGTAACCGCGGGCAGCAGACCCGTTCCGGTCCGGATTCTGGGAATTCCCGATGAACCGGCGATTGCGGGCAAGACGTCGGAAATCTTCGACCACTACGGCCTCAGTGCCGGTAATGTAAGATCGATTGCCCAGGAGATGGTGCAGGCCATGGTGAGCCAGGGATGACGGTTAGTCCGGCTGAGTATGAACAGGCGGGAGAGCCCTTGTACCTGCTGACCGTGGATCAGAGCACAACAGCGACCAAGGCGATCGTAACGGATCGCGGTGGAAGAATTGTCGGCCGCTGCTCGAAGATTCACAGGCAAATCTATCCGCGCGAAGGCTGGGTGGAGCATGATCCGCTGGAGCTGTATGAGAATGTGAAAGCGTCGATCCGGGGAGTGGTGGAGGAGGCGGGGGTCCCGCTTCATCTGATCGCCGGCATAACCATCACCAACCAGCGGGAAACCGCGCTTATATGGGACCGTGTGAGCGGACTCCCGGTCGGCAATGCCATCGTCTGGCAGTGCCGGCGAACGGCCGATTACTGCGACCGCTTGAAGCGTGAAGGTCATGAAGCTCTTGTGCAGGCCAAGACGGGACTGCCGCTTGACCCGTATTTCTCCGCCAGCAAATGGCGGTGGCTGCTGGAGCATGCCGATCCTGCTATTCCGAAGGAACGCCTGCTGGCCGGCACGGTGGACAGCTGGTTGATCTGGAAGCTGACTGGAGGCCGTGTCCACGCAACGGATTATACCAATGCGAGCCGCACGCAGCTGTTCAACATTCATACGCTGAGCTGGGATGCGGAGCTGGCTGCATTGTTCGGCATCCCGCTCGGTATGCTGCCCGAGGTGCGTATGAGTGACAGCGGATATGGATTCATTGCCGATGCGGCTTTGTTGCCGCTTGAAGTAGAGATGCCTATTGCAGGTGTGATCGGTGACTCGCAGGCGGCGTTGTTCGGACAGCAGTGTACAATGCCGGGAATGGCGAAGGGAACCTATGGCACAGGAACATCTGTCCTGATGCATATCGGCACGCAGTCGATTATGCCGGGCAGAGGCCTGGTACTGGCTGTTGCCTGGGGATTGAACGGCATCATTGAATACGCGCTGGAAGCGGTGATTCATTCAACGGGCGACTGTCTGAACTGGGCCCGCGACCAGATGGGGCTTTATCAGACCTTTGAAGAGCTGGAGCAAGCCATCACTTCTGTAGACGGGGCAGGCGGCGTGTACCTGGTGCCGGCTTTTGTCGGGCTTGGGGCGCCGCATTGGAATCCGCATGCCAGGGCCGCGATTATGGGGATGAACCGCTCGACAGACCGGCGGCATATTCTAAGGGCTGCTCTGGAGAGCATCGCGTATCAGGTTGCAGGCGCGGTCCGGCTGCTTGAGGAGGAGACGGGAATGCCGCTCAGCGAGCTGCGTGTGGATGGCGGCGCTACTGCCAACGGTCTCTTGATGCAGCTTCAGGCGGATCTGCTGGATGCTCCTGTCGCCCTTCCGGAGGCGGCGGAATTATCCGCTCTGGGCTCTGCCTATATGGGCGGCCTTGCTCTCGGGTTCTGGTCCGGTTCCGATGAGATAGCCGCCTTCTACCGGCAAAATCAAATCTTTGCCCCGCGGATGGAAGCCGATAAGCGCCGGGAGCTGATGGGCGGCTGGAACGCCGCAGTAGCGGGTGTCCTCGCAGCCGAAGAGGCGGACCGTAGCAGCGGTGCAGCGCCGCAGTAACTGGGCAGCTGGCAGCCGAAGAGGCAGGCTGTATCGCGTAGCCGCCGCAGGCTGGGCAGCTGGCAGCCGAAGAAGCAAGCCGTAGCAGCGGACTTCAGCGGTAGCTGGAGCGCTGGCAGCCGAAGAAGCAGACCGTAGTGCGTAGCGGCCTGCCGCCCCACTGGCTGGCCTGCTGGCAGCTGAAGAAACAAGCCGTAGCGGCGGACTGCCGCAGTAAGAGGTATGCTGGCAGCCGCAAAAACATGCTAGAACGTTGAAGCGCCTTCTGGAGGCTGAGTAAGTGGCCGGTAAACGTTGAAATGCCGCAGTAGTTGGCGTACTGACGGCCGAAGAAGCAAGCCGAGGCGGCGCACCACACTGTGGTGGAGAAAAATAGCTTTTGTCTAGATGATTTATTAGCTTGTATTCTTGAATGCGATACGAAGCCAGCTGTTTGCCCGGTAAGTCGGGTAAGCGCAGATCGGGATGAAGTCCCGATCTGCTGGAGAATCCACTCAAGCGAGCAAGCTTGGATAATAGTGGGGAGTATTCGCCACAACACGGTTTTTACTTCTTGCGGTGGAGATTGCAGAGGTACAGTGGCTGCAAGGAGGATTTTCCTTGCTGGAGCAGCCTTTTGCATCTTTCAAGCACTATATGCCAGATGCAGTAAGGTTTTTTCTTCTTACACGGGATACCCGAGGGCTGAGGTGCACATAAGAAGGATATTCCTTATTAGAGCAGCAATTTGAGCTTTGCGACTACTGTCATTGCAGACAGTACCCCTCATCCAAGTTCTGAACGTCGATATTGTCCAACGTTTGATTTTGATGTTGATTTTTACAATGATTAAAAAGCGGAGCGGGCGGAAGCATTCTGGAGAAACGAAGTGTTCGTTTGTCCACGGGATATCCACCATTAGAGGATTCATACATTCAAGGAAATCTGGGGACAACAGTGATCACCGACAGGTGACAAGCTATTCACCTGCTTGCAGCACATGCGGATTTTGTAAGAAGCTTCCGTATGCGCAGCTATGTTTTTTATTCCCTGGTTTTCCATAAGTATTGCTACTGTTAAGACATTTGTTTGTTATTGCTGTCCTTATGAATTTTCCAATTGAAGGCCAGAATTGTGAAGAGGGGAATGGATCATGATGAACTTTCCGTACGAGGTTCCGGAGTCCAAGAAAATCCGCCTGATCGTCAATACCGATGCTTACAATGAAGCCGATGACCAATACGCGATAGCCCATGCGCTGCTGACGCCGAGATTCCGGATTGCCGGCCTGATTGGCGCGCATTTCGGCACCCGGAGCGCAACCTCCATGGAGGATTCCTATGGGGAGATTCAGAAGATGCTGAAGATCATGCAAATGGAGCAGCAAGTCGGCGTGTACAAAGGGGCGGAAGCCGCTCTCCCGGATGAAGTGACAGCGCTTCCCTCCGAAGGCTCCGAGCTGATCATACGGGAGGCCATGAAGGATGATCCCGCTCCGCTGTTTGTGATTTTTCTGGGCCCACTGACCGATATGGCCTCTGCCTACCTCCAGGAGCCGCAGATTGCCGGGCGACTGACTGCGGTGTGGATTGGAGGGGGCGTCTATCCCGAGGGATCGGATGAATTTAATTTGGGCAATGATATTGCGGCGGCCAATGTGGTTTTCCGATCGCCGATCCCGCTGTGGCAGGTGCCGAAAAATGTTTATTCCATGATCCGTGTCAGTCTGGCGGAGCTTGCCGTGAAGGTCATGCCGCATGGAGAATTAGGCGCTTATTTGTTTCAGCAGCTGGTAGAGTTTAATATGAAGTGGGGAGACAAACCCTCCTGGCCCAAAGGCGAGATGTGGATGCTGGGCGATTCCCCTGCTGTGTCGCTGCTGTTGGATGATCATGCCTTCGAATATGATCTGCGTGAAGCACCGTATATCCTGCCGAATATGCGTTATGAATTCGGTCATGGCGGCAGAGACATTCGTGTCTACCGTTATGTGGATGCCCGCTTCACCCTTGAGGATCTGTATGCCAAGCTGGAATTGTTTCATCGGTACAACAAGCTGAACGCTTAAGGAGGACTTTCTATTATGCCCATTCGGGTTACAGTTTGCAAAACGGAATATGCCACCAACCCTCTTGGGCTTGATGTTCTGGAGCCGCGCCTGTTCTGGCGCGTAGCCGCCACTCAGAATGCCACGGTTCAAAGCGCTTATCAGGTGCTGGTCGCCGAATCGGAAGATAGCCTGAATCAGGATCAGGGTACGATGTGGGACAGCGGCAAGGTGGCCTCCAGCGAATCTATCCATATTGTCTACAAAGGCAAGCCGCTTCAGGAGGAAGGCCGTTATTACTGGAAGGTCCGCGTTTGGGACGGCAAGGATCAGCCTTCAGAGTGGAGCGTAATCTCCTTCTGGACGATGGGCCTGCTGTCGCGTGATGCCTGGAAAGCCAAATGGATCGGCCGCAAAGCGCAGCCTGATCTGGAGTTCCAGCCTTCGCCCTATTTGCGCAAAACCTTTACGCTGCGGGGCAAGGTGCGCCGCGCATCCGCCTATGCGACAGCGCTTGGCGTATACGAGCTGTTCATCAACGGGGAACGCGTCAGCTCGCTGTTCGCGCCGGGCTGGACAGATTACGATACCCGCGTTCAGGTTCAGACCTATGACGTCACTCATCTGCTTGAGGAAGGTCCCAATGCCGCAGGCGTCATTCTCGGAGACGGCTGGTATGCCGGCACGGTTGGCTTTCTGGGCAAGCATGTTTACGGCGAGCGCCCTTTTGGCCTGCTGCAAATTAATATTGAATATGAAGACGGCACCCGGGAGAGCATCGTAACGGACGGCACCTGGAAAACCTCGAGTGGTCCCATTGCCTACTCCGATATGATCAAAGGTGAAACCTACGATGCCCGCCAAGAGCTGCAGGGCTGGAGCTATGCGGATTATAACGATGCGATGTGGGAGCAGCCGGATGTGCGCTCCGGCTACAATGGACTGCTCGTATCGGCTGTAGAACCTCCCATTCGGATCACCAAGACGATCAAGCCGGTTGATATCTGCAAAACGGCAGCCGGTACTTACATTTATGATATGGGTCAGAATATGGTCGGCTGGACAGAAGTGAAGGTGAAGGGCAAACGGGGCACGAAAATCACGCTCAGCCATGCCGAGATGCTGAATCCGGATGGAACCTTGTATCTGGATAACCTTCGCGTGGCGGTGCAGCAGGATCATTATATTCTCAAAGGAGAAGGCGAAGAGCGTTATGAGCCGCACTTTACTTTTCACGGCTTCCGCTATGTAGAGCTGATCGGTTATCCCGGAGAGCCTGGGGATGATACGATTATCGGGAAAGTCATCCATTCCGATACTCCGGAGAATGGACGTCTGGAGACGTCAGACCCTATGATCAATAAATTATATTCCAATATTACCTGGGGCCAGCGCGGCAACTTCCTGTCGGTGCCGACGGATTGTCCGCAGCGCGACGAGCGGTTGGGCTGGACGGGCGATGCCCAGATTTTTGCCCGGACGGCTTCGTACAATATGGACGTCTCGCGCTTTTTCACCAAGTTTATCGGGGATATGATCGATTCCCAGCAGCCGTCGGGCGCATTTACGGATGTCGCTCCGGATGCGGGCTGGATCCGCCACAAAATGTGGAATACCCGCCTGAACTGGTTTGCGCCGGATAATGCCGGTTGGGGAGACGCCGGAGTCGTTATTCCATGGACGCTTTATCTGATGTACGGGGATGTCCGCATTCTGGAAACCCACTATGACGCCATGGTGCGCTGGGTGGAATATTTGCGCCAGAGCACGGATAACCTGATCCGGCCGGATTATGCGAATTACGGCGATTGGCTCTCGATCAAGGCGGACACGCCGAACGAGGTGCTGGCTACGGCTTACTTCGCGTATAGTACCAGACTGCTTGCGAACATTGCCGGCGTGCTTGGCAAGCACGGGGACGAGAGACGCTACAGCTCGCTTTTCGCGGATATCGGCGAAGCCTTCCGCGGCGCATTCGTGGATGAGGAAGGCCGCATTCACGGCGAAACGCAGACGGTATACGTGCTGGCGCTGCAGTTTGGCCTGCTGACGGAGGAGCTGCGGCAGAAGGCGGTCCGCCATCTGGTTGATAATATCCGGAGCAACGGCGACCGTCTGTCGACGGGCTTCCTCGGAGTCGGTTACCTGCTGCCGGCATTGACGGATAACGGACAGCTGGATACGGCCTATACGCTGCTGCAGCAGGAAGCTTTTCCATCCTGGATGTATTCCATCAAGCATGGCGCAACGACGATTTGGGAGCGCTGGGACGGATGGACGGAGGAGAGCGGATTCCAGACGCCGGAGATGAATTCGTTCAACCATTATTCGCTTGGCTCCGTCGGCGAGTGGATGTTCCGGTATATGGGCGGCATTGAAGCCGATCCCGGTAGGCCGGCCTTCCGCCACACGATCATACGTCCGCAGCCGGGCGGGAAGCTGACCCGGGTCAATGCCCAATACGAATCCCTGTACGGTACAGTGGCGACAGAATGGCATTTGAACGAGGAAGGGCATTTCCGCTTGTCCGTGCGGATACCAGCCAACACAACGGCTTCCGTTCATGTGCCGGGCCGCAATATCCGTCTGGTGGACGCTCCCGATGCCATTGGCGCACCGGCGCTTGGCGGACAAGCGCTTGGACTGGCAACGGCAGACCGCGGACCGGATGCCGTAAGCAACAGTCTGGTTGGATGCGAGCTTGTAGCCGAATCCGAAACCGGCTCGGAATATCATATCGGCTCGGGACAATTTACTTTTTTAAGCGAGCTGAACAGCATTTAAGGCAGAATAGTTTGAAACAAGCCAGAGTCTTATAAAGAGGATCGCAAGCGTAAGCTGCGCCGCCTGTTTGGGCTCTGGCTGTTTTTTTCGGAATGTATAAGTTTGAGAGGACGGCGACAGCCGTTTCTTCCAGATCGTTGTGACAGCGGTTTCTTTTCTTGAAGGAGGCTTCCCCCCATGCTGAATCTAAAGCGGGAACGGTGGCTGTCGGGTCGAATCCGCCCCTTCTTTTCCCGGCTCCGCACGCGCCTGCTGCTTAGTTATTTTGTCATCATTTTATTATGTATTGCCCTGGTGGGCGCGGTGTCCTTCTATATCTCCTATCAAACGATGGCGGAGCGGGTGGAGTCGGCCAGTCTGCAGATTATTCGCCAAATCGAGAACAATATGGATAATGATTTTCACAGCAAACGCAATATATTGCTGGCTCCTTATTACACGCAGGAATACATCGACGGCATTAACGCCTACAGGGAAATGAGCGAGGAAAACAAGTTTCTTTTCCGCCAGGAGCTGGGCAATTTATTCCTCAAGAGCTTTAACATTACGCCGATCCGCGATTTCATCCGCTTCCAGATCTATTACAGCGGGGGCGAGCTGATGGGAGCTTCGGATGATTTCAAGCCGGAAAGCGCCGCACAGGTGCGGAATTCGGAATGGTATCTGCGCACCGTGATGAAGGACGGAGAGGTGTTCTTCAGCGGAGAGGTCGGAGACAGCGCGCCGGGCGCCGCCAAGCAAACTGCATACTCTTCATCCATTCTCATTCGCGACTTCTCCAATCCCGACCGGTTCATTGTGGTCCGTGTGGAATATGCCGCTGATCTGTTCAGCAGTATCGGGCAGAATGACGGGCTTTCGCCGCACAGCAGCATTCTGATTCTGGATGAAAATAACAAGCTCGTGTACGCCTCGGCTGACAGCTCGCAATATGAGTCCGATACCGCTCTTCTCAGCCGGATGAACGATGATACGGGGAAGTTCTGGTATAAAAAAAACGGCAAGGACGACATGCTCGTCTCGTACACCCGTTCGGCCTACTCGGACTGGAAAGCCGTGCTGGTCATGCCGCGCAGTGACATTACCGGTCCGCTCAACCGGATCAAGACAACCGTTATCGCTACCGCCATTATCGCATTTGTCGTTACCTTTCTGATCTCGCTGCTGTTCGGACGCAGCATAACAAGGCCGATCCTGAACGTCTACAAAACCGTAAACCGGATCAAGAGAGGGGACTTCTCCATCCGTCTGGAGGTGGGGCGCAATGACGAAATCGGCAGAATCGCCAGCAATTTCAACGCGATGCAGGATGAGCTGCAGCATCTGATTGAAACCAAATACATGAACCAGATCAAGCTTCAGGAAGTGGAGCTGGCCATGCTCTATTCGCAGATCAATCCCCACTTCCTGTATAACACGCTGGACAGCATTCGGGCCATGTCCGATTACTATAAAGTCAATGATATCGGCGAGATGGCCCAGGCGCTCGCGGATATGTTCCGCTACAACACGAAAACCGGCGACGAAATCGTCACGCTCCAGGAGGAGCTGGTGCAGATTGACGCCTATATGAAAATCCAGGGTATCCGCTTCGAGGACAAGATTGCTTACGAGCTGGATATCGAAGAGGATGCATACCGTTTCCCCCTGCTAAAAATGACCCTGCAGCCGCTGGTGGAAAATGCCGTCTTCCACGGCATCGAGCGCAAGCGGGGCAAAGGCACCATCCGCATCTGTGCAGCAGCTGCGGGGGAGCGGCTCCGCCTCACGGTCAGCGACGACGGAGTCGGCATATCCGAGAAGCGGCTGGGCGAGCTTCGCACCAGGCTGGACTACCCGCTTCATCAGGAGCCGTTCACAGCCTCGGCGGCTGAAGGAGGAATCGGAATCGGCAATGTATACGCCAGATATGCGATCCGTTATGGCGCTCTTTTCGAGTTCTCGATCGAAAGCAGGAAGGGGACAGGAACAACGATTACTCTGTTATTCCCCGAGGCTTGACGGAGGCATCGGGGAAATAAACAGCTGCCGGCCTCCGGCAAAGGTAAGAATATTCAACATTTTGGGTCAAAATCGTGGATAGGGCGGGGGAAAGCGCTTCCTTATAATGAGGATGTAAGCGATCTCAACTATCGAGAGGGTGTCCAAATTGAGAAAAATGAAGACTGCAGCAGCATTATTGACGATTTGCCTTGTTGTCTTGTCGCTGGCCGCTTGCGGAAGCAGCAATAACAACCAGCAAAACAATGGCAATTCGGCAAACGCTTCCAACGCACCGGCAAACAATGCGGCAGGAGCGGATGAAGGAGAGAAGGCGAAGGATCCGGTTACGCTGTCCTTTGTAATCTCCAACACAGAGGATACGGTACCGTATACGAAGATCTTCGAGGCTTACGAGCAGAAGACCGGCAACAAGGTGGAGCTGCAGGCCCTGCCCGGAGGCGATTATGACAATCTGATCAAGACGCGATTCTCCACCGGCGACTTCCCCGATCTGTTTCTCATGCAGCCGGGAACGAAGCAGTATGTCAAGCTCAGAGCTGACGAGACCTTGAAGGACTGGTCGGGCGAAGCGGGCGTGTGGGATAACGTTATCGAGTCGATCAAGGAGTTCCAGACGGATACGAATGGCAAGGTTTACGGCGTGCCGTTCGGCAATACCGGCATGATGGGTGTATTTTACAATAAAGATGTTTTTGCCAAAGTGGGCGTTGCGCCGCCGAAGAATTACGCCGATCTGATTGAAATCGCCAAGAAAATCAAAGCGGCGGGCATTACGCCTTTCTATGAAGGGGTCAAAGACGGCTGGCCGTCGCAGGTCTTTTATTTTACAGGCTGGGTGTCGGATGTAGATCCGGCCGTTGGCGACGAGGGTGTCAACAAGCTGAACGCCAATGCGCTTAAGCTGAATGAAATTCCCGAGCTGAAGACGCTGTTCGAGAAACAGAAGGAATTGAAGGATCTGGATCTGTTCCAGAAGAATGTCATGGCGGGCACCTACGATGAGCTGCAGAATGAAATGGGCGACGGCAAGGTTGCGATGGCGTTCATGCTTGACGGCATTGTGCCTCAAATGGAAAAGAAATTCGGCAAAGAGTTCGTTACGGACAAATTGGGCTTCTTCCCGTTCCCTTCGGATACGGATGAAGGCACCGCCATGATTACGCCTCCGAACCAGCTGATGGTTCCGACGAAGTCCAAGCATTACGATGCGGCTGTGGATCTGGTGAAGTTCATGATTGAGAAGGATAGCGTCAATATGTTCTATGCGAACCACCCGGGCATTCCGATCTTCAAGGATGCGACAAGCGTCTTGTACCCGGTGCAGGAAACGGTGCAAAAGTTTATCGATGACGGAAAATCGAAGGTGAATGTACAGAACCGTCTGACCGCCTCCTTCGGTGATTTCGCCAAAACGCTGCAAAATTTCTTCCTGAGCGGCGATGTGGACGCAGCGATCAATGAGTTCTCCGACAACTATCAGAAGGATGGCAAAGCCAAACGTCTGGCAGGCTTCGAATAAGCTTCACCCTAGAGCAAATTAACGTCCCCCAAACATAAAAGGAACAGAAGGCGACTTGGGCCGACAGCTGTGCAAGCCCAAGTCAGCCTCAGCCTAATGAAAGCAAAGGAGGGGGTGGCATGGAGAGACGCAAATACCCGCTTTATTTTGTTTATCCGGCGCTTGTCATCTTTCTGATTTTCTTTATCGTGCCTACTCTGTCAGGCGTGTATTACAGCTTTACCGATTGGAATATCAATGCGGATACGATCAAGTTCATCGGCTTTGACAACTACACGGCGCTGTTTCATGAGCCCCGGCTGAAGACGGCGCTGCTCAATACGCTTATATTTGCGGCTGCGGTGACGGTGCTGCAGAATGTGCTGGGCATCGCGCTGGCACTTGTCATGAACGAGAAGCTGGCTTTGCGCAATCTGCTGCGGATGGTATTTTTCATGCCGTATGTGATTGCGCCGCTTATTATCGGATATATTTTCCGCGCGATTTACCACCCGGAGCATGGGATCGTCAATCAGATACTGGATGCGGTTGGCCTGGATTTCCTCATGCAGGATTGGCTTAATGATCCCAAATATGCCTTGTTCTCCGTTGTTGCCACCGATCTGTGGCGAGTTGCCGGGTTCTCGATGGTGGTATATCTGGCCGGTTTGCAGTTTATTCCGAAGGATCTGACCGAATCGGCCTCGATTGACGGGGCCAACTACTGGAGCCGCTTCCGGCATATTGTATTTCCGCTGCTGGCGCCTGCGTTTACGGTGAATGTGCTGCTGTCGCTGATCGGTTCCATGAAGGTGTTCGAGATGGTGATGGTGCTCACGGACGGCGGTCCGGGCTACTCGACGGAGGTATTCAACACGTATATCCGCAGAATGTTCAGTCTCGGTGAATTGGGATCGGCAACGGCGGCTAATCTTCTGCTGTTCGTCCTCGTAACCGCGATCGGTGTTCCCGTGCTGATGGCGATGAAGAAAAGGGAGGTTGAACTGTGATGCAAAGAAGCGGAAGGCTGATCGCGCTTGAGGTTGTGGCCATCCTGCTGGCGCTTGTTATTTTGCTTCCCTTTATTATGATTCTGATCAATTCGGTCAAGGATATCCGCGAGTCCGCGCTGTTTGGCTTTAACCTGCCGGGCAAATGGGTGTTTAAGAACTATGCGGATGTCTATGATCAGGCGAATATTCTGCGGGGCTTCAAGAACAGCGTGCTGATCTCCGGTCTCGTCATTGTCTGCGTGAACCTGTGCGCTTCGATGGCGGCGTTTGTGATTCAGCGGCGCAACAGCCGATTTCTGCAGGGCGTCTATTACGCTTTTATTATGGGCCTCATCGTCCCGGTATCGATCATCCCGACCATCAAACTGATGGGCGATTTGCATATCAAAGGCACGTATTTCAGCATCATTATGTATTACACGGCTGTCCTGCTGCCCTTCTCTGTGTTTCTGCTGGTCGGCTTCATGAAGTCGATTCCCCGGGAGCTGGATGAGGCGGCTCTCCTGGAGGGCTGCGGATTTTTCCGGCTTTATTTCCAAATCATCCTGCCGCTGCTGGTAACGATTCTGGTCACGGTCACCATCGTGGTCATGGTCTCGGTGTGGAATGATTTCTTCGGGCCGTTCTATCTCGTAACGGACAGCACCAAGTGGACGATCGTCCTTCAAATATACAACTTTGTCTCCTTATACAGCACGAACTGGGGCATTGTGTTTGCTTTTATGGTCATCGTCGTTGCGCCGGTGCTGATTATTTATTTGCTGCTGCAGCGTTTTATTATCGACGGACTGACAGCCGGGTCATTGAAAGGCTAGCCGCCAAGGGAGGAGCAGGAGATGCGCAGTGTAATGGTTGTGGATGACGAACGCTGGATTCGCCGGGGCCTGATCCAGTCCATCCCTTGGGAGCGGCTGGGTCTTGAACTGGCCGGAGAGGCGGGCGATGGCGAGGATGCCTATCAGATGGCGCTTGAGCTTGCGCCTGACTTCCTGTTTCTGGATATGCGGATGCCGGGATTGGACGGCAAAGAGCTGCTTGGCATGCTGAGCCGCGCCCTGCCCAGGCTGCTCACGATCGTGGTCAGCGGCTATTCGGATTTTGAATATACCAAAGAAGCGATCCGCCACAACGCCTTTGATTATTTGCTGAAGCCGGTGAAGAAGGATGAGCTTGCTGGCGTGCTGGAGAAGGCTCTGGCGCAGCTGGAGCAGCTTGACCGGCAGGAGCAGATGCAGCGCAGGGCAACAGACGGGCAGCTTGAAACCTGGCTGTCGCAGGCGCTGTTCCATGAGGATGCGACAGCCGCACAGGAGCAAGCCAGAGAGGAAGAGACGGATGAGGGGATTCCCGCCTGCTGGAGGGAAGGGGAATTTGCCGTTTGGGTGGGCAAGCCGGACCGCTATACGGATGATAACACTGATCCGCAGCGTCTTCTTGCCTGTATGGAGGAAAAGCTTGCTCAATCGCGCGCTTTCTTCTTCGGCGGCCAGTGGGCCTTTGCCCTGACCCGGTCTGCGGGAGGAAGCGGGGAGCTCGTGGCCACAATAGCCGCCGGCCGGCTGTCTCAGCCGGAGCTGTCTGTGCTGCTTGCGGATGTGCAGAGCAGGCTGAAGCAAGCCTGCGGAATCAGCGTAAGCTTCGGCGTCAGCGGGAAGGCGGACCGTCCGCAGCAGCTTCGGCAGGCTTACCTGCAGGCGCGAAAAGCGCTGGCGGACAAAAGGCTTGGCGATTGCGGCGTTGTGCTCCCGGCGCGGGAGACCGCAGCTGCCCGGGCCTTCGTTTACCCGCATCACCTGGAGCAGAGCTTTCTCCTCGCGCTGCAGATCGGCAATGGAGAAGCCGCCCGGCAGGAATTCGAGAAGCTTTTCGCCGCCTTGTCTGGACCGGAAATGACGGTCGGGCAGCTGCAGCGTGGAGCATCCATTCTGATTCATTCCATTGAGAAGCAGCTGCAAACGGCGGAGAAGAGCCTGGCTGAGCTGTGCGGCAGCTTTTCGCTTGCGTTGTCCGAATTGTTCCAAAGCCGCAATGACGCTGCATCGGTGAAAGCCGTGTTCACCCGGGAGATTATACCGGCGGTACTGCATTATTATGAGCAGCAGGGCGACAACCAGGGAGAGAAGATTGTCCGCGAGGTGGAGAGGCTGATTCAGACCCATTATGACCAGACGCTTTCACTGCAGCAGATTGCCGAGAGCCGCTACCTGAACCCGGATTATTTGAGCAGGCTGTTCAAGAAAACGACAGGCAGCAATTTTGTCGACTATCTCACGGATACCCGTATCCGCAAATCGATCGAGCTGCTGCAAATCCCCGGCTACAAAAACTATGAAATCGCACAGCTGGTCGGCTACGAGGATTACCGCTATTTCAGCCAGATCTTCAAGAAGAAGACGGGCAAAACCATTGGCGATTACCGCCACTCGGGTTCACATTAACGACAAGGAGGCAGCAATGATGAAAACACGCCAAATACCGGATACGCTGATGCTGGAGGAACGCGCCGGCCATGCCCTGAATGCCATTATGGGAATGGCGGACGAGGACTTTAACGGCATACCTTTTTTTGCCGCCAATCTAATGACCGATCCTGCCAACCTGACACACGGGGATTGGGATTACGGATCCTCCCACGGCCGCATGATCGATGGATTTATTCTGGCCCGGCATATGTCCGGCGAGACGATTGGCGCAGAACAGGAGGCGCAGTACCGCGCTAATTTTCTCTCTTTCTTCCATGAGGACGGCCTCAGCTACAGGCAGGTGAATCCCAATGGAAACTGGGAGCCCAATGCCAATCTGATCGATCAGCGAGCCGTCATTTTGTCCCTCACCACCTGGTTCATGGAAACAGGCGATCCCAAGGTTAAGGAAGTGGCGGATAAGCATGTGGCGGCGCTGAAGCGCATCGCGATCAAGGAACGGGATGTGTGGTACTATCCGGCATCCGAGTACAAGGAAGAGGGCTGGCCGTCCAAAAACGCCATGCTGCTGCGGCTTGCGCCCGATCCGGCGGCATTCTGCGGCAGGCTTGTCATGCCCCTGCTGAAATATCATGAGCTGACCGGCAACCAGGATGCCTTTGAGCTGTGCCAGTACTTTACCGCGCTTATTATTCAGCGCAGCGGCGTGTTCAACGAGGACGGAAGCTTTAATGATGCGCTTGCCTATCGCAGCGGACATTTTCATACGCGTCTTGGCACGCTGGATGCCATCGCGCGATTTGGCGTGTTCACCGGCGATGCCGCGCTGATCAGCTGGGTCAACAAAAGCTATGAATGGGCATTAACCAAATGCACGGCTTTTGGATGGACCCCTGGGGACCTGAAAGAGCAGGCCTATGAGCATGAGACCTGCTCGCTGGTCGATCTGATCGCAACGGGCATCACGCTCGCCAAGAGCGGCTACACCAAATATTGGGGAACGGTTGAGCGTTTTATCCGCAACCACCTGACCGAGTCGCAGCTGCTGGAGATGGATTGGGTGAAGGAAGCCGACGATCGTTCCGGCGATGTTCCGGGATGGCTTACGCATCATAATATCGCCCAGCGTACGCGCGGCGCGTTCGCCGGCTATTCGGCGCCAAATGATTTCTGCTGCGATGTGAGCCATGGCCGGGGGCATACGAATGACTTGCAAATTTGCTGCCTCGGCTCCGGAACGCGCGGCTTGTTTATGGGATGGAGCAATACGATTACCGAGAAGAACGGTGCAATCAGCGTCAATTTTCTCTTGAACCGCGGCTCGGTATGGCTGGATGTGGACAGCTATTTGCCGCATGAGGGAAAGGTTGTACTGCATATTCACCGCGATCTTCCACGGCTCCAGATACGGATTCCAGAATGGGCAGGTTATGCCAAGGTGAGCTATGTGCGCGAGCGTGAAGGCAACGAGGCAGTCAGCGGCCGCGGCAGCGATTCCAGCATGTGGGTCAATGAGCATTTTCTAACGCTGGGGGCCGCGCAGGCCGGCGAGACGATTACGGTTACGTTCCCGCTGTCCTCGCGCACAACGATTGAGAACGCCATTGGCCAAACCTTCGAGACGCATTGGCGGGGCGACGATGTCGTGAATATTTCGCCGAAGGGAACCCAGCATCCCTTCTACAGCGGCCGCAAGGTATACGATGAGGCGCCGCTGAAGGAGGGCGATTACCGCCGACTGGAGCGGGAGTTTGTCTGGTAGGGGTGTTGGTCAAAGGATAATGGCGCTTATTGACGGAGATGCCGGCGATGCGGCCCGACCGGGACGCCGCGGTATGGAGGAATCGTCGGATAGTCCAGTGCGATGAGACTGGCAGCAATGGTCCAGTGCAATGAGGCTGTCACGGATAGTTCAATGCGATGAGACTGGCAGCAATGATCCATTGCAATGGGACGGATTGCCCGGTGCTGCGACAGGTGTTCTGTCCTGATGCGACAGGCTTGGGGCGATTCGTCTGAGATAATACCGACTGAATTCAGAAGCTTTCTGGACCGGACTGTAACAAATATGAGTCGCAGAGGCCAGAACCCGGTTATGCCCGGAGGTCCGCCTCACGCGCGGACTCGGGCAGCAGGAAATCCGCTGCATCAGGAGAGGGGAACGACAGGGATGAGAACGGTTGTAGCTATTTATACAGGCCAGGGTCTGGCCGAGCCGCTGAAGGCGGTTTTCAAGGAAATGCTGCCGGATTGCCGGCTGGTTAACATTATCGACGACAGTCTGATCGGCGATGTGGTGAAGGCGGGACATGTCCCGCCCGGCGTCGCCCGGAGGCTGGTGCAGTATTATCATAACGGGGAAGAACTGGGCGCGGACGTGATTCTGAACACCTGCTCATCCGTCGGTGAAATCGCGGATGACGCCCGCAAACTAATCGGAGTGCCAATTGTCAAAATCGACGAGTCGATGGCGGCAACTGCCGCCGCAGGTTATGACCGGATTGCGGTGCTGGCGACGCTGCCTTCCACCCTGGACCCGACGCTTCGCCTGATCGGCAAGCAGGCGGAGCTTGCAGGCCGATCCGTCACGCTTATCAGCGGACTCGCCGAGGGAGCCTTCGATGCTCTGGTTGGGGGACAGCCCGAGGAGCATGACCGCATTTTGCTTGAAACCGCCATTCGGGTGTGCAATGAAGCCGATGTGCTGGTGCTGGCGCAGGGCTCGATGGCCAGAATGGAGAAGTCACTCACGGATGCTACGGGCAAGCCGGTGCTATCCAGCCCGCGCCTGGGTGTCCAGCAGGTGAAAGAGGTGCTTGACCGGTTGGATGAGGAAGAGCGCCATGTCTGAGGATATGAAGGAACATCATGTAAGCAGCGACCGTGTCACGGCAGTCTATCTGGTCGAGACGCCTTATTCGCTGGAACGGGCAGCCGAAGTGATCGCAGGCGAGCAGTCGACAGGCACCTTCACGGCAGTGCCGGGAGAAACCGCGCGGCTCAAGGAGCTGCATGGAGCAAGAATCGAGCGTATAGAGCCGCTGGGCGAGAGCGCTCAGCCGTCGCTGCCCGGGGCCAAGCTGCCTGCCGGACATGACGGCAGGTATAATCGCGGCCTCATCAGCGTATCCTTCCCGCTGCATAACTTCGGGCCTTCGATTCCCAACCTGATGTCGGCGGTTGCGGGCAATCTGTATGAGCTGCAGGAGCTGTCCGGCCTGCGGCTGATGGATCTGGAGCTGCCGCAGGCGTTCGCGGACCGCTATCCGGGGCCGAAATTCGGCATAGCCGGAACCCGCAGGCTTGCCGGCGTCTATGACAGGCCGATCCTCGGCACGATTGTGAAGCCGAGCATTGGCCTTGCCATGGAGGACCTGCAGCAGCTTGTCGGCGACATGGCCTTGGCAGGAATGGATTTTATCAAGGACGATGAGCTGAATGCCAATCCGCCCTATGCTCCGCTCCCAGTGAAGGTGAAGGCGGTCATGGAAGCGGTGGAACGCGCTGCCGACAAGACGGGCCGCAAATTGATGTATGCCTTTAACATCACCGGGGATATCGAGGAGATGCGCCGCCACCACGAGGTCGTGGTGGAAGCAGGCGGCAGCTGTGTCATGGTCAGCATCATGAGTGTCGGGCTTGCGGGCCTGGCGCATCTAAGCAGCTACAGTGAAGTGCCGATCCATGGCCACCGCAATCAGTGGGGGTTAATGACCCGCTCGCCGCTTCTGGGGATGGAATTTACAGCATTCCAGAAGCTGTGCCGGTTGGCCGGGGCCGATCATCTTCACGTCAACGGATTAAACAGCAAGTTCTATGAGAGCAATGAGTCGGTTGTCCGTTCGATTCAAGCCTGCGCGGCCCCTCTTCTGGGTGGCTATGAGACCATGCCTGTCGTCTCCTCTGCCCAGTGGGCGGGCAGCGCTCCGGCAACCTATGAAGCGATCCGGTCCGTTGATGTGATGCATCTGGCCGGGGGAGGCATGCTGGCCCATCCCGATGGTCCGGCAGCCGGATTCCAGAGCATGAAGCTTGGCTGGGAAGCGGCGGTGCAGGGCATCGGACTGAATGAGTATGCGCTGAAGCATCCGGCGCTGAAGCGGGCAATCGAGAAATACGGAAGAAGCTGAACAGCAGTATGGTGCAGCGGCAGCAAGGAGGCGGCCTTGAGCGTATGAACGAAGAGAAGGTCCATGATGGGCGTCAGAAACAACGTAGTGGTCAGGAGCGCACCAGTCAGCTGGAAGCGCAGGAATTACGGCGGGAAATACAAGGGAGAAGGACTACAGGCATATCCGGGGAATCGCAGACGACGGATACCTTTCTGGGAACGCGCACGACAGACAAGTTCGGGGATGTCCGGATATTGGACGCGACCGGGGAATCGCAGACGAAGGACATCTTTCTGGGAACGCGCACGACAGACAATCTCCGGGATGCACGAATTATGGACCCATCCCGGGACGCCCGGATTGCGGATGCATCCTCGCGGATGCAGACGACGGTCACACCTCATGAGGCATGGACAATCGGTATGTCCATCGATACCGGCGGGAAACAGCGCCGCCGGCTTCTCTGTTATTATGGCGATGATTTTACCGGATCGACGGATGTACTGGAATCGCTGTTCCGGGCTGGCCTCGAAGCGGTGCTGTTTCTGGAACCGCCCACGTCTGAACAGCTGAAAGACGGGCGCTTTGCGAAGATGGATGCTTTTGGCGTTGCGGGGGTGGGAAGGTCGCTCACGCCGGTTGAGATGGAGCGGGAACTGAACCCGATCTTCGAGACGCTGAAAGCTGCGGGAGCAGCCGTCGTGCATTACAAGGTTTGCTCAACCTTCGATTCCTCGCCGCATGCCGGGAGCATCGGTAAAGCGGCCGAAATCGGACGCGGGGTATTCGGCGGCCGTTATATTCCGCTGCTTGTAGGCGTTCCTTATTTGAAGCGATATACCTTGTTCGGCCATCATTATGCGGCGGGGGGCGGGACGGTCCATCGGCTGGACCGGCATCCCACGATGTCGCGGCATCCGGTAACACCGATGGATGAGGCCGATCTTCGTCTGCATTTGCAGCGGCAAACGGAGCTTCCCATAGCGCTGATGGACATAACTGAGCTTGAAGGTCCGCTGCCGCAAGTGCGCGGGAATATGGAGTGCAAGCTGGCAGCCGGGCAGCCGGCCCTTCTTCTCTTCGATGTGCTGGATGAGCAGCGGCTGGAAACAGCAGGCAGGCTGATCTGGGAAGAGGCAGGCAGGCTGCCGGCCGATGAAAGTCTTTTTGTGATCGGTTCCTCCGGCGTGGAATACGCGCTTGGCGCATGCTGGAAGACGGAGGGACTGCTTCCGGAGCAGGCATCCAGAGAGGACTGCGCGCAGCCGGTCGACAAGCTGCTCGTTGTATCGGGCAGCTGCTCGCCTGTAACGGAAACGCAGATCAAGCACGCGCTGGGGGCGGGTTTTGCCGGAATCCGCGTACCCGTGCATGAACTGATCCATCCCGGACGGGCTGAAGCGGCGCGGGAACAGCTGATGGAGGAGGCCCGCAGCCTGCTTGCAGGCGGCGGCAGCGTCGTGCTTTACTCCGCTATGGGCCCAAGCGACGGCAGCATCGGCGAACTGCGGGAGACGCTGGCGGAGCTTGGGATTCGCTCCGAGGAGAGCAGCCGCCTGCTCGGAATGGAGCTGGGCGTGCTGGCCAAGCGGCTGATCGCCGAAACGGGATTGACCCGTCTGTTGATCGCCGGGGGCGACACCTCGGGCTATGTCATGCGCGAATTAAACATCTCCGCTCTTGAATGTATGGCCGCGCTGACGCCGGGCGGGCCGCTGTGCCGGGCTTACTCGGCGGATCCGGTCTATGACGGGCTGGAGCTGGTGCTGAAGGGCGGTCAGGTCGGCGGCGAGCGTTTTTTCGAGCAGGTTCTGCATGGTCGTTAATGACGGTTTAATGAAGGGCTGACTAGACGCCTCCCGTATGGGAGGGGCTATCGGCCCTTTATCTGATAGTCCGGAAGAAACTCGCTTCGCCGGCAGAGGACGGCGGTAGCCGATTGTCTGCTTGTCACCGTTGTGAGGAACATCTCTGCTATGAAAGGACGGATTTAGGATGGATATGACGAAGAAACCGCTGCCGGACTGGGCGAATCTGGCCGTGCAGCAGCGCGGCAGGGTGGAGCCGCATGCGGATTTGATTCCTTATGAGTCGCTTGATACAGCGCTTCAGGGGAAACGCGAGGCTTCCGCTTATTTTCAATTGTTGAACGGGAACTGGCGGTTTCATTATGCGGAGTCTCCTGATATGGCGCCGGAGGATTTTATGGCCCGGACTTATTCCGATAACGGCTGGTCCGAAATTCCGGTGCCGGGTAACTGGCAAATGCATGGCTGGGGGATTCCGCATTACAGCAGCTGCCCGTACCCGTTCCCCGTAGATCCCCCGCATGTGCCGGCAAATAATCCTGTCGGCTGCTACCGCACGGCTTTTCGGGTGAAAGACAGTTGGGCGGACAGGAAGATCCGTCTTATGTTCGAAGGCGTGGATTCAGCCTTTCATTTGTGGATCAATGGAGAGCCGGCGGGATACAGCCAGGGAAGCCATTTTCACAGCGAATTCGATATAACCCGCTTCCTCGTTCCCGGCGACAATATTCTTGCCGTGCAGGTCTATCAATGGTGCGATGGAAGCTATCTCGAATCACAGGATAAATGGCGGCTGAGCGGGATATTTCGCGACGTGTACCTGCTTGCTTTGCCTAATGTGACTGTTCGTGACGCCTTCGTCCAAACCCGGCTGGATGAATCTCTGGAGGAGGCGGAGCTGACCATAAGGCTGAATGTGGCCGAACTTGCGGCTGGCAGCGAATATAGCACAAACGGCTGGACGCTGCAGCTGGCACTGCTTGACGCCGGACATCATCCAGTCGTGTCACGCAGCGAGGCTGTTCAGTTCCCGGACGGAGAGAAAGAGCTGATCATCCCGATCAGCGAACCGGTCTCTGCGCCCAGGACTTGGACGGCCGAAACGCCGTATCTGTATACCCTGCTGCTATCCTTATTCGATGCTGGCGGACTGCTGAAGGAAGTGAAGCGGATTGCGGTCGGTTTTCGCGATATCCGGATTAAGGACGGCAGGCTGCTGGTGAATGGACAATCGGTAATCATCAAAGGCGTCAACCGCAATGAGTTTGATTCCCGCCGGGGTTATGTGACCTCGAAGGAATCGATGATTCAGGATATTGCGTTGATGAAGCAGCATAATATGAACGCCGTCCGCCTCTCGCATTATCCCAACGACACAAGGTGGCTGGATCTATGTGATCAATATGGCCTTTATGCCATCGATGAGACGGATCTGGAGACGCACGGGTTTCATTTTATCGGCAATGAAAGCTTCCTGGCGCAGCAGCCGGAATGGAAGGAAGCCTTCATTAGCCGTGCCAAAAGGATGGTCGAGCGTGACAAAAATCATCCGTCCGTCATCATCTGGTCGCTCGGCAATGAGTCCGGCTACGGGCCGAATCACGATGCGATGGCGGAATGGATCAGGGCCTACGATCCCACCCGGCTGATTCATTATGAGCGCGCTTATGAAGCTCCTGTCGTCGACATTGTAAGCTCCATGTATCCGGCGGTCGGGACATTGATTGAAGAAGGGCGCAAGAGCGACAGCCGTCCTTTTCTCATGTGCGAATACGGTCACGCGATGGGCAATTCAACCGGCAATTTGAAGGAATACTGGGAGGCGGTCTACACCTATCCGCGGCTGATCGGCGGGCTGATCTGGGAGTGGACGGATATGGCGGTCTTGCGGAGCGGCGAGAATGGAGAGGAATGGTACGCTTACGGCGGCGATTTCGGGGATGAGCCGCACAGCGGCTCCTTCTGCCTGGACGGGCTGCTGTTTCCGGATCGGAGTCCGAAGGCTTCCATTCTGGAATACAAGAAGGTCATTGAGCCGGTCAAAATCAAAGCAGTGGACGCGGCGGCAGGCCTCATCCTGATTCACAACCGGTACGACTTCCTTACTCTGGAGCATTTGCAGGGCGAATGGATGCTGCTGCGCAGCGGCGTTGTCCTGGAACAAGGCGAGCTTCCCCGTCTGCATACTGCTGCGGGCGCGGAGGAGCAGGCTGTTCTCCCCCTGGCTTGCACCGACTTCGACCCCTCTTCTGAATATTGGCTCCATGTCCGTTTCACCCTGCGCAGCGATACTTCCTGGGCACCGGCGGGACATGAAATTGCCTGGTCGGACCTGCCCATCGGCCCAAAAGCGGCCGAGCTCACAGCAACCGCGAAGGAATCCGCCGGCTGGCCGCAATTTGACCCCGCAACCGGCGAGGCAGCCGCCGAAAAGTTGCAATTCAGCGTTGCATCTGTGCAGGCTGCCAATGCTAAGCCGCAACCCGGCTCAGTATCCGTACACGAGCTCGCCGAGAAGCCGCAATCCGGCTCAGTATTCATGCAGTCTGGCGCTAATAAGCCGCAATCCGCCTCATCAGCTGCCCCTGCTGCAAACAGGCTGCTCTCTGTCAGCGAAACTCCCCGGTCTGTGTCAGTGGAAGGGGAGAATTTCACTTGGCGCCTCAGCAAGCTGGATGGTTCCATCCAGTCATGGGATTACGAAGGACATGCGCTGCTGCTGGCTGGTCCGAAGTTTAATTTCTGGCGTGCGCCGGTCGATAATGATGTTCACTTGGCAAAAGAATGGGTCAAGGCGGGCTACGACAGGCTCATTACGTGGGGGCGCGGCACGGAGGTGCAAATCCGGGAAGACGGGACGGTCCGCATTCAAGTTGAAGGCGTGGTTGGCGCAAGGGGAGAACCGCCTGCTTTTCACTCGATGCTCGTTTATACCCTCTTCAGCAGCGGGGAAGTTCATCTGGAGGGTGCAGTTGAGCCGAAGAAGGAAGGGCTACCGCCGCTTCCAAGGTTCGGGCTGGAGCTGAGAATGCCCGGCGTGTATGATCAGTTATCATGGCTTGGCAGAGGACCGCATGAATGCTACTCCGACCGCAAGGAGAGCGGCAAGCTTGGCCTTTATGCAGGCACGGTAGAGGAGCAGTTCGTCCCCTATATCAAACCGCAGGAGAACGGAAACAAGTCCGAGGTGCGCTGGGCGGCATTGACCAGTGCCGGGGGGAGCGGCCTGCACTTCAGCAGTCCGGGCTATTTGGATATGAGCGCGCATCATTATTCCACGGAGGACCTGACCCGGATCCGGCATGTTCATCTGCTGACAAAGCTGGATGAGACGGTCGTCAAGCTGGATATGGCGCAGAGTGGAATCGGCAACCACAGCTGCGGTTACGCGCCGACACTGGACGCTTATCTGATTCAGCCGGGCAAGCAGAGCTTCGAGGTACAGATCAGGCCTTTGCCTAATCAAAGCGGAGTCTGAATAATCCCCGCTTAAATCGCGCCGCCGCGTTTATGCAGATACCGGTACAGAAGCACGCTGATCAGCGTGCACAGCAGCGCGCAGAGGGCGATGAACAGATATCCGGCCTGCAGGCCGCGCAGCAGTCCCATGCCGGAGCCGTCCTCCTGCGTGAACAGGTCCTTGGTCCATTCCGTGATTCCACCGATCAGCAGATTGCCAATGATGCTGGCGATGCCCATCATCGTGACGGTGAAGGTAATGGCCGTATCGCTGCTGCGGGAGTAGTACCGCGCCAGGTAAGCCATAACTGTCGGATAGATCGGGGCGATGCCGGCGCCGGCCAGCGCGAACAGGAACGCACCCGGCTCGCCGGCCGCAATGGCTGCAATGGTGCAGATTCCGGAGCTGCCGGAGAAAATGATGAGCGATCGTATGAAGCCGATTTTGTCGGTTACAGGCCCAAGCACAAGCCGCGCCGCCGTAAAACAGATAAAGAAGGCGGACAGCATGCCGGCAGCGGCCGTAGGGGTCCAGTCGTAGGCTTTCTCCAGGAAATTAACCAGCCAGCCGCCGACGGCAAGCTCCGAGATGACCCCGAACGAGAGGATGCCGACAACCAGCCAGGCTGCGGGATCTTTCATGTAGGAGGCGTAGGAGACTCTATCCTCTACCGGTACGGTGTCCCTGGGGAAGGCCGCGAACAATGCGGGTATCATCGGGATGATGGACAAAGACATCATGACCAGATACATGCCGCCCCAGCTCAAGGTCATATCGAACAGATGCAATCCCATCAGCATGGATGCGAATAGTGGAGCCACCACCGAGCTGAGACCGTAGAAGAAATGCGAGAGATTCATCATCATGCCGGTATTTTTAATGAATATGCGCGCTGTTAAGAGAGCAAGTCCGATCTCCAGTATGCCGTTGCCGATATACATCAGAAAATAAGAGGCGGACAATGCCGCATAGCTGTGGGAGAGAAACATGAAGACGCCGGACACGGCCATGGAACCAAAGGCCAGAAGCATCGCAAAGCGCAGTCCGAGTTTATTCGTCAGCACAATCGTAAAGCTGCAGGCCAGCAAATAGCCGAGCGAGTTCAAGGAAAGCAGCAGCCCGATTTGCCATTCATCGAGAGCGAAATCCGCCTGCATTCCGGGGAGAGCGGGTCCCTTGCTGTTCTCCGAGAAACCGAAGACCAGGAAGCCGACAAAAACAACAAGCAGCAGCAACAGGCTGTTCCAGCGTTTGGCTGGCTGTGTTCTGGATTCTTCTGAGTTCACGAAGCAGCCTCCATCATCCATGATAGATAATTCCGGTGTACAAGCTTGCGATCCGAACAGGTTAGGTCAGTGACATGGAATCTATCGGCTATTGTAACATGAAAGGCCATATAGCTCTATGAATAAGATGCGACAAGGAAAGAAAATAAAAAGTTCCGATGAAAGGGATTACAAATAGCAGCCGTATTTAACTCTGCCGCCGCAAAAACAGCCTGTTTTCCCGCATATTCCGGTCCATATCGGGATGGAAGCCTTTTTCCCGGCCAAAATCACTTGGAGAAAGGAAATAAAAGCGCTTTCCGCTGTGATACAATATTAGGTATTGTTTACATTGGAGAGGGCGAATGTTGATGCAGCCGAGCACGCGGTTCAGATTGAATTTCTCAAGAGGTACAGGTATCGAGCCCCAGTACAGGCTGAATAATGAAGCGATTACCGCTTTGTTCGTACACGGCTGCTTCCAGTTCGGGGCCTCGATGTCGGGGTTGTTCCTGAATCTTTACCTATGGCGCCTGACACAGGACCTGACGGTTAACGGCACATACAACATCGTGGTTTACCTGTTTACTCCGCTTGCGTTCGCAGCAGGCGGATGGATTGCCAAGCGCAAGGACAGAATGGTCACTTACCGCCTCGGCATTGCGACGATCGCCGTATTCTATCTGCTTGTGGTTATCGCACAGGAGAAAGTCGCGGAATATTACATCCTGTTCGCGATCTTCAATGGTATTGCGGGAGGATTTTATTGGACGGGGTATCTGGTACTGATGTATGACGTGTCGAACGAGAGCAACCGACTGCGCTTTCTGGCCATCAACATGGTCGTGTTCAGCACCGCAGGACTTATCGGGCCTGCGCTCGCAGGCTTTATTATACAAATGAACGAGGGGCTTCAAGGCTATATCCTGACGTTCCTCATCGCTTCCATCATGTTCATTGTGGCTGCCATTGTCAGCTTCCGCATCAAGGCTTCTCCCTCGCATCACAAGGCTTATCATTTGCGTCTGATGGGCCTCTTGATGCGCAAGGAAAGACTGTGGCTGCAGGGGCTGATCGCGTTTTTCGTCATGGGCCTATTCCAGGGGATCATGCTGTTTTTGCCGAATATATTGCTGCTGCAAACCGTGGGCAGGGAAGACTGGGTCGGCTACTTAGGGGTGTTTTTCTCATCGCTGACGGTCATTACCGGATATATCATTTCAAAAAAGGCGAAGAAGGAGCAGGCCCGCAAATATGTGCTCATGACCTCGACGGGCGTGCTCATCGGCGCTTCCTTCCTGCTGTTTGAGGTGCATCTCTGGACCGTTATGCTGTTCATGATCATGTTCTCAATCTGCAATCCGCTGGTGGGCAATTCGCTGACCTCCTATTATTACCGGCTGATCGGCAAGCTGCCGCTCAAGGGCCAGCTGCGCGTCGAATCCGTGGTGATGAGGGAGGCTTTTTTGAACGCCGGGCGGGTGGTCTCCATTACGCTGCTAATTGTATTATCCAAGGATCTGGACTCCGTATGGCTGCCGATTGTGCTCGTCAGCATGGCCGTCCTGCAGTATGCCATGTATTGGCTGATCCGCGAGGAGTCCGAGCCCAAGTCCAATCAGGTTCGCACACGAAGAAAGTCAATGTAAAAAAGGACGGACTCAGAGCGAAAAGGATTCCGGCTTTGAGCCGTCCTCCGGGCCGGCCTATTGGCCAGCCATCCACTCGAGCAGCCGCGGCAGCTTGATCCACAGCTGAAAGTGGCTGTTTACATATAGTGCGGCTTCATAGGAATCTCCCGGACTGTACAGATCGGGCATCGTCTCCGGCAAAGGCATCAAGCCAAGCAAATAATCCGGCACATGCCTGTTTGCTTTCCGCGCATTCCGGTAGAGCATCTTCAGCCTGGCCGACTTGCCATGGCGCAGAAACTCGAGAATGATGCGGTCATAGGCGAAGGAAGCGTCAATATCGTCCTCATAGGTCTCCAGCAGCCGCTCCGCATCATCCAGCCGCTTCCTGTCCAGATAAACGGCCAGCAGCAGATATCTGGCTCCCACGCTATCGTTCGGGGACTGCGACAGCAGATCTTCGAGATGATGGACCGCTTCTGTCTTATTCTCCAATTCCCAGCACAGCTCGGCATAGGCGAATTTGATCCGGATATAGGGACGCGTCTCGTCAATAAGCCAGAAATCCCCCCGGTTCTCCGCGATAAATCCTTCACCCAGATCAAGCTCCGCTGCTTGCAGACCATGCCTCAAATAAAGATAAGCCTGCTCCGGATCGGAAGTGGCCCCCGCCAGCAGCAAATATGCGTCGGCACAATACGGGTTCAGTTCCAGCAGATGCTGAATAAGATCCAGCCGCTGCCTGCGATTCGGCTGCAGTTCGGCCCTCTGGAGAAGCTCGTCCGCCAGCTTGATCGATTTCAGCGGCAATGCATCTCTGGATTTCTGCGAAAGCGGCGGTAGCTGGAATACCTCATGATCAAGGTCTTCATGGTCCCCATTCTCGTATTCATCCAGCATATCGCCATAATGGTTCTCGGCAAATTCATTGAGCTCCTGGAACCGCTTGGAGATCGTTGCAACCGATACCTGATATTTCTTCGCGAGCTCCGCTTGCGTGATTATAATCCCGTGCGCCTCGCAGACCAGGTATTCCAGCGCAGCGCAGTAGGCTCCGAATTTGCGGAAAAGGGGCTTCTGCACATTGGAGAATTCGTTCCATAGACTGACCGCTTCAATAATGTGCTGCTCCTCAAAATACGGCTCCATCCCGTCCGTGAGATGATGGGCCAGCATGGGGTACAGGGCATTATGCCATACCATGTCTTCATCTATGAGCGAATGGATTTCGGCTACGGACAGGTGATAATCAAGATCCGGCTCCGGGAGGGCTGCCTCCAGTCCCGCGCGCTCCGCGAGCTGGTCCTTCTCCAGACAGCAGCGTTTATACTTTTGTCCGCTTCCGCAGTAGCAGGGATCATTTCTTCCCGGTTTTGACAAGATGCTTCACTCCAAACGATTAAATTTAAACAGGCAGATATACGGCTATATGAGCAGGATGACGGCATGCGGCTACTGCGAAGTATATTTGCTGCGGTATTGACGCGGCGTCATTCCTGTTTTTTTCTTGAATAGAGTCTGAAAAAATTTAATATCATTATAGCCTACCTGTATGGAAACTTCACGGACAGACGCAGCAATTCTCAGCAGCTCACAGCTTTTGGCGATCCGCAGCGACTGCATATATTCCGTAAAAGACTGGCCGACGGACTGCTTGAACAACCGCTGAAGATGGCTGACGCTCACATGAATCAGGGCAGCAAGCTCCTCCAGCTTCACATTCCCGTGATAATGCGAATGGATATGCTTGAAAACGGGCTCCAGCTTGCTCACGGTTGACGAAGGGAGTCTTCCCTGCTGCTCGCAGCGGTACAGTACAGACAGCAGCTCAAGCATCTGTGCGCTCAAAATCATTTCACTGCCGCAGAGGCGCAGCGAGTATTCCATAAACAGCTTTTCCATCATGAAAAGAATCTCATCCTGATTGTCTTTGTAATAGTAATAGGGGTATGGATCGAGATGAAACATCCGCTCAAGCCCGATGGTGGAGGGAATGGAATCCTGAAACCGGCGGATAAAGGACCGCTCAAACAGGCAGTTATAGACAATCAGACGCTGATCCTGCTCCTTGGACATAGGGCGGAATACATGGGGAGTGCCGATCGCAATAACAAAAATATCGCCGCGTTCAACATCAAGCCGCTCGTTCCCGATGTAATGGACCCCTCTGCCTTCGGCAATATAGGCAATCTCTACAAAGTCATGGACGTGCAGGGGCAGCGTGAAGGATTCCCTTTCTCTGGCTATGAATAGAGGGAGCTGGTCTCTCCAATAAAAGGAGCCGTTCAGGATCGCCGGTGTGCCTGTCATGCCGCGCGCATCTCCTTAAGCAGGATGGAATCTACCCCTAATTGTAGCATAATCGCCGGTATGTCCGCTTCCTCCTCTGCTTTATAATGATAAGCAAAATCCAAACAGGAACCCGTCAGGAGGATTACCCATTTATGCTGACTGTGCATCATTTGAGAGTGAATGGACATAAGGAGCCGCTTGTGGGATCGATAACGGTGCAATCCGGTTCTCATGGCGTCTGGGCAGCGATTCGAGAGGTGCGGGATCGGAATCCGTACGACTATATGTGGCAGCAAGCTATGAACGGCTGCTCAGCGGTTCGGGAGATATATGGGAGAAGGAAATCTCGGACAGCAACAGGCTGCAGATGGACTACAGCGGTCCTTCCCTCGAAGGACGCAGGCGGTACTGGTGGCGCGTGGCGGTAACCGACAGACAAGGCATTCCGGCACAATCTGAAATTGCCTTCTTCGATACCGGGCTCCGTCAGGAGCAGTGGAAGGCCAAATGGATTTGGCGTCCGGGCAAGCGGATGATCAATGATTTTGTCTACTTCCGCAAGGAAATCAATCTTCGCAAGCCGGTGGCCTGCGCCAAAATATTCGCCTCCGCGCATAACGCGGCCCAGCTGTTTGTGAACGGAGAACGAATCGGCGGCAGCGGATCTCCGGCTCCGACCAATCCCGGCAAGCGCAAATATGTATTGGCCTATGATGCCTCCCATTTGCTGCACAAGGGACGCAATTGCCTGGGAGCCATTGCTCATTACCTCGGCGGAGACGGCCAGAATTACGTCAATGGGCTGCCTGGCTTCTGTCTGCAGCTGGAGGTGGATTATATCGACGGCACCTCGCAAACCTTCAAGACCGACGCTTCCTGGCAGGTTCTGGCCGATCCGCCGCACCGGGCGGGGACGAAATATCAGCAGAACCGCCGGATAAGCGCGATTGAGGATGTGGATGCCCGCAAGCTGCCGCCACGGTGGAGCACGGCGGGAAGGGGCGGCAGTGAGGCTTGGTTGAAAGCCAAGCCGGCTCCCGCTTCTGTGCAGCGGTGGGTCCGTCAATGGCAGGAAATCCCCGAAGGAGCGGTCGAGGAACTGCTGGTTCCTGCGATTGTCCGGCCCTCTCATATCCGTGAGCATCAGCAGGCGCAAGTATTCGATGTTGGGCGCATTATCTCCGGCTGGCCGCTTATCCGGCTCAGAGGCATTGCGGGGGTTACGCTTCGCATCCGGTATTCGGAGGATCTGGACGAACAGGGCTATGTCAAACACAATGTGTCCAATGAAAAATCAGCTTATTATTACGATCAATATACGATGCGCGGAGACGTAGAGGAAAGCTGGCAGCCGGATTTCTCCTATAAGGCTTTCCGGTATCTGGAGGTGAGCGGATATCCCGGGGAGATTGCCGCAGGCGAGAATCTCTGGGCCGTGTCCGCCCATACGGATCTTCAATATGAAGGGAGCTTTGACAGCTCAAGCTCCCTGTTGAACGACATGTACGAGGCCTGCATCCGCACGCAGAAGAATAATGTGCTGGGCCAGGTCGTGGATTGCCCGCACCGGGAGCAGGCGCAATATCTCGCCGATTCGGACCTGCAGGCCGAGGCGCTGCTGTTCAATTTCGACGCCCGCCACATTCTCGAGAAGGTGGAGGGCGATTTTGCCGATTCACAGTTTGCCGACGGCACATTCCCGTTCGTGTATCCTTCCAATAACGGGCATCCGGATTTTAATTTGCGAATACCGGAGTGGGATCTGCACTATAACACACTGCTGTGGAAGATCTATTTCATTTATGGGGACGAACGCGTACTGGCGAAGTATTATGGAACGGCCGAGCGGATGGCGGATTATTACCTGGGCATTCTGGACCGGGCGCTTGGTCTGGTTCCGGTTGACAAGGGCTGGCATATCAGCGACTGGCCTTATCCCACCGTCGATCATGAATCGGAGGTGCTGACCGTGCAGAATATGAAGCTGTACGCTGCCCTCAAGGTACTTGCGGACACAGCTTGCCTGATCGGCAGGGAAGAAGACGGCATCTATTATAGCGGGCAGGCAGAGCAACTGAAGCTCAATATCCTGGAGTACTTGTATGACCGCGGCAAGCGGCGGTTCAGGGATGCGTTGGGGTCGCAGAGTACGCATCAAGGCGTAAACGGTCTCGGGATATACCTGGAGCTTGTCCCGGAGGAAGACAAGGCTGCTCTGATTGAAGCCATCGCCGCGGAGAAGCGGGAATTCAGAACGGTGCTTGGTCTGCCGCTGCTGCGGGCCCTGTTCGAGAACGGCCGGCAGGAAGCCGCATACGGAATCATTGATAACCCGGAATATCCGGGCTGGGGCTATATGATCAGCCAGGGAGCCAGGACGATGTGGGAGGGCTGGGAGGATATCGAATCCCATTCGCATGCCTGGAACGGATATCCGGCGCGTCTGCTGCAGGAGTATGTGGCAGGCATTCAGCCCGCGGAGCCAGGGTTCGCGCGTGTTCGGATCAAGCCATATCTGGCGCCGGAGCTGACCTACGCTGAAGCCTCTGTTCCCACGATACGGGGAAAAGTCAGGGTGCGGTGGGAGCGTTTGAATAAGGGAATCCGGCTTATTGCGGATATGCCGCCGGCCATGACAGCCGAGATTGAATGGGATGCTGCAGCAGATGGCGGGCTTGACAGCATTCGGGAAAGTGAAGGCATGGTATGGAAGGAAGGCAGGTTCAGCGCCGGGGTTCCCGGCATCCTCAGCTGCGACAAACGCGGTGAGCAGATGATGTTGAAAGTGGGTTCGGGCCAATATGAGTTCATCATCGAATAGGCGACTTTTACCCTGAAACCATTGACATTGGCAGTCGATTTCCTTATGATTATGATAATCATTCTCATAATCGGTTGTTAAGTTCATCCAGTATCAAGGGTGCTGTTAACACGCAGGAGGAGGCTCTTCTCATTGGAGCATGCAATGGACTTTTCACTGGCGAAAGCTTATTTCCAGATTTCACCCGAGGGTGCGGAACATCCGGAAGTTTCCATGGATGCCGCCGAACTGCTTATACCGGAACGGATGCAAGAGATGATTGAGGTTGGCGGCAGGCTTGTTCGTGCGACCAAGCCTGCTCTGACCGCGTCATTCATCGGTTTGAGTGTCTTTGGCCTTTGCTCGACAATTCAGCTGTTCCTTGCCCAGTATAATCGGCTGCTTGATTTGTCGCTGGATAATCTGACCTTCCAGATGTCCAATCAGGATTATGCCTCCGTCTCCTATAAGATCAAGGAGCTCCGCTGGATTGATGTCCCGGAGACGCGGCAGAAGCGCGAGGACTTCCTGATTCGTGAATTAACATCCTATTATCAGCAAACCGTTAATCCCTTCATCAAGGCTATCGCCGCAGCCGCCGGGGTCAAGCCCGAGCTGATCTGGAATCAGTTCGGAGCCCGCAATGTCTATATGCAGGAATATATCCTGAAGATGGAGACACGCCCGGAGGTGCTTGCCCGCTTCAACCATGATTACAAGCTTCAGACCGAGCTGCTGGGCGCTGAGGTATTCAACCTCCGGCGCAATCCGTTTTATCATATCCCCCGGTATATCGAAAGTCCTTACAAGCCCGGAGAACAGATAATGATGCGTTCTTCGTGCTGCATGTACTACTGTCAGGAAGATGGCCAGATGTGTTATACCTGCCCGCGTCTCACAAGCGGTGAGCGTAATGAAATGAAAGAAAAGATAATGGCAGCAGCCAAATAAGCCCGGGGTGAGCTTCGCACCCGGCAGGTATTGCGATGCTTATCCATTATAGTCTTCCAGTCAGCCCCAGCGCCGTGCGCTCTTCCCCTGCTAAAAAGCAGGACGATGAGCTCACGGCGCTGTATTAATTTGGACGTGCTTCTAGTAAACTAGAGAAAAAGCCCAGGAAAGGAAGGAATCTTTTGCCCCAGTTATCCGTAAGAGGAATAGAGCCGCAGTCAATGGCGCTTATCAGCGGGCGTTTGGTCGAGGAACTGGCTGCTATTTGCCAGTGCGATACCAATAATTTCACGATTGATTGCCTGCAGATCACCTCGGTGTGGAGCGGGGAGCTTGTGCCCACTTACCCGTTCATTGAGGTGGCCTGGTTCGATCGGGGTACGCAAGTGCGGGATCAGCTGGCCAGGGCCGTGACCCGCCATGTTCAATCTCTTGGTATCCCGGAGCTGGAAATCGCCTTTCGGGTATATCGGGAGAATGAGTACTATATCAATGGACTGCCCTGTGTGTAACCTGCCTGTTTTTGAACAAAAAGGGTGAGCCCTGAAGAAAAATGGGCCGTACGGTGCGAATACATCGCGTCTTACGGGTCTTTTTTTCGACCTCAGCAAAAGCGGGATCATTTCTGAAATAATAATTGATATTCTAGGGGGGACAACATCGAAAATTGTCGAATCAATAGGTACATAGTAACTAAGCGAGGTGCAGGATGAAACCTATATTGAAACGGGTGCTTATTGCCTTGGTTCTTGTCACTTTCCTGATTCCGCTGATTTCTATTGTTACAGCGGCTGGGAAGGAGATGAAGAAGCAGCCGTTCACCATTATTACCTCATGGGATCAAAAATGGGGGCGCGGCTTCGCATCAAGCGATTCGTCTAATACAATCAAGGCCGCAGACGCGAATACGGAGGGAGAATGGAGACAGGTCCATCTGGCTGACAATAACCTGTCGGTCCACTCCAGGGATGATAGCAGTATTATGATGAACATCAAGCTGCCTGCGCTGGGAAAGCATGACGGCTTATACATAGATAAATTTTATGCCAATCGGATCCGGATCTACGAGGGCGGCCATCTCATCTATACAACGGATTATGATTTTGTATATGACGTCAATCGAATCCTGCTGCCCCTGAGCCCGCAGACCTCAGACACATTCATTCAGATCCGGGCGGAATCGGATTCCGAACGGGTAGGCGCCGCATCGAAAATTATTGTTGGCGATTATCAAAAACTCGAAGAAAGCTATGTACGGGAAAATTTATTCGATTTATTTCTCGGCTGCGCATTTATCTTCGTCTCGCTGATCATGATGGTAACAGCTATCTTTCTGAGCCGGCAGCAGCGCAAAAACTGGCTTTCCTTGAGCATTATGATTCTGTCTATCGGTATTCTGATGATTTGCTATGAGCCGTTTCTGTACACCTTCTACGGACAATACGGCATGTTGTTCGTAAGCTCGTTTGATGTCGCCCTGCTGCTGTTTCTGCCTTCCTTGATCAGCTTTTTTGAAAATATGTTCGGCCCGGGCTACTACAGCATATTCAGCAAGCTGCGAAAATTTCAAATGGCTTACTCCCTGTTTGTGATGATTTGTCTGGCTATTGATCTTGCGACCGATTTGCGGTTTCATTCGATTTATTTTTTCTTTTCGGTCCAGGTGCTGGGTCTGATTATGGTTGTTCATTTCCTGGCCATTGTGATCTCGACCATCATTTATGCTGTGAAAGGCAGTAAAGAAGCTCTGATCCTTTCCGTTGGAATTGGAATATTTGCGGTAGTCGGCATTGGCGAGCTGCTGTGGTTCTATCTGATTACCGAATTTTACGATTTCAAGTTCTGGAGGTTTGGCGTTGTCGCCTTTGTATGCTCCCTGATTATTCTGCTTGGCCGTAAAATGGCCCATACCCACAATAAAACCGTGCAGTATTCCAAAGAACTGGAGATCTACAGCCAGAAGCTGCAGCTCTCGGAAAAGACAGAGGTCATCAGCCAGCTCGCGGCATCGGTCGCCCATGAGGTGCGCAATCCGCTTCAGGTTTCCCGTGGTTTTCTGCAGCTGCTGCAGGAGCGCTCGGACAATATCAGGGAGCAGGGCTATATGAACTTGGCCATTGAGGAGCTGGATCGCGCATCCGTCATCATTACCAATTATCTCTCCTTTGCCAAGCCTCAGCTGGATACGGTTGAAATCCTTAATTTATCCGAGCAATTGAAGCATGTGGAGGGAATGCTGTTTCCGCTGGCCGACTTGCAGGGGGGACGCCTGGAGATCCAGGTGGGGCCGGAGCTGTATGTAACGGGAAATGCGGGAAAACTCATGCAGATCTTTGTGAATCTGATCAAGAACAGCATTGAAGCTACGGGTGAGGACGGTCTTATCAAGCTTTGGGCATATGAGAAAAAAGGAACGGTCTTCATTCATCTGGAGGATAACGGAGAAGGCATGGATGAGATGATGCTGGCGAGAATCGGCGAGCCCTACCTGACGAACAAGTCCAAAGGAACCGGGCTCGGGATGATGGTAACCTTCCAGCTGATCGACCATATGGGCGGGGAGCTGCACTTCAACAGCAAGAAAGGGCTGGGGACAGAAGCAATTATCAAGCTGCCAAGCGCATCCGCCAAATAAAAAAAGCGTCATAGTGAATGCTATGACGCATTGGTTCTTATCCATTATAGAGCAGTCTCTTTACTCTTCACCACATCGAGGCGGCATCGTCCTCTTCGCCTTCTGCAGGAGCGGGAGGGATGACCAGATAGAATGATTTCGGTGTTTCTTCCACGACGCTGACTTGGATATCGTCAGGTACGTCAATGTTGAAGGATTCCTGAATGGCTGCTTTCGGATCTGCAAGCAATTTTTCCTTGAAAGCCGGATCTTTCCAGGCTTTCTCAATAATTTGGTTCAACAATTCTTGTTCAGCCGACATGTTCATCATCCTTTTCATTGGCATAAAATACTCAGGAAAATTGTACCATACTTGTTCGACATATTCTACTAAATTATGAACATATTTGACTATTTTCCTTATATATCAACAGTCTTTAGTAGGATAGCGAACATATGCACCTCGAACGTTTGGTCCGGGCTCATAAACCATTGTACAAGCTCATCTTCACGATCAGCGGGCAAGGGATGGCCATAATGGTATCCGGTCACGAGCTGCATATAACGGTACATCAAACGCTTGGTATCCAAAGCATCTGCAGCCGCACGGTAGCGGAAGAGATGCTGGCTGGCGAATCCATGAAACCTGGCCTCCAGCGCAAGTGAGTCCTTCAGCCGCAGCAGTCTCGTACGGCGGAGCGGCCGGCGCATCTGACTGTAAAGAGAGCTGAACAGCGGCAGACTTTCCGACCAGCGGGTTTCTTCGGCATCCTCGATGTCGATGATGATGATCGTGGAATGCGGATGCGTCCGATCCCGCAGCCACCGCATGAAATGGCCCTGATCCTGCAGATGGGCGGCTACCAGTCTCACGAGCACCAGATCGTAGCGGTGATCGCTTTCATAGTTTTCATAAGAGCTGTGGACGAACGACAGATTCGGTGTCTCCTTAAGCCTGGCATATTGGTAGATGCCTTCGTCCAATTCCAGGCCGGTGCATTGCCAGCCCGGATAATGCCGGCTCAGACGGGACAAATATTCCCCATTGCCGCAGCCTACATCAAGCAGCCTGAGCGTTTCGGATCCGCCGTACTGATGCAGCAGAAGTTCCATTTCCAGATTGAAAAAAAGATCGGTCGTGGCCGTCAGCATTTGATCAAACCATTCTATCCTTGCCATTCTATCATGCACCTGCCGTATTATTGCTCAATAGTCTGTTTCTTCCTTTATCGGCAGGATGAACCTGATTTTGAAGGCCGTTTCCTTGCAGCCGGCCGGCAGAAACAAGCAGGACACAATAAAACTGCGCCCGGCGGTTCCTATTCCGCTGGCAGGCGCAGTCCTATGTGTTTTGTCACAAATTAGAAACGCTTCAAGTATTCTTCGAGCGTCACATCGGCTTTGGTGATTTCTGAAGCGATAAAAACACCCACATAGCGGATATGCCAAGGCTCATAGGAGTAGCCGGTAAGCTTTTCCTTGTCCTTCTGATAACGGATGATAAAGCCGTATTCAGCAGCGTGAGCCTTAAGCCACTTGCCTTCCTTGGTGGTGCCGAAGCTTTCTTCCAGGCCGTAGCCGACGCTGGCGCTGGATACATCCATGGCAAGACCGGTCTGGTGCTCGCTCTGGCCGGGATGGGCGCTTGTTTTATTGGCTTCCTTCTCGCCTTTGAGATCCGCATTGCGGTCGAAGATCGCTTTTTGGGTCGCATACGATCTGTAGCCGGAAACGGCCTTTAATGTGATGCCATCCTTCTTGGCGCCTGCGAACAGCTTCTCAAGCGCGGTTGCTGCGACCTTGCGCAATTGTTTCTTGGGGTTGTTCCCGGAGAAGGAGAATGCAACCTTGGGTACGACCAGATCATCAGGCACATAGGAGGATGGCAGGTTCCGGTACTTGTTTACCAGTTCCACGATGCTGCTTGAGTTGGTGATGACGCTTTGTCCGGAAGCATTCTTCTTGATCGTCAGACTGGGCGCGTTGGCGTGCATATAGCTGTTGAAGGTCGGGTAACCTCCGTAACCGCTTGCTGCGGAAGCCGTTTTGGCAGATGCAGCATCTGAGCTTGCATAACTTTTAGACTGGCCAAGAGCGGAAAACACTAGCGCGCCACCCAGTGTACCAAGTAATATAAAGGATAATACCCTTTTATTCGTTTTCATTTCATTTCCTCCTACAATGTTCAGCTGATATCCATAGTAGACGGTTAATATATCGAGACAATGTGCAGACTGTTTCCGACTTGTAAACAAAACGCAAGAATGGAAGTCTATCAAGCAGGCTATTATGGAAATGTTGTCGAATACAAGCAAACAACGACTCGGAGACATGAGGTGCTTCCCCCATGAAGGCCATGCCTAAAGCGATGGTGATTGTTATTGTCCTCTTATCTTTGCTTTCACTTATACCTCCAAAAGCGTACGGTGAAGCGAAAGCAGATCGAATCACTATCCAGGTATGGGAAATGAAATGGGAGAGTGATGCAAGCCATTATTCACCGGAGACTGTGCTCGGAGAAGATGGCTGGCTGCCCATTCAGGCGGATGATCCTGTAACGGTCAAGCCCGATGAGGCTACAGGAGCCTGGATCAAGATCGATTTGCCGGAAATCGCTGATCGTTCCGGGATTTATATTAAGAAGATGTTCGGCCAGAATGTGCAGGTCTATCTGGACTCCAAGCTGATCTATGACAACAAACGCTCCTACAGATACGATGATTACCGGCTGCTGCTTCCACTGAGCGCGGAGGATACGCGGAGGAGCCTGCTTATCCATACGGAGACGACGATGAAATCCCTGGGAATCTCCGAGGAGGTTGTCATTGGAGACTATCAGCAGCTGACCAGCCGGTTTTTTAAGGTAGATATTCTGGATGTTGTATTGGGCAGCTCATTCCTGTTTGTGTCCATTGTCATGCTGACCTGTTCCTTTTTTCTAAGCAGGCAGCTGCTGCCTGCATGGTATTCCCTCAGTACCGTGATCATTTCCATCGGATTGTTCATCATCATTTATTCACCGTTCATGTACACCTATTACGGTGCCTACGGCACTGCATATATCTTTCTTTTCGATGTCGCGATGATTATCTTTATGCCGGCATTGACCTACTATTTTGAGTGCATGTTTGGCAGCGGACCGTACGGGATTATCCGCAAATTCCGGAGAGCCCAGGTCGTTTATTCGCTCGTGAGCCTGTTCTCTATCGCTTTGTACGATCTCTACCCCAACGTCTTCTACCCGTTCTATCATATCTTCACCGGGACTCTGCTGGGCATATCGCTCATCATCCAGTTCATTCTCATCGTCGGGATGACCGTCGTGTATGTGGTGAAAGGGAACAAAGATGCGATCATCATATCGACGGGATTTTCGCTGTTTGCGGCTTTGGCAGTCTCCGATCTTATATTCTATTACACCAGGGACAGCCAGTACACCTTATATTTATGGAAATGGGGAGTTGTCGCTTTCATCTTCTCGCTCATTGTCCTTCTGGGGAAAAGATTCACGCAGAATCATGAACAGATCGTCAGATATTCCAAAGAGCTGGAGATGTACAACTATCAGCTTCAGCGTTCGGAGAAAATGGAGGTCATCAGCCAGCTGGCCGCGTCCGTGGCCCATGAGGTCCGCAATCCGCTGCAGGTAACGCGCGGCTTCCTGCAGCTGCTGAGCAGCTCCAACCAGAACGAGAAGGAACGGAGCTATTTGAAGCTGGCGATTGAAGAGCTGGATCGTGCCGCAACGATCATTACGAATTATTTGACCTTTGCCAAGCCGCAGCTGGAGCAAATTAAAGTGCTTAATTTGGCAGAAGAGCTCTCGCATGTAGAAGGAATACTGGTGCCTCTGGCCAATCTGCAGGGCGGCAAAATTGAGATCAATGTCCCCGCCAACTTGTATGTCTGCGGGAATTCATCGAAATTGAAGCAGGCGGTCATCAATCTGATTAAGAACAGCATTGAATCGCTGCGCGGCAATGGACGGATTCATCTTTGGGCTTATGAGAAAAAAGGGGAAATCATCATCCATATCCGCGATAACGGTGAAGGGATGGAGGAGAATATGCTCAGACGGCTTGGAGAGCCGTATTTCTCCAATAAGTCGAAGGGTACCGGGCTTGGCCTGATGGTCACCTTCCGGATCATTGAGCTGATGGAGGGCAAACTGGAATTCAAAAGCGAAAAGGGCGTGGGGACCGAAGCGATCATCCGGTTTCCAGCGGCCTCCGAAAAAATGGAAAGCGCCATGTCCTAAAAGCAGGATATGGCGCTTTTGCTGTTACTGGTTAATGAATTTCTCAAATACGTAGCCGAAATCCTTTTCCTTGTAGTCCTTATGGGTCTCAACAAGCCACATGAAGGCAGCCTGGTTGATTTCCTTGAACTGCTCCACGAGATTGCCCTGCACATTGGCGATCCGGCTCAGCGTGCCTGAAGTCATATCCAGACTTCTGTTCGCGTAACCCGCAATGATGTCATTCTCGTAGGTGACTTCCTCGATTTTGATCAGTGCTTTGTACAGATCCTTCAGCTCTTCAATATGCTTCTTGTTCACATCGATGGAGAAGTGTTGTGAGCCAAGCGTAAATTTGATCTCCACATCGAGATCCACCGTACCGGCGGTCTCCAGCAGCACATGAGTAAATTTATGAATGCTGTACGGGTAGCGGCGAAGTGTGCGCTTCTTGCTGATGGCGCTCGTTCCGTCCAGATGGATCAGCGCAAGATTGGTAAAACAATATTCATCTGTCTTTGATTTGATCAAAAAGTATATTTTCTCGTTTTCCTCATGCAGCACATAATCGTCGGAATCCACTTTGTCGTAATCCTCTGGCTTGATGACAGCTCCAATGTCGCTGATTCCCAGCAGATCGGCCGCAACTCGTTTAAACATAACCTCATCCCTCTCCCCGTGATGATCGTGTATTACCCTTCAATATTATACAGGAAATTGGAAGAATGAGGGGCAGAAAATACTCTTCCGAAGCAGCGATGCGGATGGAAATCCCGCTTTCACATCGCCGCCCTGTCACCCTGTACAAAAGCCCGCATGCCGGATTCCATCCGGCACGCGGGCTTATGAGAAACTGTTAGGTAAAGCAAATCAGAAGTTAAGGGCCAGTCCTACCAAACTTCTTCGGTAAGAGGCTGCTGGTTGATGCTGTCAGCCGGATTCGGTGGGATAATAAGATAAAAATGGCTTTGGGTTTCTTCCAATGTCGTTAACTGAATGGCAGCCGGAACATCCAGATTGAAAGCTTCCTGAATCGCTGTACGCGGATCAGCAAGCAGCTTCCGTTTAAATTCTGCATCGTTCCAAGCTCTTTCGATAATTTGTTCCTGTAGAACTCCTTTTTCGACCATCGTAGTCATAGAATCACCCTTTTTTTTAAAATAGTAGATTACAATCCTTATATTACCATTAGAAATAGGAAAATACTACTACTGTTTAATAGGTTTAGAGAGCCAGTCGACAAAGCCCCCTCTTACCAATGAGCGTTTGCGCGCTGAGAAGCCGTTGTCAGCCCGTATCAGCTGCTCTACGAGCGATTCATGGAAGGCAAACAGAAAAGGCGCTTGAAAAGGACCCTGCTGAAGGTCCGTATGACGCTCTGATGCCATCTGGGCAAAGCGGCCTAGAGCGCCGTTCAGGCTGATCGCCTGTTTCACCTCAAGCGCGGCAATCGGGGAATCGGCTGCCAGCTGCTGCTCCCTGCGGATAAAGGATAGCAGGCTGTTGCCGCTGCCTTCGGCAAGATCGTTCTCCCAGTCGGCCCAGTCATCTACCATCTGGAGCGTCGTAAGCACCCTGTCGACGGTATCCGACACGGCGGGGATAAGCGACCCACGGCCTGTCAGAAGCAGTGCTCCGGTACTGGCCAGCTTGACCGGGCTCGCCTTCATCGCTAATGCCCGGTCGGAATAGGGAGCTTGTCCCTCGGTGGCCACGGCAACCGCCCAATCCTCAATATAACTGCGAAAATAGTGCCAGAACGGTGAGGCGGGCGGAAATGTTTCGCGATAAATGTCGAGGAAGGCTACATACAGCAAATTGCCAAGCGCAAGCTGTTCCTTCCAGTCGGCTGGAGAGGTGTCCATCAAATCATCCTGGACAAAGAAATAGAGCATAATATACACATTGGCCAAAGAGAGCCTGCGGCATATTTCCGTGTCCGCGCCGGTTGCTTCCTGCAGCCAGAAAGGCAGCAGATAGCAAATATAATTTTTGGTGCTTTCCGGCACCAGGGGGTTGTATTGGCCCAAATAATCCAGCCCTCGTGCCGCCAGCGGCTCCGGGAAAGCGGAGACAACTGCTTCGGCATTCCCGAATACAACCGCAAGTTCCCCATTAAACGACGTTTTCCAGTTCATCTTTGCGACCACAACCCTATGAATGATTTTTTGTACTTTCTGGTCCCTCTTAATTGAGTATAACCTAGTCCATAATACCTAACAATATCCTTTATTTAAAAATCGTGGAAGGCTGGAGGGGGCTTGCCGGCAGGTATATCACCATTGTGAAATCAAATTATACCCGGGCGCAGGAGTTGTTCTCCGGGTTTATTTCGGGCTACAATAGAGGACAACTGACGGTATGGCGAATGAGATAGGAGGGGACCGGATGGATGAGGCTTTGTTAACGGAGCGCCTGGAGCAAGCGCAGCGGGAAATTGCGGCATTAACGGAGGACAAGCAGCGGCTTGAGCGTGAAGTCGCCAAACTGCGGGGCCTGCTTCGACTGAGGCAGCAGGATGCCATGTCCTCGAAACTGAAGGATGCATTGAGAGAATAATTCGCGGCTCCATGGAGAAACTTGTAGACATGCTATGCCCAAATCCATTAATAAACTGGAAAGAAAGCTGAAAAAGAGCTACAATATAACCAGTACACAACAGATGAGGTGATATCGTGTCAGAGGAACAAACAACACCGAATGCTGAAGAGAAGCAGGAGCCCAAGAAAGTATCGCTGGCTGATGCCGTGAAGCAGAAGCTGGCCCAGAAGAAGCTTGAACAGGCAAACGGCGGCAAACAGAAGTTTGGCCCAGGCGGAGACCAACAAGTAATGAGAAGCCAAAATACAAAAAAAGTGAACAACCAGCGCAAGAAAATGGGTGTATAAGAAACACCGGAAGAAACCGGGGCAATGGATGCCCCGGTTTCTTTTTGACCTTATAGCCTTTACAAGCTGCATGCCTATAAATTTCTATAAGGTTTGAGGGAAGGAACTAACTCTGCAGACAAAGGATGGCGAAGCCGGTTCCTCTTCATGATCGTCATGGATTCATGGGTGCTGAAAAACTTCATATGGTTGATAAAATCAACATCGTATATACTAAGAGCATCATCATCTTTTGATAGAGGAGTTGAAATTGGCGGCAGCAGAAGCAGTATCACAGATGAAGGAGGGAAATGGCGTAAAGTTTTCGAGCGATTGGCAGCGTTTACAATGCCTGTACCGGAGCCAGAGTCTTGTCTTGCCTGAGCTTGGGGTTTTGGCATCAGCCGGCAGTCAGTGTATGTGTTGGACTTGTGCTTTAAGAACCACAGAAATAACCCGCTATAAACAACCCTCAGAACTTATAGAAATCTATCTTGATGTGAAAGGCTATAAATTCTATAAGTTTAAAAAGAGGGGCTGACGTTTGCGGACATCGCGTCAGTCCCTCTTCATTGAATGGCTTAAGTCCCGGCTGAGTTCGTACAGCGCCGGAATTGGACAGCAAGCGCTATTCTTTTCCCCCGGCTATCCATTTGCGGTATATCGTCAAGCTGTCCAGCAAATAATTGGATTCGTCCTCGGTCAGCGATTCTTTAAACACGCTGCCGGAGCCGCGGTCCTTGGCCATGGGGTAAGTCATCTCCCGGCCAACCAAATCATCGAGAGTCACCGCAAAAAAATCCGCGATCCGGATAAGCGTCCCAAGATCAGGTTCATTAATATTATTTTCATATTGGGAAATGGTCGATTTGGCGGTCTTCAAAAAGGAAGCGAGCTGTTCCTGCGTCATGGACTGGGCCTTGCGCAGCTCGCGTAAACGCTTGCCGATCATTGTTATCAACTCTTTTAATTGAAATGGTCGTCATCATTATCTTTAATTGTACACGGATAACCCCATTTATTGGCGAAGGAAGGGGTTTATTCACGATACATGTTATTGTGTCTTGAAAATGAGTGAAATAACCGCTAAAATAAGGAAATAGTTCATGTAATATGAATATGGGCTTGGGATTATTCAGGGGAGGAAAGCAATTTATGTATTGGACGGGAGGCGTTCATCCATTAACGGCGCTTGTCGCTGCCATTGTATTGTCGATTATGCTGTATATTATGCATCAAAATCAGCGAAAACGAGAAAAGCTTATGATATATTGGATTGAAGAATCACAATCCGAGCTGATCTGGCGGGAAGAATTCGACAAGCAGGGAGGGCGCGCTCCGACGATGGAAATGCTGACGGATTATTGTTTGGACAAACCGGGTGCGGTCAAGGAGTACCCGTTCGGTCCAGGGACCATGGTGGTCAAGGTGGGAGGCAAAATTTTCGCATTTCTCTCGGGACAAGCGATTTCGCTCAAATGCGATCCGGTCATAGCGGAGAATCTGCGTGAACAGCATGAGGCGGTGACGCCGGGATATCATTTGAATAAGAAGCATTGGAATTCGATCCGCGTGGATGGATCGCTCACCAGTGAAGAGATCAAGTCCATGATCGATCATTCTTACGAGCTGGTATACAAGGGCCTGCCCAAAGCGGCGCGGGAGCAGATGGGTTCAGGAGGGAAATGAACTTTTTGGTTAGGGATAATAGCGGATCGGGCAGAAAGTGGAAGCAGGTTGGTCCTGCTTCCGCTTTTGCTGTCAGAGGGGGACTATCCGTTTATTTATTTTTCCTCGGCCGAGTCCGGCCCCATCCATTTTTTCACTTTAAACAAGCGCCATTGTCCGTCAAAGTCATGCACAAGCGTGGCCCAATCAATGCCTCCGTCATACAAGGTCGGAAATTCCGCATTCACGGCGCTGGTGGGGATATTCTCCTTCGGCCGGGGAATAAGAATATAGTCGATATCATTGCCCGGCGGGTCTTTCACGGCCTGCTTGAACAAGTAATCGCTGGTGATCAAATATTTGCGCGGATACCGGCTGCTCACGATGATATTGTAAGCGGAGTAGGAGTCCGCCAGAACCGTCGCATCCGGATAATGCTCATCCATATAATCGGCGATCTGACGTTCAAAGGTCTGCGCGGCATAATGCTCGTTGCCGGTTTTGATATGGAGGAAGGTGTTCTCGTCCGGTGCAATCTCGGGATCGGTCATGGCATAGGAAAGCAGCACTGCCGTGCCGAGCATAGCGGCGGTCAGGACTGTGAACGCCAGACGCTGCCGTGCGCCCTTGCCAAAGTGCTGGAGCTCATAAGGAATCCAGGCGACGGTGACGGGAAACACATACATGAAGTAACGGAACCAGCCAAATGATGATTCCCGCAGCAGCAGCAGGTATTGCAAAGCCGGGACAGCTGCGAACAGCAGCAGCAGAATAAGCATATCCCAGCGAAACAGCCGGCCGCTGAACAGCCGCAGCAGCATGATCGAGAGCAGGGGAATGGCGAACCAGAGCGTCTTCTTCAGCACAAACCCCAGAGCAAGAAGAGGGCTGTGGAAGATTTCCTGAAAGGCGGCATCATTCTGAAGCGCTCCGGATTGCGCCACGTTGGAATACTCCGAATTTAGAAAATAAAGCGGGTTCCCCATAATAATATAGTTGAAGAAGATCCACAGCAGTCCTGAGAACAGGGCGGGGAGCAGCAGCAGAATCCAGGTCGCCTCGACCTTATAAAGCTTTTCTTTCAGCGTCCCTCGTTTCTCCACTGCGGATACCCGCATCCACAAGACAGCAATAACCACTCCAAGTGCAAGCGAGACCCCGAAGGGAACGGCTTCATAACGGGTCCAGAAGGCCAGAGAAAGCGCGAAGCCGGCAACGATCAAGGCGCTGGTCTGACGGTTCTTGAGCCATAGGGAGAACTGGATCACGGTCATCATGAGGAAATAGACATAAGGCGCATCGCTGAGCCCGTTAGCGCCGAACAAAAAGATAAAGGGGTTCAGGCTGTACAGCAGCGCGAACAACGTGCTCATGTGAGCGGACAGCCCGAAGCGCCGACCGGCGTTGTAGAGCAGCGTCGCCGTAAGGCCCGCGAATACCGAGGACTGAATCACAGCAGCAATACCGGCGGTGGCGAGCGCCGGAAATAAAGGATAAAGCGTCAGCATGCCCACCTCAAGCAGGCTGGGCAGCGGATTCCATACGAATCCGATCGCACCCAAATGGGGATCGCGGCTGTAGAGCACATAAAATGCATTGGCTACCCGGCTGATCGCATCGGAATGCATATAGCCTATTATGGCGGTTATATAATAGCCAAGCGCAAATTCAGCGCCGAAAATAAGAATGAACAGCAGCAGCGGCAGCGCACGCTTGGAGCGGATCACAGGCGGCAGCCTCCCTTCGGGTCAGGTTGTCAGGGGTAATCTCAATCTTGTTTTCTCGTCCGGTCTGCTGCCTCCTGCAGGCAGATTCGGAACTAACGGAAGGTCCAGTTCCGGTTGAACAGATAATTTTGTACGGGTACGACAACCGTAACCAATACCTGACCAAGCAAATAGGGCAGGTGAAGCCACTCTACGGCGGCATACATAATAAGCGTATTCAGACACAGGCCGGAGCCGGAAACGATGCTGTAACGCATGAACTGCCGGTAACCGGCTTGTTTGCCGTTCTCCGTTTCCTGGAAGGTCCACTGCTTGTTCAGCACAAAGGAGACAGCCAGCACGACTGTGAAGCCCAGTACCGATCCCGCAACGGGATGGAAGCCGGCCCATTCCACCAGAGCTGCAAGCAGAGCGAAATGAAGCGCTGTTCCCAGCAGGCCCACAACGGCGTATTTAACGATCGAGTGCTGCAGCAGCGAACGCATCGCCCGAGTCCCCCGTTTCGTCCCACGTATAGGCAAGGGCGTTCTCGTGTTTATCAGCGATGAGGTAGCGGGGACGGCCCTTCACCTCATGATAGATAGCGGCAATATATTCTCCGATAATGCCAAGGGAGATCATCAGAAAGCTGCCGATCAGCAGCAGCAGCAGAATAACGGTCGTAAAGCCTGTGACGGCTGTGCCCTGCAGCTTCTGGACAAGGGTGTTGATTCCAAGCGCGATGGACCCGACCAGAAACAGCGCCCCGATAATGCTGACCAGACGAAGCGGAATCGTGGAGAAGGATACAATCGCCTGAACGGCGAGCTTGATCAGGTTGAATAAATTCCAGCGGCTTGCTCCTTCTTCCCTTGCGGGCACCGAGAAGGACACTGTTGTCCGTTTGTAGCCCAGCCAGGCGGTCATGCCCCGGAAGAAGGTTACCCGCTCGGGCATCTCACGCCAGGACTCCACCACTTTGGCGTCCAGCAGCTTGAAATCGGAGGCGCCCTGCAGCTTATAACCGGATAGGTAGCTCAGCAAGCCATAGAAGACCTGCGCGCCGAGTTTTTTGCCTGCTGCTTCTTCGCCCCGGTTTTCCTTGACGCATTCGATGACTTCAAAGCCCTCCTCGCGCCACAAGCGCACCATCTGGGGGATGAGCTCAGGAGGATGCTGCAGGTCGCCGTCCATCACAATGACCGCGGCGCCTCTGGCATGCTCCATTCCTGCACAGAGCGCCAGCTCCTTGCCAAAATTCCGGCTGAGCCGGATCGTCGTCAGCTGGGGCAGATCCGCCGACAGTTTGACCAGCTGCTCCCAGGTCCGGTCCCTTGAACCGTCATCAACCACGATCAGTTCAAAGCTTGCGGCAATGGACTTTAGCGTATCGGCGATGATCCGGAGCGAACGGGCGATATGAGCGGCTTCATTATAGACGGGTACGATGACGGACAACTCGGGCAGGGATCGTTTCACGTCGGTTATGCTTCCTCTCTCGCCTTGCAATCAGGCGGCTGGTAGTTTTGCAAATCATAAAGAATGGCATCTAGCCCGCCGAATCCAAAGACTTGCCTGTTTTGGAGGGAGCGGGGGACCCGGTCAGCCCGTGCTCTGTCTTTTCCCAGTAAAAAGGGTTGGTTACCAGCTGCCAGGCTGCCTTGAGCGCAGCGATACTCATGAGCACCCAGTAAACCGGTGTCAGCAGAGCGTACCGAACAAGCTTGTACGAGAAGATCCGCTCTTCGTTGCTCTCCAGCTCATGGATGACCCAGTACACGCCGGCCACATTGCTGAAGATAAACAGGAAGTTGCCGATATAAAATTCGATGCTGGCCAGATAGTAGATGAAGCCTGGGAAAAAATCGCCAATGACCGAAAGCTCCCAGCCAAACCAGAGTATGAGCATTATCCAGAATATCGGATTCAGGAGCGGCAGCAGCGGCGTAGCCAGTATCATCACCTGGAAGCCGATGAACCCTTTAAAGCCGATCTCGCGAAAAAGCTTGACCGGATTGCGCATATGCACAAGCCAGGTCTGCATATAACCTTTGATCCATCGGGATCGTTGACGAATCCAGCCGCCTGTTCTGCTGTTTGCTTCCTCCCAGGTCCGTGAATCCACGATAGCGGTTTTGTAGCCATGCTTGTACAATCGGATGCCAAGATCGGCATCCTCCGTTACATTGAACGGGTCCCAGGCACCCAGTTCCTTCAGTACGGACATCTTGAAATGATTGGATGTTCCGCCGAGCGGAATCGGCACATCCAGCTGCATGATGCCGGGAAGCAGCAGCTCGAACCACATGCTGTATTCCTGCGTGAACCAGCGTGTCAGCAGATTCTGGTCACTGTTGAAATAGTTCAGCTTGGCTTGAATGCAGGCATAATTGTCCGGGCATTGCTTGAAGGTCAGAAAAACCTTCTTCAGCTGATCGGGATCCGGCTGGTCCTCGGCATCGAAAATAACGACATATTCGCCGCGGGCGCGAATGAGTCCATAGTTGCACGCCTTCGGCTTGGTTTTGGGCAAGCCGTCAGGCACGACCAATACCGTATAATAGGCTGGCAGCTTCATCTCCTGCAGAATCGTGCGCATCTCATCATCATCTTCCTCGATCAGGAGGCGCACATCGAGCTTGGCTTTCGGATAATCAAGCTGCTCCAGATTATGCAGCAGATGCGGTAATACCCGGGCTTCCCTGTACATGGGAACCAGAATCGTATAGACCGGCAGCTCCCGCTCATCGATGGCCGCAATATCCTCGGGCGTGAAGCGGAACTGGGAGCCGCGGCGGGAACCGTACATAATAACCGTGAATTTGAAGATGGACATCACAAAATAAAAGAGCTGGACGATCAGATTCAGCGTGAGCAGCGTTGCCCAGAAACGGACGAGCAGACCGATGACGGCAATCAGGCCAATGACAATAAAGCCGCCGATCTGCGTCCTTGTAAATGTGGTAATCGCCGAATTATGCGGCTGTTCATCGGCAAGCTTCGAGGTACTCTCGTGAAGCATCTCGGAGCCGTAGACCTGCAGCCAGAAGCGTTCCATCTCATCCTTGGTGGCCAAGACCTGCTCGATCGGCAGGCCAAGCAGCCGCTGTACCTCGGCACTCTGATCCGCAGTCAACGGCCCGCTGACCGCAACGAGGAACCGGTTCATATATTGGTGAATGACGATGACCTCATAGCTTCGGGCAAGCGCCTCCGATAAACGTACGGGCGTGTTGATGCTGAGCTCGCTGCCGATCCGGCCGATATTATTTTGCGTGGCGATCGCCCTGTAGAGCGTCTCCGGCTCGATCAGCTGAAGCGAAAGCAGAATGTCACCCAGCAGTCCTCCGCTTTTGATCTGGAAGGCCAGCGCTTTCTCGAGATTTTCAGGCGTAACAAGACCCGCCTCGATCAGCAGGTCCCCGAGCTTGCCTTTGCGCGGCTGCTCGTGGAAGGTCTGCTGAAGCTGTGCTTCAGCAATGAATCCCATATCTATGAGTATATCGCCAAGCCGTCCGCCATGACTGCTCTGCGAGGCCATGGCCGCCTGGAGCTGGGCTGCGCTGATCAGCCCGTCGCGGACAAGCTGATCGCCCATGCGAAGCACTGCCGCCGGCTTGTCCGATGATGCCGCCTGCTGCGAGTAAGCATCCTCTTCTGCAGACGGACGGGACTGCCCTGCAGCTTGAACAGCTCTCAAATCCTCAATGCGGGCATGGGTCAGCTCCAGCCGTTTGGCCAGCTCATCGGCTTCCAGTTCAAGCCGCCTGACAGCCAATGCCTGTGCTTCGCGCTGACTGGACAGCAGCAGCTTCTTCTCATCCATGGCTGCCTTTTCACGTGCAAGAATATGCTTGGCGAAGCTTCTGTTAACGCCTGTCCACTGAGTCCTCAGCCGTATCATAGCGGCTCATTCCCTTCGATCAGCTGACGTTCCAGGGCGAGCGCATCCGCCAGCCCGGCCCGCAGCCGTTTCACCTCAACTTTCTTCGCTGCAAAAAGAATCTCGTAATCAATCCGCTCTTTTTCATGCAGATCTTGCGTAATTTCCTGTTCAAGCCTATATAGTTCCAGCTGACGCTGGACATCTTCAGGACGATAGCCAAACAGGGACCGGCGGTATTTCATTTGAACCTCCTAAAGCTCTTCCTCGCATGAGGCATAACAGAGCATTGTATACAAATCATTTGATTCCCGGAAAGATAACAGCGGCAAGTCCGGCATCAGACCGGGGTCACCCTGATTTCGAGCAGATCACAGCTGGTGTCAGCCTGGAAGACACCGCCCGGCAGCGGCTGGACATTCTGTCCTTCCGAAAGAGCCCGGTTTTCCCCGGAATAAAGATAAGAGCCATTGCCTGTCAGCAGTACCCATGTGATGGCTGCCGTCTCCCGCGCTGTACAGTCTATCTGTCCGCCTGATATAACATGAAGGCGTTGTGTCCGCGCGGCGATGTGCCCATCGGCAACGATCATATCCACTGTCCGGGTCCAGCCATAGCTGGTATCTCCGCCGGCATCCCGGGCTTGTCCCTGCATAAGCTCGAGAAGCGGCTTGAGCCCGCCGGAGGCATGTTTGCCTGCCACTAGAATGCCATCGTGGCCCGCAACGACAACAGCATCATTCACTCCGGTAACCAGCACCGGAACAGGCAGCTCGTTGATCACATTCGTATTCATGCAGTTGTGATCCAGCAAGCCTGCTCCATAAATCGCATTATCCATCGAATGGGACAGCGCATCCCAGGTCCCCATATCCGACCAGATGCCATCGTATACGAGAGCGGAGAGGCTCGTCTCGCGCTCCACAACTTCATAATCGAAGCTGATGGCGGGAAGAAGAGCATACTGCCCGCGCAGCTCGTCATAATCCGTTGGAAGGCCGCGTTTGCTGATTTCCTTGATCATGGAGGACAGCCTGAATGCGAATACGCCGCAGTTCCACAGGGCGCCCTGGTTGATCAATGCAAGGGCATGAGCCTCTTCAGGCTTTTCGATGAATTCCCGGATGGCAACAGGTTCTCCCGGCTCCCCTGTCTGTTCCTCCGGCAAGATGTAGCCGAACTTGCCGGAGGGAGTGGACGGACGAATGCCGATCAAGCCCAGCCGGGCAGATTCCGATTGAATCAGCTTATCCAGCTCAAACAGCTTCTGATAAAAAGTCAGTTCCGTATGATGATCAACGGGGAGGACGATAACCGTCTCATCCGGGGATGTTTTCATTTCTGTGGCCAGATAAGCGCAGCTGAGCAAAATGGCAGGATATGTATCTTTTCTTTCCGGTTCAACAGTGGATTTAATATGTGTCCCGAGCTGCTTGTGCAGAAGCTCCACTTGCCGGGCGGATGCTGCGACAACGACCTCATGGTCGAGTCCGAGCTGCTTGAGGTGGTTCATCGTATGCTGGACCATGGAGATTTGCTGCCCATCCTGGTCCTGAAGGAGCTGTAAAAATTGCTTGGATCTGCTCTCGGATGAAAGAGGCCATAGTCTTTTTCCGGAGCCGCCGGAAAGTAAAATAATTTTCATGTTGCCTCCATCGCACTGGAAATAATAGTAATTATAATAAATAAAATAGAAATATAGCATTATTAAAATATTAAATGGAATTAATAGGCGTAGTATAGATTGAAATCATTGCATAATTCGTAAATTAAAATTATTTCAGCTGCAAGTATGGGATTAGAAAGGATGGAGGGATACTATTATAAGTAGTTCTTATTTCCTAATTCTGGAGCTGAAAATCGATAAAATATGCTTTATTCTGACAGCAACAGGTTAATTGTATCTCATTTTTCTAATTAAAAAAAGAAGCGATTGAAATAATCAATAGTGTAATTTAATGGTAAATATTCGCAATGGCGATTTGTCAGAAGCTTATTCAAATAAATACAGGGCACCAGCCAGGAGGAGCGCTGCACAGGGAAGAGGCAAACACGGGATCCTCAACGGCCAGATTGGCAAAATAACTGCTTAAAATATGGTTGCCGCTCACGGAACCGTTACGGAAGCTGCGTCTGGACTCACCTTTCACATGAAGATAGTAATAGATATTTTCTGATTTGGGAGGCTGATAAATGAGCGGGGGGAGATGCGGGACAATATCAAATACATTTTGGATGCGGATGTTTATGGGGACGTGCTTGTTGTAGTAGACGGCGAATGAAGGCGAACCGACGCGCGGAGCTCCGAAGGTATATACAACCAGCTGATTATGGGAACGGTTGGTGACGATGTCCAGAGCTGCCAAGGTGGCGAGCGCTCCTCCAAGGCTGTGTCCCGTTATGAAAAGCGGTTTACTGTCCTGAAGACGATCAAGCAGGCTGAAAATTTGATCTCTGGCGGACATATAAACGTCCGTAAATCCTTTGTGGGTGAGACACTCTTCATTGACGGGCTTGAACACCGTCTGCTGCGCAATCAAATCGGTTACCCAGTCCGTTGCGGAGCTGGTGCCGCGGAAAGCGAGCACAGCGGCATGATCGGATTCAATAAGAAACCCGAACGGCTCCCCGATATCGCTGAATACAGCGGCATTGAAGGAGCCCACCACACGGTAGGTGGCGGGAACCAGAAACAGCTCCTGAGGATTCTCATACTGCATATAGGTCTGTCCGCAGACGGCTGCCAGAAAGATAGCGGTGTGAAGATTCATCTCTCCGTTATAGTCCATTGCCTTTCACTCTCCCTACCGTAGTGTATGCCCATACAGGCCGATAGGTTTATGCGGATGCAGATGAAAGCAGGCAGTGGAGGAAAAGGAGAAGCCGGGAAGATATCCTTTCTTATTAATTGGACAAAAAGAGATCTCTCCTTGGTGCCATGGTTGATGGAGCTTCCATGAACACAAGAAGAGATCTCTGTTCAAATATAAGACTTTGGCCGATAATCATTCAGCGAATCAGACAGATGTGTTTCTTCTTCCCGTGATGAGGGAGATGACGAACAGGACGATGAAAATAAAGAACAGGACCTTAGCGATTCCAGCTGCGGATTCAACAATTCCCCCAAATCCGAAGATAGCCGCTATTATCGCAACAATGAAGAAGATGGCTGCATATCGCAACATATGAAACACCAATCCTTTCCTATTATGATCGCACTCATTGAGCAGGTTCCATGGGAGCCAAGGGGCTGCTTGTCCATTCTGCTGCCGGCAGGACCCTTGCTCGTCCATGTCTGATCGGACTTTAACCGCCTTGTGTGTGGTTGAAACATAAGATTCAAACTGGATAGGCGGGGGTAAACGAATGTAACAAGCGGTTGCATGCTGCGCCGCAGATCCCCCCATAGCTAAAGATGCAGAAAACCGGATCGGCTTGCAAAAAGCACGGATGACTTTCGTAAACAATTAGGAGGAATAAGTGTATGAGCGGAACTGATATTGCGATGATTTTAATAGGGTTGTCTGTAGCTGTTTTGGCTATCTTTCTGGTCCAGACCCTCAAGAAGGTCCAGACCTCCCTCGATGCGGCAGGCAAAACGCTGCAGGAGGTCCAGCTGGCGGTTCATGGATGGAAGGATGACATCGGAGAGCTTGTCGGCAGCGCACGGAAGCTGACAGACCGCGTGGATGAGCAGATCGGCTCCATTGAGCCGCTGATGGCTACTGTCCGCGAGACGGGAGAGGCGCTTCATGAAGTGGCGGGCGTCGCCCACAACTTCTCTTCCCTCTGGTCTGCAAAGCTGCGCAGACGGGCGGAGGCCGCTGCTGTGAAGGATGCCGCCAAGGCGGCCCGGGATGCAGAGGCCAAACGCAATGCGGCATATAGTGCCGTAAATACCGGCGCCGGGCTTACAGGCGGGGAGACAGCAGGCATGCAGACTGCCGTGACAGCAGAAGGAGCATCAACGAATTGGATGGAGGAGGCTCCGCTGGATAAGAGCGGTTATCTCCACACAACCGCTGAGCCGCAATCCACACCGGCCTGGCTGGCATGGATGGAAACGGGAGTTCACGTAGCCAAACTGATTGCCAGGCGTTAGTGGCGGAAGCAGGCTCGAGAGGTTATGATAAGACAAGGACGTAAGTAGGATAATGAACGGAACAAAGATGAACGTTCGGCTAGGAGATGGAAGATGCGAATTGTTGTCGTTGACGATAATCCGATGAATATTACGGTTGTACAGGAAATTCTCAAGCGTGCCGGCTACACCAATGTTTGGGCGGCGGCTTCCGGAACAGAGTTATTTGGCTTATTGGGATTGAACGCGCAGGGCCAGGAGCCGGAGGATTCCGCTGCCGACGATAACGGAATCGATCTGATTCTTCTGGATATGATGATGCCGGGGGTGGATGGAATCACCGCCTGCCATGCCATATCACAGTCACCGCGGCTTCGGGATATTCCGATTATTATGGTAACGGCGATCGGCGATTCCAAGAAACTGGCGGAGGCGCTTGATGCCGGAGCCATTGATTATGTCACCAAACCAATCAACAGGATTGAACTGCTCGCCCGTATCCGGGTAGCGCTCAGGCTCAAGGAGCAGAAGGATTGGCATAAAGAGCGCGATCGCAGAGTCAGGGAAGAGTTGCAGCTGGCGAGAGAGGTTCAGAGCGCTGCGCTGCCCCAGCGGGTAGAGGATGACCGCATTGCCATCAACGCCATTTTCAGGCCTTCCGAGGAGCTTTCCGGCGATTTGTATGCATGGAACCGGATTGATGACAAAAGGTATGGCATCGTTGTCATCGACGCCATGGGTCACGGCATTTCCTCATCCCTTGTATGCATGTTCATTGCTTCCGTCATGCAGGAGGCGATGACGAAGCTCGTAGAGCCGGAGCAAGTCATTCAGGAGCTGAACCGGCGGTCGCAGCAGCTACAGTTTGCCGACCAGCTGATCCAGTATTATTTTACCGCGCTGTACGCGCTGGTTGATTTGGAGAAGGGAACCATTGAATATGTGAACGCCGGCCATCCGCCGGGTATGATCGTTCGCGGCGGCGGACAGGTCGAAGCCTTCCGGCAGGGAGGTCTGGCAATCGGATTATTCGATGAAATTGAGGTTACGAAGCATGTTCTGGACATCACGGCGGGTGACCGGATGATTTTGTATACCGACGGCATGCTGGATCTGGTCGGAGAGGAAGATGACGACCAGATGGGACGTCTGAAGGAGGCTCTCCAACCCTTCGGAAGTACGGTGCCGTTGGAGAAAGTGGAAGAGATTCTCTTCCAGCGGGATAATGACTTCAACCGGTCCGATGACCGCTGCCTTGTTCTGGTTGATATCAAATAAGAGGTTTCCGCCAATCCTATAATCATCAGGAGTGAACAAACAAACCCGGTTAGCGTAACCGGGTTTGTTTGTTTTGCCTATAGGATATACACAAGGATCTTAATTCTTTGTCCGATGGGAGGATCTGGAAGGTGTTGAACTGCGCCGCAGCGTTTCTGTTCCTCCCTGGCTCCCGCTTCTCGTTTCCGTCAAGGTTCCGCCGGAGGATTTGATAATCTGCCTGGGCTTGCGGGCATACAGAAGATCGCCGGTCCAGCCCTTATGCCACAGCCACCAGTAAACCAGCAGAGTCATAATGGCAATCAGGAGGCTGGCTCCAATGAATCCCCAGGTATGATGGGCGTAGGGTATGATATCGAAATTCATCCCCCAGATCGCCCCGATTACAGTGGCAGGGGCGAACAGCGTGGTAAAGATCGTCAAGGTTTTCATAATATCATTGCCGCGGAAGGTCGAGATAGAATCATCCATCATGAGCAGCGTGTCGATTTCAACGGCGTAATGCTCAAGCAGCTGGCGAATCCGCAGCACCTTGAATTCAAAACGCTTGAATTCTTCCTTCTCCATGACCTCATCGAGGAAAGCCTCTTTGGCAGCGCCATAAATTTCTTCAATCGGGATGAATAAATGGCTCCAGTGGAGGAGATCAAAGCGCCGCTCAAAGATTGAATTCATCAGTCCTGTCCGGTTGTTGTGGCGCATCGTCTGCTCGAGCTCCCCCAAACGGGTTTCGAAGGTATCGAGTCCCCTGTGAAGGATCTCGCCAATATATGTAAGCATCACGAAGAAGGCTTCGGGGGCGGATTGGCAGCGTTCAAGCTTCTCCGACCACGGCTCCAGCTGCATCCGGATGGCCAAGCGGTAATCGCCGTGCAGGGTAACCAGCTTCTGATTCGTCATCCAGAAGTGAAGAGGCTTAATATCTTCATAATCCTCTGTAATCTGAAACATCAAAGTCCCGCAGAGAATCGGCCTGCCATCCTCGAGTTCAGAAACCATCACATGGTTATGATCGGAACGCTGCAATGTCTCATTGACCCAATTCCCCATCTCGGGATGAGCCTGCTTGAATTCCCTAAGGAGTTGTTCATCCTCCTGGGCATTTGAATTCTGATTGCTGAAAAAGGAATTTTCTATGGAAATGGAGCTGCTGCCATCTGCTTGCGGCTCGGAATTCGTTCTGTGATGGGAGGGGGACTTGCTGCCTCTTCGGCCGAGACCGGCCGCTCCGTCCGGTCGCTGTTTGTGAAGCACGTGCCATTCCCAATTGGCTGGAAACTGGAGCATCCGATGCATCATCATATACGAGCCTCCTGCTGATCCGTTCATGCATTTTATTGTTACCATCATAACGTGAACGAGCTGCATGCACAACTGCGGAAGGATAAGATAGTAACCGGACAATGCTGGAAAAAGGCTAAAAAGCCAATAAAATGCCGCCGCGCGGATTACCCGGTTGCGGCGGCATCATTGTTTTATTTTCGGAAGAAATCTATTCATCTGTCTGATCCGAGTCATTCTCATTGAGATATTGTTTGAGCTTCTCGATGGCGCGCCGTTGAATACGTGAAATGCTCATCTGTGAAACCCCAAGCTTATCCGCGATGTTCCGCTGCGGCAGCCCTTCCTGATAGACAAGCAGCAGCACCTGCTGCTCCTGAGGCTTCAGCCGGGACATCGCTGACTGAAGATCCAGCTTCTTGTCAACGGAATCGAAGTCATCCGCAGGCGACCCGATCAAATCTCCCAGCGTCGTTGTATTCTCTTCCTCCGAAATCGGAGTATCCAGTGAAACATAGTGATACAATTCCCGTCCGGCCAGAATTTCGGTCGTTTCCTCGACGGAAAGCTCCATATATTGGGCGATTTCCTCGATGCGTGGCGAGCGTTCCAGCGACACGGTGAGATTATCGACTGCCTGCTGAACCGCGATTCCTTTTTCCTTGATTCTGCGGGGGACCTGCACATACCAGGATTTATCACGCAAATAGTTCTTCATATGGCCGATGATGCTCTTCATCGCATAAGGCTCGAATTGAACGCCAAGTGACACATCAAATTGCTTGAATAAACGAAGCAAAGCGATTTGCCCTACTTGCATCAAATCTTCATACAAATCGGGCCGATTACGCGAAATCTTACCGGCCGCCATTCGAACCATCGGCTCATATTGGACAATAAGCGTCGTTGCCGTCTCATTGTCCGGGTTATCCTGGTAGCTCAGAATGAGTTCCGCATTGGATAACTGTGGCTGCTTGGCCGGTTGCAGATTCATACCATTTCACCACTTTTAACAAGTCGTTTCGTCAGAACCACTTCGGTTCCGGTTTCACTATTTACTTCTACCTGATCCATAAGGGCCTGCATCAGATAAAGCCCCAATCCTCCAGCCTGCAGCTCTTCAACCGATTTTCCGTGCATGGGCTCAGCCCGTCTGGCTGCGGAAGCGGCGTCAAAGCTGCGTCCGTCATCCTTGACAATGATGGAAAGAGCATCAGGCTTCTTTACAAAACGGACCTCTATATGAGGGCCTCCGTTTTGTGGCAGGGAAGTAGAGCCATGAGGCAAATCGCCGTAGGCATACAGCACGGCATTGTTGCAGGCTTCCGAAACGGCAACCTTCATATCTTCGATTTCCTCGTAGGAAAATCCGATCTTGACCGCAAGACCGTATAGAGTCAAACGGACCAGGTCAATGTATTCCGCAGAAGCCGGCACTTGTAAAGTTACAATCTCTTCATTCGCTTTCATGGCGTGTTCTCGTTCCTTTCCTAATAACAATCATGCTTGCCCGGTCTGTTTAAGGAGAAAAGGTGTTATTCCCGTCATATCAAACAATTTGCGGATATTTGGCGGTATGGCTTCCACCGCGAAAGGCGCATTATTCGCGTGGCGCGCCTTCAGGACGGAGACCAGTATGCCGATTCCTGTACTGTCCACATAACGAAGCTCTCTGAGATTCAGGATAAGCTCGCGATCCGACAGTTCAACGAGTGGAGACATGGCTGCCCGCATCTGGGCAGCGGATTCGAGATCAAGCTCGCCTCCGACATAAACGATACATTTGCCTTCTTTATTTTCGGTACGTAAAAACAGCTTGTCGATTTGCTTCATATAACCTCTCCTGTACCCAAAATAGAACCTGCCGTCCTTTCATCATACCACAGGCCCAAACCCCTAAATAACTTCATTCATTATTAATTCTTCTCTATTTATACCCCTGCCCATTGCGCTTGAAACAAAAAAGCGGAGGAGGAAAAATCTGCTTGCCGCCGCCGATTGAATTTGACCAAAAGAGGGTAAAACAAACCTGTAAAGACAGGTAACACAGGTTAAGGAAAGAATCAACGGGAATTGACGAATTACATCATAATAGGAGGCGTTATTAATGGCCATAAAAATCGGAATCTTCAAAATGCAGCAGCAGGCGCTGGATGCGGTAAAGGGCTTGGAGCAGGAGGGTTTTTCCAAAACCGAGCTTAAGGTGATAGCCAAGGACCGGGAGCATTCCCGCCGGCTGGAGTCGGAGACGGACGTGCATACGGATGAAATACAGGAGCTTGCCGATACGCGCGAGCATATGGAGGATGGTCTTGGTATTCCCGCCATCGGCGTGATCGGGGCTGGAGTGGGGTCGGCAGGCGGTGTCGGAATCAATTCCGGAGGAGCAGCCGCTCCGTACGGGGCGGGTATTCTGGTGGGCGGCGGCTTTCTTGATAATGATACAGATATGGAAGATGCTCTGCACGCGCTTGGCATCGAGGGAAGCGACGCGGAAAAATGCCGCGATGCGATTGCCGAAGGCGCTATCGTCGTAACGGCCGAGACGGACGGAGACAAGCCCTCCGACGGCGGACCGGATCTCGCCCGCGGAGGAATTGCGGAAGCCGTGTTCCGCAGATCAGGTGCGGAAACAATTCTGTAAGCCCAATTAAATCCGGTTATTGGACGACGGGCTATAGGAATACAAGCAAAAGGACGGGGGCCGAATTTCATCGGCGCCGTCCTTTTTACTTTCGGGCAGAGCCGATAAAGCTGAGGATCGGACGCAGGGATTGAGCAGGGACCCGATCAAGCAGATCCCCTTCCTGACGCAATCGGCTCTCAATATTCAGCAGGTTATAGTCAAGAATTGAAGCGTTGCGCCGCACTTCAGTCCAATGAAGAGGGGTAGAAACGGTTGCCCCCAATCTTGCGCGCGGGGAATAAGGCGCAATGATGGTCTTTCCCCTATAATGCTGCAGATAGTCGATATAGATAAGATCGCCGCGATTTTTTTTCATCCGTTCAACCGTAAACAATCCTGGATGCTTATCGGATAGATAGCTGCCTACAAACTCTCCAATTTTGCGCAGCTCGTCAAAGGTCAAATCGGGAATAACGGGAGTAATGATTTGGACGCCTGTGGCTCCCGAAGTTTTGGGCGTGGATTGGATGCCAAGCGATTGCAGCAGATCCCCTGTCAATGCGGCGGCCTCCATAATCCTCGGCTCTTCCTCCAGGGATGGATCCAGATCAAGCACCCACTCTGTAGGCTGCAGGGGATTGCTGATCCGGTCGAAGGAAGCATGAAACTCCAGGCAGGCCAGATTGCCAAGCCACAGCAGTACGGGCAATGAATCCAGCACAACATATTGAATGTTCTCATGCTCGCGGGTCCGGACAAAGTCAGGAGCAGGCGTAGGACTATTTTTCTGATAAAATGATTTTCCGCTTACTCCGTTAGGGAACCGGATCGTGGTCAAATGCCGGTCAGCGCAGTGCTTGATCAGCCATGGAGACAAAGCAGCCAGGCGCTGCAAATAGACCGCCTTCGTAATACCCATCTCGGGCCAAAGCAGCTTGTCGGGATTGCTGACGGACAGCTCAACACCCTCTACGACAATCGTCCCTTTCACTGTACGGCTCATGCTGAAGGCTCCTTCGGCAGAAAAGTTACCAGCTTGGGATGGCGGAGCTGGCCGGCCGATGTGATCTCAAGACCGGTAACGCGGCATCGGAATGGATTCGGCAGCCACTGTACCTGCTCATGCCTGAGATCCTCCGGCATCGCGGGAAAAGGACATGACGATGCAGCAAAATGGGCGGGAACTCCATGAAAGGCAGCAGCCAGGGTACTTCTCAGAGCGTCATTCAAACCAAGCGACACGGAACCGATGTAGGTGTTCTCCTGTGACATGACCAGGCTGGCCAGGACCCCGCTGCGCCATTTCAGACCGACAATATCGACATCAAGCAGCAGGGAGGTTTTCTTCTTAAGCCAGTCCCTGTGTTTTTTGCCTTCCCCATAAGCGCTCGACCAGCGTTTGCTTACAACGCCCTCCCAATGGTTCGTCTCCACCCAATTCCACAGCGCATCCCCATCGGAAAACACATCGGCCACGAGAAGGCCCGGATTGAGGCCATGACATAACCGCTGCAGCCGAAGGTATCTCTCTTTGCAGGGCAAATGGCGAAGATCGCCGCTTTCGTCCGCAAGCAGGTCAAACAGCACATAAATAAGCGCCCCGTCGCCGGACTTGGCGAAGGCGGGCATTGCTGTGTCATCGGCGGCGGCTGAGCGTTTGCCGCCCGTGCCGGAGGCCGAACTGCGTTCCCTCTGCAGCACCTTTTGAAAATGGGGGCGTACGCCGTCCCACCAAATCACTTCCCCGTCTAGAAGGCAGCTTCCGAGCTTTTCTCTTAGTCCTTCCAGTAAAGCGGCTATCTCCGGGTATGCGGCATTTTTATTCAGCAGATTGCGGGAAAAAAGCTCAACGCCGCGGCTGTCGCTCAGACGTGCAAGCATGCGCACGCCGTCCCATTTCAACTGGTACCGCCACTCATCTCCAACAGGGAGCCTGGGCTCTGTAATGGGGGCCATCGGCTGTTGGGGGAGAACCGGCAGCGAAGGACCGGCAGTGTTTTCACGTTTCAACAGGCTCTTCAGTTCGTCCCTATGCTGGTCTGCCATTGAATGATCCATTTCGCTGCTCCTCCCCTCCTTCATTAGCTAATGCTGATTTTTGCTAAGATACAGTCTCCTTCGATGAGGAGTCCTTGCCTTTTGCTTTGCGCGGTCTTGGTGTCTTCCCGGCTTTGTCATCTTTGGCTGCTTCATCTGATCCGGTATCGGAATCATCGGCCTTGGCCGCGCCTGATGCCGGATTGCTGTCCAGGCTGCCCGGAGCGTCAGGCGGCAGCTTCACGGCTTCAAGACTGGCCTGCAGGGCCGCCATCAGATCGATCACGTTCGTCCGCTGCTGCTCAGGAGCCACACGCACTTCCTCGCCGGCGATTTTATGCTGAATTGCGTCCATCAACCGTGCGCGGTATTCGTCCGTGTATTTCTCCGGTTCGAATGGCGTGGAGAGCTGCTCGATCAGCATCCGCGCCATCGTCAGCTCTTTTTCGTTGACGTTGACCGATTCGGGCAAACCGGGCACCTGCGAAACCGAGCGGATTTCATCGGGATAGAAAATCGTCTCCATCGCCAGACAGTCATCGATGACGCGAATAGCGGCAAGCGAGCTTTTGGACCGGATGGAGATGTTGGCGATGCCGATCCGCCCCGACTGCCTCATCGCTTCCAGCAGCAGATTATAGGCGTTTCCTCCGGCCTGGTCGGGAGACAGGTAATAGGTTTTTTGAAAATAAATCGGATCGATCTCTTCCAGCGCAACGAAATCCAGAATGTGGATCGTCTTGGTGGCATCGTCGCTTAGCTGTTCAAGCTCCTCCTTCTCAAACAACACAAAGCGGCCCTTCTCATATTCGTAGCCCTTCACAATGGCATTCCAGTCCACTTCAATTTCGCAGGTCGGACATTTGCGGATATAGGACACCGTGCTGCCGCAATCGCGGTGAATGAGCCGCATGGAGATATCCTTGTCTTCGGTGGCAGAGAACATTTTGACCGGAACATGAACCAGACCGAAGCTGATCGCGCCTTTCCAGACGGTATGCAAGATTAGACAACCTCCCTAAAATGACGAATTTTAAAGCCTTTATTTTATGGCTCCAAACCGCAAACATGTGCTTTTAAAGCGTATGACTTCAGTATTGCCCGAATGCATGAAAGACAATCGAACCGGGCATATTTTCATCATGCACTTATTCTCTAGCAGGAAAAGAGGGATTGGCATGGCCAAAATCAATAATAGCCAGGAAGAGGATCCATTGACGGACAAATTATGCGAAGGCCGGGAAGATTACTTTATGGATATCGACCGGATGGTCAATGAAGGTCTTGGCGGAGGGCAGGTTACCCTGCATAACGGCAAGATCGAGGAATCGACAACGGATACGATGGAACCGGAGACCAAGGATTAACAAACGTTTTTACGGGATATGAATCTCCGGTCCGTTTGGATATGTGTTTGGTGCCTGTGCAATTCTGGGTATAAAGAACATATCGACAACGATCAGGAGATGATAAAAATGGTGGATCGCAACGTGGATATTGAAGAGCGTCATGTGGAAAAGAAATCCGATTCCAGCCTTGTCGCCGCTACATTTATTAAATATGCAGCTTACATCATTATCTTCTTTGGAGCACTATACTTCCTTGTTCAATATGTGTTTCCCAAGCTTTAAGCTTTTTATCGGAAGGAGCAGCCCCGGCTTATGCCGGGGCTGTTTTTTAATATCAGAAACGTATAGAAATCGGAAACGGAATTATAATAATGGCAGAAAAACGACGATAATGAGCGAAAAGGTTTTGAATTCGGTCAAAATTCAGGTATAATGAAGGAACAAGGGGAAATTTGAAGAATCAAATTAAATCTTGGGGCATGGGGTTGGACATCATCATAAGGGGGTAAGGCATGGGCAAACAGCATTATAAGTCAACGAAGCTCGAAATTCTGATACGGATTATCTTCATCACGATCGGTGCCGGACTCGTATCGGTGGCACTTGAAATTTTTCTGGTTCCGAACAATATTATTGACGGGGGCATTGTGGGCATATCCATCATGGTTGCCCATTTGACAGGACTGCCGCTCGGACTGTTTCTATTCTTGCTTAACGTACCTTTTCTTATCCTTGGCTATAAGCAAATCGGCAAGACCTTCGCTTTGTCAACCTTGTACGGCGTTGCTGTCATGTCTATCGGCACGCAGCTGCTGCATCCTGTCAATCCGCTAACCTACAGCACATTTCTTGCGCCGGTGGTCGGCGGCGTTATTCTCGGGATTGGCGTGGGACTCGTCATCCGGTTCGGGGGATCGCTCGACGGTACGGAAATCGTCGCGATTGTGTTTAATAAGCGGGTTCCATTCTCTGTTGGCGAAGTGGTTATGTTCCTCAATCTGTTTATTCTCGGCAGTGCGGGTTTCGTATTCTCATGGGACAGCGCGATGTACTCATTAATTGCTTACTATATCGCCTTCAAGATGATTGATATTACGATTGAGGGCTTCGACGAGTCCAAATCGGTCTGGATTATCAGCGAAGAGGCCAAAGAAGTCGGCGAAGCGATCATGAGCCGTCTGGGCCGCGGAGTTACGTACCTGAATGGCGAAGGAGGCTTCACCGGCGGCTCCAAGCGCGTGATCTTCTGCGTTATCACCCGCCTCGAGGAAGCCAAGATGAAATCGATTGTCCAGGAGCTTGATCCTTCGGCTTTCCTGGCTGTCGGCAACATTCACGATGTCAAGGGCGGGCGCTTCAAGAAGCGGGATATCCATTAGACTCATCCCCATTATGTTTGAGATCATAATTTAACAGAAGACCTACAGTCAGCAGTGTCTGCTGTCCGGATTCAACGGGCAGGCGGATGCTGTTTTTTTGTTATAGTCAAGAAGGTTTAAAATGCGGCCTGTTCTTTGCTTCTACTTCTGGGGAAAGAACCTGTCTAAGCCGTCAAAGAGCGGCTGCAGACGTTTTCTCCTGGAATAAAAGCTCCCCGCCGTTGTTGCGGGCTGGAGAATGGACCGATATAATAAGGTCATTGACGGGCGGACAGCCCGGGTAAACGTTATGACATCGCTGTCAGCGGCTGACTGCAGCGATATATGAGGGAAAGCGACGGGAGGCGGCCTGGCTGGATGAGTTCATGAGTATCCGCCACTGGACGGATGGCCGCCAAACCATGGAGCGGCTGAAGGAGCAGGGCGTCGTCCTGGGCATTGGCGACGACGCTGCTGTGGTGGAAGCGCCGCCGGGATCAGGCGGCGCTCTGCAGTGGCTGCTGGCGGTCGACACGATGGTGGAGACCGTCCATTTCAATGGGGCGACGATGGCGGAAGCCGATGTCGGCTGGAAGGCGCTGGCCGCGAATATAAGCGATATCGCGGCCATGGGCGGCGAGCCCCGGCATGCGCTCATCTCGGTGAGCGCGCCAAGGGCCTGGGAGCCGGCGCGGGTACGCCGGCTCTATGATGGGCTGTACGCGTGCGCCGAGCATTACGGCGTCGCGGTGGTTGGCGGCGACACGACTTCGTCGCCGGGGCAGCTTGTTGTGGCGGTGACGGTGGTGGGCACCGTCGAGGCCGGCAAGGCTATCCGCCGGTCCGGGGCGCAGCCCGGCGATGCCGTGTTTGTGACCGGCCCGGTCGGCATGGCCGCGGCCGGTCTTCATTATTTGCTCGCCGCAGCCGAGGCGGGCGGCGGGCAGTTCGTGCCGCTGGCCGCGGCAGAGGCCGCCGGCACGGCGGCGCTTGTGCAGGCGCACCGCCGGCCGGCGCCCTCGGTGCGCGCGGCGCGGATGCTTGCCGCGCGCGGAACGGTATCGTCGCTGAATGATATCAGCGACGGTCTCGCCAGCGAGGCCTGGGAAATCGCCGAGGCCTCCGGGGTCAAGATCCTGCTGCGCGAAGGGCAGCTGCCAGTCAGCGGCAGCATGGCCTCGTATGCCAGCGGTGCGGGCATACGACCGCTGGAGTGGATCTTGAATGGCGGCGAGGATTATGTGCTCTTAGGCACCATTTCGGGAAGCGATGCGGCTGCGGCCAAAGCTGAGCTTATGGAAGCGGGGCTTCCGCTGTACCTCATCGGAGAGGTGGAAGCAGGGCAATCGAGTGTGGAAATGATTACAGAGGGCAAAGCTGGTATTGACCCAAACCGCCAGTATCCCAAGCAGCGGACACGGATCGATAAGCGGGGATACAATCATTTTACAGACTGACAATCACAAGAAAAAATATAGTCTATGTTTCCCAGGGAAGTATTTCAAAGAAGTCTCACAGAAAACTTAAGTCTATGTGTTTTCTGTTCCCCAAGGAAGTATAACAAGAAGTTTCACAGAAAACTTTAGGTCTATGCTTCCGAAGTGTTTTCTGTTCCAAGGAAGTATAGCAAGAAGTTTCACAGAAAACTTTAGGTCTATGCTTCCGAAGTGTTTTCTGTTCCAAGGAAGTATAACAAGAAGTTTCACAGAAAACTTTAGGTCTATGCTTCCGAAGTGTTTTCTGTTCCAAGGAAGTATAGCAAGAAGTTTCACAGAAAACTTTAGGTGGAATCAAAATGAGTGTGAGTGAAACGCAGCAAACCGATTGGATAGCCGAAAGCGAGCAGGATACCGTTGCTCTTGCAGAGCAGTTGGCTGCCTGGGCGGTGCCGGGAACGGTGCTGGCGCTTGACGGCGATCTCGGAGCGGGCAAAACGCGCTTCTCGCAGGCTTTTGCCAAATCGATCGGCATCAAGGGGATTGTGAACAGCCCTACGTTTACCATTATCAAAGAATATGAAGGCACGAAGCTGCCTCTTTATCATATGGATGTCTATCGCTTGTCCCTGGAGGAAGCGGATGAGCTGGGGCTCGATGATTATTTTTACGGAGACGGCGTCACGATTGTGGAATGGGCCAGCTTAATTACGGATTTGCTTCCGCCTGAGCGGATGCAGCTGTATATCGAGCATCTCGGTGGAGAGAAGCGCCGGATTTCTTTGAGCGGAATTGGCGCCCCTTATGCCGGGTGGTGCTCGCAACTTGAAGCGATGGGAGCAAGCGGCACATGAAGGAACAGATAGAGGAAAACGGTGCGGCGGACATGCTGGTGGTGCTTGCCCTTGACACGTCAACGGCATCGCTGGCAGCGGCGCTGACAAGAGGCGGCGAAATTCTTGCCTCGGTCCAGTCACTCGCGGAACGCAATCATTCGCTGGCAACCGTGTCGCAGCTGAAGGCTCTGCTGGATGAGACCGGCATCAAGCCGGACGAGCTGGACGGAATCGCAATCGGCCGGGGGCCAGGCTCCTATACGGGAATGCGTATTGCCGTATCGGTGGGCAAGACGCTTGCGTGGGTATGGAACAAACCCCTTGTGGGCATTTCAAGCCTGGAAGCGCTGGCCTATGGGGCATGGCATACTCGCATCGCAGACGATAATTCTCCTCCACTTAATCGCCCTGAATGGTTTATTCCGATCATGGATGCCAGGCGCGGGCAGGTGTATACATCCGCTTTTGAAGCTTCTGCGGGCGGCAGCTGGAACCGGCAGGCCGAGGATGGCGTTCGGCTTATGGAGGAGTGGGTTTCGGAGCTCGACAAGAGGCTCCGCAGCCTGCCTCAGGAAGCAGCTCCTGTGCGGATCTGGTTTGTTGGCGATCTGACCATGCATGAAGCGCAGTGCGAGCGCCTTCGCGCGCTTTGCTCCGGGAGCGGGTCTGAATGCGAAGTCCGGATGTATCCTTTTACGATGGAAGGCGCTTCGGTAGCAGCTCTGGGCGCTGTCCGCCTTGCAGCGGGGGAGCGGGATGATGTGCACGCTTTTGTGCCCAACTATACACAGCTGACAGAGGCGGAAGTGAAGCTGAAGGAGTCCAGGGAGAAAGGGGCTGGTGCTTAATGACGGAGATTGATGCAGATCGTCTTGTTTTTCGCGTTATGACGCTTTCCGACATTCCGGATATTGTTGAAATCGAGCAGGAGGCTTTCACCTGTCCATGGTCGAAAGAGGCTTTTGTGAACGAGATTACGAACAATCACTTTGCGCGGTACATGGTCATGGTCTATGAGCAGAAGATCATCGGCTACGGCGGCATGTGGACCATTATGGATGAGGCGCATGTGACGAATATTGCTGTCCGTGAGGGCTACCGCGGATTGGGTCTTGGCGAGCGGCTGCTGCGGGAGATCATGAAGACGGCAGTCTTTTTCGGGACGAACAGGATGACACTGGAGGTGCGTGTGAGCAATGAGATCGCCCAGCGGCTGTACAGCAAGCTCGGCTTCGAGCCCTCCGGCCTCCGGCCGAATTATTATTCGGACAATATGGAAGATGCGCTCATCATGTGGGCGGAGCTTAAGCAGGGAAGTGAAACATGACAACCAATGAATTGCTGCTTGCCATTGAGACGAGCTGCGATGAAACAGCGGTCGCCGTCGTGCGCGGAGGCCGCGAAATTATATCCAGCGTCATAGCAAGCCAGATTCAAACGCATGAGCAGTTTGGCGGCGTCGTTCCGGAAATCGCTTCGCGCCAGCATGTGGAATCCATCACGCTGATTATGGAACAGGCGCTCTCCGAAGCGGGTGCGACGTTCCGGGATATATCGGCCATTGCAGTCACGCAGGGGCCAGGGCTTGTCGGGGCGCTCCTGGTCGGCATCGTGGCGGCCAAAAGTCTGTCCATGGCTCTGGATTTGCCGCTCATTGCCACCCATCATATCGCGGGCCATATCTATGCCAACCAGTTGGTGCATGATATCGTGTATCCGTCGGTTGCGCTTGTAGTCTCCGGCGGGCACACGGAGCTGGTCGTGCTGGAGCGCGAGGGGGAGTTTCGCATTATCGGCCAGACGCGGGATGATGCCGTAGGAGAAGCCTATGACAAAGTCGCGCGCGCGCTCCAGTTTCCTTATCCGGGCGGCCCCCATATCGACCGCCTGGCGCTTGAAGCGGAGGAGGAAATCGATCTGCCCCGCTCCTGGCTGGAGCCGGATTCCTATGATTTCAGCTTCAGCGGGTTGAAGTCGGCGGTGCTTGCCGTGATCAACCAAACCAAAATGAAGGGCGAGGTGCTGAACCGCGGAGCATTGGCGAGAGGCTTCCAGTCCTCGGTCATTCATGTGCTGGTGGAAAAAGCGCTCCGCGCCGTTCGTGAGCAGGGTGCCAGACAGCTCTTGTTATGCGGCGGCGTTGCGGCTAATAAAGGCCTGCGGGCGGCTCTTACAGCCCGCTGCGAGGCAGAGGGAGTCCCGCTGCTCATACCGCCGCTTGCGCTATGTACGGATAATGCCGCCATGATAGGCGCTGCGGCTCATCTCAAATGGAAAAGCGGCGAATTCACTCCGCTTGACATGAAGGCAGAGCCGGGTCTTTCACTGGAAAATTGGTCAGTTCGCCATTAATTATTAATTTGGAATTGACAGACGATTCCAAGGGAATTATAATAAGCAGCAATACTTCACACTGCCGTGCAGGCAGTCATACTTCTTAAACGCGAAGAACAGGAGCAGTAAGGCAATGCCGGGTTTAGAGAGCTGCGGATTTGGTGTAACGCAGTCGAAGGCAGGCCAGAAACTCGCCTGGGAGCGGAGCATCGGAAACCTCAGGGTGGTTACGGCCGAAGGCCAAGGCTGACCTGCCGAGGGCGTACGTTGTAACGGCTAACCCCCGTAATCGGGTGTACGGCCTTCGATTTCTAGAGTCGGGGGACGTGCATAAGTGGGCGTTCCGGCAATTTCCTTTTGGGAGACGAGGGCGTCAACAAGGGTGGTACCGCGCGGACTGTTCATAACAGCCTGTCGTCTCTTGCAATAGAGACGGCAGGCTTTTTCTGTTGTTTAGCGGTATGTGCGCGGTTGAGATGTGAAGTAAGTCCATCCCAAGCAATAAGCAACGTACTTAGGAACCTGTCCCTTGAAATCCAATCAATCGATGAGAATAACATAACCGACATAACACAAACGCAATGAACAGGAGTAGTAGGAATCAGTATCCGGGAACACGTTGCCCCAAGTCATGCACTCGTCTTAACGGGTGCGGCTGGAGGCGACGGCAGAGAGCTGCTTGATTGGTGCGAGGCAGCCGATGGATATCCGAACTCGCCTGGAAGCGGACCGGCGGAAAATAATGGAGCTCACGCTTGACTATTACGGTCAGGCGCAGGAGCCAAGTATCGTACGCCGGCACAGCTGACCCCTGTCATCGGGTGCAACCTTTAGGAGAGCAATCACGTACAGTCTGCTGCTATATTCAGCTGCTGACTGCATGATGGATGTTTTCTCATTGAGGGAAGAAGCCAGCTTTGCCGACTGAAAAAACGGCGAAGCCGATTTCTTCCTTGAAGGTTGCATAAGCGGGTTCGGACCAAGGTCCGGACAACTGGAGTGGTACCGCGGCAAGCTGCACAAACAGCCTGTCGTCTCTTGATCAACAAGAGACGACAGGCTGTTTTTTTTGAAAAATAAGAAAGTATACCACTCCATTATGCTTTGCTTCCAGTCCGGAGGGAAGAAACTTGGCTAGCAGTCAGAGGACAGCGACAGCCGTTTCTTAACAGTTCATTACCAAAAATAATGCGTTAAACATTTAAGGAGGCTAATCCTATGACAAATCAACCGGTCAACCCCAATCAGCAAACGTCTGAATCCGTTATGAAACGTATCCGCATATTCGATACGACGCTGCGTGACGGGGAGCAGTCCCCTGGAGCATCCCTTGCGCCGGAGCAAAAAATCATCCTCGCCCGCCAGTTGGCGAAGCTTGGCATCGACGTGATTGAACCGGGCTTCCCGATTTCCAGCCCTGGCGACTTCGCCGCGGTCCAGCAGGTATCCCGCGAGCTGCAAAATGTCGAAATTGTCGGCTTCGCCCGTGCGGTGAAAGCCGATATCGATTCTGCAGTCCGCGCTACCCAGGATGCCGCAAGGCGCCGGCTTCATCTGTTCCTGTCCTCTTCAGACATTCATCTTGCCTACCAGCTGCGCAAATCGAAGGAAGAGGTCGTACAAATCGCCCGGGAAATGGTCGCTTACGGCAAGCAGTTTGTGAACGAGATTGAATTTTCCTGCATGGATGCCAGCCGGTCGGACCGGGATTTTGTCATTGAGATGGTGGAGGCTGTTATTTCGGAGGGCGCGACGATTATTAATTTGCCCGACACGCTTGGCTATGCGATGCCGGAGGAATACGGCGAGCTGTTCCGCAGTGTCCGCAATCAGGCGCGCGGCGGCGAAAATGTGAGCTACAGCGCGCATTGCCACAATGATTTGGGTCTCGCGGTCGCCAACAGCCTGGCAGCCATCCAGGCGGGGGCAACGCAGATCGAGGTTACGGTCAACGGAATCGGCGAGCGCGCCGGCAACTGTTCGCTGGAGGAGCTTGTGATGGCGATTGAGACGCGCAAATCTGTTATCGGCGCTGAGACGGGCATTGTACAAGGCGAGATTTTTGAAACCTCGCGGATGGTCAGCCGGGCGATGAATTTTCCGATTGCCTACAATAAGCCGATTGTCGGCCGCAACGCTTTTCAGCACGAGTCGGGGATTCATCAGGACGGCCTGCTCAAAAACCGCAATACCTATGAAATTATGGATCCGGAAGCTATGGGCATTCCGCGCAGCATGATTGTGCTGGGCAAGCATTCCGGACGCCATGCCCTGAAGCACCGTTTGGCTGAATACGGCATCACATTGAATGAAACGGAGCTGCTGGAGCTGTATAACCGCTTTGTCGAAAAAGCGGACGAAATCAAGCTGGTTCCCGATGATGTCCTGATCCGCCTGGCCAGCGAAACGACGGATATCCAGCATGATCCTTTTGTGCTGGTGGATCTGCAGGTGCTGGCAGGCACCCAGCGTTCCCGCATCGCTTCGGTTACGATTCGCGAGCGCGATTCGCAGGAGGAGCGGACGTATACCGGAACGGGAACCGGTCCGCTCGAAGCGGTTATCCACTGCATTCAGCAGGCGATCCCGGTCGCAGGCGAGTTCGAGGATCTGGAGCTGCATTCCTTATCCACAGGTGAGGACGCACGCGGAGAAGCGATTGTGAGCATGCTGCATAACAATCGCCGTTATCGCGGAACCGCGGTTCATAACGACATCATTCTTGCTGCAGCCCAGGCCTATGTGGCGGCATGCAACCAGCAGCTGCTTGGCGGTCAATCGAATCCGGAGCTGCGTACAAAAGCGGAGTAATCGGGAGGTGAGGACGGGTGGATCCGGTGATCAGCTATTACAGCTCGTTTGATGAGTGGGGAAGGCTTGACCGCGAGCCTGGTGATGAAGCCTGCCGTCAATTGAACCGCATGCTTCTGGAAGCGGCAGAGGATCCTTCTATTCTGGGTTCGTCGTCTCACCTCTTATATATAGGAAGACGAACATGATTTGGGGACGTTACGGGGATAAACAAAGCGTTAATTCAGGCTGTTTTTGGTTATACACATTGTTATCCACAGAAAATGTGCATAGATGTGAATAAACAGCGCAAAGCGGCATTTACAGGGCGTTTACAATGTGCACAAAAGCGGGATAAGTTTTTCACAACCCGATTGTGGATAATGTGGATAATGTGTGTAAAAGTTTCAGTTTTCTATCCACATGTGGGCAGATAAAGAAAAATAGCGGGTTTATTGCTTGTAGTTAACATCATTAATGGCAGAATTGCTGAACAATTCTTCAGCAGCTGTGGATAAACCTGTGGAATAAGTGGATAGATCAAAATCTAACAGAATATCCTGATGTGGCCACAAGCTGCGCTACAGCCGCAGATTACAGGTGTGCGCCATGCAAATAAACGAAAACCCCCGCTTCGCTTTGCCGGCGCTGCGGGGGCTTCATTATGTTAGCTGCCTGTTCATTAACCAAGCAGTTCCTCCCATGCATCATAGGCTGCCTGAAGCTTTTCTCTTCTGCTGTCCATGTCGGACTGAATGCTCTGAACCTTCACATAATCATTGAATATGGCGGGATCGACAAGCTGCTGCTCCAGCTCTGTGATTTCCCCCTCCAGCCTTGCGATATCCTGCTCCAGCTGCTCCTGCTTTCTTTGTCGGCTCCGCTCCTCGCGTTTTGCTTGTTTGTCGGTTTCGTAGGAGGTAGGCGCCGATATTTCATGAGCTTCAGACGCTTTTCCGACTTTTCCCTGTGAAAATGATAGCGATTCCATGAGCAGTTCACTGGTTTCCTGTTTTTTCTCAATCATTTCGTCGTAATTTCCCAGGAAATGTTGGGTGCCGCCTGGGGTCAGTTCGACAATGCGCTCCGCCATCTTGTTAAGGAAATACCGGTCATGGGAAATGAACAGCAAGGTACCGTCATAATCGAGCAGCGCAGACTCCAAAACCTCTTTGCTGTACAGGTCAAGATGGTTCGTGGGCTCGTCCAGAATAAGCATATTGGCTCGTGCCAGCATAAGCTTGGACAGCGATACGCGCGCTCTTTCGCCACCGCTGAGAGAACCGACGCGTTTCTTGACATCATCCCCGCTAAAGAGGAAATTGCCCAGCACTGTGCGTATGCGGGCTTCCTCAATGCCCGGATATGCATTCCAAAGCTCCTCCAGCACCGTGTTGGCAGGATTAAGCTCCTTATGCTCCTGATCGTAATAGCCGATTTTGATATTGGTGCCCCAGCGGATTGAGCCTCCGGCAATAGGCTGTTGATCGACAAGCGCCTTCAGCAGTGTCGATTTGCCGATACCGTTCGGACCGATCAGAGCGACATTTTCTCCCCGCTCCAAGCGGAATGTGACATGCTGGAAAAGCGGCTGGTCCCGTTCGGTGAAACGTATTGCAAGATCCGTCACATCAAGCACGTCATTGCCGCTATGGCGGTCGATTTCAAAAGAAAAATGAGCCTTCTTCAGGTCTCCGAGCGGCTTGTCGAGACGTTCCATCTTGTCGAGCGCTTTACGCCGGCTTTGCGCCCGTTTGGTTGTCGAAGCACGCACAATATTGCGCTGGACAAAATCCTCAAGACGCGAAATTTCATCCTGCTGCTTGTCGAACTGCTTCATCTGAGCTTCATACTCTGCAGCCTTGATATCAATATAGCGGCTGTAATTGCCTGTATACCGCTTTGCTGTGTGGCGCTCAATTTCCACGATGGTCTGTACCACTGCGTCCAGGAAGTAGCGGTCATGGGAAACAACGAGAATTCCGCCGTCATAACCGCGCAAGTAATCCTCAAGCCATGTCAATGTTTCAATATCCAGATAATTGGTTGGCTCGTCCAGCATGAGCAGGTCAGGGGCCTGCAATAAAATGCGGGCCAGTGCCAGCCTTGTTTTCTGCCCGCCGCTTAATGTCGAAATAACCGTATCCGGTGGAAACTGGCTGAAGCCCATGCCGTACAATATGCTGCGGATTCGGGTCTCCATCACAAACCCGCCCTGTTCCCGGAACCAATCCGACAATTTGGAGTAGCGTTCAAGCGTCTGTTCATACAACTTGGGATTCGATTGAAGCTCCGGATCCGCGATCTGCAGCTCCAAGGAACGGAGCTCCCGCTCCGCATCAGTCAAATGGGCAAAAACGGCGCGCATTTCCGCTTCGATGGTACGTTCGGACTTAAGTCCGCTGGATTGGGCGAGATAGCCGATGGTTGTCTCCTTCGCTTTGTAGACGGAGCCGGAATCGGCTGAGATCTCCCCGGCAATGATACGCAGCAGCGTCGACTTGCCTGCGCCATTGACTCCTACCAGCCCAACCCGCTCGCGTGGAAGGACCTGGAAGGTGATTTGGGAGAGGATGCTGGTTACCCCGTAACTTTTGGAAATATCCGATATTTGAAGAAGCATAAATGAATAAACCTCCAGAATCGTAAACTTGCTGTTTCTACATTGTTAGTTTACATGAAAATTGCTGCCGACGCGACATATTCGGGTCATGTTGGCTTGAGTAAAAGCAGCTCTTCTGACCATTGGCGAAAACTGGTCAACAGTGGTAAACTAAGAAACAACTATGACATCAAGAAATGGCCTTTGAGTGAAGAAGCTAAACTCTGCCACCTTAGATGTGTGCAGCCGATTCTTCTTACATAATCAGCTCTTCAGGATCATGGCGTTTCTTCAGAAAGGCAAGGCGGCTGTAATGGCGAAAGGTGAGGACGCAGCAGGGATTTTTGGACAAAAGAAAGCAGTCCGAACGGCGGCGGCCGCAAGCCGCAGCCTTCTTCCAGAGGAGCTTCGGACACAGTGGTCCAGTCAGGCCTGCAGAAGCGCAATTGACTGGTTGAGTCAATTATCGGACACTATCGCCAGCTTTATGATTTATGTTCCATTCCGTTCCGAGCTTGATACCCGTGAACTGATCGAATGGGGCTGGCAGACCGGGCTGTCCGTTATTGTACCGCGCTGTGAGCCATCTGACCGCTCTATGGAGCTTTATCTGCTCAAGAGCTGGGAGGAACTTGCTCCTGGAGCCTATGGCATTCTCGAGCCTGATGTGAGTCAGGCGGAGCGCTGCGGGCCGGATTTCATTCCGGATGCGATATTTGTTCCGGGACTGGCTTTTGACCTGCAGGGCGGCAGACTCGGGTATGGCGGAGGTTATTATGACCGCTACCGGGAACAGTTGACGGAGCAGGCGCTGCGGGTTGGCAAACCGCTTCCGCCCTGGATCGGACTTGGCTTCGAGTCGCAGCTGCAGGAGGAAGTACCGATGGAGGTGCTTGATGCCCGTATTGGGGCCATGATCACCGAGCAGGGCATGCGCATCATTAACCGCTGACAAATTCTTGTCCATGAGCAGTTGGAAAGGAGCAAACGATGGATTTGACCCATTTTAACGAACAAGGCAGGGCCCGCATGGTCGATGTATCAGATAAAGAAGTTACGGCCCGTGTCGCGGTTGCGCGAACAAGCGTGGCTATGGCGCCTGAGACTCTCTCACGCATCAAGGCTGGAACAATCGGCAAAGGCGACGTGCTGTCCGTTGCACAGGTTGCAGGTATCATGGCAGCCAAGAAAACATCGGATATCATTCCGATGTGCCATCCTCTTCCGTTAACCGGCGTCAACCTCGCGTTTGCCGATAATGGAGTGGACGAGTTATATATAGAAGGAACAGTGAAAACAACGGGCAAAACCGGCGTCGAAATGGAAGCTTTAACGGCAGTGTCGGCTGCTGCCCTTACGGTCTACGATATGTGCAAGGCCCTGCAGAAGGATATGGTCATCGGGGCGACGTATCTGGTCTCCAAAAGCGGAGGGAAGAACGGCGACTACATTCATGCAAAATGATAAAATACAGGTGTTTTCTAATCGGTAGCATCGGATCGATCGGGGGAGAAGCACATGCGGTGGAAAGTAGCGTTGTTAACGGCAAGCGACAAAGGATCGCGCGGTGAGCGGGAGGATACGAGCGCGCAGGTGATCCGGGAACTGGTTGAAGAGGAATTGGGCGGGGAAATTATCGATTACCGCATCGTTCCCGATGAGCAGGATGAAATTATGGCTGCGCTTATCGAAATGACGGATTATTATCAAGCGGATCTGGTCATCACGACCGGCGGAACAGGTCTTGCTCCGAGGGACCTGACACCAGAAGCAACCTTGAAGGTCATTGAGCGTATCGTTCCGGGACTAGCCGAGGCCATGAGGCTGGGGGCTATGCAGCGTACGAGAAGTGCCATGCTCTCCAGGGGCGTTTGCGGAATCCGCGGCCGTTCATTAATTATCAATTTGCCTGGAAGTCCTAAGGGTGTTCATGAGAATTTGATGGCGATCATGGACCAGCTTCCTCATGCCCTTAGCATTTTATCAGGGCGAACGGGGGACCATAACGAGTGAATTTTCCAATAAACGGCACACAGCTTAAGGAAGTGCCGGTCGAGCAGGCTGTTGGACTGCGCTTGGCGCATGATCTGACGCAGATCATACCAGGGCAGTTCAAGGGACGATTGTTTAAAAAAGGGCATGTTATCACGGAAGCGGATATTCCTAAGCTTCTCGATATCGGCAAAGAACATATCTATATTATAGAGCTGGGCGAAGGCGAACTTCATGAAGATGATGCCGCCCAGCGTATGGCGCTTGCCCTTCAGGGAGATGGAACGGCCTTGTCAGAGCCTCATGAAGGCAAGGTCTCCATCAAGTCAAACCTGACCTCCCCGGCTCTTGCTGTCATTGATGCGTCGCTTGTTCACGCCATTAATGAACTGGGCGAGATTGCGCTTGCTACCCTGAAAACACATTCGGTCGTAATGCCCGGCAGGCCGTTGGCGGCTACCAGGGTGATCCCGCTCGTTGTTCCGAAGGCCAAGATTGAACGTGTCGAGGCTCTCGTCGACAATTACCGCACGCTGCATGAAGGCTGCGGGCCGGTTCGCGTCAGGCCGCTTCGCAGCTTCCGGATCGGTATGCTGACAACCGGCGGCGAGGTCTTCTCAGGCCGGATTGAAGATAAATTCGGCCCGGCTGTCCGGCGCATTGTGGAGCGCTTGGGCTCCGAGATCGCGGAGCAGCGCTTTGCCCCTGATGATCGCCATACAATTGTCAAGGAAATACACTATTTGCTGGCACAGGGGTATGATATGATAGTGGTAACAGGCGGAATGTCCGTGGATCCTGATGATCGCACGCCAGCCGCCATCAAAGAAGCGGGAGCAGAAGTCGTCAGCTACGGAACCCCCATGCTACCGGGTTCCATGCTGCTTGTCGGTTACATCGACGGTGTGCCGATTATGGGTTTACCCGGCTGTGTGATGCATGATCCGTATACTTCTTTTGACGTCCTGCTGCCGCGCGTTCTTGCGGGCGACATCATAACCAAAGAAGATATCGTGCAGATGGGTTACGGCGGGTTATACAACTGCTGACATGCCGCCAGCGCGAGGTAAGAGACCAAGGACTGGGAAGAAACGTTAACTGTTGAAGCAGATCTTATAACGGGCTGCGTGAGAGTGAAGCCTGTCAGCTGTACCTGAATTGTGCAGCTCATGCATGCGGAATATGCATTACTTTGTAAAGCCCGGCGGATGCGGAGCAAGTTTTGCTTGCAAAGTCTGGCTTATGCTTACGAATTGAACATTACTTCGTAAAGCTTGGTTTATGCTTACGGAGTGAGCTTTACTTCGTAAAGCTTTTAGGAGGTTAAGAAAACATGTTTAGCGGAATTGGTGTTACAGGATTTATTCTTCTTGTGCTCGTTGCTCTGCTGCTGTTTGGACCGAACAAACTGCCGGAGCTTGGCCGCGCTTTTGGCCGCACATTGAAGGAATTCAAGGCCGGTGCCAGAGATTTGATGGATGATGACGATAAGGACCGTAAAGAAGTGAGCCGGAGCGACGTCAACCGTAAAGTCGAAGATCAAACGGACAATAAGCGACTCCCGGAGTAGGGGCTCGCTTTTTTTGTGAGAATGAATCCCTCCCATTAAGAACGAAGTGAGAAAGAGAGGTGCAGGCGCGGTGACAGAATCCGATAAGCAGCCTTCCCGCGAAGTGCAGCTGATGACGCTGTTTGAACATATCGGCGAGCTTCGACGCAGGCTGATCTATATTATTCTTGTGCTGGTGCTTGGCATGATTATCGGATTGCTGGTGGCCAATCCCGCTTATGATTATCTGATGAGCCAGGAGCCCGTCAATGGAATGACGCTGCATGCGTTTTCCCTGTGGGATGGAATTGGCATGTATATGAAATTTGCGCTGGTAATCGCGCTTGTTCTTGTGCTTCCGTTTATCTTTTATCAGGCTTGGGCTTTCGTGAAACCCGCTTTGGGAATCAAGGAACAGAAGTCTGCGCTTCTGTTTGTCCCCTTTGCGCTCATTATGTTTCTGATTGGGCTCGCGTTCTCCTATTTCGTTGTATTTCCAATGGCGTTTACATTTACAACGAGTGTGGCGAAGCATTTGAATCTGGAGGAGACTTACGGGGTTACACAATATTTTGCGTTTATGTTCAACATTTTACTCCCGATATCGCTGCTTTTTGAACTGCCCCTTGTCATTATGTTTCTGACCAAGCTGCGTATTCTGAATCCCAAGCGTCTGCGCAAAATGCGGCGTCTTGCTTACTTTATTCTCATCTTGATCGGTATTGTCATCACGCCTCCGGACTTCATTTCGGATTTACTGGTAGCAATTCCCCTGATTCTTCTTTATGAAGCGAGCGTGCTGCTCTCGAGCGTCGTTTACCGGAAACAGCTGGAACGCGACCGTCAGTGGGAAGAGGAGTTCGGAGCAACCTAAGAGGCTCTTTCGCTTATATGCGGACATGATGACTTTATTATCATCAGGCCCCAATAACCAAAAGGCAGGTTCAAGCATTCTTGAGCCTGTCTTTTTTTACTTTATAGGCGGTGTAAGTTTAATCTCTATCCATGGCTATAAGATCTATAGGGCAGAGACCAGCATCTCTGACAGAGGGCGGTGATGGCCGTTTTTTCTTTTGCTTGGCGGAATCCCTAACCGTATTCATTTCTAATTCCAACGGATAATGGAAAAACCTGCTCTTTTTTAGAGTAAACGGGGCGCTTTTCTGCTTATTCATGAGCATTTATGAAGAAGCTCTGCGTCATGAACTGTAAATTTCCCGCAAATTGTCCTTTAGGCACTTGAAATTCAGAAGCAAAATCGGTATTATTAAAAATGGTTGTTAGCACTTAACAGTTGCGAGTGCTAATATGAATTGAGCAACAAAATCAAAAGGAGGCTATTTTCATGATCAGACCTTTGGGTGAGCGCGTATTGGTTGAGCCAATCGCGAAAGAAGAAACAACAGCTAGCGGAATTGTGCTGCCAGACACGGCGAAAGAAAAGCCGCAAGAAGGCAGAGTTATTGCTGTAGGAAGCGGTACGCTTAAAGACGGCGCCCGCATCGCTCTTGAAGTAAAAGAAGGCGATCGCGTGTTGTTCTCCAAGTATGCCGGCACCGAAGTGAAATACGAAGGTAAAGAATTGTTGATTATGAAAGAAAGCGACATCCACGCAATCCTGGGATAAGCCGCGTGCTTTGACTCAAACATACATGGTTTTTACTTCATATTTTTGGGGCAAGCCTCCCTTGGCTTGTCACAGCATGGAAGGCGGCGTAGTGCCGCTTGGACGAACTGGAACGATCATTAATTAGGAGGTAATTTGACAATGGCTAAGGAAATTAAGTTTGGCGAAGACGCTCGTCGCGCAATGCTGCGCGGAGTCGACGCTCTTGCAAATGCGGTTAAAGTTACACTTGGTCCTAAGGGCCGCAACGTGGTTCTGGAGAAAAAATTCGGCAGCCCGCTGATCACCAATGATGGTGTATCCATTGCCAAGGAAATCGAATTGGAAGATGCTTTCGAAAACATGGGCGCACAGCTTGTTAAAGAAGTAGCGACCAAAACCAATGATGTTGCCGGTGACGGAACAACGACTGCTACGGTTCTTGCGCAAGCAATGATCCGCGAAGGTCTCAAAAACGTAACGGCGGGCGCTAACCCGATGGTTATCCGCAAAGGTATCGAAAAAGCGGTTCGCGCAGCTGTTGAAGAACTGAAATCCATCGCAAAACCAATCGAAGGACAACAGTCGATCGCTCAGGTTGCTTCTATCTCGTCCAGTGACGAAGAAGTCGGCCAGCTGATTGCAGAAGCTATGGATAAAGTCGGCAACGACGGCGTTATCACGGTTGAAGAATCCAAAGGCTTCGTAACGGAGCTTGAAGTGGTTGAAGGTATGCAGTTCGACCGTGGATATGTTTCCGCGTATATGATTACCGATACGGATAAAATGGAAGCTGTACTCGATAACCCATATATCCTGATTACCGATAAAAAAATTACGAACATCCAAGAAATTTTACCGGTTCTGGAGAAAGTGGTCCAATCCGGCAAACAGCTTCTGATCATTGCTGAAGATATCGAAGGCGAAGCAATGGCAACTCTGGTTCTCAACAAGCTGCGTGGAACATTCACTTGCGTAGGCGTAAAAGCTCCAGGCTTCGGCGACCGCCGCAAATCGATGCTGGGTGACATTGCCGCTCTGACAGGTGGTCAAGTGATCACGGAAGAGCTTGGTCTTGATCTGAAATCCACAACGATTGAGCAGCTCGGTTCCGCTCGCCAGATTCGTGTAACGAAAGAAAACACGATCATTGTTGACGGCAGCGGCGAAAAATCGGATATTGATGTTCGCATCAATCAAATCCGCACGCAATTGGAAGAAACAACTTCCGACTTCGACCGTGAGAAGCTGCAAGAGCGTCTTGCCAAGCTGTCCGGCGGCGTAGCTGTAATCAAAGTCGGCGCAGCAACAGAAACCGAATTGAAAGAGCGCAAACTGCGCATCGAAGATGCTCTTAACTCCACCCGCGCAGCGGTTGAAGAAGGTATCGTATCCGGTGGCGGTACTGCACTCGTGAACGTATATAAAGCAGTTGCAGCCGTTAATGCTGTGGGCGACGAAAAAACAGGCGTTAACATCGTTCTGCGCGCTCTGGAAGAGCCTGTACGCACGATTGCAGCGAACGCAGGCCAAGAAGGCTCCGTTATCGTTGAGCGTCTGAAAGGCGAGAAAGTGGGCGTTGGTTATAACGCTGCTACTGGCGAGTGGGTTGATATGTTCTCAGCCGGTATCGTTGACCCTGCGAAAGTAACGCGTTCCGCTCTGCAAAACGCAGCTTCCGTTGCAGCGATGTTCCTGACAACCGAAGCGGTTGTTGCCGACAAACCGGAAAAAGACAAACCAGGCATGCCTGACATGGGCGGCATGGGTGGTATGGGCGGCATGGGCGGCATGATGTAATCATCCGACCAAAAAACCTTATATATCAAGGAAAACGGGACCCTTCGGGGTCCCGTTTTTGTATAAAACCCACAAAAACCTCACATACCTTGCAAAATAGCTCCATTGAGAAGTTCCGAGAAGTGAACATTCACCGTTTCAGATGTGTTCCTTTGCATCCTCTCCGTAATATGTATATAGATTTTCAACGTTGTCTTGGAATCATCATGCCCAACGCGTTGCATGATTGTAGGAAGATCGACACCAGCTTCAGCCAACATGCTTACATGTGTGCGGCGGAAAATATGAGGAGTGGCCTTTTTACGAATGTCCGTTTCTTCTTAAGATTCTGTCCATTCGTGTCTGAACAAATTTCTGAACAAAGGGGTAACCCTTATCGTTGCAGAAGATGAATTTATTATCATGATACTCGGGGTCAAAATTCTTAGCCACCATTCGCATCTTGGTCTAACGCTTTATAAGGGCCTTGACCATTTTCATGATGCTCTCATCGAGTTCAATCGTCCGGATCGATAGCATTCCTCCTGATGGGAGTGTACGTTTGGTTATTTGTGAAAAAGAAAAGCCATTTCTGGCTTTACCTCATGTTCGCATTAATTCGTCTTAATTCTTCTTCAGCTTCCTGTGACACTTCCACTCATCTAATCTTCGCTCTTTTTGCACTAATCCTCAGTTTGTTTCTTCTTATTCTGCTTTAAATGCACCGCATCCGGCGCGAGATTGGCAGTTACTCCCGAAAAAAATTAATGGTCTGCAAGTTTGCTCGAAAGGCAAAAAGATATGCACCATGTCCGGACAAGTGATATCGAATACAAGCGGCCATGGGCGTGGGTGCTGCGGAACGCATGATCCTGCCGGATCCAATCCCTTACGAACATAAGCAGGGTTGTGTGATATGGGTCAAACTTGATGAGGTGATTTCATGACAAATGACAAATTGTCAATACTACCTCTTTCCCGTATGCGCCAAGCCGTCGATAATGACGAGCCGGTTGGTTGGCGTGAGCTCAAGCGCTGGCTGGGGCATCTGCTGGATTTGATATTGTGGCAGAAGATCAGGGAGACCGGCGGGCAACTGAAACTGTAGGTTCCAAGCAATGGGTTTATTTTGATGGTTCCGATTCTGAGTTTCGGGGGCAGCTGGTAATTGCCACGTTCGAGGCGCATTACGGGTATAAGCCACCGTTTGCGGGGCCGCCGTCAAGCGAAGATGACAACTATGATTATGCCATTCGACTGAACTAGGAAATGAATTGTTCCATACAACACAATGAATATCGAAGAACATAAGCCAAACCACCAACAGTGCGGATGATAATCAACATGGCAAAAGACCCGTAATCCGGGTCTTTTAAGGAGGAGTTTCACATGTCCGGAATGTATAGGCGGATACGCTCCGAAGCTTTATTTAATAACCGAATCTGCCACAACTGCAAGCGATAATGACCAGCAAGATAAAGAGTACGAGGATAAATCCGATTCCTGAGCCAGTACCGACACCACCAACAACGCCACCACAACTCATTAAGATCACCTCCTTGAGTTTGGGTACGCTTTAAATTATGCATGCCTAACTCAACATGATTGGATGTTTGTTACGGAATGGTGTTTGCCTAAGGTTCGGGTTATAAGCTGGCTATGAAGCAAACTGAAAAACCCCCGGCACGTTGGGGAACGGTACTCGGGGATTCAAGCGATATAGATATGGCTAAGTCGTTACTTCAAGGTATAGACGTTTGAAGGGTATTGTTGATGACTTTGAAAGCACTCCTCCTGAAACAGATAAACAGGTGGCTGCTTATAAAAGTGCCCGACAATGCACCCGGAATGTTGAGAGGGCAGTCAATCAAATTGTTGATTTTGATGTGAAAAGTGTCATCGAATACCGTTTTCTAAGAGGGAACTCACGAGCTGCTACCATTCTACGATTCTCCGGTTGGGATTATTGCAATGACCATTGATTGGAAAATTACAGAAGGTATTGAGTCTGTAGCGAACTCACTGCTTTATCTTTAAATGAAAATGTCCATTTTATGTAAAAGTAGTGTCCACAGCTGTCTATACCTAAGAGGTACAGTTGGATCATAAAGGAGCGAAGCGCTCCGGGTGATACCTACTGTACCTTTATCATATGTATGACTCGGACATGCTGTGGGTTATAGATCATATGACCTTAGACGCCAGTCGTCAAGAGTTTGGTGTGAGGTGGGGTTTGATGCCCCAAAGTTTTTTACAAGAGGGCGTGAGTCATCGCACCCTGTTGTAGATCACTTTATCAAGAGCCGCTCTTGCGGCTTTTTTTGTTGAAAGGGGGCATGCCGGGTGCGGTATTTTAAAGGCAATTAAGAAGATTGATCATATAAAGCTGCAGCCGGTTAAATGCATCACATCACGACTCCAAGACAGTCCGAGAGGACGTGAAAGTCGCGAAAAGGTCACATTCCTTGGCAGTAAAGCCTTTTTTAGCGGATCCGAGCCGCTCCATTATTAGGGGATGAGGCATGCCAGCCTCAGCAAGCAAGGATATAAGTGTTGGAAAGGTAAAAAAAGACCCGCAAGGCGGGTCTTTTTAGGGGAAGTTTTGCAAGTCCGGAACGTGATCGGAGGTTTACGTTCCAAAGCTTAAATTAATAACCGAATTTTCCAACTCCACAGCTGCATGCGATTATGACAAGCAAGATAAAGAGTACGAGAATAATGCCAATCCCTGTGCCAAATCCACCATAGCCAACGCCGCCAACTACACCGGACATCCAAAGCACCTCCTTGTTTTTCGGTACTCTTTAACTTATGCACATGTACCCGGGTATGAGTGGGCAGTTGTTACGGAGTGGCATTAGCCCAAGATGGAAACCGCAGGGAATTAATACTGGAGGAGCAAGGGAGATACTTGTTAATCCATACATGTATTTTCGTGAATTATAAGTAACTTGTTATGTTGGAAACAGATTTTGATACCGTGGGCATCAGGAAATCATCAGCGCAAATACAAAAGGGAGCAGCGGATTCGCTGCCCCATTAAAAAACAACTAGTTGCGCTGCAGCAGCAAATATCCGCTGATATTTGAAGTTTTTTTACGGAATACAATCTTGAATCCAATATCATTGTCTAATAAACAGTTCAGAGCATTGATAAGCAATCCATTTGGTACCAGACTTGCTCTGCACGGTACTGCGCTGCCAATAACGCGAGCAGAAATAATGCGGCGGGCTGAACCGGGAACCAGAGGGTTTCTTGTCCAACTGATCAATACTAAATCGGGCTGAGGAATAGCTCTTGCACAAGCCATACAATCACCTCTTTTCTATTAGTTGCTCTATATTAAATGCAAAGTAGATCGATAATGTGATAGGCCAAGGATTGAATATTGCGAGACTTTAAAGAAACACAAAAAGAGGCTTCTTGCACAAGTTCGATTGAACTTATGCAAAAAGCCTCAAATGTTTTTATCTGTCATGATCCAAAAGACGAGCGTCAGCCTGTTCCTCTTGATTAATCTTATTTCTTCGAAAAGGCGGAGGAATCGTATGATTTTTGCATGATGTCCAGATAGTTCGTCAGATCCAGACCGTCAAATCCTTTGATGTACGCATCCCAGTCTTTATCGAGGCTCTTGCCGCCTGTGATGAACTGCAGGGCGTTTTGATCGATGTAGGTGGTGATATTCGTTTGCAGCATGCCAGCCTGATCGGCGGAAGCCGGATCGATCCAGACGCCCCAGTAAGGGAATATTTCAGCCGGCTGCTTGCCGTCATAGTTGTTTTTGGTGGCGTCGAACAATCTGCGCTCGTAGCCGTCATCATTATAGATATCCGTTGACTGCACCTGTGAGTTGCGGAATGCGGCATCCAGATCGTATTGACCCAGCGAGCCCCACGAGTTGTTGCGCGGCTTCTCGCCGCTCTTCTGCGGGAGCGTTACCCATAGCGGCTGAACAGTGCTGTCGAGCGCTTTCTCTCCGTCCTGCGGCTTCCGCCAGTCGGTGCCTTCGATACCGGCATTCGCCTGTATTTGACCGTCGAAGGTGTAGATGGAATCAAGCATCTTAACAGCGGCGATTTGCGCTTCCTCGCTCGCTTTGTTCGTGAGCACAAATGATGCCCCCTGGTTGCCGGTATACTGGATGGTCGCATAGTTTATACCGTTTGGTCCGGTCAGAGGGGGAATCGAATCATAATCCTTGGAATTGCGGTTGCCGTCGGCGATATCCAGGAAAATTGCGGGGTGCATGGCTGCACCAGCACCGAGAATTTGACCGTCGGCATTTTCGCCGATTTTCTTGAAAGCGTCGGCGTTTTGTGTGAATGCGCCTGGATCGATCAGCCCATCATCATACAGTGACTTGATGTAGGCAAGGCCTTCTTTCCATTCGGGTTTATTGGCTGCGAGATCCACTTTTCCGTCTTTCATCGTCAGGTAGGTGTGGTCGTCATCGTAGATGAAGGCATTCATCAAATAGGGAATGACATGTACGCCAAAGGTTTCTGTTGAACCGCTAAGAGGCACTTCGTCTTTTTTTCCGTTGCCGTTCGGATCGTCGTTCTTGAAGGCTTCCAGCATTTTCTTGAAATCTTCAGGCGTCTTCGGTGTCTCGATGCCCAGCTTCTTCATCCATGAGCTGTTAACCCACATTTTGTTCGGGAAGGAACAGTGGTAGCAGGCACTAAGCCCGTTGATGCCGTAAATTTTGCCGTCCGGTGCCGTATTCATTGCTTTGTAGTCCGGATTTTCATCAAGCGTCTTCTTCAGATTCGGAGCATATTGATCGATCAGATCGTTCAGCGGCAGGATAACGCCCTGTTGACCATAGCGCAGCAGATCGTTTTGGCTGAAATGGTCGATATAGGCCACAAGCAGATACAGATCAGGATAATCGCCGCTTGCCAGCGAAATTTGTCTTTTTTCAGGAGCGCCGTCAAAAGGCACTGTCGTCCATTCGAATTTAATGTTTTGCTGTTTTTCAACAAGCTTTGTAAATTCATTGGTCTCCAGATTCTGGTTGTTAACCGTATCTTCATTTGCAAATACTTTGATCGTTACCGGATTCTCGGCTGTCGGCGCTTCGGCAGTGCCTGTAGACGGCGTATTGGCAGCAGCGCCTCCGTTTGTTCCCGTATTGGTATCCTTGGAGCAACCGGCCAGGATAATGCTAAAAGCCAACACGCATGCTGCGGCTATTGTCCACTTCTTTTTCAAAATGCAACCTCTCCCTTTTTTAAGATGAATGGATACGGAATGATCCGCAAATCTCCAGCTACATAAGCATTCCCCCTTTCAAGGGAGGTCCGGATGAGTGCCATGGCATCAGCCCTTCACGGAGCCGATCAGCATTCCCTGGACAAAATAGCGCTGAACAAACGGGTACAAAATCAGCACCGGCAAGCTGGACACGACGATGATTGAATACTTCATCAAACTGGCCAACTGCTGCTTCTCGGCAATTTCTCCCGCTCCTAAGGTGCCGGTATTCGCATTCAGAATTAGGATCGACCGGAGGAACAGCTGCAGTGGAAACAGACTGTTGGATTTCAAATAAATCAGGGCGTCGAAATAGGCGTTCCATTGTCCGACAGCGTACATTAACGTCAATACGGCGAGAATCGGTTTGGAAAGCGGCAGAACAATGCTGAATATGAAGCGCAGGTCGCTGCAGCCGTCAATCTCTGCGGCCTCCGCCAGCTCGTCGGGAATGGAGGTGGCGAAGAACGTCCGGGCGATGATAACCTGCCATACCCAGATTGCATTGGGCAGCAGCAGAGCCCAGCGTGTATCGATTAAGCCGACGGCTTTGACCACCAGATAGGTCGGAATGAGACCGCCGTTGAACAGCATGGTGAATACGATAAACATCATCAGTCCGCTGCGCCCGAAGAATGTTTTTCGCGACAGCGGGTAGGCGATCATGGTCGTCAGCACGACGCTGATCAGCGTGCCGGCAACGGTATAGAACAATGAGTTTGCATAACCCGTCACGATCTGGCTGTTCTGGAACGCCGCCTTGTAGCCGGCAAAGGTCGCTTCCACCGGCCACAGCCATACACGGCCGCCCGATACGGCAGAGGGGCTGCTGAATGATGAACTGATAATAAAAATAAGCGGATAAAGCGTTGCGACCAGAACTAGAATTAGAAACAGATAAATCAGTCCGAGAAACATCCGGTCTCCCAACGACTCGCGGACGGTATGTCTTATGCTCGCCATAGCAATGGCTCCTTTCTGTACGAAGCCTCTACCAAAGGCTGTTGTTGGAGAGTCGTTTGGCAATCGTATTGACCATTATAAGCAGAACCAGATTGATAACGGAGTTGAACAGTCCGACCGCCGTCGCGAAGCTGTAGTTCGCGTTGAGCAGTCCGATCTTGTACACATAGGTGGAAATAATTTCGGATGTCGTCGTGTTCAACGGATTTTGCAGCAAATAAATTTTCTCAAATCCGATCGCCATCATATTGCCGACATTCAGAATGAGGATAATGACGGCTGCAGGCAAAATCCCCGGTACATCCACATTCCAAATTTTCTGGATGCGCGAAGCGCCGTCAACCTTGGCCGCCTCGTAGAGAGAGGGATCGACACCCGCAAGCGCTGCCAAATAAATAACGGCGGAATAGCCCGCGGTCTGCCAAATGTCCGACCAGACATAGATCGAACGGAACATGCCCGAATTGCCTAGAAAATTGATGGATTCGGAACCGGTCGCTTCGAGAATTTTATTGACAAGCCCCGTGCTTGGAGCAAGAAACAGCATAATGATGGATACCATGACGACAGTGGAAATAAAGTAAGGCGCGTAGGTGACCAATTGTACGACGCGCTTGAATCCCGCGCTTTTCACTTCATTGAGCGCCAGCGCCAGTATGATCGGTATCGGAAAGCTGATAACCAGCAAATACAAGGACATTAGCAAGGTGTTTTTCAGCAGCGTCATGAACACTGGATTATGAAAGAACTGCTCAAAATATTTGGTCCCGACCCATGGACTGCCCCAAATGCCCTTGAGAACATTGTAATCCTTAAAGGCCAGCACCGCGTTGAACATCGGGATATACTTGAAAATAACAAAATAAAGCAATGGAGGAATGACCAGCAGGTAGAGCTGCCAGTGCTTTCTTAAGCTCCGACCCGCCATGGTTCCCAGGTTGGAGAGCATCCCCCGCGACTTCGTTTTCTCTTGATTTGCTGCTGTTATCGTGCCCAGATGAATCCCCCCTTGATTCGCAGCGGCAATAGAATATGTTCGTGCCGCAGCTCTGTTGTGAACGCTTTCTTCTCTTGCCCACCTCAAATGATACCGATTTCATCAATGGCCCGTAAAGGTACAAATCCGTCTAAATCAGCGTACAATTGCGCAGAATATTCGAGCGTACAGTTCCCCGGAAGCGTACATTTTGCACCGGAAACAAGGGCAAAAGAAGGAACGGCAGTCGCCGTCCTTAGGCGGCAAGCGCCGGTACTTCCATTAGACCTTCAGAATGGATAATTGTGATTCTGCAAGGACAAAGAAAAGCCTGTCCATAGGTTGGACAGGCTTTGGCGATCATGCTATTCCGATGTTTGCCGGTAGGCGCTTGGAGCTACCCCCTTGACGCGCTTGAACGCTCTCCGGAAGGAATGCGCGCTGTTATAGCCTACCTGCGCAGAAATTTCATCGATCGTCAGCTCGTTTTGGATCAGCAGATCGGAAGCTTTGTTCATCCTGATCCGTTCGAGATAATCGGAGAGGTTCTCTCCGGTTTGCTCCTTGAACAGATGGGAGATGAACCGCTCCGGACGCTGCACCGATTCGGCAATCCGGTACAATGTTAGATCCGGATCCGTATATTGATTTTGGATATGGACCATGATGGCGCGGATCGTTTCATCGACATCGTCGGATTTTTGCTTGGCGATCGCGCTGCATATATTCCTCATCAGCGTATCGAGCCGGCTTCTGAGCTGTTCAACCGCATCAAGTGGTTGAATTTGTGCAATTTCATTTCTGACCGACTCGTTAAACGCCTCATCCTGAAACGACTTCTGATCCATCAGCTTGAGGATCGTTCCCTTGAGCTCGACGATCAGCTGCTGCCTCATATCATAGGAAAGCTCGCGCTCCTCGAAGTTTTTGAGCAGGATCTGATCCAGAATCCGTTTGGCTTCGTCGTATTCACCAACCTTCAGCGTGTTCAGCAGTCGCTGCTGGGTATCGATGGGGTAATAGTACATCGATGTTTCTCTGGCTGTATCAAGGTACCATACCACTCTTCTTTCACCGCCATACACGGCATATTCCGATGCCTGCTGCGCCTCGTCGAACGAACGGCTTATATCTCTTAGCGTCTGGTAGGGATTGCCGATGCCGATACTCACAGTAAGCCTGTATTGGTTGAATATCTCTTCGGCCAGCTGTGTCATCCGGCTCTCAACCAAATTGTCGGCTTCATCCTGAGGCTCCGCTTTCCGAGGGTACAGAAGGGCGATTTTATCCGAGCCTAGGTCGGTCACGAGCAGCTCTTCATCCTCTTCCTGGAGCAGCTTCTTGAGCAGCAGCCGGGCGAGGCTTAATTCATGAATGATTTCCTCGTTGTCGATTTCTCCATAACCGTTCAGCTTTATAACGCAAACATGACCTTGTGCGGAACCCACACTGATGCCTGCCTGGGATGAAACCGCCTCGATCTCGTCCAGCGAATAAAATTCGCCTACCAGAAGCCGCTTGATGAAGGCGTCGCGCAGCAGGGGCAGCTGCTTGTTCAGCTCCGACTCGAGCAGCTTGTTGTTGTCGATCAGATTCGAAATATTGCCTGACAGAAAATCGTACTCATTCTTGTAGCGGCCGGACCCGGACTCGGCCTGGTCCTTAAAGACGCTAAGCAGCCGGGCGATCGGAGCCGTATTGCGGTAAGCGAGCATCAATATAATCAGCAGACCGATTATCAGAGCGCCTGCCGTGAACATCCAGGTCACATACTTGATCTGGTTGGCCTGCTGCATGACCATCTCTTCAGGAATGCCAGCGGTATACAGCCAGCCAGTTGTGGCCGATTGCACGGTAATGAGAAGCATTCCGTTCTCAAGGGTATCCAGGTCGCCCGCTTGCCCCGAAGGGATATGAGACAGCTTCTTAATCGACGCGTCATCGATGCCTTGGGAAATAAGGGTGTTGCCCTTGTTGTCGGTTATGAAGCCCCAGCCTCCATTTTGCCCGAACATGCCGCTTAGCAGCCGGCCGATCTTCTGTTCGTCTATCGTCACGACAACGGTTGCCCGCGGTTTATTCAAGCTGTTGATTGGCAGCGACTGGATGAATGTAATGACCGAGCTCTGGAACGTGATGTCCGAGTTCTGCGCGCTGCTCTTGATATAGGGGCGGAGAGGGATAATTTCATTTTCGTGGAATTTATCCAAAATCGTCGTCTTCCACTGCTCGAAAGTCATATCTTTATAGTGATTCAGCTCGTAGAAATGCTCCGGCCGATAATACAAGGAATCCGCCGTCAGGACAACATTATAGTTGTCCAGATAGATATAGAAGTTCTGCAGAAAATCATTGGCCCTTGTATAGTTGGCAATGTCCTTCGACATGCCGAGCAGCCCGAATACATTATTGGCATCGTGCTGATTCTTCTCTGTCATGATCAGATTCAGGTCCTTATTGATGGCCAGCTGCTTGGTAAAGGCCTCCACCTCGTTGAGACGGGTTTCGAGAATTTCCTTGCTCTGGTTGAGCAGCGCACGGCTGTTCTCGACAGAACTGGTCCCCGCTACCTTAACGGAAGCTCTGTAGGACATATAGCCGGCTACGTTGGGAAGCAGGAGCACGATTAAATATGAAATCAGAAATCTGCGAAACATCGGAGAAAATGTTGCCCCTCTCATTGTATGTAGCTCCCCCCGAAAACAAAAATTAAGCGCTTGCATGACTGCGGTCCGTAGTTCTCTACCCCTATTATAGACGATCATGCGCAACTTATCACGATTCGTTCGCAAGACACAAGCCATGAGAAGGCTCAACGCCCTGTTTTCGAAGAAAAAACGGCAGGGAACGCGAAGCTTCTATTACATATGCACTCATTACGGTGCTTCCATGAAGATGATGATTGGCCGATTAAGAATGTCGCAAATTGGCGAAAAACCGGTACTATGGTCAGGCTGCAAGCAATATGAGAAAGAAAAAAGAGCGCCGCTGCAGGCGCTCTAACAGGAATATAGAGGAGAGCTTAACCCCAATTGAAGCCGGTGTTCATACCAACTCCATGACCGGCAATATTCCCGCCAGCCTGGACGCCAACCCCATGGGTGCCGAGATGACCGCCTGCCTGCACGCCTAATCCTTTATCGCCGCCAATGTGGCCGCCGGCATTAATGCCCAAGCCATATCCGCCGCCAAAATTGCCGGCTGCCTGCGGATCAAGGCTGCCATCCGGTGAGAGAGGGGCCCCATATCCGCTGCCAAGATGACCGCCAGCATGAATGCCGGCGCCGAATGGTCCAAGATGGCCATCCGCGTTAAACCCGATCCCATGTCCTCCTACTTGGTTCCAATAGGGCTCGCGTCCAGTAGGATATACCCAGGGATGATACGGGTATGGATGGACGGGGGGGTGTGCGTAATAGGGCTGAAAATAAGGCTGTGGATATCGGAAATATGGATATGCATAAGGATGGATCGCCATTGTTCAACCTCCAATACTTTGATGACTTAGCCTATTCACAATGAACAGATCGTGATACCTGCCTGGTTCAAAATGGGCTGTGGCCTAAGCAGGTATCAGGAGTCGAAAAGAAATTGAAGATATCATTTGCTTATTCAGATGATATGGGTTATACTATGATCTCCCGGTAAAACCGGATGAAGCAATGACGCGGGGTGGAGCAGCCCGGTAGCTCGTCGGGCTCATAACCCGAAGGCCGCAGGTTCAAATCCTGCCCCCGCAACCAATTTTTAAATGAATGGTCATAACATAATCCCCGTTCAGCCCCTAAGCTGATCGGGGATTTCTTCGTCATTTGATTAAACAATGGGCAATCTGAAGCTCTGGCGGTTAGTCATACTCGACGCGGTCAATATGCGCCCAGTTCAGTGAGTCAATGGCAACGCCATCAACTACCGGCAGAATCCAATAAATATGGCAATCCTTTCCCTCACGGTCGACAGCATGCACAGAAAATTCATGATCGTTAGCCTGAAATCTGCCTTCTGTCAGCAGCCGTCCCGTTATATCAGGATCGGCCAGCAATTTGTACGTGTTGCCATTGAACTCTACCGTTACAGATTTTATGTCGTCCATGATCATCTTCCTTCCGACCTCAAACCAGCCTGATGGACAGCCGGTTTCTTCGTCATGCTTTATGATGTCACAAATGGATGCGGAAAACAAAGGATTTTCTGCAGTACGGCCTCTTTGGATAGCGTATCATTATTTATTCTTTATCAAAATAGTAGAAAGTATAAAATTTGGTCCATACTTTGCTTAAACTAAATATACGCTGCCGGTGGACGGCGAAGCCGTTTCTTCTTGCTAATTATTATGGTAATGTTAAGGGTAGGAAATTTATAATGGCAGATCGTCAGGCAAAAGCTGCTGTGTACCGCCCGAGGCCAGCGACAGCAAGAAATCCGGGAATGACAAAACGACGTTGATGGGCTGCAAACCTTAGTCGGGGAAGCGGCCTGTTTCTTTTTTTATTGGAACCTGCAGAGTAAATTTAGTGACAGAGAGGAATGGACAGGCATGGCTAAAGCGCCAAAAAGGCCAACAAGAGATGAGTTTCAGCTCGAAGAGCTCGGTGAGAGGCTTACAGAAGCCAAGCAGGAGGATTCGGAGCTGTTGTTGACGGTATGGGGTTGGGAGAACAAAGTTCAAGGCAGAATTGTTTTAATGGATGCCCGGACGAGGCTTGTACATATGGAGAATCTTGGTGAAATTACGAAGGTTCCTTTTTTGGACATTATGAATGTGGAGAATGCCAGCTGAATCATAATAAGGTCATACTCGTGAATGAAGCCATTCTCCCTTTTGTGGAAATGGCTTTTTTGACTTATGGAAATTAAAAGTTTCACCATTTTCGATTGCTATATAAGGTCTAAGGGAAGAAACTGACTGCGCCGCCAAAGGACAGAGACAGCCGTTCCTTTCTGCTATAAAAAAAGTGACCCGCATCATATGCGGGTCCAAGTCGTTCTATATTAATAAAGGGGGGTTGTTAGTTCTTATTATAGGCGGCTAATCTTAAAATCAGATGAAGGGGATATGACATTTAGATTAAGAAATATTTCAAGAGAGGGACAAGATGTATTAATTGGTCTCCCCAATGTATTGATTCCTTGACGCACCCATGCCAAAAACAGCGATCAGAACACTGGCAGTGACCAGCATCAACAGGGGAGATGTCCAGCTGCCGAGCATATCATGAAGCATGCCGAACAGGACCGGGCCAATTGCAGCGAGCAAATACCCGACAGACTGCGCCATCCCGGACAGGCGGGCTGCTTCTTGGGCATGTCTGGTGCGCAGGCTGAAGAACATCATGGCCAGGCTGAAAGAGATGCCTCCGGCAATGCCAAGAATGATTGCCCAAAGCGGAACCAGGCTAATATTTCGAAAGAAAAGTCCGCCAAAACCGATCAGATATAATAAGGCGCATACGATCACAAGGGGCTGCTGGTTCTTCATCCGCCCGGCCAGAATCGGAACAATGAATGTGCAGGGAAGAAGAGCGAACTGCATAAGCGATAGCATCCAGCCTGCTGTACTTGAGCTCATTCCCCGCTCCACAAGGATTTCCGGCAGCCAGGTTAAGGTGATATAGAAAATAAGCGACTGCAGCCCCATGAATAAGGTTACCTTCCAGGCGAGCGGAGACCGCCATATATTCCCTTGCGGCATGGCGGCACCGGATGCTGCAGGAGATGAAGCCCGGCGGCTGTGCAGCTGAGGCAGCCAGATTAATATGGCAATCAAGGCAAGAATCCCCCAGAAGCCAAGTACCCCTCTCCAGCCCAGCCAAATATGACTGGCCAAGGGGACGCTGATCCCGGTTGCGATCGCCCCGCATAAATTCATCGAAACCGAATATATTCCCGTCATCATCCCGATTTTATGCGGATACTCCCGTTTGATCAGACTTGGCAGCAGGACATTGCAAACCGCGATGGCAAGCCCGATCAGAATAGTACCTCCGAACAAGGCGCCAAGTCCATTGGTGGCCGATCTCAAAGCTGTGCCCAGAACAAGCGCAAACAGAGCATACAGGAGCACCCGTTCCATCCCGTAACGACGGGCCAGCGCAGGAGCAAATGGCGATAATAAGGCAAAGGCAAGCAGAGGTAACGTCGTAATGCTGCCGGCAAGGGTGCTGGAGATTCCCAAGGAATCGCGGATTGATCCGATCAGCGGACCAACGGAGGTTAGAGGCGCCCGCATATTTACGGCTATAAAAATAAAACCGAGGATCAACAGACTTCCTTGCGTGCGGCTGGCAGATTCCAATTGCGATGGATGCAGCCTTAGTTCATTGCCTGTGCTCATGGTGATTCCTCCACTGGGCTCTCCAGATCAATTCGGGACTGCTTGATATATAACTGTACCGCTTCGACTGCCTTATCGGCATCCCCGGCAATAATGGCTTCAACCAGCTGTTGATGAAATTCTTCATGCAAATTCCGGCTCCGCAGCTCAACCAGATAGGTAATGGATTGCTGCAAAGCCCCGCTGATATGGCTGTACAAGTCCATCAGTACGTCATTATGGGCTGCTGCTATGATCGCTTGGTGCAGCAGAATATCCGCAGAGATATAGGCATTCTGGTCCTGGTTCCGAACAGCTCTCTGACAGGCATCCAGATGGGAGCTGATGGTTTTAATATCCATGTCATTACGGCGGGTGGCTGCAAGGTACGCCGCTTCTCTTTCCAGCGCATGCCGAACCTCCAGCGTTTGCAGCAGATCGGATCGAAGGACCCGCCGCTGAATGAGTGAGCCCAAGGCGCTGGAGGAGCTGACATAGGTTCCGTCACCCTGCCGCGTCTTGAGCAGCCCGGCATGAATCAGCGCACGGATTGCCTCTCTTAATGTATTTCGGCTAACCTGAAGCTGCGTCATTAATTCCGGTTCAGCCGGTATGCGGGTGCCTACAGCCCAATCGCCGGATTCAATCATGGCTTCTATTTGACGGGCTACCTGCTCGACAAGGGTTAATCGGGTTGGTTGTTGGAGCATCTTTACACCTTCATTCTTAAACATAGGATGTTTGGTTGTTTATAAATTACCATATCTATCGGCGGATGTAAATCGAGAGTTTCAGGAATGCAGCGTATCGATACCGGTTGTTATGCATCAGACCGGGAAATCAGGCAAATAAAAACACGCGCAATGGCTGAGCATTCGCGCGTGTGTTAATATCGGAAAATTTTAAGTTTCATGCGTTATTGCAGAGGCAAGAAAAATTTGAGCGCCGCCGCCGAAGTCGCCAGCCAATCCCTTATGCAAAATAAAAAGAGATCGAGCTTGCCGCTGTTAGTAGAAAAAGCTTTGCATCTCTTCAGGGATGCCGTTGCGCTTCAGCAGCTTCTCAATCGTTTCTCCTTTGACAGGAGGACTGCTGGCTGTCAGCAGCCGGACGGCAAATTTATTGGCCTGCCGTTCGTATTTTCCGACATTATAGAAGGATTGCTCGTCCAGCAAGAATCGGCTAAGTCCGGGATGGAGACGGTCATGAGCCAGCTCGTGGGCACAGACGAAGCGCTGCCAGTTGTCGTCGAGCTGATCGTTAATGACAATAAAGCGCCTGCGCAGCTTCTTGTAATACAGGCCGCGGGTGCCTTCCGCAAGCTCCAGAAACCGGATATGAATTCCAAGCCCACGCGCAATCTCAAAAGGATCGTTGGTCTGAAACCGGCGGATGAGTTTGGTTATGATTTCATTCATGGCATCACCTTTTATCGTTAGCGGTTATTTCTTCTTCCTCTTGTTCATCTGCTTCGCTTCCCAGAACAACCCGGTCAGTACGTCCATGACGCGCTGCTTCCCGACATCGCTGATCGGCACGCCGTCGAACATGACGACCTCGTCTTCCTCCAGCATCTTCTTGAAATCGCGCTTGTCCCTGGAGGTTGCCCACTCGGGAAGAGGGGTGTGTGATTCAAAGCCTAGCAGAAAATCGGGATTTACGCCATAGAAATTAGCCAATTGATTGAGCATCGCAACACGGGGCTTGGCGATATTATTCTCCCAGGCATTGTAACGGGCCCTCTTGATTCCGAGCTTCGCGGCGACATCGGCCTGCGTTAAGCCCTTTTCCTCCCGAAGGCGAATCAGCATTGCTCCCATACTCATATTTATGACCTCCAACAATATTTCCAAATCGCTTGACGGATAAAATAATTATCTTTTATAATAATCTTACCGATCGAGGATCCGGTCCTGATTTGCTTCTTAATGATAAAATAATTATCTTGTTCAATAGTATAGATAATTTTATTTTCGATGTCAACCGGATTTTCTTCTTATCGAAAATGAGCGTTTCCACAGGGTTTTAGCGATTGTTCCAAATTCTTTGCGAGTCCTCAGTTGACGATACCTGAAGATTGATTTTCTTGATGAAGGAAAGTTCCTTTATCCCGAAATAGCTCATTAATGCTGTCTATAATGATAATTTAATTATCAATCAAAGGGGAAGGAGAGATCAGAATATGACAGAATTTTACTACGGGCAGACAGCTCTCGAGCAGCTGCGCTCCTACAAGCGATTGACTGCCCGGATCAAGGTGCTGGAGAAGCAGCCGGTAGGCAACGGGATCTATATCAGTTCATTTCGTCAGGATGATCAGCTTCAGGAGCTTCACCGTCAGCTGCGCGGGCTTCCTTCCTATATGTATTTGAACAAACGGGAGCAGAAGCTGGAAACGACAGCCCATGCTTACCTTACCCAATACAAGACGGGAACGCACAGTCAGCTGAGGGAGGTTAGCGGTCTCAGTCCTGCAGACGAGGAAGACGAGAAGCTGCTGCGGGAGCTGAAGGGCAAGATTGAGAAGGTCATTGAAGCAAGGTCGGGCGCCCGCGGCGGTTACGATGAAGTGATTGAGCGAATCAGCGAGCTGCAGAGGATCGAGCAGGAGAAGAAGCAGATCGAGTGGGCGATCGAGGTACTGGGTGAGTATAAACCTGAATATGGGCAGCTGCTGCGGCTGGAATTCATGGAGGATATGCACGCATCGGCGATTATGGACGAGCTGGGAGTTTCCCGTTCGACGCTTTACAGTTGGAGGCGCAAATCCATTGAGGAGTACGGCGCGATCACAGGAGCAGGAGGTTCGCCGGACCATCCGCAAGCTGGGAGATGAGTATTCAGAACCCTTGATCACCGCTTGCGAAAAACGGAATCGGGCAAAGCAAAAAGACGGACGGTCGCGGACTGTTCGTCTTTTTTCATCCCTGTGGGAGGCATATGCTGGACAAAATCTGGACATATATGAGAACATTTGTTCGTAAAACCGTGTTATTATGATAACATGAACAAATGAAGCAAACGAGGCAAGGACAAGCGGGAAGCCAATCAACAAGCGGGATTATTCGCCGAAAGGGCCCTGTCGGATGGCGTTAAACTAGGCGGAAGAAGCAAGCATCAGCCATCATGGGAAACAGGAGGATGATCGGCCGGGATGAGACACACAAGCAGCAGTCGGGCGGCAAAGGAGTGAGCGTCAAAAATCAGGGAATCGGGCGGAAGGAAGGAGAATAAGGGATGATTCTGGTTACGATCAACCGGATTTATGAAGGTCTTCTCGCGAATCTCGAAAGTTGGTTTCCGGACATAGAGATTTACGGGGAAGAGAATGAAGACGAGCAGCAGCCGTGCTTTATCGTGAAGCTGGTCAAGGTCGTGCAGACTCAAGAGCTGAACAACCGGTACCGGCGGGTGCATACCTTCGATATTGGTTATAAGGCTGGGGGCCAAACACCTGAAATGGTGAGGGATATAGCCGAGAGCTTGTATGAGCATCTGGCGCTTATCGGCATGGATGGGGCCTATTATCACGGCACGAATATGAAACATGAAATGATAGAGAATATGCTGCATTTTTCAGTCGACTATGTCTTTCCGGTCATTCAGGAGAAGCCGATTGAACCGCTTATGCAGAGCATGCAGATTAAGGAGGGGACCAAGTCATGAACGGAAATATGACCAATGATCCGCCTGCGGTATTGACCTTTTCGAAAGGCCGCCCCTCTCTCTGTCTTGGGGTGAACCCGGTACCGTGATCACGATTGAAGTCGGCGAGGACTATGGGTAAGCTCGGATATGCAAATGGACAGCCTTTGAGACCTAACAAAAAGTCTCATTAACCATCTAAGCCCCACTGACGTGAGGCTATTTTTTGTATTTAAAGAGGAGGTCACCAGGATGGATCCGGAACAATTGACATCCATTGAAAAGCTTGCGCAGCTGGCGGAAAAGTATGGCCTTTCACTTATTCTGGCTATTGTCCTGCTCATTGTGGTGCTCTATATCGTCCGGATGCTTATCCGTGGTGACTTGGTGCCACGCAGTTTGCTGGACAGGGCGGAAGAGGACCGGGACCGGCTGCAGGAGATTTTGGACAAGGAACGCGAAGGTGTGATGGCGCCGATGATCGAATGGTTCAAAAATATCAAGAAGGACACCCCTGACAACAGGGGAGGATGACAAGCATGCCTCTAAAATGGTTGGAATGGTTTCTCCCCCGATTTCGGGACAAACGGGATGATCTCAACAACGCCTCCATCAGCGTATCGTTATCCATTCATCGTTACCGTCATTTATCGCAGGAGCTGCAGGACATCGTCAAAAACAACAATTTCGCCAAATATCTTGTTTACGAGAAGGAGGGGGATTGATCATGTCTCTATTCATTGATTGGACCCTTTTCCTTCTGTATGCCTTCTCGACCATTTCAGCCTCATTCATTCTGATCTCGCAAATCCCTTATTACAAGGAGCGGATCAGATCGGGCATTGTCAGTGCGTTTCTGCTGGCGATGCTGCCGTACTGGACTTCAACAAACAACCCACCCCGGAGAGTAGGTGAACATACATGGCAGAAGGATTAGACTGCGCCATCCCCATAACCGCTTCTCCCGTCCCCCAGGAGGGCAGCATTAAAATGAACACCAAGGACGCGGATACGCTCATCCGGTTATTGGCCAGCATCTACGAGCTGACCACAGATACACAAGCCCGCGCCGAAATTCACCGCCTGGCGGATGAAGTGCGTAAAGCGGCTGGCATCGCAATCCGGTGAATACAAAAAAGACGCTTCAAGCATTTTGAACATGCCTGAAGCGTCTCTTCTTCTAATATTTTCACCCCAGGCACTATTGCCATTTCTTTTATGATTTCATCCTGCTTTGCTGTCCCCGTCATTCCAGACGAAAATCATCCGTTTTCTCTCCGTCTTCCCATATTTCCACGAATAGAGCATCGCAGTTCTCAAAATCCCCGGGCTTCAGGGACAATGCCTTTTCCTCGTCCGTACCTGCATAAACATTTTCCATTCCATCTTCATTAAACGAAAGAATGATATAAATTTTCATTTCATTAACCCTCCTGCATGGATATTTTAGCAGTATAACATAGAAGCGGGCAGGAGAGGCAAACCTCTATTTCTCCAGTGAAACGCTGCAGTTTGGGGATCATGCGGTCCACGATGCAGCATCACTGCTGCACCTTTCCGACATCCTTGATCTTTACATCTGCGACGACCTTAATATTCGCCTGGGAAAAGAAAGCATGCCAGTCGGTACGCTCCCACTGGGCATAGTTCATCTCATTTCGCGCATATTGACCGATTCCCAGGGAATCCGTGCTTAACTGCTGCATCATCTTAATGATCCGGGTTCCTTCCTTTTCCAGATACGCACTCATCATCGCTTCCATTTTTTTCTGAATCTCCGCTTCCTGAAGCTTCATAGTGCCGGTATATTCCAGCAGCGAGCCGCGCAGCTTCATATGAACGACCACATTCAGGTCGGAGCCGCTTTTAATGGGCTGTTTGTGGCTGATCGTTATTTTTCGTTTGCTGGACATAAAGCTCATGATGACAATATCGCTCTCTTCCCCATTCTCCGAAGGAACCGGAATCGCCAGCTCTCCTGAATGAACGCGGCCCATCATAGAGGCAATCAGCAGCGAGTCCCGGGGTTCAACCTTTCCCACATACCGGTCTTCCCGAAACAGCGCCAAGCCATCAAGTTTAATACTTTCCTTCGATGCCTTAAGGATCGGAGCGACAGGGTCAATCCCCTTGTCCATGAAATCTCTTGTGAAGGTATACAGATTGGACGAAGGGATTTCATTCGCACGGCTGCCGGAGCGAATCAGAGTTTCAATATATTCTCCGGTCGAAGGGTACTGGGGGAATTCGCTTTCCAGTAAATCGTTGGCATCGCCTTCAACGACGACCACACTCACTGTATTGCCGATGGACGGATCGCGGACAAGGCTGTCCACATGATGCCATAACCCGATTGATGACAATTTCTCGCCAAATAGAGCAGTCCGAAGCTGTCCGCTGACTACCTGCCGGTTATTCTCCCGGGTGAAGATGAGCCGGGCTTCCTTGCTCGACCTTGCTGTTGTCGACAGCAGGATTCGGGTGTGATGAGGCTGAGCCTGAGGTATGCTGATCGTGATCCGCAGCAAATTGCCGCTGCCATCCGGATTAGCCGTATCGTAAGCGAGGGTGCGCGCAAAACCCATTTGCTCAATAATTTTCTCGTCCCTGCAGCCTGTCAGGAAGAAGCAGAGAGTCAGGCATAAGATGGCTTTTTTCATGGCATTGATCCCTTCCTGCGGAATAAGCCTTGCCAGGCTAACAGCAGCAGTAAAGCCAGAGGGGCTGTGAATGATAACGCAATCTCGGCATAATAAGCCAGGATCAGCAGCCGTTCAGATTCCCGGGCGATGCGGGGGATGCATCCGAATCCGAAGGACAATACAGCTAATGCCAGCTCCAGAATTCCGGCTTTGGCTGCGGGGAATATTTGTTTCAAACTCATCAAGGCGGCCCAGGTAAACATGACAAGTGAGATCAGATTGGCAAACAGGAATATGGTATAGATCAGGTTTTCGACTCTGTTAATAAAGGGAAGCTCAATAAAGGATAACAGATTAATGACGGGATACATCAGGATCTTCAGCTGCTCGAAGCTGAAGAAGCCGAAGCAGGTGAAAATCAGCAGCAGAACCGTGAACAAATGAATGAAATGGCCGGCATAAACCCCTTTGATCAAGCCGCTTTTCTTGTTGGTGAACGGAAAAAGCAGCAGGGCCAGCTCAAATCCGACAAAAATGGTATATACCTCAATCCAACCGACCCAACCATGCCCTCCGGATGTTTCTTGAAAAAAATACTCCGTAAAACGAACGACCCGCCAGCTGGGAATATAATAAAAGATAAAAAAAATCAAACCGATAGTGAAAAGGAAAAAAATCGTACTCACTTTCCCGATATTATAAATGCCCTTGGTCAGCAAGTAGAACATCAGAAGGACGATTACCCCATACAGCAGCATCGGGTTCGTTGTGGGGAAAGATAGCATTTGAAAGATCAGAACATATTTTTTGCAGATAAAGCTCCCGAGCGCCGTCCAGAACAAGGCAAGCAGAATATAGACCGGATACAGCACGAAGCGGGGAAGCGTATGCCCGGCAATCTCGAACACGGAGCGTCCCCTGCCTATTCGGTAGACAAGCTGGATCAACATGATATTAACGGCGGCTGCAAATGAAAGCAGAATAACACCGAGCCACCCGTTGGTTCCGATGTTTTCCGCAACAAGCCTGGGCATGCTGAACATGGTTACATCAAGCTCGATCATGTAGATTAATAGGGCAATGTTAAATGTACTCAGCTTTTCATTCAAGGCAAGGCACTACTTTCGCATTTTATTTTTGACCTTATTGGATGTCTGCGCCTGGGAAGGACGGCTGCGCAGAGCATAGAAGGGGCCACGTATAAAGGTATCCAGCCAGTCCTTCTTGGCAATCGGAGCTAGAGGAGTCAAATAAGAGGTTCCCAAATTCGTGATGCCGCTCAGATGGATGACGATAAAGCAAATTCCTGCAGCCAGCCCGAAATTGCCCAATAGCCCGGCAAGCAAAATCAGTCCGAAGCGGATAAGCCGGATGGATGCGCTCATAATGTAGCTCGGAATAACGAAAGATGCGATCGCGGAAGAAGCGACGGCAATGATCAGGATATTGCTGGTGAAGCCTGCCTGGACGGCGGCCTGGCCGATCACAATACCGCCGACGATGCCGATCGTTTGGCCGATTTTGGTTGGCAGTCTGGCGCCTGCTTCACGAAGCAGCTCAATTGTAATCTCCATCAGAAGCGCTTCATAGAGTGGCGGGAAAGGAACGCGGCTGCGCGATTCCGTCAAATTAAGCAGCATCGTATGAGGAACCATTTCATAATGGAACGTCGTTATCGAGACATAGAGGGCCGTAAAGCCGATGGTGACGACAAAACCGATAATCCGCAGCAGCCGCAGAGCGGTTCCCAGCTGCCATCTCTGGTAATAATCATCCGGCGAAGTGAAAAATTCAAAGAATGAAGTCGGACAGCTGAATGCAGAGGGCGAGCCGTCTACCAGACATATAACCCTTCCTGCTGTTAGCTTGGAGCAGATGGCATCCGGCCGTTCAGTCGTCAGAAATTGCGGGAAGACGGAATTCGGATTATCGTCGATCATCTGTACAAGCATATTGGTATCGAATACAGCATCGATTTCAATGCCACGGATCCGTTCTATGAGTTTGTTTGTCAGCTCGTCATTGGCGATGCCTTCAATATAAGCGACAATGACTTGTGTTTTTGTAACTTCCCCCACTTGGAGCGAAATGGTTTTCAGCTGCGCGCTGTGGATCCGTCTGCGGATAACGGTCAGATTATCCGTAATATTTTCCACAAATCCATCATGCGGACCGGCAATTACCGTTTCGGTCTCGGATTGCTCAATCGATCTTCCGAATGAATTCAGCAGATCGATCAAATAGACTTCTTCCCGGAAGAAGACCGCCGCTTGTCCGGCCAGAATGCCGTTGACGCAGGTGTGATGATCCTGAGCTGCCACGAAGAGAGAATGCTCCTGCGTCAGGATCGCAGCTATTTGTTCATTGCCGGCGGCACTGGCAAGCGGAGCTACGAGGTCATGATGAAGCCTGTCCATATTCACCAGATTAGAGAAGTACACGATATGCAGCTCCGGCTTGCCCGGAAACATGCGGTGAAAGATATCCATACAGTTATGCAATTCCTGAAGCGTCCTGTCCAGTGAAGGCTTGTCATTGTTGTTGGAAGCAGCGCTCATCGTTGGCCCCCTTGGAAGGAAGTGGGTATTGCAACCTCATTTTCCCCTCAACGTCCGTCAATTATTCTTGCAGACATTCATGCTTGCCGACTAGCGAATTTATTGACCATCTGTTATATACGTAACAATTACGATATAATGCTTTTTAGACAAGTGAGGAAGGATGAACGGCTATGACTATGAACGGGCATCACCATGAGCAAAACAAGATTCCGATCCATCTGATCTCCGGCTTTCTCGGCAGTGGCAAGACAACGCTGTTGAATCGGGTGATCGATTACTATAAAGCAGCTGATATTAAAGCAGCTATTGTTATGAACGAGCTTGGAGACGTGAACCTCGACGGTCAGTTCATTGACGATGATGTGCCCATGGCGGAGATGCTCGGGGGCTGCATCTGCTGTACGATCAGAGGCGATCTGGGCCTCGAGCTGAAGCAGTTGATTGAGGAGCATCAGCCCGATGTGGTGCTGATCGAATCGACGGGGGCAGCCAATCCAATGGAAATCATCGACGCGGTGACGGAAGCGGCTTTGTTCATTCGGGTCGATTTGCAGACAATTGCGACTGTCGTCGACGGGCCGGAACTGCTGGTACGCAGCCGGCGGGGCGGCAGAACCTACAAGCTGATGCAGGATCAGATCCGCTGCGCGACCGATTTGATCGTGAACAAGGCCGACAAGCTGAATCCCGAAGAGCTGATTGAGGTTCAGCAGCTCATCCGCGAGCTTAACGGCTATGCGCCGCTGACCATGACGGTACGCTGCATGACCGAGCTGAACATGTTTGATCTGTCGCCCAAGGACCACACGGACGCGGAGTACAGTCAACTGCACGGGAAGCATGTCTGCGGGGCAAACTGCAGGCTTGAAGGGCATGATCATGAAGGTGAGCAGCATTCCCATTCGCATGATGACGAGTCCCAAGAGGCTCACGCATCACACGCGCATGTGATGTCCTTCACCCATTATTTTGCGGGACCGGTCGACAGCCACTCCTTTGAAGAGCTTATCTCAAGGCTTCCGCAGGAGGTTTACCGGGCCAAGGGTATTGTTACCTTCTCGGACACGAACAGCCGCTTCTTATTTCAATATGCGTACCGGGAGCTGGAATTTACGCGGATTACGCCGCAGGGCAAAGTGAATGATGTGGCTGTATTTATCGGGGAGCATTTCTCCAGGAGCTTGCTTGAGCAGGAGCTCGAACAGCTGCAGTGAGGAAGAAGCTTGGGTCCATGCCCTGATCTTTGGAAAAAGTTGACTATAGCTCTGTAAAGTTGGACAAACTATCCAGGTGATTGACAACCCAACTTCACAAGGAGCTGACAGAAACGATGATAGCGTGGAACAGCAAATGGATCGCAACAGCAGCGGCCGGCATGATTCTGGCGGCGGCTCTGCCGTCATTCGCCCAGGCTGCGGACTTGACACCGCCGCTCAGCACTTCCTCCTCGCAGGAGCAAAACGGGAAAAACGAGCAGTGGAGCAACGGTCATGATCACCGGAAATACAGCGAGAGTGACCGCGAGAAGCACCGGATGAGAAGGCTGACCGAAGCCGCCCGGTATTTTGGTATTGAGACCGCAGGCAAGGATGCCGATCAGCTGCGCGAGGAGCTCAAAGCTGCCCGTAAGGCGGACGAAGCCAAGTGGAAACGGTTTGAGACGGAACAGAAGGCGAAGCATCTGGCGAAGCTGCAGGCATTTGCCAAGAAGCTGGGCATTGCCACGGAAGGCAAGGATGCCAGGCAGCTCCGCCAGGAAATCCGCGAGCGCTGCAAGGATAAACATGAGAAGCAGGAGCACGGCACTAGTTCAGAGGCTCCTGAACCTAACAAGCTTAAGACAGCCGAGTAAGTAAACAGTATGAAGCGCCTGGAGCAATCCGGGCGCTTTTATTTACCTTATCGCAAGTATAAGTTTCACGCCTGTAAGTATATATAAGGTCAAGTGGAAGAAGCGAACTGCGCCGCCAAAAGGACGGCGGCAGCCGGTTCTTCCTGGTGGCTGGATGGATTTCTGGAGCAATTCTTGCCTCATCCTGCTTCGTTTATACCTTCATGCCTGTCACGTAATCTCGGCTATTCAGAAGGAATACCAAACCCGCTAAGAGAATGAATATAACAGAAGTTTCCAGAATGGAAATTCATATATTGATAACAGGGGCAGGTTTGGGATGAACAGAAAATGGCTTAATTCTCCTTTCACGTACGCGCTTGGCATGTTTGCTTTGATGATTCCAAGCCAGGCCTTCAATTCCTTTTACAGCTATTATTATGTTGAGAAGCTGGGTCTTGGAGTGGGACTTGCTACGCTGGCCCGTACCATCTATTTAATATGGGACGCGGTGAATCAGCCGATAGCCGGCTATCTGTCGGATCGCACCAGAACGCGTTTCGGCCGGCGCAAGCCCTGGATTTATTCTGCCATTCCTTTTTTTATGGCCTCATTTGTCATGGTTTTCGCCGTGCCGCAGGGATTGGGGAATATGAACCTCTTCCTTTGGTTCCTCGTTTCGCTTATTCTCTATGAAGGGGTTGCTACGATTCTCTGGGTGAATTACGGCGCTCTCTTCCCGGAGCTGTTCCGGGGCAGCCGATTACGGGCCAAGGCTTCGGCAATCCAGCAGGGCCTTCAGATTGTGGCAATCCTTATCGGCTCGGCGCTTACGCCACTCGTATTCGATGCCTTCGGCTTTGGCTATATGGCGCTTGTCTATGCCGTGGTTTTCGGGATATTCATGCTCTTGTGCGTGATGAGCGTGCAGGAAGGGAGTACGGAAGTTTCCGAGCCCAGGCTTGGTTTAATCGAATCCTTCCGCGAGACGTTGAAGAACAAGGAGTTCTGGATATTCAACATTGCCAATTCGTTCGCCCAGACGGTGAACGGGCTGCTCAGCTCGATGATCCCTTTTTACGCCAAATATACGCTCCGCATTCCCGAATCCCAGGTTTCCCTGCTGTTGGCATCGATATTTGTATCGGTTATTCCCCTTGTGGTCGTCTGGTACTGGATCGTTAACAAGCTTGGTTCCCATAACGGCTGGCGGGTTTCTCTCGCTGTTTATGCCTTGTCCGTCATACCGCTGTGGTTCGGTCAGGGACTTGCCAGCGGGATTGTATTCGGGATTATTGTCGGCTTCGGACTGGCAGGGTTTCTGGTTACTCCGCCTGTGCTGAACAGCCGCATCATCGATCTGGATACGGCCAGGACCGGCCAGCGCAGGGAAGGCGTGTATACGGCTGTCAGCGGATTCATCACCCGCTCCAGCGGTCTGATCTCGGCCTTGGCATTCTGGACCATCGGCATGCTCTTTGGCTATGTAAGCGGCGACGAACCCGGACCGAATCCTGATTTGACCTTTCGCGTCCTGGTTTGTGTTGTCCCCTTTTGTTTACTGAGCGTTTCCTTGATTCTCTCGTTTTTTCTGAAGCCATTTCCGAAAAGTCAGGATTGAATAAAGTATTGGAGGTGCAGCAGATGGAGAAATATTTAATTTTGAATGCGGATGATTTTGGGCAGAGCGAGGCCGCCAATCAAGCTATTATGCATTTGCTGGAGGAGCGGAAGGTATCATCGGCAACGATTATGCCGCCTGCCTCGGCCTTTGAGCAGGCGGCAGCGTGGTGCCGTAAGCAGAAGGCAGCGAATATCGGGCTGCATCTGACGCTAACAAGCGAGATTGCCGCTTTGCCCTGGAAAAGCCTGACCGGCGATCCGTCGCTGGAGGGCCCGGACGGGCGCATGCACGCCACCATCGAAGCCTTCGAACGGCAGTCCGATCCGAAGGCGGTTGTACGGGAAATGCAGGCGCAGTTCGAGGCGGTGAAGCAGGCAGGTCTGACGGTATCCCATGCGGATAATCACATGGGAAGTCTCTATGGCCTGGCGACAGGCAGAAGCTATCTGCCGCAGGTGCTGTGGCAGTGCTCCCGGCGCGGCCTGCCATTCCGTCTGTTCCGCTGGATCGATCCCCGGGACAAGTTTCTGGCGTCTATTCCGGGGGCGGAGCAGGCGCTGCGCAAGGTGGTCCATCTTGCGGATACGCTCGGCGTGCCGATACCGGATTATCTGCTGAGCCATACGTATGGCGTGGAAGAAGGGGAAACCTATGAGAGCTTCAAGCAAATGATGATGGCAAAGCTCTACGATCTTCCCGAGGGAATTTGCGAGACGTATATTCATCCGGCAGCCGAGGACGAGCATATGAGCGCCCTTGTTCCATCCTGGGAGAAGCGGGTATGGGAATACAAGCTGATGCAGGGGGATGATTTCGCTTATGCGCTGAGGGATGCCAAGGTTGCCCTGGCGACTTACGATGATGTGCGCAAGTACAGAAAAAAGCCAAGGCTCAAATCCGCGGCTGTGCTGTTGAGATCGCTTATGACCAGACAAAAATAATGGGCAGGAAACATTATAGGTCATAAATGAAGATATCCTGCGAAAAAGGTTGATAGGAAGAGGATAGGATCTATGTAAGCGTTTATATCGCTATATAGGGTAATGAGCTTAAATATTTTCCAGTTTCCGTTGCTGTACAACAAATAAGTGAAGGAGTAATATTCAATAAGTGAAGCAGCAAGTCGTGGAAAAGAGTTTCAATTTCATAGAAATCCTTAATCGCTGAGTTCTGAAACAGAAACGGGGGAACCATGGAGGCAGATGCAGTTGATCTGGTCTCAGGGGTGAATCACCTGGCGCAAGCCAAGGTGTAGGGCGACTCTCGCGCCCGAATCCGGCAGCTAACCTCGTAAGCGTACGGAAGAGGAATTATCGCGTTTTAACCATGTTCAATTATGGATAAAGCCGCGGAAAGCTCCTAACTTTCTGCGGCTTTTTTATGCTTGAAATTAGGGATAGGATCATTTGCTTCACAACAAAAGCAGCTAAAAGGGGAAGTCACAGTGGTAGGCAGATTCAAACGGTTATTAATCGGACGTCCAATGAAAAGTGCGGAAATTGAAGGGGAAAAGCTGACCAAACTTAAAGCGCTTGCGGTATTGTCCTCGGATGCGCTCTCTTCAGTCGCTTACGGGACGGAGCAAATTCTGATCGTTCTGATGGCTGCGGGCTTCGCGGCGGTATGGTATTCCATCCCCATCTCGCTTGCCGTGCTGGGTCTTCTCCTGATTCTGATTTTGTCATACAGGCAAACGATCTTCGCGTATCCCGCCGGAGGCGGGGCTTATGTAGTAGCCAAGGACAATCTGGGCGTCCGCACCGGACTGCTGGCCGGAGGCTCGCTGCTTGTCGATTACATTCTTACTGTCGCCGTCAGCACATCCGCCGGGACTGATGCCATTACATCGGCTTTTCCGTCCCTGCATGATCATCGCGTACTGATTGCGCTCATCATGATTTTGTTTTTGACCATTATCAGCCTGCGCGGAATTACGGAATCCGCGTCCGTGCTTGCCATGCCCGTTTATTTGTTTGTCTTCGCGATTTTCGCACTCATTATTTCGGGAATCATCAAGTATGCGCTCGGAGGCGTTGACGCGCATCCTCCGGAAATCGGCGCCGCAGTATCGAATATCAGTCTTTTCCTGCTTCTGAAGGCCTTCAGCTCCGGCTGTTCCGCGCTCACCGGCGTGGAGGCGGTGTCCAACGCCATACCGAACTTCAAGCAGCCAGCCAATCGCAATGCCGCCGCCACACTGATCATGATGGGCGCCATTCTGGGCGCTATGTTTGTGGGAATCAGCCTTCTCGCCTACTGGTACGGCATTACGCCGAATCCGAAGGAAACCGTAGTCTCCCAGATCGCCGATTCCACCTTCGGCAGAGGCGTGATTTATTATATCATCCAGGGAGTCACTGCCCTGATTCTGTTTCTGGCGGCCAATACAGCCTACTCGGCCTTTCCCCTTCTGGCGTTCATGCTGGCCAAAGATAAATATATGCCGAATGTGTTTATGGTGCGCGGCGACCGACTCGGCTTTTCCAATGGCATTATCATTCTGGGCATCTTGTCCGCTCTGCTCGTGGTGCTTTTCCATGGCGATACGGAGAGCCTCATTCCCCTGTATGCGGTAGGTGTCTTTATTCCCTTTACGTTATCCCAGCTGGGGATGATGGTGAGGTGGATTAAGCTGAAGCCAGCCAACTGGATCATAAAATTAGTCATCAATACAATTGGCATGCTCACCACTCTGGTCATTACGCTGATTTTTATCTTCACCAAGTTCGGCCATGTCTGGATGGTCTTTCTCTTCCTGCCTGTTGTGATCTGGATCTTTCTGAGCATCAACAAGCATTACCGCAATACGGCGGATCAATTGCGGATCAACATGGAAGCGGACAAACCGGTTATTAAAGGAAGCACCATCGTGGTTCCGGTAGCGGGCATAACGCGCGTTGTCATGCAGTCGCTGAGCTACGCCAAGTCGCTGACGGAGAATGTGGTCGCCGTTTATGTGGGATTTGATGATGAAGATATTGAACGGATGGAGAAAAAATGGGAGGAATGGAATCCCGGCGTCCGTCTCATCGTGCTTCGGTCCAGCTATCGCAGCGTGATCAGGCCGCTCATGAAATTCATTGATACGGTCGAGTGGAAAAGCGCGGAAACCGATCATATTACCATTCTCATTCCCCAGTTCATAACCAAGCATTGGTGGCAGTATATTCTTCACAACCAGACAGGCTTGATGCTGCATGCTTATTTGTTCGCCCAGAAGGATGTAGTTATCACGACTGTCCCCTATCATCTGAATCGGTAAGCTAACCCGCCATGCGCATTGTTTTGGAATATCGATGCAGCTGATAGAATAGCAGCTCAAGCATCAGGCGGTCTTCATCTCTTGCTTAGCAGTAGATTGGCGCTGGATATAGCGCTCCAGCTCGCCCTGAAATTCCAGCTGCAGAGCTGCTGAATTTTCCAGATCGCCGGGAGTGACCAGCGAGGCCGGCTTGTCGGCAATCGGAAGTCCGCTATGCTCGAACACCTTGGCGACAAACTGGGTGCAGAAGTAAGCATTCTCGCGCTGGAACTCCATATTCAGCATAACGCCGAACAGGCCGATCAGATTGTATTTGTAGTTTTCCTTGTTGGCTTCAATGGCTTGGATGTAGGCCTGCATCCGCTCATAAGCGGAGCGGCTGATCGTACAGCTGTAGACGGCACAGACTGCTTTGCCGAACAGCTTGCCCTTCATATCCTCTTTGACGAATCCGCCGGATAGCGGATTAAGCGGCTGCTTGCGGCCAAAGCTGTATACATCCTTCAAGTCGGAGTCAAATGCGATGGAAGCGTGATTGCGGGGCGCCTTCGTGACGAATTTAATCATTCTTGTAAAAAGTGTTCCAGTGTCCGTCATCAGGACATAAATCGTTTTCTGATCATTCATAATCCATTTTCCCCCGTACCCTTATATGTTTCATTTCTGTTATCTTAAGAGTACGGGAGAACGCCGTATGACGAAACATGCTCGAGGTTGGTTTCTTACTGGACCTGCGGCGGGGATGTTAATAATTGGATGTCCCGTTCAGGCGCTTACTGGAGGTTGAACCGGTTCAATTGTGACAGCGGGTAAAGGGCAGCAGTTTGAGAACGGTATCCGTGGATGTTATCATATTGATATGTTCGGCGACTGCCAAAACGAAACGCCTGCTTTCTGTGCTTTCTGATCATTTTTTTTGGATGAAACCCGCCTCAGCCGCCCAATTGGCGGCCTTTTTCCGTTTTCCTAACTTATTGATTGATCGCGCTTCACATGGCTTATATTTATATAAGTTCAAAGGGAGGAACGCTGCCAAAAGGATGGCGAAGCCGTTTCTTCTTATCAAACCGTCTTCTGTCCGAAGCCGCGCTTGAACAAAAGCCCTGTCGACCCTCTGGCGCAGAGCAGCGAGAAGGCCATAAACAGGAGCGCCCAGACGATTGTCGGGATAAATGTTACTCTGCCGAGGCTGGCTGCATCCCCGGCAGTTCCCCATGCCATAAAAGCGTTTGACAGAATGGTGAAAGGGCTGATGATGGATTCCACCAGCACAATGAAGGCAATGAGCAGATAATAGCCATGCCGCAGCCATGCCGGGGCTATCGCGGCGATGACGAAAGTTGCGGCGGCAAAGACGGCGCACCATGCCATCCCGTAGCCATTGCGGACAAACAGCGCCAAGCCGATAAGGGCAAGCGCCGCGGCAATGTTCAGACCGGTCCGCTCTTTGCGGCTGGCATACAGCCGAAATAAGAACAGGGCGAAAAGGGCGGAGCCCATATAGCCGGCAAGGGCGATTGGAATCGCCGCCCACGTATCCGCATAGGAGGAGAAGGTAACGCCGCCGCCATTGGAGAACAAATGAATCGATCTCACCTTGCCTGACAGCACCAGCGTGACCAAAGCATGAGACAACTCGTGGACCAGCGTATCCACATTGCGGAAGTAAGCGGAGAACGGAATAAAGCGTGTAAGAAATATCGTAATAAGCATGAAGATTCCCATTTGCAGCCAGGCTTTAATAATAATCCCCCACTTTCTTTGTATTGCGAGTATAGCCGTTACTGCGCGATATTTTTATACTAACCTGTACGTTTCTATTTCGCAAAAGGATTCCAATATCAAGTAATTCCGCCAAACCACAGCGCTGGATGCGAAAGCGGCGACCGGCATTATTTTGCCTGGAGGCATAATTTGGTAGATAATAGAGGGGCATAGGCTTTGATATGAGATTCTATTCAGCAGAATGACAGGAAGGGAGCCGGGGAGCTAATGGGTGATCTGAGCAAGCAGTCGTTTTCCTTTTCATTAGGTGAGAATTTATATTTGCGCGGCGATGTGAGAGTGATCGAGGATGGTCGGAGGAAGCCGGTCATCATTGCCGTTCATGGGTTCAAGGGGTTCAAGGATTGGGGCTTCTTCCCGTATCTGTGCGAACAATTGGCAGGGAGGGGCTACGCGGTCATTTCCTTCAATTTCTCCTGCAACGGGGTAGGGGAAACGGATTTCGACGAACTGGACAAGTACCCGTTGAACACCTACTCCAGAGAGCAATCCGACCTGAAAGCGCTGCTCGACTATCTGATGAATGGCAAGCTGCCCTTCTCCCAGGATATCGATCTTTCGCGGATCAGTCTGATTGGACACAGCAGAGGCGGAGGCAACAGCATTATTTATGCCGCTCAGGATCAACGGATCGGAGCAGTTGTCACCTGGAACGGCGTCGCCAAGGCGGATTTGTTCGATGCGGCTTTTCGTTCAGAGGTTATGGAGCGGGGTATAGGTTATGTGATCAATGCGAGGACGAATCAGGAGATGCCGGTCAGCGCTGATTTTTTTCACGATCTCGATGCCAACCGGGAGCGCTTTAATATTCCTTCAGCATTGGCTGGACTCCCGATTCCCGTACTGGTGCTGCAGGGAGATCAGGATGCGGCTCGCCTGCTCACTGGTTTCAGGAAGCTTCAGACAGCCGCGCCTAATCAGCATTATGCCACCGTTGCAGGCGGGACGCATACCTTCGGAGCAGTCCATCCGTTTGCCGGGACGACAGAGGAGCTGGAGCAGGCCATAGCCATAACCGATCATTTTCTTGCCCGGCATCTGCCGGGTGTACGATCTGAATAATCGGCAGTGCCATCTGTAAAATAAAGCCGTGAACCTTCAACACCCGTTGAAATTCACGGCTTTATTTGTTTGCGGTACTGCCTGCGCGCTGCCGATGAAGGTTCATATCGGGCAACGCTTGCTCCATAGTGGATTTTATTTACGCCTGCTGCTCGAACTTGCTGATAATCGAGGTAATCACCTGAACGGACTTCTCCATATTGTCCACGGAGATGTATTCATACTTGCTGTGAAAATTTTCGCCGCCGGTAAAAATATTCGGTGTGGGCAGTCCCATGTAAGACAGCTGGGAACCGTCGGTCCCGCCGCGGATAGGTTTGATAATAGGTTCGATATCAAGCCCAAGCATAGCCTGGCGGGCGATTTCCACGATCTCCATGACCGGCTCGATTTTGGTTCTCATATTGAAATACTGGTCTTTCAGAGTGAGGGCGATGCTGTCTTCGCCGTATATTTCGCGAAGCTCGCTCACAATGTTGATCAGATTTGTTTTTCTGGCTTCGAACGCGGCGGAGTCGAAGTCGCGGATAATGTAATGAAGCTTCGTCTGCTCGACGCTGCCGCTGATGGAGATCAGATGGTAGAAGCCTTCATAGCCTTCCGTGTATTCCGGCGCTTCCTCCTTCGGAAGCCGGCTTTGAATCGCCATGGCGATTTTGGCGGAGTTGACCATTTTTCCTTTGGCCGTCCCGGGATGAACATTGGTTCCTTTGCAAATAATGGTGGCTGCTGCGGCGTTGAAGCTTTCGTATTCCAGCTCGCCCAGCGGGCCACCATCCACCGTATAGGCATATTGGGCACCGAAGGCAGCCACATCGAACCGGTGCGGGCCTCTGCCGATCTCCTCATCGGGCGTGAAGGCTACCCGGACGCGTCCATGCTTGATCTCGGGATGCCCGATCAGATAGGCCATCGCGGTCATGATTTCGGTAATGCCCGCCTTGTTGTCCGCGCCAAGCAGCGTCGTTCCATCTGTTGTAATCAGGGTGTGTCCCTTATAAGTGCTGATTTCCGGAAAATCCCTGGTGGTCAGAATGACAGGACCGGCTTCATTCAGTACAATATCGCCGCCTTGATAGGATTCAATCACCTGTGGTTTGACATTCGTTCCCGTAAAGTCCGTGGCTGTGTCCACGTGAGCCAGAAACCCGATGGTGGGCACCTGCTTATCGGTATTGGCAGGCAGTGTTGCCATGACATAACCGTTATCATCGATGGTAACCTCGCTCATGCCGATCCGTTTAAGCTCGGCGACCAGCTGGTTGGCTAATATGAGCTGCCCCGGCGTCGAAGGGCATGTCTCATTGGCGTCGTTCGATTGCGTGTCGACTATGGCGTAAGAGATAAAACGGTCGATTATTTCCTTTTTCACTATTCTCAAATCCCTTCATCCATCGATATTGGTAAAGACATAACGTACATTTGCTTCCATTATATACTGCCTGGGAGTGTTTTGAAAAATTCCTTAATTGCAAGCCGACTTGAGCATGACTTATATATTACATGTAATGTTAGGTATAAGAAAGCCCTGGTCAAGAAAAATGAGCTAACAAATAAAGTGTGTTATCATGGATTGAAGATTGTTAGCTACCTATTTTATGCGACGGGGTTGAGTGTTGATTATGACCAAAAAAATCACCATGCAGGATATAGCCGATCATGTGGGCGTTTCCAAATTCGCCGTCTCGAAGGCATTGTCGGGCAAGAGCGGCATCAAGCCGGAGACAAGAGACAGAATCGTTCAGGCGGCTGCCCAGCTGGGTTACCGCTTCATCACGAAGGAAGAGCCGGCAGCGGAGGAGCAGCCCAAGGCGGCTGCATTCGGGGAGACGGACCACCGGCAGGTCATTGTGCTGGTCCCGAACGTACGGTACCAGACCAGGCATTCCTATTATTGGGGACGCATTATTGAAGGAGTCCAGCTGGAGCTGGAGGAGCGCGGCATCGGCATGATTCTGGTGACCGAGCAAATACGAAGCCAGTTCGCCAATATGATCAATCCGAGGGGGGTCATGGGCATTATCGGGGTCGGTGTCGTATCGTACCAGATTCTGCTGGAAATCCGCAATCTAGGGATTCCATTCGTGCTCATCGACCACGAGGACCCTTTGATCCCGTCGGATGTGCTGTCCATGAACAATTTCGAATGGATGCGCAGAATTACGCATTATCTGGTCGGTATGGGCCACCGAAATCTGCAGTTTGTGGGCAATCTCCGCTATTCCCGAAGCTTCTACGACCGCTGGTTCGGCTACCGCTCCATGACGGAGGAGCATGGACTTGGGGTCAACCAGCATGAGGGGCTGCTGACCATCAGGGGAGATAACCGCTCGGAGATGACCGAGGCGCTGGAGACAATTCTCCAGGAGCTTTCGCGTGAATCCAGAATGCCGACTGCTTTTGCCTGCGCCAATGATTCCATCGCCATGTGCGTCATGACCATTCTGGCGAGGATGAATATCCGCGTTCCCGAGGAGGTATCGGTGACCGGCTTTGACGATATCAAGGATGCGGCATTATCCAGCCCTACGCTGACAACGGTGCATGTGCATAAGAGGGGTATGGGCGTTCGCGCAGTAGAGGCGCTTCTGCGCCGGCTGGAGCATCCGAACAGTCCGAAGGAGAAGATTCTGCTGACCGGGGAACTTGTCGTGCGGCAATCGACTGGGCCCAAGACGGCCAAAGCCTGATATACATTAAGATAGGAGAGATTACGTTGATGCGAATAGCAGTTATTGATGACGAAGAGCTCATCCGGCTCGGCCTCGCAAAAATCATCGGACGGATCGATCCGTCCTATCAGGTGGTCGGCATCTGGAGCAGCGGACGGGAAGCGCTGGGTCATCTGGAGGAGATGGAGGCGGATCTGATCATCACCGACATTCGTATGCCGCAGATGGACGGACTGGAAATGATCGCAGAGCTGAGAAGGCGCGGCAGTACGGCGCGGATCGCCATTCTCAGCGGCTACAATGATTTCGGCTATGCCCGCGAGGCGCTGCGTCACGGCGTGGAGGATTATTTGCTGAAGCCGGTCAATCAGGATGAGCTGATCCGGCTGCTTGCCCGCGTTGCGGAAAAAGTGGAGGAGGAGCAGAGCCGTCAGCCCTTCGGCCTGGAGTCGCTGATCGAGCTGATGCTGGGAGTGGATGCTGCGCATATTGCCAAGCCCGTTTGGCAGGGAGCTTGCGATCAGCTTGACGAGCTGCCTTTGTTCCGTAACCTGTACACCGTTATGCTGGTCCACAGCGAACCGGAATGCGGTGAGGAAAGGCTCAGGGGCATTGTCGCCGATTGGAAGCGGGAGCACCGCATTCTTATCCGCGAAGGGAAGCTGGCGGCGGTCGTTCTGGCTATACGACCGGGCGATCATGCGGATACGGCAAGGGAGCTTGCGCTGACCATGCTGGGCAAGCTGCCCATCGCAACGCGTGTGCGCATCGGCACAAGCGGTGTATACGCCGGCGGCGAGCAGCTGGCGCAAGCGTACGGAGAGGCATCGGCTGCCTGCCAGCATGCCTGGTATGAACCGGACGGTCATCCGGTTATGGTTTATTCAACGGATTTTGCACAGCTGCAGCATGAGAAGAAAAGCCTTCACCGCCTGCTGCTGAACGAGCTTGGCCCGGCAATTGCGGGCGGCGATTCCGATCGCGCCGAGGCGGCACTGCAGCGGTGGCTTGGAGAAGCGCAGCAGCTTCGCCTCGCATGGAGTGCCCTGGAATCGGCTGCCGTGGAGCTCTTGCGTGCAGTGGATGAAGGCTTGGAGGATCAGCCGGAGCCATTTCGCAAAGGAAGTGTTCCCAAGCCGGATCAATTTGGGGACTATCGTACATATGCGGCGGAGCTGTCGCGGACGGTGATGGACCGTTTGCAGCTTGTCAAGGAATCCCGTCACGCCAGCCGTGCGGTGGAACGAATCAAAATGTACCTCCATGAACAATATAAAGAAGAATTGGACCTGCAGCGGCTGGCGGAGCATGTTCATTTGACCCCGAGCTATTTGAGCAAGCTGTTCAAGGGAGAGACGGGAGAGACAATTACCGACTTTGCGATTTCTGTGCGGATTCATCATGCCAAGCGTTTGCTTCGCGAAGAGCATGGGCTGAAGACTTATGAGGTGGGAGAACGGGTCGGCTATCCCGATCCCGCTTATTTTACCAAGGTGTTCAAGCGCATGACCGGAAAGACGCCCAAGGAGTACCGCGATTCTGTTAGGTGACCGTTAGCATAATACAGGACAACAAAAAGAAACACGGTCCATTATCCGCTTCCTTGACCGGCGTTATAATGATGGTATTGATAAAGGTCCATTCATCAGCAGCGCAGAAAGGGAGGGAGGCCTCTTGCAACGATTTAATTACAAAACGCAGCGTATGATTATTCTCTTCGGTTTCTTGACGATCCCCGTGCTCTTATCCTTGACCTTTTCCTATTATCCGGCCCTGTCTCTGTTTTATTACAGCTTCACGGACTGGTCGGGCCTGGGATGGGATATGAACTGGATCGGCCTTGATAACTACAAGGAGATCTTCACCAAGCCCGATGTCTTTATGTCCCTGAAGAATAATGCTTATTATTTCGTTGGCGGCCTCCTTCAGACGGCATTTTCATTGTGGTTCGCCGTTATTCTCACGAGCCGGTTGAAAGGACGGAATATTTTCCGCTCGGCCTTGTTTCTGCCTTATGTCCTTCACAGCGTCGCGACGGTGATTATGTTCAAGAATGTGTACCATCTGGACTATGGCTCGCTTAATGCGCTCCTGCGTGAAATCGGGCTCGCTTCCTGGCAGCAGAAATGGCTCGGCAATCCGCATCTGGTGAACATCTCGCTTGCCTTCATCTCGATGTGGAAGTACATGGGCCTGAACATGGTTATCTTCATTGGCGCGCTTCAATCCATCCCCGGTGATATATATGAAGCCGCTTCCATTGACGGGGCTACGGCCTGGCAGAAATTCCGCTACATCACCATGCCAAGCATCAAAAGCGTTCTGTCGCTCATGCTCATCCTGACGCTTACGGGAGCGCTGGAGGCATTCGATATTCCGTATGTCATGCTGCTGGGGGCTAACGGAACCTCAACCTTTGTTATTAAAACGGTCGACACCGCATTCAAATACCAGAACTTCGGTCTGGCCTCCGCTATGGCGGTTGTGCTGCTGGTCATTGTGCTGATCTTCATCGTCATACAGCGCAAAGTTCTGTTCCGGGAGGAGAAATAAGCGATGGATAATGAGAAACAGTCACCGCTGTTTACCACCCTGAAATATGTCACCATTGCACTCGCCCTGTTCGTCGTGTTCTTCCCGATCTATTCGGTGGTGATTGGCGCGTTCAAGACGCAGGTTGAATATTATCAGTCCTCCGTCCTCTCGCTGCCAAGCAATTTTCTGAACTTCGACAATTTCAAGAAAGTGTACGACGTTGGAGATTTGGGGCTCGGCTTCCGCAATACGCTGATCATCCTGGTGAGCGCGGTGGCAGGCAATGTGCTGATCGGCACGATGGTTGCCTATGCGCTGGGCCGGTTCGATTTTGCCCTGAAAAAGCCGATTATGGGGATGTACCTGGTCGCCCAGGTCATTCCGATGGTCACAACGCAGGTTGCTACTTTCTCCGTTATTCAGCATTTGGGGCTTTACAACACGATGGGGGCTCCTATCCTGATCTACCTGGGCGCCGATGTGCTGCAAATCGTCATTTATCTGCAGTTCGTCAACAGCATTCCCAAGGATCTGGACGAGAGCGCCATGATGGAAGGGGCATCGCTGTTCCGGATTTACCGCTCCATCATATTCCCGCTGCTGCAGCCGGCGACGGCGACGTTGATTATTCTGAAAACCATCTCCATCTATAATGATTTTTACACGCCTTACCTGTATATGCCGAGCCAGAAACTGAAGGTCGTGTCCACGGCGATATATTCCTTCGTCGGACCGAATGCGGCCCAGGTTAACGTTATCTCGGCAGGCATCCTGATTATTTTCATCCCGACCGTTCTCCTGTTCCTGTTCTTGCAGCGGTATATTTTCGCAGGGGTCACGAATGGGGCGGTCAAATAAGATGGCGGCGCAAGCCGCCTTCCTTCTTATCTTCATCATTTCATGTCCGGAGAGGGGTTAGACAAGCGATGAATATCGAGCAGTTCAACAAGGAAACGGTAAATGGCATGACCTGGGGCTGGACAGGCGTGCGGGGCACCTGGGAAGGATCCGATGCGGAATTCTCGATGAAAGCAATGACGGCTCTGAACGTCAATTGGGCTGCTCTGAGCCTGGGAGCGCTGCAGGCGACTGCCCAATCCACGACGATTTCTTATAAGGAAGAACCGACGGTCACGGACAGCGAGGTGCGGAGCGCTATCCGCCGTGCCAAGGAGCTGGGGCTTAAGGTTTGCCTGAAGCCTGTTGTCAACTGTGCGGACGGAACCTGGCGCGCCCATATTAATTTTTTCGATCATGAGGTTCCCGGAGAGCCAAGCTGGTCCGAGTGGTTTGCTTCCTATGAGGAATTTATCCTGCATTATGCGGTGATTGCCGAAGAGGAAGGCTGCGAGATGCTGTGCATCGGCTGCGAAATGGTGCAGACGGACAAACGCGAAGCGCATTGGCGTGCGCTTATTGCCAAGGTCCGTGCGGTGTACAGCGGACTTATTACGTACAATTGCGACAAATATCAGGAGGGCAATGTGGCCTGGTGGGATGCGGTGGACATTATATCTTCCAGCGGCTATTACCCTATTGACGAGTGGGAGCAGCAGCTGGACAGAGTTGAGGCAAGTATAGCGGGCTATAAGAAGCCGTTCTTCTTCATGGAGGCCGGATGTCCGAGCCGTGAGGGTTCACCGCAGCGTCCCAATGACTGGTCGCTGCCTGGCGCTCCCTCGGGAGTGGAGCAGGATCGTTACTATAAGGCGATGTTCGAGGCTTGCTCCCGTCGCCCGTGGATGCAGGGATTCATGCTGTGGGACTGGCCTGCCCGGCTGTATGCGCCGCAGGATGCACCGCAGAATGATGATTACTGCATGTACGCCAAGCCTGCTGAAACCACCGTCAGTGAGTATTATGGCAGAGGAGGCGCCATATGACACTGACATTATCGCAGTGGAGTGATGAGCTGGAGAGGGAGGTCAAGGATAATATCCTGAGCTTCTGGAAGCGCCATTCGGTTGATGAAGAAAGAGGCGGCTTCATCGGGCGGATGGACAGCGACGGCAGCATTGACCCGGATGCCGATAAAGGGCTCGTCCTCAACGCGCGGATACTCTGGACCTTCGCGGCGGCCTACCGGATTTACGGAGCAGAGGAAGATCTGATCATGGCGAGGCGTGCGCTGGACGCTCTGGAAACGACCTTTCTGGACCATGAGCATGGCGGCTTTTATTGGATGATTACCGCGCAGGGAGCTCCCTCTCAGGATAAAAAGCAGGTATACGGGCAGGCTTTCGTGATCTATGCGCTGGCGGAATATGTCCGGGCTACGGGCGACCACAAACCGCTCAAGCTGGCTGAGCAGGTGTACCGTCTGCTGGAGAAGCATGCATACGATCCGGTTCACCGCGGTTATGTGGAGGCGCTCGCCCGGGATTGGGGCGAGACAAGCGACATGAGCCTGAGCGGCAAGGATCTGAATGAACGCAAATCCATGAATACCCATCTTCACATACTTGAGGCCTATACGAATCTGTACCGGGTATGGAGGCAGGACGGGCTTCGCGGCAAGCTGCAGGAGCTCATCGAAGTTCATCTGGAGCGGATTATCGATCCGCAGAGCCATCACTTCCTGCTGTTCTTCAATGATGAATGGGAATCTAAATCCGGCGACGTATCCTACGGTCATGATATTGAAGGCAGCTGGCTGCTGTACGAAGCAGCCGAGGTGCTGGGCAATCATGAGCTTACGGCGCGGGTGAAGGCCGAAGCGCTTGAAATGGCCAAGGCGACGCTTGCCGAGGGCGTGGATGCGGATGGAGCGTTATTCAATGAGCTGGATGAAAACGGGCATTTGGATGATGCTAAGGATTGGTGGCCGCAAGCCGAAGCGATGGTTGGTTTTCTGAACGCATATCAGCTCTCCAGTAATGTGGATTATATGGAAGCGGCCAAGCGCACCTGGGCTTTTATCAGTTCCAAGGTAAGCGACCGCAAGGGCGGGGAATGGCATTGGCGGGTATCCCGGGAGGGTGTGCCCGATCCAAGCCAATCCAAGATTAATGCCTGGAAATGTCCTTATCATAACAGCAGAGCCTGCTTCGAAGTGCTGGAGCGGCTGCAATCGCTAACAAAATTGTCTTCGTTAGCATAACTGATGACAACAAAAACAAACGCAGTTCATATTTTTTGACTCCGGCAGACGATAAAATGGTACATGTAAGCGATAACAGGACTGCTTTCCAGGATCATCATCTGGTACAAAGCAGAAATTAAACAAAAGGGGTAAAGTGAAATATGAAAAAAATGGCGCTTGTTCTCATTACTGTTCTGTTGTCCATCTCTATGCTGGCTGCCTGCGGCAGCAATAACACCGCGAACAACGGGGGCAATACAGGCACGAACACACCGAATGACTCGACCGGCAGCACTCCCGATGAAACGGCTGGCAATGCAGGCGGAGATGCGAATCTCAGCGGTACGATCAAGGTTCTGACGCACCGTACCGATTTCATCAGTGACGGCACGATGGACAAATACGTGAAGAAATTCCAGGAGAAATATCCGGATGCCAAGGTGGAGTTTGAAGGCCTGACCAACTATGCCACCGACATTCTGACCCGTTTGACAACAGGCGAAACAGGAGATGTGCTGATGATACCAACCAGCATTGCATCCTCCGATTACAGCAAATATTTCGAGCCGCTTCCTGATACGATGTTTGACAATGTATACTTTCCGGACCAAGCCGCTTTCGAAGGCAAACGCTATGGAATTTCCAGCGGTGTGAACACAGCCGGTCTGGTATACAACAAAGCGGCCTTCAAGAAAGCCGGCATCGACAAAGCCCCAACTACGCTTGATGAACTGTATGCCGATGCGCAGAAGCTCAAAGACGCCGGAATTATTCCGCTTTACATGAACTATGGCGCACAATGGCCTATGGGCAACTGGGGAGACGGTTCGGCATTCTACGTAGCCGGGCAAGCGGATCTGACAACCAAAATGGCTGCCGATGAAGCTCCGTTCCAAATGGATAATGCCTGGGGCACACTGCTGACCATCGCCCGTACCTTCGTGGAGAAGGGCTGGGTCGAGAATGATCTGAACACGAACAACTGGGAAATGTCCAAAGGCGAAGTAGCCGCAGGCAAAGCCGGCATGTATTTCCTGGGCAACTGGGTTATCCCGCAGCTGGTGACAGCGGGCGCAGCTCCGGAAGATATCGGATTCGTTCCGTTTCCTTATGACAACAGCGGCAAATACAACGCTCCGCTGGGCTCCGACTACATGGTGGCTGTAAGCAAAAACAGCAAAAATAAAGAATTGGCGACGGCATGGGTGGATTTCTTCGTTAAAGAATCCGGTTATGTGGCTGATTCCGGCTTCATGCCTATCGACAAATCGGAGAAAGCGGACTCGCCGCAGCTGTCCGAGTTCCAGGCGACTAATCCTACCTTTATCGAAGGTCTGCCAACGGACACCAAGTTCAGTGAAATCGCCAATAAAGCTCAAATCGGCATCGGATCAGGCAACTATGTTCAGGAGCTCGTTACCGCCAAAGATCTGAAGACCGCATTGGACGGACTGAACAAAAAATGGGCGGAAGCCAAAAAAGCATTGGGCTACTAAAAATTGAAACAACGAATATCTGACCTATAAAAAATAAAGGCAGATAGGCAACAAAAGGAACGGACGCCGATGAGGCGTCCGTTCCTTTTTGGCAGTTGCGCTTCCTTTAGTCAGCAGCTTTTTCCGCTGTCCTTGCCGGGCTTCATTGGCTTTGTTCCTTCATCCTCCGTCAGCTTCTCGCCGAACTGATCGAGCCGCGAAGGGGACGAGGCAGGTCCGTCGTTCTTCGGGTTATTGTTTCTTCCTGTCATGACGTTCACCTCCCAGTCATAACATGAACTCCCGGCCTGATTTTCATGCACATTACGCGTATATAACCTGGATTTCAATATTCACATAATCTAAATCTTCCGTTGATACGGAGTTGATGCGTGAATGTTAACTTGGTAAGAATCAACAACGGCAGGAAAGAGGTGACGGGAATGCTCCAGGTGATCGGGTTGAAAGCGGATTCCTCCAGCCAAAGTATTTCATTCAGCGCGGAAGAGAGCATGCTGGTGGGGATCAAGGGAAGCAGCGGAGCCTTGCAGCTCCTGAATTGTTTGTACCGGACCGTCATTCCCGAAGCGGGTCAAATATGGTATAAATCCTCCCTGCTCGGAAGATTGGACTTGATAAAGGCCACAGTCAGTGAAATCGTGAAATTACGCGTACATGAGATGGGATTATTGAATCCCTTGACGGCAATGATTCCCAAATACAGCCTATCCGTAACCGACATTATAGCTGAGCGCTTACTGCAGCAAGGATGCTCTGTCCGGCAGGCAAGAACCGACTCGCAGAACCTGCTGGAGCGGCTTCGAGTCGATGAGAAGCTGTGGTATACCTCGTCTGCGGTATGCAGCAGTGAGCAACGGCAGTGCATCGATTGGGCAAGAGCATTAGTTGCCCGCCCCCGGCTTTTTATCCTGAATGAGTCCGCCGCCGATCTGTTGGATGGAATAACAAAGCAGGAGATTTTGTCCGTTTTGAAGGAAATGGCATTGAGTGGGACGACAGTAATCGGGATATTCGAGGAGCATGGCTTGTGGGAGAGAGAAGCCGACCAACTGCTTGACATCAGCTGCGGGCCGGCATTGTCAGCTAAGAGGGACAAGCTCGCATTCACGTTCTAGCCCCCCCCGCACCTTGAATGATCTTCATTTTAAACTGTTTGAGCTGATCCGGATTCCGGAGGCTGACCGATTCTGATGATGTCGACCGTGCCCTCGTATCCGTGAGGAAGATGAACGGCAGCCTCAACATCATACGGCAGCCACACCTGTAACTTCATATGACCCCCCGCATCCAGTGACCAGCTCACATCAATCCGGCCCCGTTCCGGCAGCGGTACGCTGCCTCTGGCCCAGGAAAGTCCGCAGGGCTGCGGTTCAATGATGACAGCACTCCATCCCGGAGCTGCTTCCTTCACGCCGAGCACCCCGATGCCAAGAAAATATGCGGGAGCTGCCGACCAGGCGTGGCAGTGACTGCGCGTCAGCTCCGTCGGGATCGCCCGCCCGTCCTTCTGCTTGGGATACATCTCCCAACAGGTCGTTGCCCCGTATTCGATCATCTGGCCGTATTGCTGTCTCATATCCTCCAGCATAGGGGAGAACTGTCCCATTCCGGCCAGCGCTTCATAATAGAAAAAAGACATGAACGGACTGCCGATCTGCACAAAATGAGGCGGAGGCGACAGGAGATAGCTCTTGAGCTGTGATTTTCGGTCATGATCTGCGATGTCGCACAGATAGGCAACAACCTGAGTCTGCATGCTTATAATGTCCGACTTCCGGCCATCGGCATGAATGCAATCCATATACGCCCGGTGTTCCTCCGACCATAAATAGGAATTGATGGCTTCGGATAGCGCCTTCGCTTCTGCTCTATAAGTTAAAGCCTCTTGGGAGGCTCCTGCCAACTCTGCCAATTCCGCCGCGCTCCGAAGCGCTTTGACAAGGAACATGTTCTGATGCGTAACCGCACCCTCCCGGGGCTGATCTATGGGTGCCCAATCCAGAAGATTCCAGCCGTCCATATAGAGAAGTCCGCGCTCATCGATGAGATCCAGATAACGGTCCAGTGTGAATGCGACATGCGGCCATGCCGACTCAGCGAAAGCCTTGTCTCCCGTGCGGGTATAATATTCCCGGCAAGCGATGACCCAAAAGAAGGTCCAGTTCGGAATAACACTGTTCCAGCCGCTTGGCACCTGGTCTGCGTACAGCGGGGTTTGTCCTTTCGAACCGGGTACGAGTTCAAGGGAACGTTTGACCATCTCCTCGCTGCCGAACAAATAGTAAGCGATCAACGCTTCGTTGCGGGCATCCCCTACCCAAAACACCTGTTCATAAGCGGGGCAATCCACGAAGGTATCCTCCATGCAAAGCCTTGTGGTCGTCTGGCTGATCCGCCAAATATCGTTGATAAGAGAATCGGAGCACTGGAATTGTCCGATCTCGGCAACGGGGTAATGGCTCTGCTGCAGCTGTACGCCGTACAGCTTGACCGGCTTGATAGCCCCGCGGACGGTTACGGCCAAATAGCGGAATCCGCGCCTTACATACGAGGTGAACCGCTGTCTTCCCTGACGGCAAATATACCGCAGTGAATTGTCGAGATAGTTCATATGCTGGATCCAGCCGTCCCGCATATGCTCGAAGCCGTAGAAATCGATAACAGTGCCTGCATCCGCATCAACCTCGAATGAAATATAGCCTACAGCCTGGGTGCCGAAGTCCACAATAATCTCGGTATCCGCAAGCTCATAGATCGGGACAACGCCAGGTACGGAATTGGCTGCAACCACCTGCTGCAAAGCAGCGGGGACCGGTTCAGGGAAGGAGCCCTTCTTCCATACCGATAACGCGAGTATGGATTCCTTGCTGACCAGCCGATTGGGCACAGGCCGTATCCAGGTGTTCCACTGAGCCAGCTGTTCCGCTGAAGCTGCGGCCCCTGCTTCCCGGAACGCGGATACTTTGCGGGCCGCTTGCTCATCCAGGGCAGCGCTAACCTGCTCATTTGAGCTTCCGCAGGCATCGATTGTCCGCTGCCTGCTCCGATCCTCCTGGCTGTATCGATGGTCGATATATTCATAGCATTCGAAAGGACCAATGGTTATAAAGGGGGAATTACCCGCGAGAGAAGTTGTCCCTGAACTTGAATCGATATCGATCAGGGCGCTAATATCGAAATCCGTTGCACTCTCCACAATAGGCGAATGCAGCTCGAATGCGCTATCGCAATCGATTCCCATGAATAAACCGCGGCCGTGATCCTTGCCGGCCAGCTCGATGAGCAGCAGATTATCGCCTTCGCGTAATTTGATTTCCAGATACTTTTCCGACTTGAACGCGATAAAATCCTGCTTGGCGTACCGTTCTCCGTTGATGATCAAGCCGTTGAAGTGGGGAGGAGCATAAGGGAACCCTACGGTTGCTTTACCCGCAGCCTCGACCTGTATGACCGTGGCAGCATACCCGGCATACATATATTCATTGGCATTGTCTTCGCAGCCGGGTATCATCTGGCTGCGCAGATCAATATTGGTTGTCCAGGATACCGGAACAACCCGAGTCATTGCCTCCACCTTGACCGGATATACCGTTTCCTCGGTGAGCGGCAGAATATCCCGTGGCTTCAGGTTCTCCCATGGTTCTATTCCGGCCTTCCCAATAACAGCCGCATACGGCCATTCCGAATCCTCATAATCGGACAGGAGCCATTCATCGTCCCAAGCCCCCGCATCGATCCGTTCTGTGAAGGCATGCTGGCAGGACATCCTGGAAGCTCTCCTGTCTTGCCCCAGGCAGTGGGCGGTCCTCCACGAGCCGTCGGATACAATGCGCTCGGAAGCTCCATCTCCGCTCGCGGACAGGTCCAATTGGACAAGCAGGCCTCCTCTTCCGCGGATATAGTAAAAGGTGGATACCCCAAAATGCTGTACCAGGACGGATAAGGTGTTAAGCTGATCCGGCTTCAGCAGGTGGGCGATGTCATAGGTATCGTATGACTGCTCGGAGGGCCAGCTTCGCATCGGCCCCCGGCCGACCTTCACGCCGTTCACATACAGCACGTAACGGGAATCTGCCGTTATCGCTAGATTCCCTGAATCCCATGCATCCGGCGGGGTATAAAATGTTTTACGGAAACAGCGCCATTCATTGCGGGGACTGACTTCCGTTCCTCCCCAAATCCACTGGGCATCTCCTGCGAACCAATCCTTCATGCAGCCTTCTCTCCTTCTTTTATGCTTCTCATCTACAGGCGATCCCTGTACTCTTGGGGGGTGACAAGCATTTCTTTCTTGAATACTTTGGTGAAATAGTGAGCGGATTCAAATCCGACAAGCACCGCTACCTCATGTATTTTCATTCTCTGGTTGGCCAGAAGCTCCTTGGCCTTTGTCAGACGCATATCCTTAAGGTAATCGGAAATGCGCACGCCTGTAATCTGCTTGTAAAGACGGGACAAATAGGTGGGATGCAGGTATACGTGAGAGGCAAGCGCTTCAAGGGACAGGTCATCCGACAGATGGTTTTCAATATATTGATTGACGGCCATTAATACCTTCTGGGTACGGTTCTTCTGATCGTCCGTTCTTTGCTTGAACAAAATGTCGGACAATTCTCTGTAATAAGCGTCCGCTTGTTCCCAGGAACGGAAAGAGCCGCCCTGGAGCAGGAGCCTTATATCCATAGCTTCGGATACGGGGCCCAGAAAGCCCCAATGGTTGATGTAAGCCAGATACATCGCAGCCAAGGCGTATTGGATTTCCACGACAAATGAATAATGAGCGGGTGATGTCTGCAGGATCCGGGCGGTTTCAGAAATATCCTTGTATACCTCTGTGAATTTATCCTTCTGGCCGCTGAGCAGCCCGGTTTCCAAATGCCTGATCGAGCTGAGCTTGAGCGCGATATCCTGCCTGGACATGCCTTGCAGCATGGCAGCGGAAGGCTCTTGCGGTTTCAGATCGGTCAGCAGCATCTCCTGGCCATGGCCTAATCCTTGCTGAAACAATCGTTCCAGCTTCAGATTCTGTGCCGCCGTCGCAGTCCAGGAGCAAAAATGGCTGCTGATTGCAAGCGACACTGGCAGCTGCAGATGCGTCCTGCAGGTCTCCTGAATATCGGACATCATCCCCTGAACGAAGGCCAGACATTTATCGCAGTCCTCTCTGCCCAGCTTCCGGCTGGCCGCGATTGGCTGTATCAGGAGGATCAGGTGGGAGGGCTTCATCGAGAACGAAATAGATGCGAGCGTGCTTAAATATTCACTGGCGACATTTTGAATGGCATACATGAACAAGGGCTGGTCCGATTGACTGATATGATCAGGCCAACGGTCCACTCTGCCAATAACCAGCAGGACGTCTTCCTCGGCGGCGAGTGGAATCTGCATGTCGTTGAAGCGATCCTGACTGATTGACTTGGCGGACAGCTCACCCTGCAGCAGGCTGGTCAGATATTCTTTCTGGATTAATGAATTAGCAGCTTGAAGCTGCTGCCGGGCTCTGTCAAGAAGCTGCCCGGATACCAGGTCTTCCTGAAGGAGCTTAATCGCTTTGCTGACGGCCGCCAGGATGGGCTCATCGCCCTCAATCTTGAGAATATAATCCAATCCACCATCCCGCATGGCAGATTGCACATATTCAAAATCACTGTATCCGGTCAGAAAAATAACGTGGCAGCGGGGCCACAGCTTGATGATCTCCTTCTGCATCTCAATGCCGCTCATCCCGGGCATATGAATATCGGTTACGACGATATCCATCTTGGTTGTGCCCAATATCCGCAATGCTTCCATTGAAGAGTACGCACGGTAAACGCCAAGCTCCCCTTGCTTCCAATCCTGAAACTGCTCGTATAGCCCGTTAACGATTCTCGGTTCGTCGTCGACAACCAGCAGGTTGTACATGAGGTATGGACCATCTCCCTTCCATATGGGTTTATTATAAACGCTAACTTCCTCATGGAAATGGCTTTCCGGCAAGAAGTTGACCAATGACATACGATGTCAAAATATTACCGTAGTTGGTGAACCTCCCCGTTTACTATAATGTGAGTGGGAAGCAGCGGCCAACCATTTTCAAATTTTATGAGGAGGAATACATGTGACACGGAAACAAATGACAGCGTCCATATTGGTCCTGATGACAATCCTCACGGCTTGTTCGAGCAATTCCGGGACGACAGCGCAAACGGAACCAGGCAAGACCAATGAATCTTCGGGTGCAGCTCCAGGTATGTCTGCCAAATACGATCCCCCGGTTACAGTCACGACTGTACGGGCCCAAGCCGATATCACCGAATTTGCGGAAGGCGACTCGATGGACAGCAACATCTGGACCAAGTATCTGCTGGATACATACGGTTTCGAGCTCAAGAATACCTGGGTTACGGATTCCGCCGGTTACAAGGATAAATTGAACGTAACCATCGCTTCAGGGGATCTGCCGGATTTCTTCAAGGTTGACGCGACTCAATTCAAGCAGTTGGCCGATGCCGGATCTCTTGCGGATTTGACGGATGTCTATGATCAATACGCCTCTGACCTGCTCAAGAGCCGCTTGAATGAAGATGGCGGGATTACACTTAAAGCCGCTAAGATCGACGGTAAACTAATGGCGCTTCCCTATGTAACGGCCACGATGGATGGAGCAGGCATGATCTGGATCCGCAAGGATTGGCTCGACAACGTGGGACTGCCCGCTCCCAAAACGATGGACGACGTACTGGCGATATCCCAAGCATTTACGAAGAACGACCCGGATAAGAACGGGAAGGACGACACCGTGGGTCTGGGCCTCACGAAAGACATTTTCACCGGATTCGGCGGTCTCAACTACTTTTTGAACAGCTTCCATTCCTACGGGAAAATGTGGATCGAAGATCCCAAGGACAAGAGCAAGCTGGTATACGGCGCCATTCAACCGGAAGCCAAGCAGGCACTCAGCAAGCTGCAGGAGATGTATAAAGCCGGTGAAATCGACAAAGAGTTCTCCGTCAAGACGACGACGCAGCTGACTGACGATATCGTAGCGGGAAAAGTGGGAATGACGTACGGAATCATGGCGAATCCGATCAACTATTTGAGCAAATCGGTGGCCAAGGATCCGAATGCCAAGTGGGAAATGTATCAGCTGGCTTCCGTGGACGACCAGCCCGCCAAATCCCAGATCAGCTCGGGAATCGGAACTTTCTGGGTAGCCAGCAAGAAAAGCAAGTATCCGGATGCGCTGGTGAAGACGATGGATGCGTTCGTACAGAAGCTGTTCAGCGATAAAGCCGAATTTAAATACATGTATGACGGTCCCAATCTGGAATTCCACACGTTCAAATACATGGATGTCCAGGCATGGGGCGCGAGAAAGAATCTGGATGCCTACCTGGCGGTCAACTCAGCCTTGCAGTCCAATGACACCAGCAAGCTGAATCCGGAGCAAAAAGGCTACTATGATCAGGTGAAAGCGTACCAGGGCGGCGATGCGTCGCAGTGGGGAACATATAAGGTGTTTGGACCTGAAGGGTCGCTCAGTCTCCTCGAGAAAATTGTGAAGGACAATCTGATGTATCCGGATCAATACTTCAGCACCCCTACCGATCTTATGGTTCAGCGTCAAAGCACGCTTTCGGATCTGCTTGACGAGACTTATATGGGAATTATATTAGGGGATCCCGTCGATACATTTGATGCCATGATACCGAAGTGGAATCAGCTCGGCGGAGAGGAAATGACGAAGCAGGTTAATGACTGGAAAGCCACACAATAATTGAAGAACGTACAATCGTTTCGGAGGGGCGTCGGTTCCCCTCCGATGCTTATTTCAGAAGGATTGGCAAATTGGCAAGCGAGGAAGATGAACTATGAAAACAACAATCGCAAAGCCGGGAACCGGCTTGAATAAGGCCGCTTTGGGAAAGCGATCCCGTTACAGCCGCTGGCCCCTGCATATGATGATGATTCCCGGCATCATACTGGTGCTTATTTATCATTACGCGCCCATGTTTGGACTTGTCATTGCGTTTCAGAACTTCAAGCCCGCATTCGGCATCTTCCGCTCGGAATGGGTCGGATGGGATAATTTTGAGTATATGCTGCAGCTGCCGAACATGGCCCAGGTGATCTGGAATACATTATATATCGCATCCATGAAAGTCATAACCGGCTTAACGTTCCCCATCGTTATCGCAATCCTGCTCAATGAAATCCGGATAGCCGCCATCAAGCGGAGTATCCAGACGCTGATCTATTTGCCGCATTTTCTTTCCTGGATTATTCTGGGTGGGATCCTGATTGATGTCCTTTCTCCCTCCAAGGGAATCGTCAATCAGCTGCTCCAATGGTTCGGGATCGAGCCCATCTTTTTTCTCGGGGATGCGAAGCATTTCCCTTATGTACTCATAACAACGGATCTGTGGAAGGACTTCGGATTTTCGACCATTGTATATTTGGCAGCGCTAACAGGCATTAATCCTAGCCTGTATGAAGCTGCTGTTATAGACGGCGCAAGCCGCTTGAGACAAGCCTGGCATGTGTCGCTGCCCGGCATGACACCCATTATCGTACTGCTCGCCACGCTCAGTCTGGGACAAATCCTCAATGCGGGCTTTGACCAGGTCTTCAACCTGTACAGTCCAACCGTGTATGATACAGGCGATATTCTGGACACATTTGTCTACCGGCTGGGTTTGCAGCAAGCGCAGTACTCGCTGGCTACAGCGGTAGGATTATTCAAATCCGCGGTATCCTTTATATTGATTTCAGTTTCCTATTTTCTGGCTTACCGGATAGCCAATTATAGAATTTTTTAGATTTTTAAACGATTTCAGAGGGGAGAGCAAGAATTGGTACAAGACCGCTCATGGTTTGGACGCTTCTTTGACATCATGAACCATACGTTTCTTATCGGACTATCTTTGCTGTGCATTTTTCCGCTTCTGCATGTACTGGCTATTTCATTCAGCAGCAGCCTGTCGGTGGGGGAAGTTTTCCTATGGCCCGTTGATTTCACGACAGACGCTTATAAATATGTCCTGGATAAACCGGATTTTCTGAAATCCGTGCTTGTAACGATAAAACGGGTATTGCTGGGTGTCCCCTTCAATATGCTCATGGTGATTCTGCTCGCCTATCCGCTATCCAAGGACAGCAGGGCTTTTCCTATGCGGACCTTGTATGCCTGGTTTCTGGTCTTTACGATTTTATTCAATGGAGGGCTTATCCCGAATTATCTTGCCGTTCGATATACCGGCCTGCTCGATTCGGTCTGGGCATTGGTGCTGCCAAGCGCAGTACCTGTTTTCAACGTCCTTCTGCTGCTCAACTTTTTCCGAAATTTGCCGAAGGAGCTGGAGGAGGCTGCCTTGATAGATGGAGCGGGACACTTTGCTACGCTCATCCGGGTTTATTTGCCCCTATCGCTGCCCGCGCTTGCCACAATCACGTTATTCAGCACGGTGAATCACTGGAACGCCTGGTTCGACGGAATGATTTATATGAACTCGCCTTTACACTTTCCGCTCCAGACCTACCTGCGTACCATCGTGATCGAGTTGGACTTTACATCGCTTGGCTCGGAAGATGTTCTGAACCTGATGAACAGCGTGTCGGAGCGCACGACAAGAGCTGCCCAAATATTCCTCGGCGCACTCCCGATCCTGCTCGTATATCCGTTTCTGCAGCGCTTTTTTATCAAAGGCATTGTACTGGGAAGCGTGAAGGAATAATAACGGCTGCTCCGATGCTTGCATTCTTGGAAATCGGAGCAGACCGCCAGGATGGCAAGCTCCGTTCCCAAACGCATCATCAACCATTGGAGGTCTCGCATGTCCTGCTGTCCCTAGCAGGACATTTTTCCTGTTTTGTCGAAAAGGTCCTACTACACAAGGAGGTCGAGACTTAAAATGTGTTGGCGGGTCAAGCTTTCGAGTATTTATCCCAAGCTGCTGTTGTCTTTTCTTGTCGTGATAACACCGATTTATGTCCTGAGCCTGAAGATGAATGAGTATGGGGAGCGGAATGTCAGGCAGGAAATCGAAAATTCGATTCAATCGAGGGTCTCCTTCTACATTCATTTGCTGGACAGCGAATTCACCCGTATTATCAGCATGCAGGAGGAATATGTGAACGACAGGAATCTGCGGACGCTCAGCATCGCCGATCCGATTATTAGCGACAAGGAACGCCGCGAGGCCATTATATCCATCAACAATCAGCTTAACCGGATGATCAACACAAGCCCGTATATTCTGAACGCAGCCGCCTTTTTGCCAAATACACATAGATGGATTACGGATTCAACCCAATACAGCGCTCTTCCGGAGGGCGAATATACCGCGCTGAAATCGATTAACAACCGTTATGAGAATCCGTTTATCCATTGGCAGAACCGTCTATTCATCAGCTTCCCTTATTCGAATCTGGCGCTGATCAACGGGCAGGAGCCCCAATTTCTGATCGGGGTTGAAATCAATCAGGAGCGGTTGAAGGAGGTACTCAATCGTTTCGAAATAGGCGGCAAAGGAGGGTCCATGCTTATCGATCCCGGGGGAGAGTGGGCCGTAACCAGCGACAATGCGCCTATTCCATGGTTCGAGATCAAGCCGATTATGGCCGGCTTTCCCAAGGATAGCCCCTCTTACGTGAAAGAGACTACCATCGACGGGGAAAAATACTGGTTCATCGTGGAACGCTCCGCATCCCACGGAGTTACGCTGCTGTCCTATATGCCCGAGTCTGCCATATTGGGCTCACTCAGCGAGTATCGCAACTGGTATTGGGCGTTATCGGCCATTTCCATCATCGTAATCGTATTATTCGCTTATTGGATTTTCCGGCAAATTCATCAACCCATGAGGCGATTATTGCGGGCATTTCAACGGGTGGAGAACGGCAATTGGGGGACGATACTGACACATCGCAGATCAGACGAATTTGGCTACCTGTACAGTCAATTCAACTCCATGGTGGCGAATATGACGGAAATGATTCAAGAGGTGTACGAGCAAAAGTACCGGGCCAACCTGTCTGAGCTGAGGCAGCTTCAGTCCCAAATCAATCCGCATTTTCTCTATAACTGCTTCTTCAACCTCTACCGGATGGCCAAGAATGAGGAGAACGAGAATATCGCCTTGTTTTCTCATCATTTGGGTCATTATTTTCACTACATAACAAGGACGCAGCAGGATGATGTGCCGCTGGAGGAAGAGATTAAGTTTGCCCAAAATTATATCGCCATTCAGACTTTCCGTTTTGAGGATCGCATTGCTGTGCATCTGGAGGCCGTTCCGGATTCGTACCGCGCATTTCGGGTTCCCAAGCTCATTATCCAGCCCTTGCTGGAAAATGCCTATCAATACGGATTTCGCAATACGATCGCAGATGGAAGATTAGAGGTTTGCTTCAAATATGAGAAGGGATATTTGATCATTCTTGTAGATAACAATGGGGAGCATATACCTGAGCCTCAATTCCAGGAGCTGCTGCTGAAGCTGAAGACGAACAGCCTGAATGTAGAAACCACCGGCCTCGTCAATGTACACCGCAGGCTGAAATTAAAGTATGGCCCTGACAGCGGGCTGCAAATCGTGAATGAACCAGGGCGGTTTCAAGTCCGATTGTCGATTCCGGTGGAAGAAGTGAAGAATGGCAGCAACCAGGGACATAACCTGGAATCTATTTAACCGTAATAAAATGAAAAGGAGAGGGCGGCCTTATGCTCCAATATGCCATGACCGCACCTCTAGACAAGTCCGTTATTAACCAGCAAAAATATTTATCGTCATTTCTTCCTTAAAGCCCACTTTGAGATAGCGAACCTTTAGTTGGTGCGGTGCAGCAGCTTGAATTTGTTCTTTGCCTGGTATCCTCGAAGCAGCAGGCATAATATGCGGTTAATCCTCCCTTGTTTCTCTATCAATGGTTTCCGCAGCTTTGTCCCAGTGCAGCCGCATGATCTCTCTCATATAGAGATCCTCCAGCTTCTCCTGGTGGAAGCTGATCGTTGTCTTCCGCGCAGACGGGGATAACCAATAAATCTGCAGCGACGAGGGCTTGTCCCAATCCTTTCGCTGCCAGCTCATCCGCAGCTTCTCATACGGTTTGACCAGCCAAGCCTGCCGGAGGTTCCGTCCCGGGACTCGAATACGCTTCCGGCCTCCAGCGTCAGGGAGGGGATTTCACCGATCCACAGCTTCAGACCCTCAGGGGAGAGCATATGGGACCAGACCCGTTCTCGGGGAGCCGCAACGGTTTTTCGGACGCCGATATTGAATCCCACTGCGGCCGTCTGCCCGACAGGCTTGCGTCCAAGGCTCTGACCATACATAGCAGCGATGATAGGCGCCCATTTGGCGCTGACCTCGCGTACTTCCAGCAAATAGGCAATCAGCTGATCATGGGAATATGCCGCGCCGCAATCCTCCTGGAGAAGCTGCGTCCACTTTTCCCAGCTTATGCTGGTTTCGGTTATAATATCATGCCTGAATATGATGCCTGCCATAGAGGTAACCTCCCGTTTTAATAAACTGCTGTTAGTTAATATATAACACAAAGGCTGACAGCCATGGTCAGCCTTTAATTTTTGATGGGAAAAAAATCAGGTTAGGGTTTGTTTAAGGGGAAGGAGAGCGGTAAACATCATATAAAGCAAAGGCTATCTCGGCCAAGCATTCCCGCAGCTCAGGCGGCTCCTGGACCTGTATCCGGCCTCCGTATGACAGCAGCAGGTAAGGAGCTTGCGTATATAAATTCCATTCATCCAGCTCAAAATCAACATGATGGGCGGATCGTTCGATCAGAGTGTGCGAGACCAGCCAATGCCTGCTCAAATCGTCCAGGGCTTCGGCATTCCCGGTAACATGCACCGATACCCGGTTCGATTCAGGTCCTGAATCCGGAAGCAGGCTCCCGAGCAGAAAATCCCGGGCAGAGAACCCTTCCGGACGTTGAAAGATAAAGTCCGTACCGGATACGGCTTTTATACGGTCAACGCGGAAGCTGCGGATTTCTTCGCGAAGATGGCAGAAGCCGATCAAATACCATTTGCTTTTCCAGTGTACGAGACCGTAAGGATCGATCCGGCGTACTTGCGGTAAGCCTTCAAGCCCGGTCTGGTACGTAATGGACACGGAATGACGGGCGTCCAGGGAGGACTCCAGCTGCTGCAGCATGCGCGACTCACCATCCGGAACAGGCGGTTCAATGATCTCAACATCCGCTTCATGCCGTTCCAGACGCTCTAACTGCTGCGGATTGGTGTACCGCTTTATTTTGCCGACAGCACGCTCCAATACATCCCCTTGGGGGTAGCCCGCTTCCTGAGCGAACAGAGCTGCATGAACGAGGGCCTTCTGCTCCTGTTCATCGAAGAACAGCGGGGCATCTGTAAAATGGTCCGGGATGTAGTAGCCGCCAGCCCGGCCCTTGTCGGAAAGAATGGGAACGCCGCTGGCGCATAATGCGTCGATATACCGGTAAACGCTGCGGACATGGATTTCCAGCTCATCGGCGAGCGCGAAGGCGCTCATTTTCCTGCGGGTCTTCAGCAGCCATAGAATAGACAGCATATGATCAGCTTTGGACATGAGAGGGCACATCCTTTATGGATTAGAATAGGAAGGGGTGTAAATCCTATCCTTTATGGTACCTGTATTTATGTTCAGCAGCAATAAATGCTCCAAGGAGCACGAATTCCCGCACAATACAAAGAAAGTGCCGTCCGAATTTGTTCGGCGGCACTCTCTTTAAGAGTTTTTCTTTCCGTTGGGAAAATAAACTTTATGTCTCTTCAGCTTCATCCGGCTGCTGTGGTGGCAGCGGCCGTTTCATACGCCCCGCCCTGCGCAGGGCATCGCGCAGCAGAAACTCGATATGCGCGTTCACGCTGCGGAACTCGTCTGCAGCCCATTTCTCCAGCGCCTGGTGCAGCTCGACGTCGAGACGAAGCGGGAACGCCTTGCGTTCTTTGGCCATATAGATGATTCAGCCTTCAGGTGTAAAGTGTGCCCGTATTGATGACCGGGGTCGTTCCGCGTTCGGAAACGATGGCCACCATCAGATTGTTGATCATTGCCGCACGGCGTTCGTCATCGAGTACGATGCCGCGTTGCTCCAGCTGCTGCAGGGCTGAATCCACCATACCAACGGCACCGTCAACGATCATTTGCCTGGCCGATACGATAGCTGCCGCCTGCTGGCGCTGCAGCATTGCATTGGCAATCTCGGGAGCATAGGCCAGATGGGAGAGCCGGGTCTCCATAACCTGAACGCCAGCTACCATAAGTCGGCTTTGGAGCTCCGCCATCAACCTGGAGGATACCTCATCCGCATTGCCGCGAAGGGAGAAGGTTCCATCCTCGTCATAGGAGTCGTAAGGATATTGTGCGGCGATATGCCGTACTGCCGTCTCGCTCTGGATTTCGACGAATTTCTCGTAATTGTCGACGTCGAATGAAGCCTTTGCCGTATCGGTCACCTTGAAAACCACGACGGCCGCAATTTCTACCGGGTTCCCGGAATGATCATTGACCTTCAGCTTCTGGGAGTTGAAATTGCGGACTTTCAGAGACACCCGTGCCTTGTTGGTGAATGGAAATACAAGCCATAAGCCGCTGTCGGTCACCGTTCCTTTGTATTTGCCGAAGAAAGTGATGACCTTGGCCTGATTGGGCTGGACGACGCTGAGCGACGTCATGAGCACAAAACCAAGCAGCAGCATCACCACCCCAAGAATGATCAGTCCTGAACCCGGCTCATCCTTCGTTCCGACTGCGATAAACAGAACCACTGCGCCAACGACCAGAACGAGCGATAACAGCAAGGCAAGAAAGCCATTCACGTGCCAAGCTTTGCGTTCCTGCATATTGAATCCTCCCTAATATCAATGTGATATTTATATGATATCACTTTTTTCAATAATTTCAATCCGCTTAATGTTGCAAACGGGAAACTGCCGCGCATCTTTTTTTAACGGGGATTTCCTTTTGTTGAGGATTGTCCTTTCTCTGGGGTATAATACAGAGGATATCAGAACATTCAAACATTCAATTATTTATGCTGCCTATAATAGAAATGGAGTGGATGCGAATGTCCGGATTCACCATCAACAGCAGCAAATCGCAGCCTCAACCCGAGCTGAAGCTGGTAACCAGACAGAAGGTCATCGACAACGGTTTGCAGGTCATGCAGGAAATCGGAACGAATCATATTTGCAAAGTTTGTATCGATCATGGCGGTTCCTGCTGCAGCGGCTGCAGACATCTGTCCGACCGGGTGGGCTGCCAGCTTCGAAATACGAGCTGTACGGCCTGGTTGTGCGGATTCCTCAAATATATGCTGTTCAAAACCGATCTGCTGCAGACGTGGAATGATTACTGGGAACAAATTCCCGGACAGGATTTTCGCGAGGATTTCACACCGGAGATGTTCTTTATACAGCAGCAGCTGGCTCTGCCGAATTTGCAGGATCTGAGCGAAGCGCTGGCCGCTGATTTGAATGAGCTGGCGGAGCAGCAGGCATCTCCCGATTTCATTCTCACTCTCAGAGATAAACTGGACAAGAATGTGGATCAATTCCTCTATTACAAAAACGTATCCACGAAGAAGCACTTGAAAAGGAACATCGATGTGCTGTCCGGTTCCTTTTTCCGGTTCCATCAAGCGCTGGACAGCTATCTGATGGCAGCGGAAGGCGCAGATAACAGGCTATAACCTCTTGCTGTGCCGCCCAAGGATGGAGAGAGCCGTTTCTTCTTAATGGCCGCTTCAATAAGTATGGTCAAACCGGAAGGCAGACACTTTGAAGAAAAGTGCCCGCCTTCTTTTTTTGGCAAATGCAAGCATTGTCAAAGCCGGAAAAGCCGGGAGCGCAGCGCCAATGCCGCTGTTTGCACATCTGCAATAATTATCCCCCTCGCACTCCTATTTAATAAGCTTGTCAAACTAGTCCGCATAATTGTCCAAGTCCCCTCATAGACATGTACAAGTCAAGCGTAAACGGCCTTGTCCCGTACGAGCCAGTGTGAATCAGCGCTCGCTCTGGTCACGTACAGCTCCGGATACGTTTAAAAAAACTTGTGATGAGGGGTTGATCTCATGCGTCGTCGAATCAGTTTCATCGCAGCCATCTTGCTGTGCGCCACGGCGGTGCTCGCCGGCTGCGGGACTAAGGACGCGAATTCAGTTGTCAAGGATTTGGACCAGACGGTTAACAAAATGGAAAGCTATCACGGAACAGGCACGATGACTCTGCATACCGGACAGCAGCCTCTGGAGTACCAGGTTGACGTCTCTTACCAGAAGCCGCAGTATTACAGAATTGAACTGACCAATGCCAAGAAGGACATTACTCAAATTGTGCTCCGTAACGATGAAGGCGTGTTTGTCCTGACGCCCCGTCTGAACAAGGTGTTCCGGTTCCAGAGCGACTGGCCGGCCAACCAAGGTCAGGTCTACCTGTACCAGACGCTGGTATCCAGTATTTTGCTGGATAATTCCCGTCAATTTGCCGTCGATAAGGACAACTACGTCTTCGATGTCATGGCGAATTATCAGAACGGTTCACTGGCACGCCAGAAAATATGGCTCAATAAATCGGATTATGCGCCAAGCAAGGTGGAAGTGAGCGATACCAATGCCGCCGTCATGGTTGAGGTGGAATTCAACAAATTCGAGTTCGGCTCCAAGCTCGATAAGAGCGTCTTCGATACCCAGCGCAATATGGAGAGCAGCACGAGCAATCAACCGACGACAGCGCAGCCGGATAATGAATCAAATGCTTCGGCAAATGACGAGCCCGTACTTACACCTGAAGCAAACTCACCGCAAAATACAGGCGACAATCAGACGGAAGAAACGCCAACTACGGACGATAACGCCAATGCCAATCCGGATAATGCAGAAGACACCGCTACGAATGCGGATAATACCGGCGCCAATAGTGATACTTCAACTCAGGACGAGAATGCGGATGACGCTCTGGCGCCGGCTGCGGAATCCGACGGGACTGAAGGTCAAATCTTTACCGCGATGGAGCCTTCCTACCTGCCTGAAGGGGTATCGGAGATGGATCAGCAGGAGATTGTGTTTGGCGGCAATCCGGGCTTTATGATCCGCTATACGGGCGATTACGACTATACGCTGATTGAAACTCAGCCTCGTGACCAGGCTGTCTCCATGATGAAAGGGGATATGGTCGATCTGGGCTTCACACTCGGTCAAATGAGCGGCGACGAGCAGAAAACGCTGACCTGGACCTACAATGGAATTGAATACCGGATCACCAGCGCTACGCTGCCGGATTACGAGATGGTCAAGGTTGCGCAGTCGGTGCAGGGAGAAATCAGTAAATAAAGGAATGGTTCCCCGTTTCATTGACAGCCTCAAGGCTCAACGTATAACATAAGGTTATGGGTTATAAAAGCAAACGCCCGTGCGTAGGGGATACTCCCCATACGAACGGGCGTTTGAGCGTTTAGATGAGGAGAAGGTGGACGTAAGTTGAACGTGTATTACCGCCCCACCAGGGCTGAAATATCTTTGGACGCGCTTGCGCATAATCTGCAGTCCTTTCGCAGTGCGATACCGGAGGGTATGCGGCTGATGGCCTCGGTCAAAGCCAACGCATACGGACACGGTGCCGTAGAAATTGCCAGAGAGGCGGAAGCCTGCGGTGTCGATTATCTGGGCGTCGCTTTTCTGGATGAAGCGATAGAGCTTCGCGAGGCTGGAATTCAAATCCCTGTTCTCGTTCTCGGCTATGTACCGCCGGAAGGGCTCGCTGCGGCCAGGGACCTTAATATTGCCATCACGTTGTTCCGTGAAGATGTTCTGGATGCGGCAGCCGGCCTGCCCGATAACGGCAAACGGCTCACCGTTCATGTGAAAGTGGATACCGGCATGGGCCGTCTGGGCCTGCTTCCGGGAGCGGAGGGGCTGGCTTTCATAGCTCGTGCGTTAGGGGAGCCGCGGCTGTTTGTGGAGGGCCTGTTCACCCATTATGCCCGGGCGGATGAAGCGGATAAGGCTTATACGCAGCTGCAGTTTGAACGGTTCACCGCTTTTGTTCGGGATATGAAGCAGGCTGGACACGAGATACCCCTTATACATGCGGCCAACAGCGCTACGGGGATGGATACGCCCGAGCTTGGCTGCGGAATGCTGAGACTTGGCATCGGCATGTATGGATTGTATCCCTCTGCTGAAGTGAACCGGAGCCGGATTGCTCTTAAGCCTGTATTGTCGCTCAAGACGCAGGTCGTGATGGTAAAGGAAGTTCCGTCAGGCTGGGGAATCAGCTACGGTTCACGTTATGTAACAAGCGCAGAAGGCGAGCGGATCGGGACGCTCCCCATCGGTTATGCCGATGGCTACAGCAGGATGATGACTGGCAAGGCTTCGGCGCTTGTGCGCGGACGCCGTGTGCCGATTCTGGGTGCAATCTGCATGGACCAATGCATGATTGCGCTGGAAGCGGCTGAAGCAGAAGCATCCGGCAGCGGCCCGGTGATGGCTGGCGAGGAGGTTGTTCTGATCGGCTCCCAGGGCGGTGAGACGATTACAGCCGACGAAGTGGCCGATATTCTCGGAACGATCAACTATGAAGTGACATGCATGATCGCTTCGCGGGTGCCGCGTATTTATATGCGCGGGGGCAAGCCCGCGGCGGTAGAGAATCCGCTGCTCAAACCGGTTTAAATATTTCCTTTCAAAAAAGGAGTAAGTTTAAGCAGGATATTGGCGATTTACCTCGAATAAGAGTAGGACGAGGGTAAATGGCATACTCCGCATCTGCTAATAGATGCAGCATACTTGATATATCACGCGCATAGATATGATGGTGTATAATACGATCACAACAATGAAATACTGATAGTGCGCTTTTGCTGGAAATGTTTTGGGGGTGCGAGTTTGGTGGCCAATTTGCAAAACACCAAGAGGATAATGATCAGTTTGCCCGATCATTTGTTAGAAGAAGTCGACGGGATCGTTGCCAAAGAAAACTCAAACCGCAGCGAATTTATTCGTCAGGCGATGAAGCTGTATTTAGTTGAACGTAAAAAGCGTCAGATCCGCGAGTCGATGCAGCGCGGTTATTTGGAAATGGCGAAAATCAACCTGGTTATGGCATCGGAAGCTTTTCAAGCGGAGGAAGATGCCGGCGATACGCTTGGCCGACTCGTAAGCGGGGTGTAGAGGTTGATTGTTAAACGCGGCGATGTGTTTTTTGCAGATTTGTCACCTGTAGTCGGATCGGAGCAGGGTGGAGTCCGTCCGGTTCTTGTCATTCAGAATGATATCGGCAACCGTTTCAGCCCAACGGTCATTGTGGCTGCCATTACGGCACAAATTCAAAAGGCGAAGCTGCCTACGCACGTTGAAATTGATGCGGCATCACATGGCTTTGACCGGGATTCGGTCATTTTGCTGGAACAGATCCGGACGATCGACAAGCAAAGATTGACGGATAAGATTACGCATCTGGACGATGAAACGATGCGTAAAGTCGATGAATCCTTGCAAATCAGCGTCGGCCTGATCGATTTTTAAGCTAGTATCGTCTTATATCGGCAGGTTACGAAACAGGGCGATGGCGCCCTGTTTTTTAATTATATTGGAAATGGACAAACCTGAAGGAGGAATACTTAAGATGAAAATTATAAGAGTCAGCACACCGGAAGAACGGGATAAAGCCTATGAAGTCCGCAGAGCGGTTTTCGTGGAAGAGCAGGGCGTTCCGGTCGAGGTGGAAATCGATGAGTTCGAGGATGCGGCGGAGCATTTTGTCATTATCGACGGGGACCGGCCTGTCGGCGCAGCCAGGCTCAGACTGCTCGGCGATACAGCCAAGCTGGAGCGCATCTGCGTATTGATGTCTCACCGCAAATATGGACTGGGCAGAGACATGGTTATCGCAATGGAAGAGGTCTCAAAGGAGCTGGGAGCGGTTCGCGCCAAGCTGCACGGCCAGACGCATGCGGAGCCTTTTTATACGAAATTGGGCTATCAGCCGGCTTCCGAGATCTTCATGGAAGAGGGGATTCCTCATCTGTTAATGGTCAAGACATACTAATCGTTAGAATCATAAGGGAGTCGGCAGGCGGCTTGTCAGGGGAAGCAGAAACCCGGGCAAGCCGCCTGTCGGTCTGCAGACGGAGATGTTTTTCGGTCCTGCGACGCTTTGTGCCGGCTCTGGGGTCGGATAAAATAAGGGAGCAGTCGAGAAGAATTTGCGGCTTCACAACGTAACAATGTTATGTTACGCTGTTGGAAGAGGTGAAGAAATGGAACGTGAATTGATTTCGAAGAAGGAGCTGCTTGAGCTTACTGGGATTTCTTACGGGCAGCTTTACAGATGGAAAAGAAAGCAGCTCATTCCGGAGGAATGGTTTATCCGCAAAGCCGTGTTTACGGGACAGGAAACCTTTTTCCCCAGGGATCTGATATTGCCGCGAATTGAGAAAATCCTCCATCTGAAGGACGATGTGTCATTGGATGAGCTGGTGGGGAAGCTTTCCCCGGAACTGAATGACATTCGTATCAGTAAAAGCGACTGCTGGAAACGAAACATTGTTTCGGAGTTGGTCATACGACGCTTTGCAGGGGATTCTCCCGATAACACACTGCTTTCTTTTCAAAGCCTATTATTTCTGTTTATTGCCGACAAGCTGCTGCAGACCGGTGAGATGAGTCTGGAAGAAGGGGCACTGCTCATCCCAACGCTGGAGGAGCATTTCAAGGCTTTTGAGGACAAAGGCTGCGATGTGGTTTTCATCCGGAAGATGGGTGTTGCGATATTTTTACTGCTTGGGCGTTCCGAGAAAATCGGCTTTGACCGCGGGGTTAAGCAGGTGCTGCGGCTTTCGGTAACAGACTGTATAGAAGAGCTGAGAATGAAGCTTACTTAAGTTAAGGAGGGAACAGGGAATGGATGAGAGCAAGCGCAGGGATCTGAATCTTTCCGGTTTTGGCAGCGCGGCGGGAGGCGATTACCGTTCTGTAAAGATTGACGGTATAGGTAAAGTGGAAGGAGACCTCATCAGCGAAAGCTTTCAGCTTAACGGGGTCGCAACCATAAGAGGCGCCATCCGGTCCCGGCAGCTACGTGTGAAGGGAAAAATGTCCGTGGAGGGCGACGTCTATTCGCCTGACTTCCAGATGGAAGGGGATATAAAAGTTCATGGGCGGATGGCCTGTGATGAGATTCAGCTGGAAGGCTTGCTGCAGCTTCATGGCGATTGCGAGGCAGAGCAGTTTGTCTCCCGCGGGGGGTTCACTATGGACGGCATGCTCAATGCCGAGAGGATTGACATACTGTTGTACGGCCGCTGTCAGGTGAAGGAGATAGGCGGAGAGAGCATTCTGGTCAAGAGGTCCGAGCGCAGCTTGTGGTCTAAGCTGTTTCAATGGCTGATTCCCGTATTCGATCCGCGTTTGGCAACAGGGGCGATTGAAGGGGATAACATTCATCTGGAAGGAACAATAGCGCAGGTTGTCCGCGGCAATCGGATATCTATCGGTCCAGGCTGCATCATCGAGCGGGTGGAGTATCGTACTGAGCTTGCTGTTCATCCGGATGCGAAGGTCAATCAGCGCATTCAGGGATAAAGGGGGAAGCAAAATGAATCAGAATAAGCAGCGTAAATTAACGATTACGGGCACAGGCTCTACATCGGGCGGTGTTTTCCAGAGTGTCCGGATTACCGGAGAAGCTGAAATACACGGGGATACAGAGAGCGATTCGCTGTCCTGTACCGGAAATTGCTCCGTCAGCGGCTCCGTTATATCCCGCACCGCCCGAATCGTGGGGGAGTTTGAGATTGATGGCGATCTCAAGGCCGGCAAGCTGACCGCGCTTGGACAATTGAAAATATCGGGCAGCGCCAAGGGCGGCGTTTTTAAAATCAAGGGCCAGCTGGATACAGGCGGTGAATGCGAAGCGGAACGTTTCGAGAATAATGGTGCTTTCCAGATTCACGGGCTGCTGTCTGCCGACCGGGTGGATATCGGCATGTACGGACCTTGCTATGCAAGGGAAATCGGGGGTGCGGCAATCAGGGTGAAGCGCGGCAGATGGCAGGGAATCAAGGAGCTTTTCACCCGGGCCGGAGCAGCGCAGCTGAAGGCTGAATCGATTGAAGGCGACAGCATATATGTCGAGCATACCAAGGCGGATGTGATCCGGGGCAATACCGTTATCATTGGCCCTGCGTGCGACATCGGGCTGGTGGAATACCGGGGCTCGCTGGAACTTAACAAAGGCAGCGTCGTCCATGCTCAGAAACAGACCAAGTAACAAAGACGCGAAATAAGGAGATGAAAGAAAGATGACACAGCAGCGAAGCAGAATGGGCCTGGTTGTCGTCGGGCTGCTGCTCGGCATCCTTGTGGCGGCCATTGATAATACGATCGTCGCCACGGCGATGGGCACGATTGTCGCTGACCTTGGGGGCGTCGACAAATTCGTCTGGGTGACCTCCGCCTACTTGGTCACGGAAATGGCCGCCATGCCGATTTTCGGCAAGCTATCGGATATGTATGGGCGCAAACGTTTCTTTGTGCTGGGCATTTTCCTGTTTTTATTGGGCTCGGTTCTGTGCGGCACAGCCCACAATATTGTAGAGCTGAGCATATACCGCGCCATTCAGGGGATTGGCGGCGGCGCCCTGGTGCCGATTGCTTTCACTATTATGTTCGATATTTTTCCTGCCGAAAAAAGAGGCAGCATGGGTGGACTTTTTGGAGCCGTATTCGGCACATCCAGTCTGTTTGGCCCGCTGCTCGGGGCTTACATTACCGACCATATTAATTGGCGCTGGATATTCTACATTAACCTGCCGGTGGGGATTGTTGCACTTGCGTTAATCCTGCTATTCTACCGGGAGTCTATGGAGCATTCCAGACAGCGGATTGACTGGTGGGGCGCAGCAACACTGGTGGGCTCGATCGTTGCCTTGATGTTTGGGCTTGAGCTGGGCGGTCAGGAATTCGCCTGGGACTCCCCGACGATCCTTGCTTTATTCGGGGCCGCCGCCGCTTTGCTTGCCGTATTTCTGTTCGTTGAAACCAAAGCGGCTGAGCCGATTATTTCCTACTCCATGTTCCGCAAGCGGCTGTTTGCAGCCAGTACCTTGACCAGTTTATTTTACGGGGCAGTATTTATCACCTTTGCCATGTATATTCCAATTTATGTGCAGGGAGTAACGGGAGGAACGGCAACGAATTCAGGATTAATTCTGCTTCCGATGACGCTCGGATCCGTTGTGTCTGCCCAGATAGGGGGCTACGGAGCAAGCAAGACCACCTACCGAAACATCATGATTTTCTCCGCTGTCTTGTTCGTCCTCGGCACCTTTCTGATGAGCACCATTACGCCGGAAACGTCCAAATTCCTGCTATCGGTGTATATGGTTGTGGCCGGCTTGGGCGTCGGCTTCTCCTTCTCGGTTCTGGGTATGGCCGGCATTCATGACTTTGACATGCGTCAAAGGGGCTCTGCCAATTCGACGCTTGCTTTCATACGCTCACTCGGCATGACTGTAGGCTTAACCGTTTTCGGTATTCTCCAGCGCAATCTGCTGACAGGCGATATGAAGAATGCCTTTGCCGGCACGCAAGGAAGCACAGAATCCCTCGGCAATATCCGCGAGCTGCTGTCACCGGAGAAGCGGGCTGCGATTCCTCAGGATATTATGGATAAAATCGTCGATTCGCTGTCAAGCTCCATCTCCAGGATGTTCATGTGGGGGCTTATTCCGGCAGGCTTGGCCCTGATGACGGTTTTTTTTATGGGCAGCTCGCGACTGGTGATCCCAAACCAGAGCAAAGGCAGGGATAAGGAACGCAAGCCGGTAGAATTTGGTGGTCACTGAGTCCGTGCGAGAATGTGTAGAATCGACAAAAGTGGGCAATTACCGACAATTTTCCAATTTTGTATAGACAGCTTTAAGCTTGTTTGCTATTATGATGTCATCATATAACAGCAGATCAATAGCAACGACTATGCGAAGAACGCATGCTTGGGCATTATGCCCATGCTGCGTTCTTTTTTATTTTCGCTGTCAGGCTGCGGGAAGGAAAAGGCGATGAACAGAAGACGGAATGTGATCATTAGTATTGCTGCGGCTGTGTTATCCGGGTTGCTTGTGTATGGCGTGTATTTGCTGCAGCTGCGGCAGGTGGAGTTTCAGGAGACGGTGAGTGTCGTGGTCCCGAACAGATTCGTACCGGCGGGGGAGCGGATCACTCCAGATATGCTTGAAGTGAAGCAGGTTGCCAAAGCTTCTTACATCTCCGAAATGGTGCTCGATGCGGAATCGGTGGCGGGTATGGAGGCTGTTGTCCCTCTCGGGCTGGGAGAACCTTTGCTCAACTGGAAGGTGGACAAGTTCAGGCTTCTGCCCAGCCGCACCCAGTCGACTTTTCAAATCCCGCGCGATTATGTGCTATCCGTCTCCAACGGAATACGGGCGGGCGACAAAGTCATCTTGTATGTGACAGGCGAGGAAGTCGCCTCCGGACGGCTGTTCGACCAGCCGGTGACGGTCGCATCGGTCAAAACCTCGGCCAATATCGAAATTGACGACACGGACAACCCCAATCTATTATCGCTGGCAAGCGGAGATAAAGAGAAAATGTACGCCTCCAGACGGGACGCCAACGGCATGATCGATTACATAAACCTGAATCTCCAGGAGGAGCAGTGGCTTGAGCTCGATTCGCTGTGCAAGTCCGGAAAAGCCCGGATCGTTATCGCCTATTCCTCTCAATCGCTTGATATTGCGGATGCGGCAGCTGCACGAACGGAGGCGGGATCGTGAGAATGCCATCACCGCTTATCACTTTTGTGGGAACAACCCCCAATATCGGAACGTCGATAGCGGCGCTTGCAGCCGCCTGCCGGATAGCCGAGGATACCAAGACCTCAGTAGGCTTCTTGTGTCTGAATTTGAAAAGCGCCAAGTCCCATCGCTACCTGGGTGTGGACAATCCGGTAGAAACTCTGGATTCTCTGAGGCCGGAGCTTAGGTCTTCATCCCTTCTTTCGGAGAAGCTCCTGCTAGCAACGCATTCTGTCATGGAGGGGCTGCACGTCCTGTTCGGCAATGTTCTTCGGGATCAGGCGGAGTTCTTTACCTCGGAGGAAGTGGATCATTTGCTCGATGTGGCTCAGCAAACCTTCGATATCGTCATTGCAGATGTGGGGGCTTACTGGGACAATGCGGCTACCTTGTGCGCGCTGCGCCGTGCCAATACGAGGCTCGTGGCAACAACCGGGGCGCTTTCCCATTTTCAGGAGGACGGACATCGATGGCTGAAGCAGCTTTCCCCGCTTTATGGTATTTCAGCTGATCAATATGAAGCAGTCATCATTCATGCACCAGGAAGAATCGGAGGGTTTCACGTGAAGGAGATTTGTAATGAGCTTGGCGTGCCTTTATTCGGCGAGTTGAAATTGTCTGGACCTATGCTCTCACAGCTCGATAGCGGAACGCTTGATCAGTGGTTAATCTCGGATGAGCAGGGCAAGCAGGCGATGGCGCAGCCGGCGAAACATATTATCCAGCGTTACGGGCTCACCCGGCGGCCGGGCCTGAATTCACAGCCATGGTACAGGAAGCTCCTGACCCATCGGGACGGGGTGAGCACGTGATGAGTGAAGGGCGCTTCTCTCCGGCAGCTTTTTCTTCTCAATTAAGAGCGCTTGAACAGGATCAATCCGGTGTGAGCGAGGAGAAGCAGGGCGGTGAGCAGGATTTTGTCCGGCTCGCCGAGGATATCCGCAGCTACCTGGCCATGCCGCGCGGTGTTACGGAGGATGAGCGCCGGCAGTACAATGAAAAACTGAATCGGGCTGTCATTGGCTACACGGAAGAGCGTGAGCAGATATTGGCGGTCATCGCCGAACGTCTGCTGCGCCAGCGCATTCATGAGCTGCCGGGGTATCAACACCCTTACTCTTCGCTTGCCGAGGCTTTATTCGCGGAGGTCATCGGGCTTAGCGTTCTTGAGCTTGTCCTGCTCAATCGTGAAGGACTCGAGGAAATCCAGGTCGTCGGCACCCGGATATTCGAGGTCAGGGATGGCAGCAGTCGGCCATCGGCCTATGCCTTCGAGTCGGAACGGGAGGTAGAGCGGATCCAGCAGAATCTTGTGCTCTATAACAATGACCGCTTCAGTCCGCGCAAACGATGGGCGGAGGTTATGCTCCGGGACGGCACTCGCGTCACGATGACCGGTTACGGTTATACCTCGCAGCCCACATTAACCTTGCGGTTCTACACCGTGCGGAAATTCCATTTGGATGCTTTATGCGAGCCGCAGTATGGAACAATGAGCCGCGAGATCCTCGATATGGTGCTTGCTGTACTGAAGGCGAGATTCAATGTGGTGGTTATCGGACCGACCAACTCCGGTAAAACCCATTTCATCAAGGCCATGATCGGGGAACTGCCGGATGAGGAACGGATTATCACGATTGAAGGCCGTCATGAAATGATGCTCAGACGTGATTTTCCAAGCAAAAATACGGTGGAATACGAGGCTGACGAAGAGGATCACCTGCACCATGCAACACAGGCCTTCAAGCTGGCGCTCCGGCAATCCCCGCAGCGGATTATTCATGCGGAGATCCGTGATGAGGATGCGAATATCTATGTAAGAGCCTGCACCCGCGGGCATTCCGGGAGTATGACGACCGTGCATGCCAACGCACTGGAGGATGTGCCTGAAGCAATCGCGGATATGTGCATGCTGGATGGGCGGGGAATGAATTCCGAGCGTCTCACCAAACGGATTGCCGAATATGTCACGCAAATCGGGATAGAGATGCGCTTTGTTGCGGGCAAGCGGCGGGTAGTCCGGCTTGCTGAGCTTGGCTGGGCAGATGGCGAGGTACGGGTGCGGGAATGGGCAGTCTTTAATGAGACTGCGGGTGCTTGGGAATATCCGCATATTCCTTCTCCCAAGGCTGCTGCAAGGATAGCCGCTGCCGAAGGCGCTTTGGGAGCAGGGTATGGGGAGTCCCCTAAGGATGGTGCTGCTGCGCCATGATGAAGTTTGCTTTAATTGCCTTTGTGATCACTTTGTTTGTTATGATGTTTATTTGCTTCAGACAGCTGCTGCAGGTGTGGTTTGTCCGTCACCGGCAGCAAAGCCGGCTGCAATACCGGCAGCAGCAGCAGTTCAGACAGCGGTTGGCCCGTTTTCTCGCCCGTTATGAACGGTTGTACCGGCATATGTGCGAGCTGCTGGAATCGCTTCGGCTGCGTGTCGATCCCGGAACCATCTTTATCCTGACGCTGCTCCTGCTGCTTGGGGGTTCAACTGCCGGTATTATGCTCTTTCAGAGTATTAAAGGTACGATTCTGCTGGGAACTGTGATGGGGGCACTGCCATACACGCTGCTGCGGATGCTGCTTATTCATCAACAGATGAAGACGCGCATTGATTTCCTTCCGGCTGTGGAGCTCTTCTATCAATGCTGCCTGATCAGCGGCGGCAAGCAAATCCGCACCGCGCTGCAGCGAACGGTGGATGAGAAGCGGCTTCTTGGTCCTATGCAGGCGGTCTTTGAGCAGCTGTACCGGAATGTCTCGGTACGCGGTGACGATGAGGCCAGCCTGCGGATTTTCGCAGCCTCGCTGGGGCATGTGTGGGCTGATTATTTCGTTAATATTGTACGCGCCGGTCTGGCCGAAGGCCATCCGATTGCCGATAATCTGAAGGATTTAATAACGGATATGCGCAAAGCGCGCAGAGCCAATCAACAGGAACGGAACAAGCTGCTGGAGATTCGGTTGGCGAACTTTTCGCCGGTGCTGTTTTTGGCCTTGTTTCTGGGCATCAATTTTCATTATACGCCTGAAACCGCTTATCTCTATTATATTGTCGACCCGAAAGGGCGGGATTTGCTGCTGAACGCCATCGTTCTCATCTTTATTTCCTTTGTAATGGGATTATGGCTTTCCCGCAAGAAGATGTAAGCGGAGCCCTGGGTTTGCCTAACGCAAAACGTTAAAAATAAACGCCTGTGAATCTGCTTTTTCTTATGCAGTGCCATTAATGAATGATTACCAAGCTGAGTTTGCTCAAGCAGAGCGCTAAGTGAAAGCTTGCGTAACTAAGATTTGTCTTGGCATAACACTAAGGACCGGTGTTACGGAGCTGCATTTCAGCCTAAGTTAAAATGTGTTTTTAGGAGATGAAAAAATGGATCGCTTGGTTATTTGGGGAGCACTGACCGGGCAGTATGTGCTGGGATTTATTTTCATATACACGCTGTTCAGAGCGCTGATTGTGCGAAGACCGAGGTTCGCCTACATCGCAGCTTTTCGGTGGCAGCACAAACGGATCTCCGAGCGGTGGCTGGAGGCCGTCCGCCTCAGCCGCACATCACCTTCCTTCAAGGAACGGGAGCGTGTACTTGCGGGATGCGGCTATACAGGTGATCCTGCACTGTACATGCTGGCAAGACGGATCTTTCTGATTGCGCTGCCAGTGTGGGCTGCTGCCGCTTACGGGATTTCCTGCTTGCCCTTGGAGGTTTTGCCGCGTTATTTGGCTCCGCTGATGCTGTTTGCAGCTGTGATTCTTGTGCTTTGGGATCTGCCCTGGCTGGAGGCTTTTTGTAAAGCGCGTTCGGAGCGGATGACCGGAGAAATCTATGTCATCAGCAATCAGCTGCTGTATTTGGCAGGATCCTCGCTGCATATTCATACCAAGCTGATGCGCTGCCTGCCGTTTACCCGGACTATGCGCTCTGATCTTCAGGTGATGCTGGGCGAGTGGTATCACGATGCCGAAGGTGCGCTCAGGCGGTTCAAGCTGCGGCTCGGCACGGAGGAGGGCTTAAGCTTTGTCGAAACGATCGACTCCCTTCGGCTGCATGAGAGTGAGCATTATTACGACCTGCTCCGGGACCGGATCAACGATTACAAGGAGAAGCTGGAGCTTGCCAAGGAGAGCCGCAAGGAATCGACCTCTTATTTTCTGTTTGTGCTCGCAGGTATTCCGATTCTGTATACGTTTCAAATCTTCATTTATCCCTGGGTCAGAGAGGGGCAGAACCTCTTCAGTACGTTAAACCAATGACAATAATACCGGCCGACTATTTGGAGGAGGTGAGAGGATGCGTAATATTCTAATGACGGTTATGATGCTGGTTGTCGTTATTCTGCTGTTCAATGCCATCATCGCAAAAGACACGACAGGAACCCAGGCTCAAATCAATACACAAGGCAATGCCGCAAATGTGAAAATCGGAGCGATCAATCCTCAATAAATTTGCTGCTATAAGCGGTCATTTCGCTCTTCATGCTGTTATGTTAAGGAGGTGGCTGGCATACGGGCAATATTGATGTCGGTGCTGCTGATTATCGTGGTCGTTGTTTTATATACAAGCATTACGGGAGGCGAGCAGGGAACCAATGCTCAGCTTGACCAGACAGGCCGTCATATGAGCGATTCGATCCGGAGGCTGAGTCCGTGAAAAGCTTGCTTGTATTTATTTTGTTTGCCGTCATGCTGTGCTGGTTCATGTTCTCGCCGATCTATAAACATGTTCTGATTGTCCGGCAGGCCGTTCTGCAGCAGGAGGTTGATTATATGCTCGAGGTCGCGGCCAATGGCGACCATGGCTATATTGACAGCACGATGATGCAGCAATCACGCCTGCGTCTGGCAAGCTATGGCCTGCAGTCCTCGGATATTACCTTTGAAGTAAGCTCAACGAACGGTTACGACGCCACCAATGCGGGAACCCCTTTGCCACGAGGGGTTGGACTGTCGCTGGCAATCAGCTATCCGGTGGAAGGGCTGTTCGAGATTGATCGCCTTATCGGACTTGCTCCACCTTCAGCATCGACGAGGTTAAGAGCTGTCGGAATGAAAATGAGTGAATACGTGCCTTAACGAAGCAGGTTCTTTGCCGCTTCATTCGTATACCCGTGAAGGAGCGGTGAAGCTTACATGTACAAAATGGTGCTGATTATGCTTATGATGACGGTGTGGATCGTCATGCAGGCCTTGCAGACGGATGAGGAAGTAGCGATGGCCGCCTTGTTTCAAGGGAAGCACGCGGTTAACCGGGCAGCCCATGCTGCCGCGCAGCAGGTAGACCGCGCAGCTCTGGCTGATGGCAGGCTGCATATCGATGAATCGGCAGCTTACAGGAATGCCGGTTTTTATTTGCAGACCAATCTTCAATTGAACGCAAATGGAGAGCCGCTGCCGGAGAGCTTTCTACGGGATCGGGTTGAAGTGCTCATTTTTGAGATTATTAATGATGATCATTCGTTTCCGTACACATACCGCAATGCGCTCTACAATTATGAGGTAACCTTGAAGCGTCCGGGCGTTGTTATCATTGCCAAAATGGTATACCCCCGCATTTTCAACATTATTGAACCGATTGAATGGACCATTAAAGGAACGGCTGAACTCGTTGCGCGCTGATGGGCAGGCCGTTCCTCTTTTAATCCGGCTTTGCCGCAAAAGGATAGCCTGAGCCGATTCTCCTTGTTTGCAAACCATGCTTTTCATATTTAGTTACCCGTGTTGCCGGGTTCTTCTTTGCAGCATAGCGTTTGCCTGCGTTTCTTCTTATAATAAAGGGAGAATCACTAATAGCAGGGAGAGATAGGAATGAAGGCGGAAGCGTTTCTAGGACCGGAAGAATTCCATGAACGGATAACACGGCTGCAGCAGCGTATGCAGGCACAGGACATTTCGGGCTTTCTTGTGACGCAGCATGTGGATTTATATTACTTGACCGGTTCCATGCAGGCTGGCATGGCCTTTATTCCAGCTGACGGCCCGGCAACCTTCTTTGTCAGGAGGAGTATCGCACGGGCACAGTTGGAATCCGCTGTTCAAGTGGAGCCAATGCCTTCCATGCGTGTATTCGGGGCAGCTTTGAGGCAGCGGTATCCATCGGTATTCGAAGCAGCTGATTCCCGGCGGATCGCCACAGAAATGGATGTTCTTCCTGCACAGGCCTATGTCCGGCTTGCAGCACAGCTGGAAGCTGAAGGTAACCATATGTCACTGATTGATGGCTCATCGCTCATCCGGCAGGTCCGGATGATCAAATCGGCATGGGAGGTCGGCCGGATTGAAGCGGCTGCGCAAGCGGTCGCGGAAGCTCTCCATAGCGCTGTAGGCGATCTGAAAGAAGGGATGAGCGAGCTTGAACTGATGGCCCGGATCGAATATCAAATCCGTCTCCGCGGACATATGGGCATGATGCGTACGCGCAGCTATAATATGGAAATTATGACAGGGATGCTTGGCGCCGGAGAAGCGGCGGCTGAACCCAGCGCCTTCGACGGGCCAGCCGGCGGACGGGGGCTCGGCCCAGCCGCCCCGCAGAGTGTCAGCTTAAGGGCTATCAGACGCAATGAGCCGATTCTGATAGATGTCGGCTGCTGCATCGATGGTTACATTATCGACCAGACACGAACAGCGGTGATCGGTTCGCTGCCGGATGATATGGCTGCTGCATATAACCATTCGGAATCCATTATCCGGGAAACGGAACGTCTGATGGTACCCGGTACGATCTGTGAAGCCCTCTATATCAGGGCATTGGAACAAGCTGACGAATGCGGTTTATCCGCTCATTTTATGGGCTACGGTTCTGATCAGGTGAAATTTCTGGGGCATGGGATTGGGCTGGAGGTCGATGAATGGCCTGTGTTGGCCCGCGGTTTTACCGATCCATTGAAAGCAGGAATGATCTTGGCGGTCGAACCGAAATTCACCTTTCCAGGACGTGGAGTCGTTGGAATTGAGAATAGCTACCTCGTTACAGAGAACGGTCCGCGTGCACTCACCAAGTCTCCTGAAGGGCTGATTATACTGTGATGGCGCTGAGAGAGAATTAATTAATTCTGAAGGAGTCTTGAAGGTTCTGACCTTTAAGGCTCTTTAGTTACCCTATAGGATCTAAAAATTTCGCTGTTATATATTTTTTTTGCCGCCAGTGGGCAGCGAAGCCATTATCTTCTTGTCTCATCTAGTGCTGCCGCAGTATACATGTTAACTGAGATATCTGACTTCACTTGATCGTTTGACTGTAGTTAATGCAGTTGACATTAGAACGTTCGTGCCGCTCTCCATGTGCTACAATGGGTTCTGAATTTGAATGTTTCAAAGGTATGAAAACCTTTACTTTTTCAAGGAGTGCAGATGCAGCACACTATTTTAGAATCATGCAATTCAGCTGCCTGCCGGACGGAAAACATGCATGAGAGGGTGGTCAGGTACCGATCTGCCTGTTTATCAAGTTTCAAAGTCAAAAACCACAGTCAACAGGGATCACGAAAGTGGAGGATGAGTGCATGTGATCAAACTTTCCGTGTTTACAGTTGCTACTCCGGATGTTACCCCTGAGGAGCTCTGCAAGGAAGCGGCGGCGGCGGGAATCGATGGAATAGAGTGGCGCTGCAAGGAAACTTCAGCTGAAATAGCTCTGGAGGAGCCCTCCTTTTGGGGCAATAACCGGTCGACCCTTTCGCCTGCCGCATCAGAAGCGGAGATTAGCCGCTTCAACGAGGCAGTGAAAAATCACGGGCGTACAACGCTTGCTCTTGCCCCCTATATCGGCTGCGGCGATCTGGCAGGCACGGAGCAGGTATTCAGGCTGGCCAAGCAGCTGGATGCATCAATGGTGCGAGTGGGAGTTCCCTCTTATAACCGCACGCTCAGCTATAACGAGCTGTTTATTCAAGCCACCGCTTATTTGCAGGAGGTTGAGGTGCTGGCAAGGGAGCATAACATCAAAGCTTTGGTAGAAACACATCATCATACGATCGTACCCAGCGCATCGCTCACACACCGGCTTGTCAGCGGCTTCAATCCGGATCAAATCGGAGTTATCTACGATCCGGGGAATATGGTTTACGAAGGCTACGAGAACTATCGGCTCGGGCTTGAGCTGCTTGGCCCCTATCTTGCGCATGTCCATGTCAAGAATGCAGGCTGGCTTCCATCCGGCGGGAATCATCCCAATTCTGCGGCTGCGGCCGGGACGAAGGAAGCCGAGGGAGACCCGCTGCGTCCCATCGACTGGTCCTGCAGCTGGAGGCCGGTCGCAAGCGGCGTTGTCCCTTGGAAGCAGGTGCTCGCCGACCTGCGGTTTGTGGGATATGACGGGTGGTTTGGTCTTGAGGATTTTAGCGGTACTTACGATACCAGAACTATGCTAGGCAAATACGCACTGCAAATGAATCAATGGATGGAGGAAATCAGATGAGCAAGCTTCGTTATGGAATTATCGGGATCGGGAACATGGGGTCGGGGCACGCCAATTTGCTGCAGGCCGGTAAAATTAAAGACGCCGTACTGACAGCTGTTTGCGACGGATTCGAGTCCAAACGCGACTGGGCCAGAGAGCATCTGCAAGGTGTGAGCGTTTTTGAAGATTCAACGGCAATGATCGATTCCGGTCTTGTGGATGCGGTTATCGTGGCCACTCCGCATTACGATCATCCTTCGGAAGCGATCAAGGCTTTTGGCAAAGGCATGCATGTTCTGATCGAGAAGCCTGCAGGCGTCTATGTCAAACAGGTGCGTGAAATGAATGAAACTGCCGCGAAGAGCGGCAAAAAATTCGGTATCGTCTACAACCAGCGGATGAATCCGCTCTATCAGAAGCTCCGCGAATTGATCTCCTCCGGAGAGCTCGGGGAAATCCGCCGGACCAACTGGATCATTACGAACTGGTACCGCTCGCAGGCTTATTACGATTCCGGAACCTGGCGTGCGACCTGGGGCGGCGAGGGCGGCGGCGTTCTGATCAATCAATGCCCCCATCAGCTTGATCTGTGGCAGTGGACCATCGGCATGATGCCGACAAGGATTCGCGCATTCTGCCAGATGGGCAAGCACCGCGATATCGAGGTGGAGAATGATGTGACGGCCTACGCGGAATATGAGAACGGCGCTACAGGCGTCTTTATTACGGCAACGTCGGAGGCTCCGGGCACCAACCGGCTGGAGGTGTCGGGCGACCGCGGCAAAATCGTCATCGAGGACGGAAAAATGACCTTCTGGCGGCTTCGTGAATCGGAGACCGAATTCAATAAACGCAATACCAGCTCCTTCGGTTCGCCGGAAGTATGGAAGTTCGAAATCCCCGCTCAAGGTCCGAGCCCGGAGCATGCCGGCATCCTCCAGAATTTCACGGATGCGGTGCTGCATGGAGCGCAGCTGGTTGCCCCCGGCGAGGAAGGAATTGACGGGCTGACGATTTCCAATGCCATGCATCTATCCACCTGGCTGGACGGCTGGGTCGATCTTCCATTTGACGAGAATCTGCATGAGGCCGAGCTGAATAAGCGTATCGCGGAGTCCAGCTTCCAGAAGCAGGCCAGTGCGGAGACAGCCAAGCCTGCCGATCTCAGCGGAACATTTTAATCCATCTACCGTAATCCGCCGTATTTAATCTCGCTTTACGTTCCATCCCATTGGACAAAATCAAGCTGAGGAGTGTTTGCCATTATGAAGAAAAGCCAAATAGCCGCTCAATTATATACACTGCGTGATTTTGCAAAAACCGCCGAGGATCTGGATGCATCGCTCAAAAAGGTCAAGGAGATCGGGTATCAGGCCGTGCAGGTATCCGGTATTGGCCCCATTGATCCGGAAGCTGTCCGGGAAATGTGCCAACGTTATGGTTTGACGATTTGTGCGACTCATGTTTCCTATGATCGTCTGCTCAATGATATCGACGCCGTTATTAAAGAGCATCAGGCCTGGAACTGCCGTTATGTCGGACTTGGATCAATGCCTTCCGAGTTCAGAACCGGCCTGACAGGCTATCAGGATATGGCCCGTACTCTGTCCGGTATCGGTGCGAAGCTGTCCGAGGCGGGTCTTGAGCTGATTTATCATAATCATAAGTTTGAATTTGAGAAGTTTGAGGGCAAGCCCGGTCTTGGCTGGCTGCTGGATTCAACAGACGCTGCGCATGTCGGCTTTGAACTGGACACGTACTGGGTTCAAGCAGGAGGCGCCGATCCGGTGAAATGGGTCCGCAAGGTTGAGGGACGGATGAAGGTCGTTCATTTGAAGGATATGGCGATCGTGAATGACAAGCAGGTGTTTGCTGAGATTGGTGAGGGCAATATGGATTGGCCGGCCGTTATTGAGGCTTGCAGAGAGACCGGCGTAGAGTGGTATGTGGTGGAACAGGATACATGTCCGGGGGATCCGTTTGAAAGCCTGGCGATCAGCTATCGAGCACTCAGCAATTGGGCCAACTAAGAAAAGGAGTGAGCAGCCATGTCTTCCGCTAACCGACAAGATGGAATGAATTATGCCCCGGTATCGGCCGTGAAGCCGAAGCCGGTTTGCCAGGCGGGGGAATTTGTGTTTGCCGCCATGGCACTGGATCACGGACATATATACGGTCAAACGAACGGTCTGCTCGAAGCCGGCGGGACACTGAAATGGGTCTATGATGCCGATCCTGCCAAGGTGGAACAGTTCATCAAGACCTACCCGCAGGCACAGGCCGCTTCTTCTCCGGAAGTTATTTTGGAAGATCCGGAAGTAAGACTTGTCGCAGCTGCTGCAATCCCATCTGAGCGCGCTGCGCTTGGCATGCGGGTGATGGATCACGGCAAGGACTATTTTACGGATAAGACACCCTTCACCACCCTGGAGCAAATTGCTGCAGCAAGGGACAAGGTGGCCACAACGGGGCGCAAATATATGGTTTATTACAGTGAGCGGCTGCATGTCGAAAGTGCGGTCTATGCCGGCAAGCTGATTCAGGAAGGGGCCATCGGACGCGTGCTGCAGGTAATTGGAACCGGACCGCACAGGCTGAACAAGCCGTCCCGGCCGGACTGGTTTTTCCGCAAGCAGCAGTATGGCGGCATTCTGTGCGATATCGGAAGCCATCAGATTGAGCAGTTTTTGTTTTTTGCCGGCTGCAAGGATGCCAAGGTGGTCCACAGCAAGGTAGCCAACTATAATAATCCGGATGTTCCGGAGCTTGAGGATTTTGGCGATGCCACATTAATTGGCGATAACGGGGCAACCAATTATTTTCGTGTAGACTGGTTTACGCCGGATGGTCTTGGGACATGGGGAGATGGAAGAACGATCATCCTCGGTACAAACGGCTTTATCGAGCTTCGCAAATATATCGATATCGCACGTGACAAGCAGGGGGATCATGTTTATCTGGTCAATGGAGAAGGGGAACGCCATTATGCGGTTTCAGGACAGGTTGGTTTTCCATTCTTCGGCGAGCTTATTCTTGACTGCCTGAACCGGACGGAAAATGCCATGACGCAGGAGCATGCGTTCAAGGCGGCCGAGCTTTGCGTTGCTGCTCAAAATATGGCTGTGCGCATAGAGTAGCGGTTCGTGATACACTCTTCATATAAGATGCTGCAACAGGTCTTATATGAAGGGGGTTTTTTTGTGTTGGCACTCTCATCAACGCCTTGGCTGCTGCCGATTGATTTTGGCTATCGGGTGGATAACCCTATACCGGATGTGCAGTTTCATTCTCATAGTTATTTTGAAATTTACTATTTTCTGGAGGGGGATTGCAATTACCTGATCGGTGATAAAATCATGAGGCTTCAGCCTGGTGATCTTATTCTGCTGCATGGGATGACGCTGCATCGCCCTAATCCTGCTCCCGATAAGCCTTATATCCGTACCATTATCCATTTTGATCCCGCTTACGTGCATAAATTGCTGCAGCCTGAACTTGCGTCCTTACTGCTGAAGCCCTTTGAAGAGCTGGGAAATATTCGAATTTCACTTTCAGCGCAGGAACAGAGGGAGATGGAGCGCTTGTATGCGGATATGTATGCCTTGTATGAAATCAAGGGCCATCAACGTTCTATTACAGCGTATGACCGGTTTGTCATGCGGTTCCTGGAGTTGCTGCATATGATTCGCGGCTGGTGCAGCCAGCCGGTGAAGGATTATGAGCATCGGTCATACAAGGAGCATCACGTTCAGGGCGTTATCTCCTATTTGGAGAGCTGCTACATGAATGTTGATTTGACGCTTGACGATATTGCCGGCGCCCTGCATTTAACCAAGCCCTACCTGTCCAACTTGTTCAAGGAAGTCACAGGGACAACGGTGTTTAAATACTTATATAACAGGCGGATTAATCAGGCTAAAATTCTCTTCCGGCTGGAGCCCGGGCATTCGGTATCCGAGGTATGCCATTCGGTCGGGTTTACTCATTTGGCGCATTTCAGCCGGTTATTCAAGGCCGCTGTCGGCAGCAGCCCGGAGTCGTACCGCAAAGAAATCGCCATGAGCGTGCGGGCTTGAAGGCATTTTTGAAAGTTCAATAAAGTTAAAAACCTGGCCCATCCTTTTTATGAATATCCTTAATGTTCCCATGGGTGCAGTCTCTATTGGACTTCTCTTCTTTTTTTTAGTAGGATAGATATTAAATTGAAGGTTACTAGAGACTGAGGTGGAGCAGATGCATAAGCTTGGGATTAGAATTGTAATCGTATCGGACTCATTTGAACAGAGCCTCCCAGTCGGGGAGTATGGATATATAATTGCTTATGACCGGAATGCGGATAATGCGTTTGACTATATTATTCGTGTGCCCAAGGCCAATCGTAACTTTTTTGTTCCTGCTGCCGACATCGAGCTGGAAGAAGTGCTTTACCAGCAGGAGGCTGAGCGTGTCGAACGCGAGGCGCTGATTGATTTCGCACTGGCAACCCATAACGAAAGCCTGTTCCGGCGGTTGATGAATGGCGAAGAGGCCGAAGCAGAGGAAGAGACCACTGCGAATGAAGTCCAAAGCCGTGATGATTTTATCCGCCAGGTTAATTTGAAAGCTTGGATATAAGAACAAAGAGAGCCTCCGGCTGAAGGAGGCTCTTTTTGCAGCTTTTCGGGTTTTTTTGAACAAAAGCAAACACTGCATGTCTGAATAGATTTAATCCATCTCAACCGGCTGCTGCACTGTCTGTTGCGGTCTCGCTTGTTTTGGCGTTATCGTGTTTAGCCTTTTCGGTTTTGGCCTTGTCGGCTCCATGGCCATCCGGCCGGGGGCCTTTGTCGCCTCTGCCAAAGCCTTTGCCGTTTACGATATCTTCGGCTCTGGCCGCCGCGTTCGCAATCATTTTATCAGCCTGCTCCTGGGTGATTTTGCCCTCTGTCAGCCCTTTGTTGATTTTCTCAACGAACGCGGCTTTTTGCGCATCGACCAAGGTCTGCACATCCACGCTTTTTTCTGCCGCCAGATCAGTGATCGATTTTCCGCCTTTTAACGAGGTCATCAGCTCTTCATTGGTCAGGCCCAGCGCTGTCGCGATAGGGCTAAGATCCCGCTCTAGGCCGAACTTGCTACCAGGATGGATTCCGCTTCCGGGTTGGTCCTTCAGTTTGCTGTCAATGACCTTGTCCAGGTTTTCAGTGAATTTCTGCTTTTGTTCTTCCTGCTTCTTCGTAAAAGCGTCCGTGAGCGCTTCTTTTAGCGCGTCCCGCGTTACACCTTGCTCCTCGGCAATCTCATTAAGCGTTTTGCCTTCCTTAATTTTCGTTAGCAGCGCCGTTTTATCGAGCTTCAGCTGATCAAGCACGGATTGGTCGAGCATTCCGCCCATCCCGCCTTTGAATTCCGGCCTTGGACCTTTCCCGAAATCACCGTCGGCCGGTCTTGTTTGTGCTGCAGTATCTGTGCCTGTTGATGAGGCTCCTGTGTTAGTTGTGGCAGCATAAGCGCTGAGCGGTATCATAACCGCCAGGGCAGCCGTAATTCCGACTGCTTTCATGACTTTCTTCATTTTGCTTCCTCCTTACAGTTTTTGGTTCATGCCCAGCCAAGTCAGTAACCGGCTGCAGAGTTCATTATGTACATCTAACCTTAATTGGAAATGAAATCAATGTAAAAACAACCTTAACGCAATATGAAGCTTTCTTCATACTGGTATCCTGGCAAGGCAATTGCGGCGAAGGAGTCAAGCATCAGCGAATCCATTGAGTTTGGGCTGTGTCATACGCTATAATAGAAAGAATGTGAGCAATAGGACCATAAAAGGAGGGGCGCTCCCCATGAGCATTACGCTTAAAGATGTCGAGCATGTCGCCAATTTGGCCAGGCTGGAGCTGTCTGCGCAGGAGAAGGAGCAGTTCACCGGGCAAATGAACGCGATTTTAAAATACGCGGAAAAGCTGAATGAACTCAATACCGACAATGTTGAACCGACCAGCCATGTGCTTCCTGTCATTAATGTAATGAGGGAAGATGTAGTGAAGCCATCCGTTAGCGTAGAGACCGCATTGAAAAACGCGCCGGACGATGAAGATGGACAATTTAAAGTGCCGGCGGTACTCGAATAAAATGACCAGGGCGCCGCATGTGCGTACGGCAAGAGAATGCGGCCAATGATGAGGGGAGGAACGACTGTTGGCACTTTTTGATCAACGCCTACAGGAAATACATAATCAACTAACCGGAAAAGAGCTGTCTGTCCGCGAGCTGGTGGATGCGTCCTACCAGAGGATCGCACAGACGGATGCTTCCATACAGGCATTCCTGACCCTTAATGAGGAAGAAGCGCGCAGGTCTGCTGATGAGATGGACAAGCAGCTGCAGGGCGGCGGAGAACGCGGACTCCTGTTCGGGCTGCCGGCAGGAATTAAGGATAATATCGTAACCGAAGGATTGCTCACGACGTGCGCCAGTCAATTTCTGAGCAATTATGATCCCATTTACGATGCGACGGCTGTGAAGAAGCTTAAAGCTGCGCAATCCGTTACGATCGGCAAGCTGAATATGGATGAATTCGCCATGGGAGGCTCGAATGAAAATTCCAGCTTCTATCCGACGAGAAATCCATGGAATACGGACCATGTTCCCGGAGGATCCAGCGGCGGCTCCGCAGCTTCGGTTGCCTCGGGACAGGTATACTTCTCACTGGGCTCCGATACAGGCGGATCAATCCGTCAGCCAGCCGCCTATTGCGGGATTGTCGGTCTTAAGCCGACTTATGGACTGGTTTCGCGTTTCGGGCTTGTTGCCTTTGCTTCGTCATTGGATCAAATCGGGCCGCTGACGAAGAACGTCGAGGATTCGGCGTATGTCCTGCAGGCTATCGCAGGCTACGATCCGTCTGACTCAACCTCGGCCAAGGTGGATATACCGGATTACGTAGGCCAGTTGAGCGGAGACGTAAAAGGGCTGCGCATCGGTGTTCCCAAGGAATATTTGGGAGCAGGCATTGATCCGAAGGTGAAGGAAGCCGTTCTGGCGGCCCTCAAGCAGTTCGAGAGCCTTGGCGCAACGTGGGAGGAAGTTTCCCTTCCGCATACGGAATACGCTGTGGCAACCTACTATCTGCTGGCTTCATCGGAGGCTTCATCCAACCTGGCCCGCTTTGACGGCGTTCGCTATGGGGTACGGACCGATAATCCGGACAATCTGGTGGATTTGTACCGCAAGTCGCGCAGCCAAGGCTTCGGGCCTGAAGTAAAGCGCCGCATCATGCTTGGAACCTATGCGCTCAGCTCCGGCTATTATGACGCCTATTATTTGAAGGCGCAGAAGGTGCGTACGTTGATCAAGCAGGATTTTGACAAGGTGTTTGAGAACTATGATCTCATTATCGGACCAACAGCTCCAACGCCTGCATTCCGCATCGGCGAGCAGGTTGGCGATCCGCTAACGATGTATTTGAACGATATATGTACGATCCCGGTCAGCTTGGCCGGCATTCCGGCTATCAGCGTGCCATGCGGCTTCGCTGACGGGCTGCCGATCGGGCTGCAAATCATAGGAAAAGCTTTCGATGAGAGCACGGTGCTCCGCGCCGCGCATGCCTACGAGCAGCATACGGATCATCACAAACAGCGTCCGCCGCTATAAAGCAGCGTAGTATAGAAAGCAGGAGGGGCTTAGGAATGTACGAACCAAACAAATATGAAACAGTAGTTGGGCTGGAGGTGCACGTCGAGCTGCATACGAAGACGAAAATCTTCTGCGGCTGCTCCACATCATTCGGCGCCCCGCCGAATACCCATACCTGTCCGGTCTGTCTCGGACATCCCGGTGTGCTGCCGGTGCTCAACCGCCAGGCACTGGAATATGCGATGAAAGCAGCGATGGCGCTCAACTGCCGGATTGCCGACATAAGCAAATTCGACCGCAAGAACTATTTCTACCCGGATTCGCCAAAAGCATATCAAATCTCCCAGTTCGACCAGCCGGTCGGCGAACATGGATGGATTGATATTGAAGTGAATGGCAAGACCAAGCGCATCGGCATTACCCGTCTTCATTTGGAAGAGGATGCCGGCAAGCTGACTCACGTCGATGGCGGGTTTGCCTCTTTGGTAGACTTCAACCGTGTCGGTACGCCGCTTGTAGAGATCGTCTCCGAGCCGGATATCCGCACGCCTGAGGAAGCGAAAGCTTATTTGGAGAAGCTGAAGGCCATTATGCTCTACTGCGATGTATCCGACGTGAAGATGGAGGAAGGCTCGCTGCGCTGCGATGCCAACATCAGTATCCGTCCTTACGACCAGGAGGAATTCGGCACGAGAGCGGAGCTGAAGAACATGAACTCGTTCCGCGGCGTTCAGCGCGGGCTGGAATATGAGCAGATGCGCCAGGCCGATGTGCTGGACAGCGGCGGCAAAGTCGTCCAGGAGACGCGGCGCTGGGACGAAGCACAGGGGAAAACCTTCACCATGCGGAGCAAAGAAGAAGCGCATGATTACCGGTATTTTCCGGATCCCGACCTGGTCCAAATGCATATCGACGAAGAGTGGAAAGAGCGCGTCCGCGCTTCGATTCCGGAGCTTCCGGATGCCCGGAAGGCACGGTACACAGCGGAGTACGGACTACCGTCCTACGATGCCGAGGTGATTACTTCCTCCAAGAAGGTTGCCGATTTCTTTGAGGAGAGCCTGGTTTATACCAAGGATGCCAAAGCGGTCGCAAACTGGATTATGGGGGATCTGCTTGGGTACCTGAATGCCAATGGACTGGAGCTGGACGGGGTGAAAATCACAGGCCAAGGGCTTGGCGAGATGATCGGGCTTATGGAAAAGGGTACGATCAGCAGCAAAATCGCCAAAACCGTCTTCAAAGCAATGCTGGAGAGCGGAAAACGCCCGCAGCAGATCGTTGAGGAGCAGGGACTCGTCCAAATCAGCGACGAAGGCGCGATTGCCGAAGTGGTTAACCGGATCGTTGAAGCGAATCCGCAATCTGTCGAGGATTTCAAGGCAGGCAAGGATAAAGCAATCGGCTTCCTTGTTGGTCAAGTCATGAAAGAAACCAAAGGTAAAGCGAACCCGGCGCTTGTCAACAAGCTGCTGCAGGAGCGGTTAAATCAATAGTGTGTTAAGGCAGGGCCGAAGGGGTCCTGCTTTTTTATTTAAGATTTTGAAATAAATGCGCTGGAATAGCCCTCTGTTTGAATTCAAATTGCCGGGAGGGATGGCAGTTGTTACTTCGTGACTGGGCAATTGTTTCAAATCTCACCAAATAGAATATGTTACAATATAGGTTATTATAAGAAAGAGGAAAGTTTGAGATGCTCTTAAGGAAAGCCATGAGCCAAGGACAGGAGGCGGTGCCAAGATGCTGCAAACAGATAATAAAAACCCTTATCGAAAACTGGCGCCGTTGTTCGCATTTCTCATCCCGGGAGCGGGACATCTGGCACTTGGCCTGCATTTGAGAGGGCTGCTGCTGCTGACTGGCACGCTGACAGACATAGTGGCCATGATTCGATTCGCGGATGACAGCGGAGGCAAATTTGCGCTGCTGCTTGTGTATCTGGGCATGGCGCTTCCATTATTTTGGTTTTTCAGCGTATTTGACACCCTTCAGCAATCGGTCAAGCTGCGTAACCCGGTTGAGGGGCAGCTTCAGGAGCCGCAGCGTTCAGGGGCGTTAGCCTGGTTTCAGGGCGTTGCGATCATTGCAGTGGGCACGCTTTTGCTGGGGCTGGTACGTGCTCCTTCGATGCTGATTCCATGGGTTGATGCGGTTGGGACCTTTGCGCCGGGCATTGGTCTTATTGTGCTTGCAGCCGTGCTGGCGCTCAGGAAACGGCAAGAGATGTTCAAAATGGGCCGGATTACCGCAGCGATTGTTATTATTGTCGTAGGCGGCATGCTTTTGTCCGATCAATTCCGCGGAAGAAACGATATTGAACTGCTTGGACAATGGTGGCCGGCCGTTTTTATTTTATTGGGGATCGAAGTCGTGATTTTGAGCCTGGTTCCCCGAACAGGCGGCAGGCGTCTGTCCTTTGACATTGGCGGTACCTTTCTGGCCTTGATCATTGCGGTCACAGCCTATGGCATCACGCATTATTCCGCCATGCCGTTCAGCTGGCTGGATAATTTCAAGGTCAATATATCAGGGATGAACGGTTACGGCGAAGAAAAAGGCTTCAAATACGAGAAGGAAATACTCGCAGTTCCCATAAACGAGGAAACCTCGTCCATCTCCATTAATAATCACAACGGGAAGGTTTTGCTTAAAAAAGGAAAGGTCAGTGAATTAACCCTTGAGACTGTAGTTTGGGTTGATATGGAGGATAAGCAGCAAGCCGATCAAGTGGCGGAGAATTCCAATGTGGAGATAAGCGGTGACAGCAAGCTGAAAATTGACGCAAAAGGCCAGAAGTTCGGAGATAATGGGGCGCTTGCGCCAAGAATGAATCTAACAATAACGATACCGGAGGATTCTCATATTGGTCAACTGCCGATACAAACCGTAGAACCGACTTCTGACGAAAATTTTGAAACTTCAGCGCTTGATGACTCGTCTATAATAGAAAGCAATGAGCAGCAATCATTGAATAACATTATAGGAGATATCCCTCCTTTTTCTGAAATGGATGGCACCCAGAGTAATGCAGCAGTCCTACCGGATAGTGCGATATTGGAAAATCAGCAATCTGCTGATCCGCCGAATGATGAGCAAAACCAGAACGATAATGGAGCAGATTCAGACACCAAAGCGGTTCAAACCGAGATCAGCATTCAAGTCGATAATGGTTCGGTCGATGTTACCGGGCTGGTTCTTTCGGGCGGATTGGTCGTCAAACTGACGATTGGTGAAATCGTGATTGCAGATGTAACGGGTCCAATCAATGCCGAGACGAGGAATGGCGGCATAAATGTAACGGACAGCTATGGGCTCCTTCAACTACAAACCTACAACGGCGCTGTCAAAGCAGAGCGGATTCATGGAGATGTGGAAAGCTCCACCCTCAGCGGTAATATCGATCTTGGCCATATTACAGGCTATATCGATGCCGGAACCAAAAATGGAGGAATCACCATCAATGAAGCCGAAGCCGCGGTCAAAGCCGATACGCTTAATGGCGATATACTGATACACAGTTCGACCGTTGGTGGAAATTGGAATATTGACAGTTCCATTGGCATTATTAATATTTTTATTCCGGCTGACGGCGACTATTCAGTGAACGGCTCGGTTACCTTCGGGAATGTTTCCACAGATCTGCCGCTGGATGCCAAGGAAAAAACAATAACCGGCGACATCGGCGAAGCGACCTATCGGATTAATATTGATGCAAACAGCAGCATAGAAATAAACCACTATACCCCTTAATTTGATCCCCTGTTCATTGACAAAATGAAAAGCAAGCACGTACAATGGTTCTAACGAAGCAGAAAGGACGTGAAGGGCATGGGCACGACCGTTGAGCAAGCACTGGAACAGCTGAAAAGTACCGGCGTACGTATGACCCCCCAGCGTCATGCGATCTTGAGTTTTCTGATGGCTTCCATTACACATCCGACAGCTGATGAGATTTACAAATCACTCTCACCCGCTTATCCGAGTATGAGCGTAGCGACGATATACAACAATTTGCGTTTATTTGTTGATGCCGGGCTCGTGCGGGAGCTGACCTACGGCGACGACTCAAGTCGGTTTGACGCTGATTTATCCGAACATTATCATGCCATTTGCCGTTCCTGCGGAAAAATTGTTGATTTTGATTACCCGCCATTGACCGAAGTAGAGGAAGCAGCCTCCAGGGAAACGGGTTTTCGGGTTGAGGGGCATCGTATGGAAATTTACGGACAATGCGCCGATTGCTGCAAGCCTGCGAATTAGTCCATTTTATTTGGAAATAAAGTCTTCATCATAACATGCGGCTCTTCAGCCGATTATTAATTATGTCATAACGTGCAGGGGTAGAGACAACTCGCCTTACTGCACGTTTTTATTTGATTTTTATAAATACCGGCAGGAGGGAATCATAAACGTGGAAACGGTTAGGATCCGCACTCGAAGGCGGCGTGAAGGCGGTTCGCTGAGATGGCTTGTACTCATTAGCGGAATATTGGCAGCAGGGATTGGCATGTGGTTCGGATGGCAGCGTTTTGTGCCAAACAGCGAGGAAATCAAGCCGGATTACGGTTCACCTAATCCGATTATATATAAGGGGCAGGTCATGGGGGCGGGTGCTGTTGTCGATGGAGATGCCGTCAAATTGCCATTGCCCTTCATTCAAGAGAATCTGGCGCTCAAGGAAGCTGTATATTACGAAGAGAAAACCGGTTCCATTGTGCTTACCAATACGGATAAGGTATTGCGCCTCAAGACAAATGTGTTAACGGCAACCATCAACAGCAAGCCTTACGATCTAAGAGTAGCAGCGGAACTGAAGGATAAGCTGGTTTATATTCCAATAACTCCATTAGAAGAGCTTTACGGCATTAAAGTGGAATATAACCAAGAAACCGGTGTCGTCACTGTTTTGCGTGCCGGTGATGCCGTTCAACGGGCAGTCGCCGAAAAGGGTACGGAGATTCGTAATGAGCCCACGATTCGCGCTCCCATAGTGCAGGAACTTCCGGCACAAGGTGATGTCCGTTTGTGGGATGAGGAGAAGGGCTGGTACCGGGCTCAAAGCGAAAATGGAATTGTCGGATACGTAGCCAAGAAGGATGTTTCGCTAACAGAAGTGGAGAAAACAGAACAGATAAAAGCCGAGGAGCCCTTTGTTGCTTGGAAGGTCGTCGGCAGTAAAGTCAATATGACCTGGGAAGCAGTCTATCAGAAAACGCCCAATCCTGCCAATATTCCGGACATGCCGGGCGTTAATGTCGTCAGCCCATCGTGGTTTGAATTGTTGAATGGAGATGGGCAAATTCAAAGCAAGGCTGATCCCGTATATGTGGACTGGGCCCATAAGAAAGGGATGCAGGTATGGGCCTTATTCAGCAATGGATTTGAAGCGGAGCGGACAACCAAAGCGCTTTCGAGCGCGGATACTCGCTTCAAGATGATTCAGCAGCTGCTCGCCTACGTCCAAATGTACAAGCTGCAGGGCATCAATCTGGACTTCGAGAGTGTGGCGACAGTCGATAAAGCCAATCTCGTTCAATTTGTCCGGGAACTGACCCCCTTGCTTCACGAGGAGGGAGTTGTGGTTTCGATCGATGTAACTCCCAAATCCAATAGTGAGCTGTGGTCGCTATTTCTCGATCGTGCTGCGCTGGGCAAAGTCGTTGACTATATGATGGTTATGGCTTATGACGAGCATTGGGCTTCAAGTCCAACATCGGGATCAGTCGCTTCCCTTCCTTGGGTGGAGCAATCGCTTACCCGTATTCTGGAAGAGGATAAGGTTCCACCAGGCAAGGTCGTTCTGGGAATGCCGCTCTATGCGCGTGTCTGGTCAGAAACCAAAGATAAGAGCGGAGCTGTCAAAGTAAGCTCCAAGGCGCTTGGAATGGAAGCTGTACAAAAAATCATCGCCGAGCGCAAGCTGAAGCCAGTACTGGATGGCAAAGCGGGACAGCATTATGTGGAATATACGGAAGATGGCGCATTGAAGCGGATCTGGATCGAAGATGCGTTATCGGTACAGGCCCGTGTCGCACTGGCGAAGAAATATAATCTGGCTGGTGTAGCGACCTGGCAAAGAGCCTTTCAGTCAGATGATATATGGCAAGTGATTCATCAATCCTTAACAAAACTGCCTTAATTCCTTAATAAAATACCATGCATCTAATAAAGACACGCCCCGATCACGGCTGAAGCTGTGATCGGGGCGTGTTTTTGCGAGTTAAGGTTGAGGCTGCTCAGGAGCTTCTTCAAATTCGCTTGGCATATGCGTGGCTTTATCCGGATCAAGAGTAATCATCGTTTTGCAAAACATGCAGCGATCGGTTTTACCGAGCATCTTGGTCTGTCTTCCGCATTCCGGGCAAGTCAGAATGACAGCGCTTGTCGACAGCATGCCAGCCCAGAAGTAAATGCCGACGCTGACGAGCATCGCGATCATGCCGATAACCATAAAAACCCCTGCAAATATTTTGCCGGCTTGTCCCCAAAATACAATACCGGCCGTCCCCAGAATCATAAGACCCATCCCGATTAAGGTTAGTAATAGTCCCCAAAGCCTAAACTCATTAATTTTACTGGATTTTGCAAACATATTTCAGATCCTTTCTCGCACTTTTAGCACGATTTCTCACGAACAGGCAGGAAACCGGACAGGTATTGTCGAACATAATTAAACGTGCGAAATCATTATAGCTCAAATAGAGGTTTGAAGCTATACGGGGGATAGATGTGGAGCGTATAAAAGAACATTTCAAAACCTGGTTCGAGCAGGATAAGCGCTTACTCAGCTTGCTTGCCATCGACAATCCGTTTCCGTATAACCCGCTTATTGACGGCCTTGATCTGCTGCTGCTTGCCGTCCTGACAGAGACATCGCCATCCGGGGAAACGTCTCATGTCAGCTATGAAGGGGAACGTGTACAAATTCGCACAGTCAGCCCTGCTGTTCTGGAGCAATGGCTCTCAGGCGGAGAGAACCGCAGTATCATACAATGGCTCGTTCGGGGGGATATCCTGTTGGATCGAGACAACTATTTGCTGCAAATCAGGGAAACCATATTGGATTTTCCAGCTTCGCTGCGGGAGAGGAAGCAGCTGGTCGAATTTTCTGGCTTCATTCGTACCTATCTTCAGGCAAAGCAGGATCTGAAAGATAATAATATGCTTGATGCATACGGTCATATCTTATCAGCGCTTCACCATTGGGCACATATCGCACTAATAGAAGCCGGGATTCATCCCGAGCTTACCGTATGGAGGCAGATGCGTCGGTTTAACCCCGGCATTTATAAGCTTTATGAAGAATTGACCATCAGTCCGGAGACATTGGAACAGCGTGTGAAGCTGGTTCTGCTCGCTTGCGAATTCTCTGTTATGAACAAAATGAAATCATGCTGTGAGCTGTTGTTCACCATTCTGATGAGCCGTGAGGAACCATGGAGTGTCATGGATCTTCAGCTTCATCCACTGCTCACTGATTTGCATATCGATTTATCGCTGCTGCTTCAAAAGCTGGTCATACGCGGATATATCCGCGAAGTCGCAGTTTTACCGCCCTCCGGCGATATTGATGCATTGGAGCTACGCTACCGTTGCGAAGCGGCCAAGTAGAAGTTCCCCATCAACACTAAATGAATGAAGAACGCCCATTATGAGAGGACGTTCTTTTTTATTCTGTCATTCGCGTGGAACGGCACTTCAAAGTGGCCTTATCAAGGAGAATAGTTGCCATGAGAAATCTATTGACTTGTTAAAGCCATCTATGATAGATTATTTATTATCGCCTCCGGAACAACCTTTTTGGTTGGATGGAGCAACAAAAATTAAAATAAAAAAAGTACTTGCAATGAGCTAGGCGGATGTGATATATTAATCAAGTCGCCGCTGAAGCGAACGACGAGAGCTTACGAAGCAGGAAAGCCTTGCGGCGCCTGCAAGAATGAAGCATTTGTTCTTTGAAAACTGAACAATGAGCGACCTGTCAAACAGGTTTTAAAGAATGAGCTGTTTTAGCTTATCTGTAAGTCACGAGATCTTCGGATCTCTTTTATGGAGAGTTTGATCCTGGCTCAGGACGAACGCTGGCGGCGTGCCTAATACATGCAAGTCGAGCGGATTTCGTTGAAAGCTTGCTTTCAACGGGGTTAGCGGCGGAC
>NZ_JBWDNQ010000056.1:0-2922 GCF_056269285.1 Paenibacillus sp. JT31N11
CAGGGGCGGCGTGGAGAATACGTGCAGGATATGGAAGAATATGGGGTTTCAATCTCCCCCTCTATTTCCTCACGCCTTCATGTTGTCCAGGTCTATGAATTGGTCACCCGAGCGTCCTTCATACATGTCTATCAAGGGTGAAATCCTGCGAATACGTGAGAAAACTTAATCGTACCGAGGGAGTTCAATGATGGCCGCGGCGAACCAGTCCTTTGAGGGGCTGGTTTTTTCAATACATAAGATAGGTTATGTGCTGAAAATGCCGCTACGCTAACTGGCAGGTTACTTAAGAACGCGAAAGTGGAATTAATGGTACATTATATTTAAGAAGGGGGTGCTAATAATGAATCTTAATCGATATGAAAAAATTTCGTTTAACTAATCGGTAGATACACGCTATAGATGCTACACATTATTTTTTGGAGGTGTGGATGATGTCAAAAGGAAAGGTTATTTATAATATTGTTGCTTTAGTGGAAATTTTAATATTAATTTTATTTGTTCGTGTTTACCTGCAATATTACTTTATCAATACTCTTAAATTAACATCTTATCAATGTAATATAGTTACATTATTCATCTTTCTGTCATGCATATTATCATCAATAGCGGTTGGTATTCTAGAGTTGATCAAAAAACGTTATAGCTTAAAGTAAGAGAGGAACCTCAGAAATGTTAACGGAGCGAGATAGGTTCAACTAACGCGAGCATTGGATGGTCAGAGAATCTCAGGCTTCTGTATCTCTAGACGTTAACGGGTACGTTAGTTGTGAAAAGGGCCGCCACGTGGCAGTCCAATCAAATTCAACTATTAATGCGGTAAGAAGATCTCTTTCGCAACTTTAATAGCGTTCAACACTTTAGGGAATCCCGTGTAAGGGGAGCATTGTAGTAGTGCCTCAATCGCTTCTTGTCTCGTTAGACCTACACGAATTGCGGCATTGAGATGAACATGCAACTGCGGCTCGCACCCACCTTGAGCAGTTAAGGCTCCTAACGTGACGAGTTGACGTTGTCTAGGATTCAATCCTGGGCGACTGTAGATTTCACCAAACGAAAATTCGATGATTTGTTCAGCTAACAGAGGAGCAATAGCCGCAAGTGAATCTACAACCTCTTCGCCATGTTTGCCATCGATTTCCTGAAGTTTTGCCAAGCCTCGTTCTCGCCGTTCTCCTATATTTTGTAGAAGCTCGTCCTCGATGTTTACTTCGATATTTTGTTCAGCAAAAAGTTGTTTTGCAACGCCAACGGCATTTAAAGCACGAGGAAAGCCGCAAAACGGAATGCAATGGGTAGCAATTTCTATAATTTCGTTCGGCGTGATCCCAACTTTTAAGCCGAAGTTCATGTGCCATTTGAGTTGATTTGGAGTATCGCCTAATGAAATTAACGCAGTGATCACGATCATTTCTCTTTGTTGATAGTTTAGTACGGGATTACTGAAAAGTTGCCCGAAAAATTCAATAATGTATCTACTGATGTGTGGGGATACGTCACTTAAACCATTAATGACTCCTTGAATACTTGCTTCATCAGTTTCTTGAAACAGTTTTTTTCCGTTTTCATATGATGAGTTCATTGCTCAGCTACCTCCAGTTGTTGGTTTTCTAATTCCCATTGACGGTAAATCTCTATTTTTTCGTTGATGACTTCATAATGTTCTTGAAGTCTATCGATCTGTTCCGCTAACTTTTTCTTGTGGGCTTCCAGCAGAATTCTCCTTTCTTTGGTTGTAGCGGAACCTTGTCTTCTCAAGTCAGCGATCTGTTGCATTTGCCGAATGGTCATTCCTGTCATTCGAAGCTTTACCAAAAAACGAATCCATGCTAGATCGTTTGCAGAATATTGGCGGCGACCGTTCGAACCCCTAGCTATCGCATGAATCAGACCATTTTTCTCATAGTAACGCAAGGTGTGTACGGTGATGTCAGTAAGGTTAGAAATGGCTTGAATGCTTAAATATTTTTCCATAGAGTAAGTTTACATCTTAGAGCGTGCTCTAAGTCAATAGAGGCACGATAAAACGATGCAAAGTCACTTTTTCACCTCCTTTAATAAATTTTGTAATATTTAACTGCATATAATTGCCCGGTAACTGAGGAAATAAAAAAACGTCGATGCAACCTTTTTTAGCATGTATCCCTTTTAGTTTTTTACTACTTATTTTTGTCTAAGATGGATTTCATTATGTACAGTGCCCCTCAACGCCGGCATCGGCACCTCGGGCACATTCGAGGAGACGAGCGAGGAGGAATTCGATCGATTGTTCAGCGTCAATGTGAAGGTGCCCTATTTTCTCGTTCAGCAAACTTTGCCCCGCTTGGCTGAGGGCGGCCGCATCATCAACATCTCCTCCGGCGTGATGAGGATCGCTTACCCTCACATTATGGCTTATAACCTGACCAAGGTCGCGCTCAATACGTTCACGCTGCATTTGGCACAGCTGCTTGGCCCACGGGGTATCACGGTGAATGCGGTGGTGCGGGCATCGTCGATACCGATGTGAACGCGCCGTGGCTGCACAAGCCAGAAGGGCGCAAGCATGCGGAGGACATGTCGGCTCTCGGCCGCGTTGGAGAGATCTCTGATATCGCCGACGTCGTCGCCTTCGTCGCTTCGCCGGACAGCGGCTGGGTAACCGGCCAGCTGCTTGACGCAACGGGCGGGGCTCATCTTTAAAACGGAAGCATAAATGTCGGCCAAGAGGAGGCGGAGCATGTTTAAAATTACCGAGTTCTCGAAGATTAGCCAGGTATCGGTCAAGGCGCTGCGCTATTACGATCAGATCGAGCTGCTGAAGCCTTCCTATATCGCTCTTGCTAGCCGTTCTGTGGGTTCTAAGCAGGCCTTGCATGCCTACAAGCTTCACTTGAAGCAGCTTCTCGATGAGTACGATCTTGCTTGCCTGCAGCTAGAAAC
>NZ_JBWDNQ010000055.1:0-2974 GCF_056269285.1 Paenibacillus sp. JT31N11
GCATGCACATGAATGACGAACATCGGAAAGCCGTATGAGGGAAAACCTCACGTACGGTTTGATGAGGAGGGGCTGAAATTATTCAGTCCCTTACTCTAGTTGAAGTAACGGATAGTATAACGCAGCCACAGACTATTATGAAACGTTTCTACGTCATTCTCTCTAACGACAAGTTTATAAAAAAAAACGGCCACAGGCGGGCCGTATCAGAAGTCTTGAATAAATAAATCAATTTGACTGTTGAGTTACAAGTATGAAAGTTACACCGAACTTGTCTGTAACAGTACCAAATGCCGGACTAAAAGGAACCCTTTCCAGAGGGGCGATTACCTTACCACCATCCTGCAAAGCTTCAAAAGTCCGCTTTGTTTTCTCCACGTCACGTATCGAGATGTTGAGGGCAACAGCAGCATTAACGATAGGGTCCAAACCACGAAATTCCTCTTTGTCGCCACCTGTAAATCCATTAGCAGCATGTTGGTTTGGTGCATCGAATAACATGAGTTCGCTTTCTTCGATTCTTAGGAGCGCATTCGAAACACGTTCCTTTAAACCATCTGGACAAGGCATTGGCATCTCACCATACGTCTGGACATGCAGGACTTGGGCTTCGAGTACTTTTACATAAAAGTGAATTGCTTCTCTTGCGTTACCGTCCATCACTATGCAAGGGGTTAAACTTTGCGGCAAGATCATTCATCTCCTTCGACCCATTTTTATAAACGTATCACAATAAATGATTGCTGATTTCTTTTTGATTGCTAAATTTGTCCCTAGAGCCATATTAACAGTTTCAATAAAAGGAGATATCGAAATGAATTATCGAATTGAACAAACAAAGGTCTTTTAAGATGTTTGGAGTTTATGATCTTATAAATTCGGACAGACAAACAGCATTTTCTGAAGTTCCTCTGATCACACTGCAGAATCTTTCAAATACATGATAGGTTATCATTTACCAAAGGGACTTGAAATTCCAGAGAGATTTACAAAACTTTCTGTCCCGGCATTAACATGGGCTATTTTTCCGGATCCGCAATGTGATTTACAAAAACTATGGGAACGAATATATTCCGAGTGGTTTCCGACATCTGAATACGAATAGGTTGAAGCCCCTAGTTTCGAAATGTATTATGGAATGGCAGGGCATATTACTGGGGAAATTTGGATACCAGTAAAGAAAAAATAACTTTTTTACTCCATGCGACACGCATGTGTTTCTCATCGGGCACCAGTCGTACTACACTGTGCTATTACGGGCACGATAGCGCAATACCGAAGGACTGCCGAACCGCGTTCCTTCGCTCAAACGGGCAGTAATATTGATAAAGCGCCGTAACATTCGGCTTAATGGTAAATTGGATATAAGGCTATTTCAGCAGAGCGAAGGCGGGGTATAATCTTATGGAATTATACGATGTAATTGGAGTGGAATATGATACGTCACGTAAAGCAGACCCACAGATCACACAACGATTAATTAACAATCTTCAGGGTTTTCAAAGTTCACGAATTCTTGATGTAGCCTGTGGAACCGGGAATTATACTTATGCCTTATCGCAATTGGGACTGGATATGACCGGTATAGACATATCAGAGGAAATGCTACATACAGCACGTAATAAATCCAATCAAGTATCTTGGGACAAAGCGGATGTAATTAATTTGCCGTACCAAGATGGGGAATTCTCAGGTGTGACATGTATTTTGGCAATTCACCATTTTGAAAATTTATATAAAGCATTCCAGCAGGTGTATAGGGTTATGAGCAAAGGAAGGTTTGTACTCTTTACTTCCTCTCCAGAACAAATGCAGCATTATTGGCTAAACGAGTATTTTCCTAAAGCAATGGTGGATTCGTGCAGTCAGATGCCCAAGATTCCGCTAGTAGTTGATAATTTAAGGCAGGCGGGGTTTAAAATCGAGGGACTTGAAACATTTTTAGTCCAACCAAACTTGCAGGATTTTTTTCTTTACAGTGGCAAATACGAACCAAGCATGTATCTAAACCCAAAGGTGCGTGCGGGCATTTCTACCTTTGCAAATTTGGCGTCTCAGGATGAGATACATGCTGGTTGTATTAGACTGAAATCCGATATTGAAAACGGAAGAATACAAGAGGTCATCGACCGATACAGTAGTGATATGGGTGATTACATTTTTGTGGTAGCTGAAAAAAGATAAAGTATGCTGGGCACATTAGTGAGGAGCATGCCGCGCGGCAGCTCCTTTTTCGTTTGTTGAAGTAACTGGCAGGAGAGTTCAAGAAATTCGCGAAAACTACAAGTAAGCAATTCTTGAGGAATTCGTAAATAAGACGTAAGACGAAATTAATGCAACGAATAAGACTAATCTACAGGAGGATCTTATGTCAAAGGCCCCTAAGATAATTAAAAGCACAAATGATGAAACAAATTATGTAAGAAAAAAACTTATTGAGTTCAATTCAAAACATGTACCAAACGGTATTTATGAAGAAGTTAATTTATGCTTGAAGGATGACAAAGAAGAAGTTATTGCCGGTCTCAATAGTGCAATATGTTGGAACTGGATGGAGATTGATATTTTATGGGTGAATGATGACCATCGTGGAAAAGGACTCGGTAAAAAATTATTGGAAAAAGCAGAACAATTAGCAAGAGAAAAGGGTTGTACATTCATTAAATTAAATACATTCAGTTTTCAAGCTCCTGAATTTTACAAAAAATATGGATATAAAGTAATCGCAATCATCGAAGATGCTCCATTAGGAAATAAACACTATTACTACAAGAAGGATCTTAACGAAGTGTAAAGAAGAGGTATTAACATCGCCACACCGGTCCATACGCTCATGAATCCCTTCAAACGGGATTCTGCATTCAGCTATACCAGCTAATAGGTTGTCAATATTTAATTATTAATGGACCAATCGAAGGATGCTATACTGGTAAAAGGGAATGACAAATAACCGTCCCATAGATTTTGGGAAGGT
>NZ_JBWDNQ010000054.1:0-2992 GCF_056269285.1 Paenibacillus sp. JT31N11
CACGCCTCCATGTTGTCCAGGTCTATGAAGTGGTCACCCGAGCGTCCTTCATACATGTCTATCAAGGGTGAAATCCTGCGAATAAGCGAGCATTCGTGAGAAAACTTAATCGTACCGAGGGAGTTAAAACACTTAAAGGGGTGCCGAGCGGCATCCCTTAGCTGCACTAACCGGCAGGAGTGCATAATCGACCACATAAGTAACATTGATTGTAATTTTTTGTACAGAAACAAGTTTAAGTATCTTCAGGCCGGCTATCGCAGCTGCATTCGGTAGTGGATTTTATATTGCTTCTATTAAGTAACGCCACTACCAACATTAAGTAATAAAAAAACACCTCCGATACGGCGATACGGAGGTGTTTTTTTATTTAGAAGCTATTCTAATCAGTGCGTTTTTCCCCTTCAATAGCAACAATCGTCAACTTGTCAAATGCTCCACCCAAGCTTCCAAGCTCGACTCCTTCTCCATTTTCATTAAATGTACCAAAAGTTGTGACGCCAGCCATCCATTGATGCAAGAAATAAACATAGGAACCGTTATAAACAGGACGCTTCCCCCATTCTTCGCTTACGGCAGGAACGAGATTTACAATCACATCAAGTTCATTTGCTTTCTTCTTCGTAACATGTCCTTCCCAAATTTGCCAAGCCGCCTGATCTTTAACCTCATAATACCGAGTATAGTCCCCTTCTGTGATAAAGAATTTTTGAGTTTGGCCATATGGGAAATAATACTGCGTTGTACGGATGTCAGGGGTAGAACCAAGGTGTTCTTGTAAACTAATTTTTGGCAGAGCAAGAACTGCTTGTCGTGCAGTTACAATATCTTGGCCCTCGATGGCAAGATCACTGGGTGCGTTATAAATCACGGCTGTTTTCGTTTCCGGATCCCAAGCAACAAAGGCATCCAGAGATTCTCCAATAAAACGCAAAGGTACATAGACGGAACCGTCAATATTTCGTGGAGACACACTAACTGTCACTTTATTTGTTCCTATCAGGGCCTCCTTATTCCCAACTGTAAGCTTGAGGACTTGTTTGGAAGTCTTATTTATAACGGTGACTGTCTTTGCTTTATTGTTCCAATTAACGCTAAAATCGGGAAGGAGAGAAACTGTCCGAATAGGTACCATTGTAGTTTGATTAATAATGACAGGATTTTGATTCGTCAGTTTCACCCCATTCACATTCAAACTAATCGACATATCTGCCGCTGATACCATACTTCCAATAGAAAAGACCATGACCGTCAAAAGTAAACTTGTGACTACATATTTTTTCAACATTATTACAGCCTCCTTACTTATTTAATATGGATTCTTCAAATAAATCCTTTTTGATCGATCAAACAGTTTAGTGTTAAACGCAAATTACCTTACCCTTGTTGCGCAATTGTTTATTTTTTTAGTTTGTAGTGCGATTTAAACATCATAGTAGAGCGTCCTCCTGGATGATGGGATTTAAAGGGCTATGCCCCGTTTCGTACTCCCATCGTACTGAGGCGCGTTTTTTTGCAAAGCGGAAATTTAACACACTACAGGAATGTTAACGGGTACGTTAGTGAGGAGCTTGCCGCGCGGCAGCTCCTTTTTCGTTTGGCGTGCCCAGAGGCACGCATTATCTAGTTGGTGAAAGTCCAACCAAGGGAGGGACCAAGCCACCCTTGTAGCTAGGATGCTTGCGCATGGCGAAATCTGTGCGTAAAAGCGCATCGACAAAAGTACTTGTCGGAGACAAGGCGAGCAACATACCAGGCCGTAACATGAAGTGAATCCTGCCGCATCGTCAAAAAGGCCTCGCGAGAGGAAAAAGGGGAAGCCGAGTCTTGCAAACGTAGACGAAGGCCAAGGAAGCTGTGCAGAACTTGGAACAACAGCGAAGGATCTCCCGGTGTAATGGGATCGGCATGGTATGAAAGATAATGCAGTGAACTGGGGAGACCCTCCCCTGCACGGAAGTTTTTTTTTTTTCGTAGCGAGAGACTCTATAAGTCAAAAAGACGAAGTGAGCCATCTGCAGGAAGGGAGTCCGAGGGGTGCATAGTACCGAAGAATGCAGGACAACACAACCTGCGGGAGGGAAGGCGTCCTGCTTTGTTCAAGCTTTTCAAGGAGGTACGAGTGAGTGAATGCCAAATGGCTAACGACACCTAAGGAAAAAGTTCAACAACTCCAAGAGAAGCTAGGTCATGCTGCCAAGATCAGCAAGCGGAGAAAATTTCATGCACTGTACGACAAGGTTCATCGACTGGATGTCCTTCAGGAAGCGTGGCGAAGAGTGAAGGCAAATAAGGGTGCGGCAGGCGTAGACGGTGAGACCATGGCTGATATTGCAAAGATAGGTGAAGATCAATTCGTCGCACAATGCCAAGAACAACTGTTGAAGAATAACTACCGTCCCCAGCCCGTTCGTCGCCACTACATTCCGAAGAAAGATGGACGAAAACGTCCGCTGGGCATTCCGACGGTGAGAGACCGCGTCGTACAAATGGCAACGAAACTGATTGTCGAACCGATCTTTGAAGCCGATTTTCAGGAATGCTCGTATGGCTTTCGACCAAAGCGCGGCGCAAAACAAGCGCTCGAGCGAATCCGCAAAGCATGCAACCGTAAAGGCAATTGGGTGGTCGACGTGGACATCCAAGGCTACTTCGACAACATGAACCAAGAGAAACTGATGAAGCTGGTGGAAATGAGAATCAGCGACAGACGTATACTCAAGCTGATCCGGCAATGGCTCGGAGCAGGCGTGATGGAGGAAGGGCAAGTAAGACGGACCGACCTTGGCACGCCGCAAGGCGGCGTGATATCGCCGTTACTTGCGAACATCTACCTGAACTACTTCGATCTATTGTGGGAGAAACATGGCAAAGGAGTCGGAGAATTGACGCGGTACGCAGACGATTTCGTCGTGGTATGCAAGACAAGGAAGGACGCGCAACATGCGTTTAAGCTTATACAAACGATTATGGCGCGATTGGAACTGACCTT
>NZ_JBWDNQ010000053.1:0-3181 GCF_056269285.1 Paenibacillus sp. JT31N11
CAAGTCATTTGTCGAGGTTGCCAGTAGCTCAGCAACTCATGGTCACGATGGATGACCAACACGGGGGGCCTCAGAAAAACCATGGCAGGAGTTCAGTTCCCCTTATAAACACTTGATACGTCGCTATTTCAATCGTGCACAGAGGCGGGATTATAGTAATGGATTGAATCTCGGGCAAAAGGGATAACATCGGATAAGACGGACAACTGTTGTTCAACTAACTGGGCACGATAGCTCAATAAATACCAGGAAGGCATCCGACCAATCGGATGCCTTTTCATTGTCAGGAGTGGCTTTATCTTTATATACTGATGTAAATTTTGTGGTCAAAATTGTACTTTATATTACGGTGAGCCGTACCACAAGTAACGGCAAGTTTTTGAGCGAAAGGGTAACGGCTGACTTTAGAACTTAATAATCACGTTACCTTTTTTACGTTCGGTCTCTACATATTTGTGGGCATCCGGAAGGAGCTCCAGAGGATATCGACGATCGATCACGGCGTTCAGCGTTCCATTGCTTGCGAGTTTCATGAGAAACGCCAAATTCGCTTTGTTTTGCATAAGGCCGGCTGTTGCAAAAATAGCTCGTTTGCTTTTAAACAAGGAAGTCCATATCATCTGTAAAAGGATAGATAGCTTGGGTGCAGTAGTCAGATAAATTCCCTTGGCCGTAAGTACACGCTTGCATGCCGAGAAGGAGCGTTTGCCTACAGCATCAAAAACGACATTATAGGCTTTGTCCGCGTTTGTGAAATCCTCTTGGGTATAATCAATAATGAAATCTGCCCCTGCTTGTCTTACCAGACCTTCGTTGCCGGCAGAGCAAACACCGGTTACTTCAACGCCATAGTATTTGGCTAATTGCACAGCATAGATGCCGACAGCCCCTGAGGCACCATTAATCAGCACTTTCTGTCCCTTCCGCAGCTTTGCCTTATCTCTTAGAAACGTCAATGCGGTGGCACCCCCGTCACAGACGCCTACGGCTTCTTCAAAGGTGATGTTGTCCGGTATGGCCGCAAGTGGGCTCTCTTCGGATAGACACTTATATTCGGCATAAGCACCGAAGTTTTTGATGCTCATCCCCAAAACACGATCACCTGCTTTAAAATGCTTTACTTCTTCGCCGACCGCTTCAACCTCTCCGGCTAATTCGGTTCCTCCAATTGCAAATCTCGGTCTGGACAGTCCGTATATCAATTTAATCATAAACGGATCGCCCTTACGAAAAGCGCAGTCCGACGGCCCTACTTTGGCAGCTTGGATACGTATGAGAATTTCCTTGTTTCCAGGCGACGGTTTCGCGATTTCTTGCGGGACAATCACTTCCGGTGAACCATACGAGATTTGGATCATGGCTCTCATGGGTTTCCCCTCCTGCAAATTTTTATACTCCTTCTGCAACGAATCCTTTACAAAGGCTCCCTAACGTTAGAAAATGGATAGAAGGAAAAACGGAAGAGAAGGAGATGAAGGAAAGCGGTAATGAAAGGCATTTTATATAAGTATATGTCGAGATGGACTTCCCTTAACGAGGAAGATCAGCAAGCCATTGTGGACGAGATCCGAATAGAAGAATTTAAAAAGGGGAGCGTGCTTTTTAAACAAGGAGATGCCCCTACAAAATGTTATTTCATCCTGGAAGGTTGCGTAAGGCAGTATGGGATCGATGAAGAGGGAAGAGAGGTCACATCCAATTTCTACACCGAAGAGCAAGCCATCGCCATTTTCAATCATCATAAACCTGACAAGACGTCCGATTACACCTTCACGTGCGTTGAAGATTCGGTAATGGTCATTGGCGACCTGGATACGGAAAAGGACATGTACCACAAACACCCTCAATTGGAGTCGATGACACGCAGGATGATCGAGGAGAACTTTAGTCAGGTCCAAGAGGAATTCGCTGCTTTTATCGCTTCTTCGCCTGAAGAACGCTTTAGGACGCTGCTAATGAAACGTCCATCTCTCATCGACCGGGTACCCCAACATCAATTGGCCAGTTATCTCGGCATTACTCCGGAGTCACTAAGCAGAATTAAGAAGAGAATCCACCAAGACCTTCGCTGATAACCTAATCCTTGGAATACTCATGAAAAACCCCCTAAGTTTAAGTAATGATTACATTGTAACTAGGGGGATGTTTACGTGCATTGACTTAAGTCAAGAGACGAGCCTGTATAAATTGGGAACTTGCTTATGCTGTTAGAAAAACGAAACTTGCCGTTACAGACAGCGTGGTGAACCGTACCATAAGTTAAGTCGTGATTAAACTAACGGGTACGATAGCACAATAAACATTTGTGATGAAGCTGCCAGCACGATCGGCGGCTTCATTACGTTAATAGGCAGGATAGTTCCAATATGTGGTACTATCTTTGATGAGGTGATTACTTATGAATTGGTTACAAGGAGGACCTTTTTTAGAACTTAGCTTTATAATTCATGAACCAACTAAAATAGAAAGAGTCGTCTCTAAGTTGAAGAATCTAGACGTTAAAATAGAAGTTCATAACCCTCCAGAATACCTTGAACAATACTATAAGGGCTATCCTTACGATGAAGATGATCCTCACAGTGTAATGATTCATCAAATAACACTCAACATAACTGTTCATACAACTCGGCTACGGAGAGCTTTACTTTTCGTTGAGAAAATCAGTTCGAGATTATTGTCATTTTCAATTTGCTTTTACGGAGATGCATTTGATGTCCCGGAGTGGAATCAGCCAGGTGTGAGAGATGATGAGTTAGATGAGTTCATTCATCTTCTGATCTCTCTCTATAGGGAATTAGATTTTAGCGTGGGCGGTTTAGCCATAGAAGAAGACATTAAGGGTTTGTTTGATGTCAGTGAAGGATGGCCAAATGAAAAATATCACTTAGCAAATCTAAATTTCAAGGATAGCTTACAAAATTTTATGGCCATCATAATAAACCGGTCATTAAAGGACAACTTCCCAGTTGAACATTTCATCTTAAAAGATAACTCTTATTTACTTTACCGAACCGAATTCGGCTAACGGGTACGTTAGTGAGGAGCTTGCCGCACGGCAGCTCCTTTTTCTTTTGGCGTGCCCAGAGGCACGCATTATCTAGTTGGTGAAAGTCCAACCAAGGGAGGGACCAAGCCACCCTTGTAGCTAGGATGCTTGCGCATGGCGAAATCTGTGCGTAAA
>NZ_JBWDNQ010000009.1:0-319094 GCF_056269285.1 Paenibacillus sp. JT31N11
GCTGAAGGAGGGTGCCATCATGTATTACAAAAATCCTGCCTATCGCATTTCTTATTATTTCATTGTCGCGATTCTGATGATCTCCGGTATCGCCTGCGTGCTTCCGATGGTACACATTTTGATGGTTTCCCTAAGCGGAAGATCGGCGGCGAACGCAAATCTGGTCACTTTTTGGCCGATCGATTTTACTTGGACCAATTATGCTAAAACATTAGGTAACGCCGCTTTCTATAAATCATTTCTCATCTCCATCGAACGGACGCTGATCGGTACCGTACTTTCTATGCTGATAACGTTGTTAACGGCTTATCCGTTATCGATGTCGAAATCGGCATTTCGGAAGAGGAACGTTTACGTGTGGTTTTTCGTTTTCATTATGATTTTTAGCGGCGGTCTGGTTCCTTACTACATTCTCATTCAGAAAATCGGTCTGCTTAACTCATTTTGGGTATATATCATTCCCGGGATGCTGAACGTTTGGAACGTCATTTTGATGATGAATTTTTTCAGAAATTTACCCAAGGAGCTTGAAGAGGCGGCTCTTGTAGATGGCGCGCATTTTTTCAACATTTTGTTCCGTGTTTATGTGCCGATCTCCATGCCGGCCATCGCCACACTTTCGTTATTTAGTATGGTTGGCCACTGGAACGACTGGTTTACGGGGATGCTGTTTATCAATTCTCCGGACAAATGGCCGTTGTCCACCTTGCTGCAGACCATTGTGGTAGCGATTGATTTTAACAAGCTGGGGATGACACCATCCGATGTGGAGAACCTTTCCCAACGCGGTGTCAAGTCTGCGCAAATCTTCATCACGATGCTGCCTATACTGATTGTCTATCCGTTTCTTCAGAAGTTTTTCGTCAAGGGAATAGTTCTGGGCGCCGTAAAAGAGTAGTGCAGCGATTATTAAATGACCTTGATACTCGTAATTTCAAATAAGCTTGCTTTTATCCGTTTATGAGAGCAAAAGTGAAAAGAGAGCCGCAATTGGCCCTCTTTTCACTTTATCGCATTGACGGAGGTTATTCTATTATGCAATTATGCAGCAATCTTAAGACCGTTTACAACATTGTAATGAACATCACATATAGTTGGGATTGCCCCGATCATCAAGCCAAAGCTAAGCAGGCGTAATAAATCTTTAGGCACTTTTACTACATGACTTCTTCCGAACGATCGGTTGCCGGCGGAGGAGTGATGGATATGGCCGATATTTCATTTCTCCACTCCGGAGTCATGTTAATTTCAAGTGCTGAGAGAGAGTATTCCAGCTGTTCCAAGTTTCTTGCCCCGATAATCGGCGCCGTAATTGCCGGGTGTGACATAACCCATGAAACAGCAAGAGTCGCTGGATGAATCCCTTGTTCTTTGGCATAGGCGCTGAAACGGTCTGCCACTTCAAAGTTCATCTGATCCGCATACCGGGCTGTATACATTTTTTGCTCGATTAAACGCCCTTGCTCTGGTTTGCGATTGACCCCGTACTTACCCGTTAGAAGCCCGCCGCCCAGAGGGCTATAGGAAATGACCCCGATTTGTTCAGACTCAGCAAGAGGCAGTATTTCCACCTCGGATTGACGTTTCACCAAGTTGTACATAGGTTGGATTAATTCAAAACGAGCGAGTTGTTCCTTTGCCGAAATGCCCAATGCCTTGGTGATTTGCCATGCAGCCCAGTTGCTGACAGCAGGATATAAGATTTTTCCTTGATCCTGTAAGTCATCAAGGGCACGAAGCGTTTCTTCCATGGGTGTTAAATGATCGAATTGATGAACAAAATAAAAGTCAATACGGTCTGTTTTCAAACGTTTTAAACTATTTTCGACCTCTAGCATAATATGACGACGGGAGAGTCCTTTTGCATTAATATCTTTTCCCATGGGGTTAAACACTTTAGTTGTCAGTACTATTTCATCACGGCAATCTTTTATACAAGAACCTAATATTTTCTCTGAAGCACCCATGCCGTAGGCATTTGCGGTATCGAAAAAATTAATGCCTGCCTCACGGCAGCGGTTAAACATTTTTTTGGATGTTTCCTCATCTGCATTCCCCCCGAAAGACATGGTTCCGAAACACAAACTTGAAACTTGAATTCCTGTTTTGCCGATTGTCCGATAGTCCATCCGTATCATCTCCAATTTTTGTATTATATTTAGTTTACCTGATTCAATAAACAAACAATAGCAAGAAGTCCGATATTGAGCAATAGTACGAGAAGCACTTTATGATAGGACCTGACAAAATCCCCTAGTAGAGAGATTGGCTGTTTGCCTCCACGCCATCCCGCCCTATTCTACAATAAAACCGAAAGAGGAGCTGCCCGAAGCAAGCTCCTCCACTATGGGATATATGTTCAATGAGCAGCTTTTTAGCTGCGGTACAGTTCACCATAATCTGCCTTATCGTCGTAGCGCCTGGTTATACGGATCAATTCCCTTGCAGGATGCACCCCCCTATGGTTGATTGGTGTTAATTTACCATTTGGGCTGCAAAGGATAGGGGCAGTGTCTCCCGTCAATTTTCGTTCTGATTTGCACGAGACAACCACAATATTTACAAGTGCCTCCGTGTGCATAAGCAGTGCAGCTCATACATAGAGAAAGCCTTCTATTACTCGTTTCCTCATCCACAAACAGAATATGTCTCGCTTGTACCAATTGCCGCAGCATTTCCTCTATTTTATCCTGAGTTACTTCAATATTTTCGGAGCAGTTTCTGCATGGATTTTGTGTTGTCATTTTGTCCCCTCCAGTCAAACCAACGTCAGTACAACAACGGACATAGGCGGAATATCAGCACTCAACCCTCCCTCATTCAGCTGCATTTTGTTAAACACCGCGGGCTTGACCTGTTCCGGTTGATCGAACGTATTATGACTGTTCATTGAGGACGACGTTAATATCCTGCCAGATACTTGCTTGGCTGCAAATCCTCCGGTATCGCATTCCACTTGAGCGTTATTATGAGGGTCTGTATTGCACAGGGTGATATTCAGCCTGCCGACAGTATCGATAGAAGCCGATACACTAAGCTGAGGAACATCCTCCTCTCCAAAATTGTATCTACTTGAATTAAGCTCAATCGGCTGCAATATGGCATCCTGGTGCACCTTGAACATTTCGAAAACATGATAAGTTGGTGTAAGTATCATCTGATCGCCTTCCGTCAAAATAACGGCTTGCAAGACATTAATCGTTTGTGCAATGTTAGCCATTCTTACACGGTCGCAGTGGTTGTTGAATATATTCAGGCTGATCCCTGCAGAAACAGCATCCCTCAATGTATTTTGCTGAAACAGAAAGCCCGGATTGGTCCCCGGTTCGACATCAAACCAGGTTCCCCATTCATCAACGATCAATGCTACCTTCTTGTCGGGGTCATATTTGTCCATAATCGCCGAGTGCTTCTCAACAAGCTCTTCCGTGTAGTAAGCGGCTTTCATAATGCCAAACCATTCGCTCTCATCGAAGTCAACCGCCTGGCCTCGCACCGCTTTAGAGTCTTTTACGTAAATCTTGTTTCCGTCCTCCCCCTCTATGACGATGCTGTGGTCTCTTACTCTCGTATAATAGTGGAGCGCCAGCCCATCCATAAAGATGCCCGCTTCCCTCATCAGAACTTCTGTCCAGTGATAATTGTCCCCACGGGGACCGACAGCGATTTTATAGATGGAATTGTCTCCATAATCCCGAACATATAAGCTGTATTGTCTGTATAGATCAGCATAATACTCCGCTCGCATTCTACCACCGCAGCCCCAGTTTTCATTTCCTACTCCAAAATAGGTTAGCTTCCACGGCTTCTTTCTACCATTAGCTTTCCGCAGGTCTGCCATAGGCGATTCACCATCAAAGGTCATATATTCGACCCATTGCTGCATCTCATGAACCGTTCCACTTCCTACATTTCCGCAAATGTAAGGTTCGGTATCCAGCAATTCGCACAAATCATAGAATTCATGGGTTCCAAAATGATTATTCTCTACCACGCCACCCCAATGCGTATTAATCATATGCGCTCTTTCTTCCTTGGGCCCTATGCCATCCTTCCAATGGTATTCATCGGCGAAGCATCCTCCCGGCCATCGCAGGATAGGAATATTCATCTCTTTCAATGCATGGACAACATCGCTTCTCATTCCTCGAATATTGGGAATATCGGAATCCTCTCCTACCCAAACACCCTCATAAATACATCGTCCCAAATGTTCGACAAAATGTCCGTAAATGTTCCTGTCGACCTTATGGACTCCTGTGTTCGTGTTGATTTTTAACGTATTCATTTTATCAGCCTCCTGAGTTCTAAATTTCAAGATTAAAATAATCAAGTATACGTCTTAACCTTTAACTCCACCAGCTGCCAATCCTGAAATAAAAGCCTTTTGATTCAACAGAAATAAGATAATAATTGGTATAATGGCCAGGACAGCTCCTGATATCAACATGTCGTAATTGTTCCCGTAAGGCGACATTAGGGAGGCAAGACCTATTGGGATCGTAAACATGGTGTTTGTGCGCAGCACGATCAAAGGCCATATGAAACTGTTCCAGTTCTGCATGGCAAGTAGTATCCCCATAGCTCCAAAGGCTGGCTGCATTAGAGGCGCCATGATTCTAAAAAATATACCGAACTCGGTGCAGCCATCCACCCTCCCGGCATCCATAAAATCTTTAGAAATTCCCCCCACATATTGTCGGAAGAAAAATATCGCCATGGGCGACACCATAAAGGGAAGAATCACTCCATAATACGTATTGATGATGCCCATACCGACAATCAGCTTGTATAAAGGAAGAATAAGAATTTCAAGCGGTACCATCATGACAAATAGCACCAAGGTAAAAATAATGTTCCTTCCCTTAAAGTAATAGGCTCCTAGACCATAGCCCACTAATGAAGAAAGAAACAGTGAGCTCACGGTATGAAAGGCGGTAATAAGAAGGCTGTTCCTGTACCAGTACAAATAAGTATCGCCTTTGCCGGTGAAAAGCAGCTTATAGTTATCAAGACTCATCAAGCTCGGTATAATTCTGAAATCCATCCCGTTTCTGAACAGCTCCGTAGAGCTCTTGAACGAAGCCATAAGCATGTAATATAGTGGAAACAAGATGATAAAGCTGACGATCATGAAGAAAACAGTATTCAATAAGGTCATGCACTTCCTTCTAAGTTTAATATTCACACTCAGTCGCCATCCTTTTTGAAGAGTCCGAACCACTTCAACTGCACCAGGTTAATGGTAAGCACAATCATAAGCAGTGTAATTCCTATAGCCGATCCCATACCCATATCATTGCGCTGGAAAGCCTGCTGGTAAATATACCTTACAATGGTAAGTCCAATATCCCCCGGCATTCCTTCATTCCAGAATACAAAGCTTTCCCCGAACATCCTGTATCCTTCAAAAATACCAATTGTCAAAGTATAGATGATAATAGGTTTCAAAAGCGGTAAAGTGATTGTATATAACCTGGTAAATGCACTGGCTCCGTCTATTTCCGCAGACTCGTACAATTCCTTCGGGATGCTCTGAAGGCCGGCAAGATAGTACACCATATTGATCCCTGCATGTCGCCAAACGGTCAAGATCACCATCAGCATCATCCCGGTACTATAGTTCAACATCCATTTTTGTGGAGAAAACCCCAATTTGATCAACAGAGAGTTAATTAAGGCAGTATCAAGCTCGCCAAACATTAACCTGAAGGAAACGCCTGCAACAATAACCGAAGTCAAAGCCGGCAAAAAGATAACCGATTTGAACAACGTTTTGCCCTTTGTCAGCTGTGAATTCAGCAGCACGGCAAATACGATGGGGATCGGAATCAACACTATAATCGATAAAATTGTATAAATAGTAGTCGTTAGCAAGGCGTTATAAAAATGCTCATTGAACAGTCTCGAATAGTTATCAAATCCTATAAACCTTGCATTATTGAGCCCCAACACCTCCTGAAAGCTCATCTTGAAGGTTGAAATCGTAGGATATAAAAAAAATATGAGAAAAGACAGAATAAAAGGTGAGACAAAGATGTACGGTGTCCATTTTCCCGAATAAAAAATGCTTCTAAAATTGAACCGTTTCTTCATCATTCTTTGGCTGAAACCGGAATTGTTCATACCTCTTAACAAACTTCCACCTCCTTACTGTAGCTCAGCTGCAAATAGAAACTTTTAGCTTCACATGCATTTAACCGGTTTCATTATTTTTACTGCTTGCGCAGCTCATCGGCAGCAGTCTTTAATGCCTGTTCCGGGGTTTGGCTCTGTTCTTTCAGCGACTTGAACAAGACATTCGACTTTACAATGTCCTGGGAAGCGGAGCTCAATTCTCCCATATTAGGGGATTTAATCTCTTCTTTCATGTTAATAAGCACATTGAATACTTTTTCATTACTGAAGTACGCATCAGGATTCTGAAGCTCTGGAGAATCCCATACGTCCCATCTTATTGGGTCAAACTTCAGTTCCTGCCATATCCTGATATTCGACTCTTTGGAGAGTTTGGCATAAGCGAGGAATTTAACGGCAATTTCCTGATTCTTGCTCTGCTTGGTAACAGCTGTCCCCGTCCCCCCCATTCCGGCAGACCTCGCGTTGCCTTCCTCCCAGATTGGCATCGGACGGACAACAATTTTACCTTTTAAATCAGGCATATAGTCTAAAAACCTGCTCATGTACCACATTGGCATAATCAGTGAAGCCATTCCGCCTTTATTCATATAGGTAAAGAATTCCTCGGAGCCTGTAGCGCCTCCTGGCATGGGGATGGCAATTTTATCCTTATAGATCATATCCTGCATAGATTGCAGAGTCTTTATATTGATTGCGTTGTCAAGAATAACCCCGCCGTCTTTATCAAGATAGTCAGAGTTCTGCTGAACAATCATTGGCCAGAACGGCCTCTGGTCGGTAACCTCGAAAGCCGTCATAGGCTTACCTGTGGCTGCCAAAACCTTTTTCCCCGCTTCGATATAGTCACTCCAGGTCTTAATGTTATCCGCACTCACACCGGCTTTATCCAGAATTTCCTTGTTGTAATAAACCACTGTAGCACCTACATGGAAGTCAATACCGTAATATTTTCCATCTTTACTGTAAATATCGAATCGGGATTGAATGAACTTATCTAACTCGGGTTCGATGATGTTATTCAATTCTAATAATTGAATATCACCTTTCAGAAAGTTTTGGAAGAAATTGATGTTTATATCGGCAATATCCGGTGCGCCAACTCCCGATTGCAAGGCAATCAAAAGCTTGTTGTGCATTTCTGCGTTGGGGTAAGTATCAATGGATAATTCAACAGGCTCGTTGGGATTGCTTTTATTCCAAAGTTCAACCGTCTTTTCATAGTATCTTTTGTGCTGCTCCTGAAATGTCCACAATGACAACTTAGTCGGTTTCTGAGATTGATTAGTCCCACTTTGGGATGATTGTGCCTCTCCGCCGCTGTCGCTGCACGCTGACAAAATGGATGAAAGTAAGAACAGAATAGATACGGCAATAATGGAAACCCTTTTCATATGCTTCCCCCTCATATAAATGAATGCAGCGAATATGGCTACCCGCCTATATCTAATTATAAAAACCCATCCACCTATTTCGAACTCCAATTATTTGTACTCTACTCTAACTTTTTGATGTGGCATGGCATTGGGCAGTCTCCGTTTACCTGCGGTAGGCAAGCTCATATTCAAGGGGCGTCATGCCCGATACCTCTTTAAATACCTTAAAAAAGTAGTTATAATTGTTAAAACCCACCTGACTTACGATTTCTTTTAGCTTTAGTTCACCATTTTCTATATGTAGTTTGGCATTTTCGACCCTGACATGGTTCAAGTATTCGGCAAAGCCCATCCGGCACTCCTCTTTAAAAAGCCTGCTGAGATAAGAACTGCTTACCCCAGCGAAGTCGGCCGCATCAATTAAAGAAAGATCCTTTCCGAAATTACGATGAATAAATTCGACAGCCTTCTTAGTAATTCTGCTTAGTCGGTTGTCTATTTTTATCCGCTCCAGCATAGCAATCAATTTACGGTTAAGGCTCAGAACCCAGTTCTTAATTTCCTCGAGGGTCTCATATTTCTGGATCATATTGTAGGGATTATCCTCACTGGCATAAAGCTTAGACATCTCAATACCGGTATCTTTGGAAACTTTATTGACAATATTGATTAATTCCACACATATTATTTGAGTTGATTTACTGCTTAATCGTAAAGTTGCGATTTTATTAAAGGTTTTCTCAATCAGTCTCTCCGTGCTCTCGTATTCCAAATTTCTAAGAGCCGTATATATAGCCTTTTCATCCTTGATATCCAGGCAAAAGAAGCCCTCCTCATGCTTTTCGCTTGCATTTTCGAAAAAAATTTCGTTTTTCCCCTTATAAAACTTGTCCTTCAATCTGGAATTTGCTTCGCTATACGCTTGATGTAGATCGAGTATTCCCTTGCAATCATTACTTACACCAAAACATGCCGTTATGTTCAAATATCTGGTAATCTCCGACCTTATTCTGTTTAAAATAGTATAAAGTTTATTATATATATACATCATGCTGATGTTCTTGCCTAAAGAGAAAATCACAATAAATCTCCCTTTTATTTCCTGGAAAATGACTGATTTCTCCCAATCGGCGAGTATCTCCTTAGATATATCCATACAGGTTTTCAACAAAATATCTATTTCTTTGGGGGAGAACTTTTCTTCAATTAAGCGAAAGTCATCAATCTCAATAACAGTTACAGCCAAGCTCTGCGTATCGATTTTTATCTCCAGGGAGTCTAATTTGTTCTTAATCTCATGGATATCTGACAGGCTTCCCTCTATGAGCTTGTGAAAAAACTCATGACGCAGAACCACCCTCCCATTTAAAAGCTCTTTGTTAAACTCACTCTGTCTGTCGCGTTCATTTTTATAATGCATTATGGAGCCTCTGGCTGCCTCAAGTATATCCAGCAAAACGACAGCATCCAGCCGGTGCTTCAGCACATAATCGATGGCCCCTTTTTTCATACTCTGCCTAACATAATCGAAATCGTCGAATGCGCTTATAGCAATAATCCTGACTTGCGGACAGTGTTTTTCTATATGTTCGATCAGTACTATGCCATTCACTACAGGCATGTTCATGTCGGTGATAACGATATCAGGCAGTTCATGCTGTAGTAAATGGATTGCGTTTGTTCCGTTATTGGCTTCCCCCGAAATATAAAATCCATTGCATTCCCAGTCGATCATAGTTTTCAAGTCTGTCCGTGAAAAGGCATTATCATCCACTATAAGTACCTTCAGCATATTGGTCGACCTCCTTCTCTCCTGCGGCAGGAATGGTAATCTCTACAGTAGTAAACAGGTTCGAAGCGCTTTGGATGGAAATCCCGTATTGCTCCCCGAAATACAGCTTGATTCTTTCATCAACATTACGAATGCCAATACCGCTCAGGCTTCTTTCCTTAATTGGCAGGTTCCCCCGCAATAAATGGTTCATAACCTCGCTAGCCACCCCGACCCCGTTATCGGTGATAGATATTTTCAATTCGTTCTCCACCCTGTAGCCTTTGATGATGATCAAGCCCTGCCCCTCCGCAGGCTCAAGCCCGTGCAGCAGTGAATTTTCCACGATCGGCTGCAATATAAATTTTAATATTTGGCAGTCCAGAACGCCTTCCTCCATCTCAAAATGAACCTTGAACTTATCATAATATCTGTATGTCATTATATTTAAGTAGCTTTTTACATATTCGATCTCTTCCCTTAAGCTGATTAGTTCATTTCCTTTTCCCATGCTTGCGTGCAGCAGTTCGATAAGTGAGGTAATAATGCTTGCTATATTGTCCGCCTTCTGTTTATTAGCAAGCCACCTTATGGTATTCAGAGTATTAGAAAGAAAATGCGGGTTTATTTGCGCCTGAAGGGTTTTCAGCTCTGCAAGCCTTTTCAAATTTTCTTTTCTTTTGACTTCATCAATTAGGAATTGAAGTTCCCTCACCATAGTATTGAATCTGGTCGTTACTACCCCTAGCTCATCACGGCTATTGTCCTCAATCTGAACTAAAAATTCGCCTGTTTTTACGTTATTCATGGAATCGACCAGCTGTTTTAAAGGCATTGAGATACTTTTGGATACGATAAGGGAAAGAAGGAGCGCAAGTAGAAAACATACAATTCCCAAAATAGTAATATACATACCTATGCGAATGGACTCCTCGTTCAGATAGGAAAACGGTATCGTACTAACTACATACCAGTCGGCGCTTGGTATATAGTTATAGGCAATTAAATTCCGTTTTCCCGAGACTGTACTATTAAATGAATATATATCTCTCTCTTTATTTTGTTTAATCTTCTCAATAAGAGAGCTGTCAAGATACGTCTTGGCAACTTGCATTTCAGGGCTCCGGCTGGAAATAACCGTACCTTTTCCATCCAATATAAAAACATCGGCACCGTCTCCAATGTCTATATCCTGATATTTTTTTAAAATATATTTCTCATTCACTCTGATCATAATATACCCAAGGGGTATTCCCTGCCGCAGTGACTTAATGCTTCTCGATAGCAGGATACCGTACTTACCGTAATTATTTATTCTATAGTCCGAATTCCAAGAAACTTCTTCATTATTTCTATCCTCAATTGTCCATACGGGAATACCGTTATTGAACAATGTCTCTTCAAGAATACGGTTCAAATAGTCAGGCTGCAGTTTTAATTTAAAATTAAAATCCCCAAAAGCAATGATTTTCTCTTTGTTCCTTGTATACAGAAGCACATCCGAAATGCTGCGATAAAAGGTAAATCTTTTGACCAGAACATCTTGCATTTTTAACTCTATATGATTTTTTTCCCATTCGTTGAGCGTATGAAAGGAAAGCAGCGTATTTTGAACGACATCCAGGAAGGCAATATCAATGCTGTCATTTTCAATTCGGACAAGTTCATTTTGAATATTTTCACTCACCTGATTCATCACCTGGATCGAATAAGTGCTTATCTTGGTCTTCATGGCTTCACTTGATTTATAGTACGTAAAAAGTCCGGTGATTAGTAATGGAACCAATGATAGAACAGCGAAGGAGACGACCAGTCTGTTTTGAATCTTTATCTGCCTAATAAGGCGATCCATCTTCATTCTTGCATTTCACCCTCTAGTACTCTCTTTTTCACTACTCTCATATTTATTATATAAAAACCCGCATATGCTTAGACTCGCGCATAAAAATTCGTTAAGGAACAGATTAGATGGCTTACCCGACCAGTCGCTTCCGATGAGTTACGAGAATAAATAAAACCGGCAGCCGAAATTTCAGCAGCCGGCCGTATAGGGATTTTACGTGATTTTCACTGCTCGAGATGACTGAACTACAATAGCATTTGCCTCCAACTTTGAACATGATCCATTTGCGCGTGATCCCCATCGTATAATGTTTACATGTTCAATAACAAAGCTCTACCTCCGGAATTCCTATGAAGGATTCTTGTATATATGTAAACTTCCCGTCTGCCCTTACCTTCGTATAATATTCAAACTGACCGATAACACGAAAGACGCCTTGCATGACGCCTGGATAAACTCGATTTACAGAGTAAATTTGGCTTCTATGCGATTGAAGCGCCCTCCCCTTTGCTTCGCGATGTTGAATAATGTTCACTTTCCCGGTTATAGGAACTGCGCTGGATGGTGCTGAGTCTGAACAATAGTCGTAATAATGGGGAATCGATGTAAAGTAAAAGGAACATAACTGGGTTGGATCCAGTTTCTTCTCGGACTGAAGAATCGCTTGTACCGTAGCCTGAGATATTGCAATGTGATCCTGATGTCCGGTAACTCCGTTGGGAGGAAACGTTACGATAACATGCGGCTTCAGCTGCAGGATATAGGATTCGATCTTTGCGGCTACCTCGACTATGTCTTGATTGGCTAAACTTCCATCCTGATAACGGAGCAGATGCAAATTCGATACGCCTAAAATGTCGCAAGCGTGAGTCAGCTCCCGCTCCCGGACTGAGGCAAGTTCCTGCTTACAGGTTACAAGGTACTCACCGGACTTTCCCCCGCAACCGGAAGTTGCGCATATCAGATAGATATCATGACCGGCTTCTCGATATTTTGCCATTGTTCCCGCGCAAGCGAATGACTCATCGTCGGGATGGGCAAAAACGAACAACAGCCTTTTTTTCATCTAACTCCTCCCAAAGATTCATGGTCCATCATTTATTCATTTATTCTTATTCTTTCTTTGATAGTAGTGATCTAAGGCCAAGACCATCATTCCATAAATAGGCTCCTTCGCCCCGCTTTCTATTTGACCAAAGGGTGTATGTTTCATGAATTGATTTGTTACATATTCTCTCACAAACTCATTATTGTGTAAGACCCCGCCTTGCAATATGATTTGAAACGGCTTTTTATATAAATTTATTTGATCGATGACTGCCATAGCACATGCAAATAACTCCTTTGCAGCTTGCTTCATGATGGAAAAAGCCAATGGATCGCCTTGTATATGCGCTTGTGAGACAATCCTGGACAGCTCGCCTACTTTTTCCACCGAAAAGCTGGTACTATAAATCCAATTAAACAATTCTTCGTGATCCTTGAGCCCCAAATAAGGAAAAATATAATGGGCCAACTTGTTCGGAGCCATCCTTCCATCCCTTGTTCTCAAAATGTGAATAATGGCTTGTTTACCGATCCAATACCCGCTTCCCTCATCCCCAACCCGATGACCCCACCCTCCTGCTCTGACAACCACTCCTTGATCATTCATACCATAGACAATTGATCCAGTCCCGGCAATCATAAGAACTCCGGGTTGACCATTGGTGGCTCCCATTAGCGTAGCGAAGCCATCGTTTTCGATGATCAAATGTTTTGCACTAATGCGTAAATGCTGGAGGGCATCTTTGACAATCTCTTCGATAATCCTGCGGTCATAATCCGTATCCAAGCCGGCTAACCCGAGCGCAGCACAATCCGTTACTAATTCCTCTTCACCAATCACCCATTCTCCCATGAACTTGCAGTCCTCCAAGGCATTGCGAATGGCAAGGATGAGCTCTCTCACGGCAGCTTCCTTTCCGACTCCCTGATAATTACAGGAACCAGACCTGCCCTGACCTAGAATTTGGCCATACTCATCGAAGAAGTTGCATAGGCTTTTTGTACCGCCTCCATCTAAGGCAAGGAGGGGAATTTGATGTGAAGACATTATGGGTTACCCCACTCCATCATAACTTCATCCAGAAACTGCAGGGCGGTTTGACTTTTATGATTCGACTCGGCAAGCCATTTAGCGAGAGCCAGCTGCTGATGCCCACGATCTTGAATCATGCGGTTCATTTCTTGAGGATTTGGTCCTCCTGGCAAAGAGCGTATGTGAATAAAATTCATTGGATCCAAGGACTGCTTCAAGGTGTTTGTATCGATTGTTAGATCACGTCCTATGATTTCACCAGCTACTTCATTAACTAATTCCAGTGTCATTTCTTTAGGAGATAAACCTTCCGACATCGCTCTTTTTACCAATGAACTAACGATATGGTGAGAGGTTCGAAAGGAGAGATTGTCCGTTCGAACCAAGGTATCCGCCAGCTCTGTAACGGTAGCGAAACTGCTTGTTGTCCGTTTGCGGAGGACTTCTTTATTGACGTCCATAGTCCCCACTACAACGGCTAGCAATCGATAGATCTTGTCCATAAGTTCAAGAGACTTCCATGCATATGGCTGCATGTCGTCTTCGGTATCGACAATATCGCCGAATGGCGTATTATGCATCATCGTAAGGACGGAGTCCGCATTGCCCACACAGCTGGAAAGTAAGGCACGCATATGTTCCAGAGAAACAGGATTCCGTTTCTGCGGCATAATGGAACTGATCTGCACATAAGGAGCGGCTACTTTGATAACAGCAAATTCCTGTGTGCACCAGAGCAGTAAATCCTGAACTACCCTCCCCAGGTTGACAGCTGCAAGTTTTATTGTGTTTGCCACCTCACCCAGATAATCCGCCCCGCCAATAGCATCATAGGAATTTTCTACAAGATCGTCAAAAGCAAGAAGCTCTTTCACACGGTGCCGATCGATAGAAAAGCCCGTCGTTGTGAGTGCAGCCGCTCCCATGCTGCTGTGGTTACAATTATTAAAAGCGGCCGTCAACCGCCGTAGGTCTCTAGTAAGGGAGTCCACAACAGCCATGATATAGTGCGCCATAGTCGTAGGCTGCGCGTGCTGGGTGTGTGTGTAGCCAATCATCACGGTTTGGACATGCTCTTCTGCGAAGTGAAGAAGCTGCTCGCGCAACTGTAATGCGGATTGCATCGTGATGAGCAGCTTTTCCCGAAGTACTATGCGATAGATGGTGACGCCCATATCGTTACGGCTCTTGGCCAGATGCAAATTTCCCGCAACATCGCCTGCAAGCTGATGAAGCTGACTTTCCACCTGAAAGAATAAGTCCTCATACTGGCCCGAATAACTGGAATGGCGGAGACCATCAAGATCAAGATTTACGATAGACTTCGCAATCTCGTAAGCCTCTTCTTGTGTTATTAATTGCTGCTCCTTCAGCATGATCAAATGAGCCTTATTGACAGCCATCATGGCCTCCAACAGATGCTGCTTGGCTTCATTATAAGATGGTTCAAGTACGGCTTCGGTATATGTTTTGCCCGGGAATACTTGACCTTCTTTTGTCAGAATGTCCTCACGATTTCCCATATTGTTACTCACCTCCGTCATTTTTCACCGGCTTGTGCAGCCAATTTTCGATTAATTGATGTAAATTGGCACTTGCCTTCTCTATGATCCAATTTCCGGCTTGTATGGATATCTGTTGAATGTGCCCCGTATACCCATCCCACCCATCGGGACTGCCTTCCACCAATATATAAGGCAGATCCGATATTGAAGGAATTGCCGTTAATTGCTCATCGCAATCCCTTACGTGGACCAAATCCTGTCGAAATGCTTTGACAACTGACATTTCATATGGACCTCCATGTCCTCTACCCTGTGTGCCCGTGAAAATTCCAGCTTCTTCCGCACTTTGTGCTGGCACCATTTGCCACCAGTTGACCAATAGAATATTTGCGTCCTTATAGGTAGCCGTTATCGCTTCGGCTGCCGTTCTCGACACACCCATATTCCCGTCATGTGCATTTAACAACAATATATTCCGGATGCCCAGTTGGCAGATCGAGTCAATAATTTCATATAGATAATAGATAATTGGTTATAACAGAGGGACTAATTGAGATCGTCCCCGGAAAACGATGGGTTTTTCCAGGACACGAAGTGTAAGAAACAACAGGATAAATGAGCGGTTTTAAGAAGGATGGAGACCCTTGGCGAATTCATTCGCCAGAATGACATCCGTACCCAGTGGAGAATGAGGCCCGTGATATTCGATAGATCCGAGCGGTACCACCGCAAAATGAATCTCTTTAAGAATGGACTCTATATCCCGACCATGAACATCGATAATATCCATTATTAATCATTCCCCCGTTTGGTGAAGGAGGCCCATTCCAGGGCCTCCCTCTGTCCTTAAGGCTATTGTTTCAAGCTGATCATGTTCACAAAGAGGCGAATCGTGCCAGGAACCAGTTCAGGAATTTCACGGTACCATACAAGTGAACTATAGGTGTAGGTTCCTTTTCCGTATTTGGCAGTTAAGAATGTTCCGGTGAATTCCTTCTCTCCCGGGTCTCCGTTCGAGATCAGCTGCGTGTACTCTTTGCCCCACTCGGAAGGATTATAGGCCGAACGGTCTTGAACCCAATTGCTCCAATCCTCTTGTGTAATTTTATTAGGAGTAGTAAAGATCGGATGCTCAGGCGCTAGCATTGTTACCTTGGAGTTTTCATCCGTTACGCGCCATTTAATTAATGGCTCGCCGATTTGAATTGGATAAGGGGCAAGGTCAGGCTTCCAGTTATCCTCCGGCTTATGATATTGAACGACCAAATTTCCTCCATGCTCCACATAAGAGAGCAGTCTCTGATTGCTTGACAGCAGCTCTGGACGGAAACCATATGCGCGAATACCCAATACAATCGTATCGTATTGAGACAGGTCAGCCGATTGGATCGCTTTCTCATCGAGCTGTGTAACGTTCACACCAAATTGCGTTAAGTATTGATCGATATTGTCGAACCCGCTGGATACATATCCAACTTTCAGATCTGCCGGCACTTTCAAATCAAAAGCCTGAATCTTCAATTCGGCTGGCTGGATCAAGTAATTTCTGCCAATATGAGAATACTCGATTACCTGTACGTTCTCCTTGCTTGTGACCTTTCCACTTGTTGCCGTCGCGGTTACGGTATATTTGCCAACGGCCGTTCCTGCTGGCGCTTTGATCTGGAACGTTAGAGGCTTCGTCTCACCCTTGGCTGCGAAGCTCACTTCCTGGGATGCAGGTGTTACCGTCCAGCCCTTAGGCACGTTCAAGGCAACAGCAGTATTGGCTGCGCCTGGCGAGTAGTTGTGAACGGTAACCTTGACCGGGAGAGACTCTTCTATCTTCAACGTGTTTAGCACCGTTGCGCTAGGACTTAACGACAGGGCAAATGCCGGCAGTACCGCCACTTGCGTGGATGGGGCAACATGTATTTTCCCCGAAACGCCATCTAACTGATACCTGACATCAGCACTTACGACAGAGGGCTGATAGACTTGAAATTCTGCTGCATTCAGCGGAACTTGAACTTCATAAGTAGCGGTTACCGTCTGATTGTAGTTTAATTGGTCAAACTTCGTGGTTCCAACTGCTTTTGTTGTCCAGCCCTCTGGCACATTCAGCTGCAGCTGAATATTACCCAGGTCGCTTCTGCCACCATTGTATGCAGTAACCGTCATCTTAACGGTTTGGCCTGCAACGATTTCACTAGTTTCCGGGTTTACCTTCACCACCATTGACGTTGCTTCCATACCTGCTTTGTTCAATTGATCTTCTTTCACCTGAAGACGATACAGCAGATCCGTCTTGACGCTTGCGTCCAGCGTCGAAGCCTTAATATCCATTATGGCAGTTTCGACATCCGCTCTCATTTCCTGAACTTCCCGTGCTACGTCAGTGAAAACAGGATATGCTTTTATAACTTCGTCCGCATCCTCGTTCAGGGTACGTAAATCCTTGATCACTTTCTGATCTTTGCCCTTTGCTTCCACCTCATTTGCCAAATCCTCGAAGGAGAAGGCAATACCGTCAAAGAAATCCTTCTCTTTCCCCGAATTAGGTGATGAATTTAACTTATAATAGTTGTAGCCCGGTCCTTCTTCTACATGTCTACCCATCCCCTGACTTTTATGCATGAAGCGGGATTCTTCGCCTAATTGAACATAAGATGCGCCGTAGATTTCGTCATAATCCCCCACAGGAACGGCAACATTATAGTCCTTCTCATCGGCGGGAAGATACAACTTCTTGATCTGCCAAGGCTGGAGCCCTTTTTTCAAATGTTCCGGGAACACCTCAGGGTTAGCAGCATCCTTAAAGGCACGAACCGTGATTACGTTAATAGCGCGGTGATGGCCGTGTGTAGATTCTTCATTGAGAAAAGAGGGAATGACAACATCGGGACGCAGTTCCCTTATTTTCCGAATAAGTCTTTCATAGACAACGGAATCTCCCCACTTTTGCAGCGTCTCATCCGGACTTTTGGAAAATCCGAAGTCAAATATAGGGTCATTGATCTGCTCGCTTAATATGCCCAAGGTGACATTGGTGATTTTGGAAGCTTCCTGCAGCTCGCGTGTACGAATAATGCCCAGTGCGTTGCCGAGCTCACTGCCAATCTCATTCTGGCCCCCTTCTCCGCGGTTGGCAATAACACTTAACGTATTGACGCCTCTTCCCAATGAAAGATAGGCAAGCATTGCACTATGCTCGTCGTCCGGGTGGGCTCCCGTATTCATGGCGCTGGCAATCGTGGTAAGAGGTTTAATGGATTTCCAGAGATCAACAACACCTCTATCGGCGCTGGCAGGCTGCGCCATACCAGGAAGCAGCATGCTTCCTAATACAGCAACACTAGTAATACTGGTGAACACCTTCAACCATGTACGCTTCATCACTTTGTCTCCTCCTTGTTTCTCCTCTGAGTGCTGAGCCGGAAATCGTGAATTTCCGGCTTGTTCTATCATGCAGCGGTTGTGAGCCTTATGATCCCCGCGGAATGATCAACCTTTTATACAGCTGCCCCCGCTTTGTCGCCGGTCAATTTTTTAGAGAGAAAGAGAACGATAATGATGAGGATGATTTGCAGCACGCCATAAGCGCAGGCGGTTCCAAATTCAAAGGAATACATTCTTTGGAAAATTTCTACTGATATCGGAGCTGTACTTGATGTAAACAAGAGAATTGACGAGACGAATTCACCGATGCCTGTAACGAAGGCTAATAAGGTACCCGCCAGAATCCCGCTAAGTGACAGGGGAAATACGATACGGCGGAAGCTATACCACCATGACGCTCCCAAGTTACGGGCAGCCTCTTCGATGGAAGGATCCATCTGCATAAGCGTAGCTGACGTTGAACGGAATACAAGCGGTAAATGACGAACAAAGTAGGCTAGTGGCAGAATCCAGAACGTCCCCACTAAAACTTGCCCAAAACTAAATGCCGACGGTGTGCTGAAAGCCGTAATCAGATTAATCCCTACAACTGTCCCGGGTAAAGCCCACGGGAGCATGATGAATACATCCAGCAATGTTTTTCCTTTAAATTTGAGACGAACCATCGCATAGGCGGCAGCAACCCCGAATATCACATTGCCAACCGTAGCAACAAAACTCATTTTGAAACTATTTGCAATAGGACGCCATGTTTTTCCGTCAGTGAACAATTCCACATAATGCCTGAAGGTGTACTCAGGCGGCAGTATTTGTGTCGTCCAGGTACCATCGGTAGAAAAGGAGATGAGAATCAGCACCAGTATGGGCAGGAGCAGAATGATGACACCTATCACAGAGAGTAACATGGCTATGTATTTTCCCCATGCACTCTTGACCTCTGTCCGGTGTACACTGACACCTTTACTCGAATTCTGGTAGCTACGTAAGCCTTGATACCAGCGCATGATAATGAGAAACAGGACGGAAACAATGGATAATAAGGTAGACTGTGTAGCCGCCATATCCAAATTTCCGTTGGTGCGCGACAAATAAATTTGCATCGTCATCGTTCTATCGATTCCAAAGATGAGTGGTGCCGTATAGGAGGCCATGGCAATCATAAATACAAGCAAGGAGGATGCGACGATAGCTGGAGTGAGCATAGGCAGTATGATGCGCCGCCATATGTAGATTCGTCCTGCTCCAAGACTTGCGGCCGCTTCCTCCAATGACGGATCCAGCCCTTTGATCGCGGCTGAAGCGGTCATATAGAAATAGGTGTACATCGTAAAGGTGTGAACCACGAGAACGCCCCAAACGCCTTTTAGTGAAAATGGTACGTGGTCCATCTCTAACCACAGCTTGAGAGTCCGGGGAATAATACCGCTTTCTCCATATAGAAAAGTGAACGAGAGCACGCCTACAAGCGGAGGCAGTGCCATCGGCACCATGGCGAGAATCATCAGCACCTTCCTGCCGGGAAACTCATAGCGTTCCAATAGAAAGGCCATGGCTACTCCTACTATCGCGCAGGTTATTACACTTAGAACGGAAATATAAACACTCGTCCAGAGCGCCTCCAAATTGGCGGTATGCTCTAGGCTGAAAAACCGCGCATAGTTTTTCAAAGAAAGACTGCTTTCCATGCGGATGCTCTGAATAAAAGTCTGATACAGCGGGAAAAGCACATAGGCAAGCAGCACCAGAAACAAGGGAGCGATTAATATATACACGAAGTAAGGGGATGCAGTGAGGGAACGATGTCTGTTGTCAGGCTGAGCAGATCTTGTATTTTTGAACAACATGGTTTCATCCTCCACCTATTCTAAGAGATAAATACTTTCTCTAGGAATGTGTATCGCAAGCATATCATCACGCTGACGGACTTGGTGTCCCTGGTTGACGAACATCGCTTTAAACGTCCTATCCGCGGCCTCCGTCAAGTAATGGACATTCACACCGGTGAATTCGGAAATGACTACTTTTGCCAAGAATGTGTTCTCCGAATGATAAGACTCTGGCTGAGCCTCTCGGATAGCCTCAGGACGAATAGAAATGGTGGCTTGTGCTCCCACTGCAAGATGGCTACGAGAGTCACTATTCTTTATGAACCCGCACAGGACCAGATCAGGCGAAACCCGGACATAGAACTGGTCACCCTCGATTCGCTCCACGACTCCTTCCCACAGGTTAGACTCACCTATAAAGGAAGCGACAAATCGGTTGAGCGGCCGGTTGTAGATTTCATCCGGCTTTCCAACCTGCTGCACAACGCCGCCTTGCATGACCATAATCCGATCTGACATCGCCATTGCCTCAGCTTGATCATGCGTCACATAAATGGTTGTAATACCGGATTCAAGCTGCAGTCTTTTTATCTCCAAACGCGTCTCTTCTCTCAATTTGGCATCCAAATTCGATAAGGGCTCATCCAGGAGCAAAATATTCGGCTCAATTACCAGCGCTCTTGCAAGAGCAACACGCTGTTGTTGACCACCGGATAATTGATCAATACGGCGATTGCCGTATCCCTGCAAGTGTACCTGCCGTAGGGCGCGTTCTACTCTTTGGAGCCGTTCGTCTTTCGGCCGCTTTCTAACCTGGAGGCCAAAGGCTACATTCTCAAATACCGTCATATGAGGAAATAAGGCATAATTCTGAAACACCATCCCGGTATTCCGTTTATGGGGCGGCAAAGTCGTTACATCCTGATTGCCGAATATAATGCGGCCGGAGGTTGGATAGTAAAAGCCTGCGATCATTCTGAGCGTTGTCGTCTTACCGCATCCGCTTGGACCAAGGAACGTGAAGAACTCGCCGGGCTGAATTCGAATGTTCACGTTCTGAACGCCCGACACTTTTCCAAACTGCTTGGTTACATGTTCCAGAGCGACTTCGATCACGTACGGTGCCTCCCTTACAAAGTTCAGGAAGAGGATCTGCGCATCCCGCCACTAAGCGGAATTACTTTGATCCTTTTCCTTTAATGTTTTCATCCCAATACTGCATCCATTCCATTTCTTTATCGGCCATTACCTTCCAATCAATATTCATTGGCTTCAACTCAATACCGTTTAGCCAAGCTGGAAGCGTATCTTTGCTAATATCTGTGCGAGTAGGAATCTGGAATAATGTTTCAGCCAATTCAACTCGAAGTTTGGAGTCGAATAAGAACTCATAAAATTTCTCAGCGGCCTCTTTGTTTTTGGCATTCTTCACCATGCCAACTCCGTCTACAAGAATAGGCGCTCCGCTTGCCGGATAAATAAAATCAAACGGCTGATTTTTCAAATTCTTCAGAATCATAATGTCCTGTAAGTTCCACAACGATAACGTTCCTTCTTCTCGGGCTAATTTCAAGTAAAGGTTAGTTGGATCCTGCGCATATTCTTTCGTATTCGCATCCAGCTTCTTGAGCCAATCATAGCCTTTTTCAGGTTCAGCAGCACCTTCCTTAAAAATCATGGCGGAATAGATGGTTCTCATCGTTCCAGATGCAAGAACACCCCGGATGATGACTTTATCTTTGTATTTCGGATCAAGCAGATCATCCCAATCCTTGGGAGCGTCTTCTGGTTTAAGCGCTTTGGAATTATACATGATCACCTCTGGCAGCAGCATTTCGCCATACCAGCGATCCTTTTCATCTTTGTACAAAGCCGGTATGCTGTCTGCGAAGCTGGGCTTGAAGCTTTCCAGGAGATCTTCATCGGCAGCAGTCATCAAAGCGGATTGCGTTCCGCCCCACCAGAAATCGGCTTGAGGATTGGCTTTCTCTCCCCGGACGCGCTCTAGAATTTGCTGCGCTCCCATCGTTAATACCTCGACTTCTACTTCCGGATGCTCTGCATTAAATTTTGGAATGATTTCATCGACGACACTTTTATCTCTCGCCGTATAGATGACCAGCTTTTGCTTCTCTGCCGATTTAGGCGCCTCCGCAGCAGCCGGAATATCAGAGGGCGCCGAGGGGGGCGGCTCGCTATTTTTTACGCCGCTCGGCGTGGAGCCTCCGCAAGCTGTAATCACGACCATCATGGCGCCGACAAAAATACCCAAGAACAATCTGTATACATTTCCTTTATTTGTTGTCATATGTATAACCTCCCGAAGGGTGTATTTTGTTGGATTTCACTACAGGGAAAGCTTCCAAAACACTGTGAATCGCCCCTATAATTCCCGCTCTGGTATCAAGAGTCGCCAGCTTGATTTGAGGCACATAGGGAACCCACTCCGTCAACATGTTTTGGATTTTCTCTAAACCGCTATCTCCGATCTCAATCATCTCCCCGCTTAAAATCAACAATTCCGGGTCCAGTATGCTCACCATATTTGCGATTCCGTAAGCCCAATGCCTGTAAATATCATGTAATAATCGGCTTGCCGCTTCATGGCCATCTTCAGCATGCTGTATCAGCTGCTGAATCACGCCAGACTCCACTTCGAGAGAAGGCAAAACTTTTTTTGCCTTTTCATAAATGACGGGTGCAGAGTAATTTCTTTCGAAAACCCCATATTCACCCCGGCGAAGCTTCTCAACCTGCCCCACCATCATATAACCGATCTCGCCGGATGCTTCTCGGGAACCCCTGTATAATTGGCCGTCTATAATAATGCCTGCGCCAATTCCCGTGCCCACATACATATAAATTTGATTCAGAATGCCATTCCCGACGCCCTTATGAAACTCCCCTAAAGCCATCAAATTTACGTCATTATCGATCATAACCGGTAAGCCTAACCGTTCTTCTATCTCCTGCTTAACCGGCAAACCCATCCACCCTGTGCTTGGCGCATAACTTACTGTTCCATTGTTACGCTGTGTAATCCCGGGCAAACCTAAGCCTATTCCAAGCAATCGGGATTTTTCAAACCCACTTTTACCAAGCAAGGTTGAGAGACCCAATTCCAGATAACGAATGGCCATTTCACCATTTGTAGGCTGCGGCAATCGAAAGCTGTAATCAACCAACAAATCTCCACTTAGATCAGCGATGGACATATACAATGTACTGCCCTCAAAAATAGCCCCGACAACACCGTAGGCCTGAAAATTATATTCGAGCAGGATCGGCTTTCTACCGCCCTTGGACTCACCTATACCGACCTCATAAATAAGTCCTTCCTTTATCATTTCATCGACCAATGAAGATACGCATGGCCGGCTTAGTTCTGTAAGCTTAGACAAATCCGCTCTGGAAGCCCGTTTATTCTCCCGGAGCTTACGCAGAATTTCTTGCCGATTGATTTGTTTCATATACTTGCTGTTTCCTGTTTGACTGCGACCAAGCACCCTGTTCACCCCCTTTGATAGTTAAAATGACTAACAAAGTTATCTAGTACGAATCTTATTATGATTTTTCCGATTTAAGTACAACTTCAAAAAAAACGATTTAAAAGTGCGTTTCCTGGCCTGCAGACTGAGCCTTGTTCTTACCTTAAAATAGTCCTGTCCAGATTTCGTCTGTGTCCCTTGTGTATCAAAGGTTTTGTTATCCGTTGAATAGAACTTGATGTTGGCTGCTGATCGGAATGATGTAATGATTAAATGTGCAGACATAAACGACACAAATTTAAGGGTATTCACTTGGATAAAATAAAATGACATGCCACCTTTTCTTGGCATGTCATTTTATTTTAATCAATTGAACAAATCGAAGTTCCTTTTTCTTTGCGCTAGCACAGTCCTGTCCTGAGGGGGCAAACTGCCAAAATTGACTTTTTACCGTTACTCCAAAATCTTAAGGCCGAATTTCCGTGACCATTCGTTCAGCTTGTCTACTAAACTGCTTTTCAGCTCAATGGCCTCTTCACTCAACAGCCGGGTTTTTCTTTGGTAAGACTGCTGGCCCGGAATTTGCAGGTTCGCGGCTCTCGCTTCCATTCGGTCCAGCATCTCGGTCGTTTTGTCTCGAAACGGCTGCTGTCCGAGCAAGCCGCCTGCGTTAATGCAAATGGCGGTATGGGACGGCATGCCCACCAAACCGGTGCCCGGCTGAGGCGCGTCGATAATTTGACCTTCTGACAATACGCCGGAAATAATTTCGCCAAATAACGTTAACCCGAAGCCTTTGTGGCTGCCCATCGGCAACCGGGTGCCCTTGGAAATGGCGGCTGGATCCTTAGTTGGCTTGCCGTCGGCATCGAGCCCCCAATAGTCGGGCACCTCCTCCCCTGCTTTCGCTTTCTCCGCCAATACCCCGTTGGAGGCATAGGCCAGGCAAGCGTCGAACATGATCGGATATTCGCGGTTGGTCGGAACGGCGTAGCCCATCGGACTTGTGCCGATGACCTTTTCCTTTCGGGCGGGAGCGCCCATCGTCGGCGCCCCGCGAGTAATAATATAGCTGATATACCCGTCCGCAGCAGCATGCTCCAAGTAAGGCGCCGAGGACAGCAGATGGTTGGAATTGCGGATGGCGCAAAGCCCTATCCCATGCTCGTCCGCCAACTGCCGGGCCCGGTTCATGATAAACATCCCGCCTATTTCTCCTAAGCCGTTATCACCTTCATAATTTTCCAATGCGGCGAATTTGTGGATCAATGCGGTATCGGGATTCGCTTTGATCCTACCCGTGGTCAAGCTCTCGATTCTGCCGGGAAGATCGTACACGTCGTGGTGGCCCACGCCTCTCAGCGTTGCCCGCATGAAGACTCCGGTAGCCACAGCCGCATTGTCCGGATTTAAGCCAGCCGCCTGCAGCAATTGGCCGATCACCCGTTCCAGTTCGGATAGTTGTACTCGCATTCAGGCCCCTCCTATCTTCTGATTTCGATTCCGGCTTCCTGTATCCCCTGCTTAACCGCATCCAGAAGTGCGAAGGTCGCCCCGTCGTAATGCCCCAGCGACAAGCCGTCAACGCCCAATGTACTTAGGATTTTGATGCTTTCGCGCACCAGTTCCGGCGTTGCGTTAGGTCTTGGCGCAAAAGCTGCGATCAGGTCCTTGTCGTATCCGATTCCCCGGCGTATTTTCAGAATCGTATTTTTCTTCCGTTTAAATCGGTCGGGAGCGCCTAACTGCTCGGTATAATCCGAATCTCTGACCGAATCCAGATAATCCTTCACCGCTATATAATCCAGGCCGACCAACTCGGGATATTTCACATAATTGTTGTAGCGGAAATCGGCATTCGGATTGGCAGCCTTAATGGACGCATGAACATCCTTGAGCAGGCTGGTCACCGACTTCATCCTGAATTCCAGGAACTGATACAAGGACGGATATTCCAGCAGCAGCCCTGTTTCAAGCAAATCGCTTCCCATCAGTACATGATTATCCATGACTGTCTCCAGATTTCTTGAAGCTGAGGCATGAACCAGATGCTCCAAATATTGAAGATCGCTAATGATTTTGTCCCAGTCATAGCCCATCGAGATCGCTTTTTCTCTGCAATGGCTGCAGAAGCATCCGCCTTTCACTACGCCAAGCAGGGCTCCGACCTTGTTCTCGGGATCATTCTCCATAAACCACGGCGCTTTTACGGGTTCGCCAGTCGCAAACAGCCTCATGCAGGTTTGAATAAAGTCGATGTCATGATTTTTTACGGTATCGTAGTAAATGGCTTTCATATATTCTCTGACATGATCATTATTGCAGCAAAAATGATCTTCAATGATATTGCCGTGTATATTTTTTTGCAGCACATCCGGGAACTCGGCCTTCGCTACTTCGCAATCAAAAAAGCTGTGGGAAATTTCCGCTCCCGTTTTCAGATTCTTTTTTCTTCCGTATACGGTTAACTCGTCGAGCCAATCCTTATCCTTCAGAAAATCTCTTGTCGAATACAGCGGTTTAAGCGGCGTGTTAGTAAAATTGCTCTCATCCATTCTGTAATAGACTCGGCTGTCTTCAGGCAAATAAAACTTCCGCTTCGGGTTGTGGGTGTAGAACAGGCTGGTTAAGGGCCTTTTTTCCTTATGCATGATTCCCACCAAATAGACGCTGTTTACCAGGCTGTGCTCCATCACATTGTCAACGCAGGTTTCGACGCCTTCATCCGCCAAATCCCACGGATACAAGCTTGATGCCACTTCTTTGATATACATGTTTCATTCTCCTTCTCTATGTTCAATTTATTGGTAAAGATCTTTGGTTAAAAATGCCGTATCCTTGTTGGTTGCATACCAGTCCTTATACCACTTTTCGACCTTTTCGCCGCCCGCATTTTTCCAAGTAGCCTTAGCTTGCTCAATCGCATCGTCAACGGTAAACGAAGGTCCCGACACGATCGCTTTGGCCAAAATATCCGAGATTTCCTTGCCTGTATTCGTTTCAATCAATTGGATATCCGTAGGCGTGGCCGGCAGGGTTGAGCGATGCGTAAAGCCGGGCTCGGGCCGGTCCTTTGATACATATTCTTTCTGGGCAATATCGATAAAGTTGATAAAATCTTTATCGATCGGCTTACTCGGATCAAGCGTATTTTTAAAATCGATGCATTTGTCATAATAAAGACTGGAAGAACTGATCATATTAAAATCCGATGCATACGCGACCTGCTTGGCAAGGTCGTCGCTGATGAATTTTGGGCAGCCGTCAGGCCCGGTCTTGGACTGGACGCCTTCAAGCCCGTAGTTAAGCGCATGGATATAAGGCTCGGAGTTCATAAAATCGATAAATTTCATGACCGCAACCGGGTCCTTGGCCGACGCGTTGATCATGCCGAGCGTCCGGGCGGGAACGCCGATCCAGGAGCTGAACTGGCCGAACGGACTCTTTGGCAGCTCGATCGGAGTAATTTCCGCATCGGGATTATTTTTCTTCAGCGTCACATACGACTGATAGCCCAGCTTCGTGGTCCCGTTATTGGCTCCCCAAATGCCCAATTTCCCCGTTACCCAGTCCTGCTCTCCTTTGGCGCCGGCCGTATCTACCAGGAAATCTTTATCAACGATGCCTTCGTCGTAAAGCCGCTTTTTAAATTCCGTTGCCGCTTTGAGTCTGTCCCAATCCCGGATCAGCTGCCCGTTTTCAACGACCCATCCGACATTTTGAAACATGTTGTCAAGAACCTGCCCACTGACGAAGCTTAAGCTCATGCCGTACGTGTCGTTCTTTCCATTGCCGTCCGGGTCCAGGTCGGTGAAGGCTTTGGCGACTTTATACAGCTCCTCCGTCGTTTTCGGCACTTCCAGATTCAGCTTCTTCAGCCAGTCGACCCGTATATAATAGGCGTGATTTGGCGTCACCTGAGTCGATACCGTGCCGACCTCATAAAGCTTGCCGTCCGGCTTTCTTCCCAATTTATCGAGCGTCGGGTATTTTTTTAGTAAATCCTTATATATAGTGCTGTGCTTTTCGATTAGATCGTCAAGAGGCATAACCAGCTTTTTGGAATACAATTCGTTCTTATAATCGGCCAAATATTCCATAATCAGATCGGGTGCGTTTCCGGCCGCAAACAGCGTATTGAATTTTTGCACGGATTCCCAGCGGGGAATAGGAACGAACGTGACCTCGACAGGACCGTTTTCGTTAATCCATTTGGTCCAGCGATTGTTTTCCAAGGTTCCTTCCGCTGCGGGGACAGCTCCCCGGTCGTATACGCCGACCGTTATTTTCGGTTTCTTCTGTGGCTGCGCGTCCGCTTTTTCCGTCTTATCCGTGGCGTCGGATGCCGCGCCGCCTCCCAGAGAGCATCCCGAAACGACGAGCATGCCAGCCAAAATGCCAAGCGCAACGATATGCAGCCGTTGTAATGAAAACAGCTTGTTCATTGAAAATCCCCTCCAATAAAGGATGTACTTGCCTGCAGCAGTTTGTGCCTCCGTTCGGGCATCCCCGTTTTACATGTGTGCTCACCTCCTTTGAACAGTCGGTCTTATCCTTTAATCGCGCCGAGCATAATGCCTTTGATGAAATATTTTTGAATAAACGGATAGACGATCAGCATCGGGGCAACCATGATCAAAACGGCGGCCGCTTTGATCGAGTCCGGCGTCATGGCCTTCATATCTTCCGGCTGCAGCATGTTCAACTCCTGCATCAACGATTGACTGCGAACCATTTGCTGCACCATGACCGTCAAATTCAATTTCAAGGTGTCGTTAATATAAATCAGGACGCTCATGAACGCATTCCAATAACTAACTCCGTAAAATAGAGTCAATGCGGCCAATACGGGAACCGATAACGGCAGGATCACTTTAAAGAGCAGCCACATTTCGTTGCAGCCGTCGATCCGGGCGGCCTCTTCCATCTCGACCGGGATGCTTTCAAAAAAGCTCTTCATCACCAGCATATTAAACCCGCTGATCAGGCCGGAAGCCCAGATCGCGCCGTAAGAATTGACCAGCCCCAGGCTTTTAATGACGAGAAAGGTGGGCACCAGGCCGCCGGTAAAAATCATCGTAAAGACGATCGCCAATGTGAAGAACCGCCGGTAATAAAAATTCGGCCGGGACAGCGGATAAGCAGCCATAATGGTAAATACCATGCTTAACAGGACGCCTACAACCGTAATCGTCACACTGTTCAGAAAAGCTTTTACAATGCTGGTTCCGTCAATCAAGGTGGCATAGCCCGCAGTCGTCCAATCGATGGGCCAAAAGATGACATAACCTGACGCTATCGCCGTGGCGTCGCTGAAGGATAATGCGAACAAATGTAAAAACGGAAGGATGCAGCTTAATCCGGCGAGACCCAGCAGCGTATAATTAACGGCATAAAACCATTTTTCGCCTGCGCTTTCTCTCAATGTCTCTCACCTCCGATTGAATTTACCATAGTCCCCTGCCGAATTTTCTGGCTATTTGATTTGCCGTTAACACCATAATTAAGCTGATGACCGCTTCAAATAGTCCAATGGCCGTGGTCAGACTGAACTGCATGCCGAGTAGACCAATCTTATAAACATACGTGCTGATCACCTCTGAAATATTGGAGACGACTGAATTTTGCAGCACGAATATTTGGTCAAAACCGACCTCCATGATCTGTCCCATGGAGAGAATAAACATAAGCACAATCGTCGGGCCGATTCCCGGCAGCGTAATATGCCATATTTTTCTCAGTTTGCCCGCTCCATCCAGACTGGCCGATTCGTATAAGCTAGGATCGATCGTTGTAAGCGCCGCCATATAAATGATCGCCGTCCATCCTGCCGTTTTCCATATGCCGGAACCGACAAATATCGCGATCCAAGGATATTCTTTGTAAAGAAACGGATAGGCGCTTCCGGTCCAATGATTGATCCAATAATTCACGATGCCGGATTCCTGCGAAAAAATGCTTAAAATCATCCCTCCAATCACGACCCATGAAATAAAATGCGGCAAAAATACCAGGGTTTGCACCGATTTCCGGAACCAAAGCTTGCGAGCTTCACTTAATAAAATCGCCAGTATAATCGGAAACGGAAAGCCGACGAATACACTTAAAACGCTCAGTATCAAGGTGTTGCGAATAATATCCAACGTTTGGACCGAGCTGAACAAGGTTTTAAAGTTGCTTAAGCCCACCCAAGGGCTCCCGAATATCCCGTCCACAAAGTTGTACTCCTTAAACGCGATGATCAATCCGAGCATAGGGGTATATTTGAAAATAATGAAGTACAACGCAGGCGGTAGGAATAGAAGAAGCATCGCCTGGTTTTGCCTCAATTTTTTGCGTCCCTGGATCCATGCGGATCTGGATTGCGTTTGAATTGTCATATTCAACCTCCTTTCCCTTCAATTGTTACTCTCAGAGTAAATCCGGACGCTGTTCCGGTCAACATACATGATTCTCAACGTATACTATTGGTACAAATCCATATAAAAAGCCGCCCGTTTATGGGCAGCCCGCTGCGCGAACAGATCCTCTTTCCAATCGCTGTTGTCAGAAAGCTTGGAGCTTCTCTAAGACGTTTCTATTCGCTCTGCTCTTTATTCACCGGCCATTTAATTAACCGTAACCTTGCGGTAATCGCCCGGCGTAAGCCCAACAATTTTTTTAAATACGCGAATGAAGGAAAGCGAATGCGTATAGCCTACCCTCGCTGCGATCTCGTGGATGGATTGAGTCGTTTCGCTTAACATTCGTTTCGCATGCTCCATGCGAATGGACACCAAATAATCGACGAATTTCACTCCAAATTCATCCTTGAACAATCTGCTGAGATACTTCGGACTGATTCCGAACTCATCGCTCAAGCTGTTCAGCGAAATGTCCTGATTGGCAAAATGCCGCTCGATATACATCTTCACTTCCTGCATCTGGGAATGATTATGCTTCACCTCGCGCAGCACATTCATCCGCTCCCTAGCCTCCGCCAGGATGTCAAAAAACTCGTCCTCTACCTCATCAACCGTATCGAAGCGGTCGATCAGCTTATTCAGCTGCGGCAATGCCGTATGCTTCCATATATCTTGAAATTCAGCAGGCAGCTCCATCAGATCCTTGTACAAATAATAAATTAAATAGTTCAGTTGGGAGAGGATTTCGTCTCTTGAAAAAAAACCTTTCCTGAGCTCATCCATGAACTGCCGGAATTGAACCTCCCATTCCTGCTCACCCAGGCGGAGATGCTGCGACATGGAACGAATGAAATGTAAATGACGAAAGCTTTCCCCGTACTCCTTCGCCACAATTTCCCAATACCCGATAATCCGGTTGCTTCCGAGTGCTGTCTTGTATTTGATGCTGTCCAGCGACTCCTGATACGAATGCGGAATCATCGATATTTGTTTAGTCGAGCTGCCGATCCCGATCGTTACTGTGAATTTCAGATTTTGCACGACCCATGACCGCATTTGCTCGCAGATGTCAAAAACGATTTCCTGTGTGTTCACATTTTTCTCGGTAATTTGAAACAGCACGCTGAGCTGATGCTTTTCCAGCCACTCGGACCAAATATTGATCGAGTGATCCTGGGCTATTTCCATGACGACATTGCCGAGTATAAATTTCAACAAAGAATGGTCTTTGTTCGAATACTTGTTTTTGAAAGCAAAATATTGATCAATCTCGATGACAACGACATTCAATTGCTCGAATTCATTGTTGAGTCCCAAGGTTCCCACTTCAAAGTCCCATTCGGCCACATTTATTTTTTGATGCTCGCTCATCAATTTGCGAAAAAAATGCATTTTCCGATAAATTAGATTTTCTTCATGCCGCTTTAAAAAGCTGGTGGACTGTTTGACGAGATCGTCAAACACCACTCCAATAAATCGGACATCGTTATTATCCGCCTTCGCTTCGGCCCCGACAATTCCAGGCGCCGAATACGAGCGGGCACGCGCCAGAATCGTTTCAATCGGCTTGTAGTTCCAACGAATGACATAGAAAATCAACAAACCTCCAAGCAGCGCAATAAACAGGCCACCGGCAATCCAGAAATACGATATCACCGATGATGCTACCCCATACGCATTGTCACCCATCAGTCCGCTGTGATAGGTCCAGAGGGTATAGTTCGATTTGGACCGCTGCAGCTCCGTTCCCGTCGTTTGCTCATGCAGGCCGCCCTGCTCGTCCGGATTGCCCCACAGCAATCTGCCGGTTTGATCGAAAATATCGATAAACGTGACCTTTGATGTCGACATATTATCAATGTTGTTTTTAATCGAATCCGTCTTTACGTTGACAACCAGATAGCCCTGCTCCCCCGAAAGGAGCTTTCTTACCAAGGAAACGACCTGCACGGACTCCGGCTTGTTCTGAAACTCTCGGTATCTCCTGATGCCTGACCATAAATACTGCTGGGGATCGCCCTTGAGTTGAAGAAGAAAGTCCCGGTCGGTAAAATTGTCCAGCGATATCAATTGGTTGGTCGTTAAGATGGTCCGGTCCGTTTGACGGTAAAAATAGACAGAGTCGATTAACGGGTTGACCAGCATGAGTTCGCGCAAATCGCCCGATAACTTGTAATCGATGAGCGGAGAATTTTCAAGGGCGGAACCACTTGCAAAATTTTGCAAATTCATATTCATCAAAATTTCTTTGACCATCTGCTGATCGATATTTTCCAGTGCGTAATCGATCGATTGAATAGCGTGCTGGAGATAGACGTTGTCCGCTTTCGTAACATCGCCCTTAATAATTTGACTGGTAGACAAAAAAATAAAAAAGATAAGCGTCGACGACATAATCATAAAAATGGGAATATGTGTAAATAGTTGCCGATAAAACCAATTGTTTCGAATCGTTGCAATCATAGTAGAAACTCCCCCAATCGATTATTCATTGAGTGCGCTTTCACCCTACAATTCGCGATATCATCGCGTTATACCTGCTGATTTTTCTTCCAATTCCCTAATTTTCCAGATCAGCTGGAGGCTTTGTTTTACAATGGGTTAATGGATATGATCTTGTCTCCAGACAACAAAAAAGCCACGATCTACGTGACTTTTAATGTGTCAATGTTCTTGTCGTCCAACATCACTCACTCAATTACAGATACATTTGCTCGTATTGTTTCGGAATATTGGTCTGCATTGAGATGGAATACATCCACGCCTGCGTCACGGTAAGCTTCGCACAGACGGATCGCGTGATCGATGTTATTGCCGCCGTCCGTGTACCCGGTATCCGGAGCCAGCGTCGCTGTTGCGGCCAACTCACACTTTCGCCTTCAGCCGCGCTATAAGCTCCGTCGTGTTAGTCGAACTCCTATCTCCGATCGCATGACATCACGTGTCATTCCGAATCGTTCTTCGTAACCCCGATAAAAACACTTATGATAAATGACCATGTCCTCTTGTTCCTCAGGGATGACGCGAATATTCCGTTTCTTCAACTCGCTTCGTAATCTGTAATAGTCTTCGGCTACCGTAGTTAAGACTTTCTGCCCAGCGGCCAGGTAGAGTCGTTTCAAAACATTAGATGAATTCTCGATATCGGATATGCTTTTCTGAATCATCTTATCCATATGCGGCAATAGGATATAATCTCGGATCATGATGCGTTCCTGAAGGCGGAGGAGCTATTTTCTGGAGATCATTTAATCATTTTTTCTGTAAAATCCTTTAACAAGCAATTACATTGTCTTATAAAATCGAGTACCTTTTGAAGTTCGTTATCATTATAGCTCGATAATATTTGATTCAGTTGTTGACCGAATGAATGAAAGAGAGGCAAAATATCCTTTTCCGCCTTTTCCCTATCGACAGAGATCAAGACCGACCGTTTGTCTTTCGGATCTTTGACTCGGAAAACATATCCCACTTTCTCCAACCTGTCTAATACACCCGTGATCGCACCCGTTGTTAACCCGGTTAAATCGGAAAGACGACCGGCAGTAATGGGTTGATTGTTCAATATGACATCTAAACATTTGTGATCCGTCGCATTTAATCCCAGTTTTGTACCGATCGCTTGGTGAAACATGATCGTCACCGTACTGTTATTTCGTAATTCTTCCGCAAGGGTGTCTATGATTTGATTTCTTGACATTCAGGTCATCCTCCGTTTAAAATTATCTTATCTCATGAGATAAATTAATTATGGTCAAGTCTTATTTTATCAATTAATCGATTAACAATCAAACATAAAAGGGGATTGCTAATATGTCCGAAATTTCAGTGGCCATAGCCGGTGCCGGGTTAAGTGGCTTGTGCCTGGCACATTCGTTGCTTCGCGCCGGTTTTGATGTGCAAATTTATGAACGTGATCCTGCGCCGCATACCCGTCGCCAAGGATATCGAATCAGTGTTGACGAGCACGGTATCGCAGCTCTTAAGCGATGCCTGCCGCCTCATTTATTTCAGCTGTTTCTTGCCACCGCTTCCCCTACGGACAAAGCGAGCTACTTTCGCGTAACTAACCAAGATCTTGGCGAGGTATTCAGACTCACTTTTAAAGGCGATCCGAGCGGTGCTGACTTGCGAACGCCACGGCAGGTGGATCGCCAAACACTCCGCGCCATTATGCTCGAGGGGCTTCAAGATAGGGTGTATTACGGCAAAGAGGCAATGCGTGTTGAGACAACATCGGATGGGGCAACACTTTACTTCTCAGATGGAAGTTGTATCCGTGTTTCACTCGTAGTTGGTGCGGATGGTGTTAACTCGGCCCTTCGCAAGCAGTTTCTGCCCGACTGTGAGCCGGATGATACCAGCAGCTGGGGAATTTATGGCCGCTCGCTCCTTTTTCATAAAGGCCGCTCGCTCATTCCTCGTCCTCTGGAAACCAGTGGAGTATTCGCTATGGGTCAAGCCGGCCGCGGATTCTTCTTTACCGGAATGCGCTTTGGTGAGGCACCGCAAACGGCTTTTGCACGTCTTGGCGTGAACCAAGCACCGCCAATCAATGATGATTACGTGATGTGGGGAATTCTGCTGCCGAAAGAGCAGTTTCCGGAACATCAAGAGAAACTTGACACCAAGGTGCTGCAACGCCTTGCACAAGAGGCCGTACGCGACTTTCATCCGGTTGTCCAACGTTTTGTAGAGCGGGCTGATGTCGACTATACCATGCCGGTAAGATTTAAAGTGGCCAAAAAACCGGATATGTGGCCAGTCTCCCGAGTTGTATTTATGGGAGATGCGATCCACGTCATGCCCCCTACCGGAGCGCATGGAGGTAACACAGCATTGCGTGATGCGGCACTTCTCGCGGATCAATTGGAAGCTATGGCGATACAAGGCGAAACGCTTGAGAGGGCAATCCTTTCCTATCAAGAGGGTATGAGCAAGTATGCCTTTCGTGAGGTTGAAGCATCAAAAACGATGATGAAACGATTGTCAATCAAGAATCCGCTCATGAGTTGGATCATGTTACGCGCGATACCATGGATGCGTTCAATTACAAATAAATCGCTAACAATTGAATGACTTATACAAGATGCGCAAAGTCGGCCCCCACCCGGAAGCACCCGAAGTAAGAGCCGCAGTTGCTCGAACCGGCTGCCGCCGCGCCAGTCCACAACTTTATTTTCTTCGTACAGCTTATTGGACCAAAGACAAAAAAAGGATGCAGCCCATAGGCAACATCCTTTTTTGTCTTTTGCCTTTTAACAAGGATATCGTTCATCACTACTTTACACTTTACTGCCTTGAGTAGTCCTAGACTTTTGCTATTTTATTGAACTATCGTACCCGTCAGGTCAATGCCAATCCCATTCCGAGTGATGGTGATTATTAGGCCCTGTTAGAGCCTCGCGAACGTGATGTAATCGACTTGGACAGGCTCTGCCGATTCGATCCGAAGTGCCCGGTTGATCTGTCCCCGGTGATATTGCCCATGTAAAAGGACCTGCGACAGGATGTCCCGGACGGACGTTCGGAACGGAACCCCGCTCTGGTTCGCATAGTCGACCATCTCGTCCAACTCGGATTCCTCGAGCCCTTCGATATAGACGCGATATTGCTCGGCGTTTTCTTCGAACATCGTCCGGATAGGCGTCAGGTCTTCCGCTTCCTCCCACAACGAATATTGCGCGCTGCCCTTGCCCTGCAATCGGGACAGCCAGACTCGTTCCGCGACCGCGACGTGCCGAACCAGCTTCAGAAGGTCCTTGTTGTTCGTCTCACTCTCCTCGAACGCGTCCAATATGCGTCCGTCCGCCCAGTACAGGTGGTCCATCATGCGCTTGATAGTCTTCATTTCGGTTTCCCCCTCTTCGTCTCATCCATTACTTGAACTTACTGTTATCCGTTAGTTTAATCAACTGAATGAACGAAAACAACCTTTTTTGAGTGAATTCCTTGTTACTGTAACACTTCCAAGGAGAAACGTGCATTTTCAAAGGTATTAGTTGCTTTATCTTCTTTAAGTAATGATTCTGTTATCTTTAGCAAGTTTCGCAATTAACATGACAGCCATATTGGAGCACCCAAAGGAATACAGTGCGACCATCTGACCATAAACAGCGTATTAAGAGAATATTTGCCACATTTTTATTAATGAAATGGAGGAGAACACTTGCAGCTGAGCCTTAACAACATCATTAAGAAATTTGATGATAAAAAGGTGCTTCAAAGCGCCGAATACACCTTTCACAAAGGCAAGATCTATGGATTGCTTGGACGTAACGGAGCAGGAAAAACGACGTTGTTTAATTGCTTGAGCGGTGAAACAAAGATGGACGACGGAGAAGTTCTGATTGAGGAAAACGGGGCCGTCAGAGAACTACTCGAAGAAGATGTCGGGTTTGTCTACTCGCTACCTATCTTGCCTGAGTTTCTGACCGGCTATGAATTTGTAAAATTTCACATGGATATTAATCGCGACAAAATTGTATCTAGCCAAAGCATTGATAACTATTTTGATATGATGAGCATGTCGGAGGAAGACCGACACCGGCTAATCAAAAACTATTCCCATGGGATGAAAAACAAGATTCAGATGCTGCTGTTTCTAATTACGAAACCGCCGATCATTTTGCTTGACGAGCCGCTCACGTCCTTCGACGTCATAGTGGCGCATGAGATGAAGAATCTGCTGCGTGAAATGAAGCATGATCATATCCTTATTTTTTCTACCCATATTTTACAGCTGGCTGCCGACTTGTGCGATGAGCTTGTCGTGCTGAACAACGGGCGTCTGTCTGGCGTGCCTTCCGAGCTGCTGCACAGTCCGGAATTTGAACAGAGCATTATCCACTTGCTAAAGGATGAAAACCAACATGAGGACTCTTAGTATCGTACTTAAAGTCCGTATGTTCTCCACTGCCAACCGCTTCATCTATTTTGCCCAGAAGCTGCCGTTGATTGGAAAGCGAATAAAAGACACTACCTATGCCAAACGTGGTGGCAAAAGAGTCATTTCCCTCATAGCGCTGATACTGAATGTGCTGTGGGGACTGGTTTCCAAGCTGGCTTACACGGGACTGCTCGTTTACTTTCCAACCGTTGCATTAAGTGATGGGACGAGCCAGGAAGAACAACTTCAGCTCTTTTTGCATCTATTTCTGCTGCTTAGCTTTGTGGTGGGGGGTGTTACCGTTGGTACCATATTGGAACCGAAACGGGAAAAGTACATTGCTGTAAAACTGATGAGGCTGCAGCCGACCAGATATATGCGCGCTTCTCTCAGCTACCGCTACTCCACTTATTTGGTCTATTATATCCCTGCCCTGCTGATCTTCACTTCATGGCTGGGAGCCACCTTCTTTCAAGCGCTGTCAATTGCAGTTTCGGTCACGCTGTGGCGAATATTTTGCGAATATCTGCATCTGAAATGGTTTGAGAAAACCGGTATAGTTCTAATCAAGCAGAACTTGATTGTCTGGTTGACGATTGGACTCGGCTACTCGGTCGCCTATGCTCCGCTTTTTCTGAATTGGATCCCCGCAAGCGGGACGCTGTTGCTTCGTTTGCCCATTGTACTCGTCATTGCAGTATTGGGCATTTATGCAGCCATACAGCTGTATCGATATCCTGATTACCGAACAGTGGTCGACGCAGCTACGAAACGGGATGATCCGCTGCTTGATCTCGGACGCATGGTGTCAGAAGCCAAGCAAACCTCTGTTCGGTCCAAAGCCAGCGACTCTGCATTAACAGCGCAACAAACCGGCAAGTTTAAAAACAAGGAAGGCTATTCTTATTTGAATGCACTTTTTTTCGCAAGACATCGCAGTCTGATCATACAACCAGTGTACAAAAGACTCACGATCATCGGTGTTGTAGGCGCTGTTGGCTTGGTTCTTGCCATTACGGAGAGCCAATGGATCTCTTTTGTGACTTCAAATCCGGAGGGAACCCTACCCTTTTTGGCATTGACTCTGAGCTTTCTGTCTATAGGAGAAACAACGTGCCGCGCCATCTTCTACAACTGCGATCTCAGCCTACTGCGCTACAGCTTTTATCGAAACGCAGCGAGCAGCCACTTTCGCATCCGGCTATACCGAATCACAGGACTTAATCTGACGATCGCCGCTGCATTCGGAACAGCGTTCACGATAATCGTCCTGGCTGCAGGCGGGGCTCCTGTCCGTGAGCTGCTTCTGATGTGGGTATGCGTGCTGACACTATCTGTCTTTTTCTCAGTTCATCACCTGTTAATGTACTATATTTTCCAGCCTTATTCTACCGAATTGAATGTGAAAAACCCGTTCTTCTATTTTGTAAACATCGCGGTGTCATCCGCCTGCGGACTCTGTATTATCGTAAAAGCGCCAGGCTTTATTTTCACGTTAAACCTATTGATTCTAACCCTTGTTTACTTGGCTGCTGCGCTGATTCTTGTTCACAAATTTGGCCAACGCACATTTAGAGTAAAATGAGTTGATACAGCCGGAACAAAGGGCTGCCGCGTGGCAGCCCTTTCGGTATTGAACTATAATAATTATCGTACCCGTTAGCTGAATAGTTTCCTCAGGAATTGACTGTTCGCAATACACCGTAAGGTGCACAGCCGAGTGCGACGATCTATAGTATCATTGAGACGGCCGAGGAAAATGGGTTGGACCTGTTAAGCTATCTGTGCTACTTGTTCGAGCAGATCCCGGATGTCCATGATCCGCTCCGCTGGAGCCGTTTATGCCGTGGTCGGATTCGCTACTGATCTCTTGTCGTATGTTTAGGTCCTAGCTCCAGGTTAGTTGCCCGCATCTGATCTCAAGGAGTGGAGTATTTGATATTCAACAATTCATAAAGCAGGTAGGGAGAAGCATTTATTAAGCCATGTATAATTATTAGACTCCAAACGTTACGATATCGAGCCCAAAGATAGCCGAGGAATAAACCGGTTACACCTTGGTTAGCTATCACTGTCGCGATATCAACATTCAATCGTCCAGTGCTCTGTATCGCAATATGCCAGCTAGCCCAAAGGATGGAAGTAAGAAGAATAGCTGGCCATGTGCCAAGCAACATTTCCAAACGGGTTTGTAACCAAACTCTGTAAAAAATTTCTTCCAGTAAACTATTGATGAGAAAACCGAATAGTAAAGTAACAATCATTGTAGCTGGATCTGTGATATTACTTGGAAAATGCGTTGAAGCAAATACAGAAAAATAGTTCAGATAGACCCAAACACTCATGATAATGAGTGGACCAAGCCAATTCCTTCGTGTAAATAAATGAGATGGCGCAGGTGTAGAACGTTTTGTTTGGTGAGATGGAATGATACGCAATAGCATCCAGGGAATGAATAGTAAAAAACCAAGTTTGAGTCCAATAAACCACAGTTGAAATTCAAGTCCTTTATTCATAACAAGAAGAAGAGTAGTTGTGAAGAAGACTGCTCCCAGAATAAAGACCCATGATTGGATAATAATGAGTCGCTGAGACAGACCAAAAAGTGGATTAAAGCCAACCAGACGAAAAGGAATGAGACGAATGAGTAATATACTAACCAGAGCAGGCGCCCATTTGTTCCAAATCGGGATTGTACCACTGTGATCGGCTGTATATCGAATATCGGAGTGTCCACTCCACAGCAGCCAAGATGCAGCAGTAATGATGATAATGAAACTAGTGATTCCTATGATCCGGCTCCATTTCGGATGAGGTGCAAATTGATGGGAATCCATTCATTCACGCTCCTGTGGTTGAAAAAATACAAAGACGAGCTAAGCGTTCCTCAAAATGTCAGGTCTTATCCTATCTCGCGCCTATTTTTTTAAAGTTCATTCATTGCCGCCCCCCTCTTTTAAATACTTCTCTATTAAGGAGTCGATATACCGAATTAGCTTTTCATCCAATCCCCAAATTGCCGGTTTCTGCATGTTCGTCGAATCGATAAACGCAAAATATTTTTCCTGAAGTTCGATATCCCCCTTGAACCAGCCGGCTATGCAGTCTCTCCACCTTTCAACGATCTCCCGCTCAGCAGACTCATCGAAAGCAGAACTCATAATGGCTCGGGTTTTCTTTAGGAGCATAAGAGCCTGCTCAATCCGGGAGTCTTCACTTCCGAGCAAAGGCAGCTGCTTAAGAACTTCCATTTCCCCCTCATTGAAGTATTCAGATGGAAACGACGCCGGTATCTCTCCGTCCTGAAAATCCTGGCTTTCCATTCTTTCGATCAATTGAAGTACATGCTCTTCATTTCGCTTGCCCGACAGCCCGATCGTATGAAGCACACTCCTCAAAATAAATTGTTTTCTTCTTAAGTTCTCGATTTTCAATGCGGCATAGTTGATTTGCTCCTGTAACAGCGGGATCCATGGATCTTCCTGTGCTATATTCGACGGTACTTTCGTGTCAAAGAAATCTTTTATTTGCTCTAGAGAATAATCCATGGACTTTAGGGAAAGAATCGTTTGCAGTTTTAATAATGCTTTATCATCGTAATAACGGTAGCCATTCTCTTTGGAGACGGTCGGCTTCAGTAAATCGATTTGGTCATAATAATGCAGCGTTCTTCGACTGACTTTTACTTTGTTAAGAATATCCCCAATCAAGTAGATAGAGCCTCATCTCCTATGTGCCAAAAATACATTCACCGCTTCGGCGGTCATAAAGTCCGGGCTGTATAAGCGACGCAATACTTACACTATCAAGCCATATTAATCCGATTATGACAACCCACATCACTCCTCCACTCATTCATAAGATTTACCAACATTAAATCATTCACGTTAACGTTTAAGTCAAGTGGTAATTTTGGAGCGTTTTCGCAGCGTCTCGGCAGCTTGTCACGTCCGTAAGAAATCGTTTTTCGGTTGTGCTGGTTTGCTTATCCCGGTCGGAAGGTCCTAGTTACTCTTCTTTGCCCTAAATACGATGGCAAAATAAAAACCGCCAGAAGGGACTGGCGGTTGTGCTGCAGTATCAAGATTCCTCGTTCATCTTTGTCAATCTTGTCGGTCAGTTCTGCAGTAGCTATTCTTCCTGCGCGATTCAACTCGTGACTTAGATTATTCAAGTTTCTGATGATAATTTAGTTTTTAAGGAAGTTAATTAAAGCGGTATTGAATTGTTCAGGGTGAGTCGCGTTCAAACCATGCGGTCCACCTTCAATTACGACGAGTTGACTGTCTGCAACAGCTTCGTGGGAAAGTTGACCGCTTACCTCAAGCGGCACAATCGCATCGGAATCGCCATGGATAACCAGCAATGGGATATCAAATTTCGCCAAATCGCCACGAAAATCCGTCCGGCCGAAGGCATCAACGCAATCCAGCGTCCCCTTTGGCGAAGCGTAAGAAGCAATATCAAGGTTGTAAACACGGAAGGACTCGCTGACAAGGTCGGTTCTATCCCCTGCTTTAAAGAAATTCTGAGTGAAGCCGTCAAGGAAGGCGATGCGGTCTTTTTTCAAACCGTCTTGGAAGCCCTGAATGGTAGCTTCATCCAGACCGCCTTCCGGATGCTCGGCGGATTTGTAGAAGAACGGCGGAACCGCAGCAGCCAACACGGCTTTTTTGACACGGCTTGTACCGTATGTGCCAATGTAACGGGCAACCTCTCCGCCACCCATCGAAAATCCGATCAGTGTCACGTCCTTAAGGTCCAGATGTTCGATCAGCTTATGGAGATCCGTCGCAAACGTATCATAGTCGTAACCGTTCCACGGTTGGGAGGATTGTCCGAATCCGCGGCGGTCATATGTAATCACGCGGTAACCTGCATCAATGAGCACTGGAACTTGACTCTCCCACGAGCGCCCGCTCAGCGGCCAGCCATGGATCAAAACTACAGGTTTGCCTGCGCCAAGATCCTCAAAATACAATTCAATGGGTTGACCGTTTTCTGTTCCGACTGTTAATTTAGCCATGTTTCATACTTCCTTTCGAATTGGTTTTGGTTAGGCTGTAGCAAGTCACATTAGGCATATTCCACAAGCTGTTGAAACCCAATTGCGACGTATTTTGTCAATGTCGTCCTGCAAATTGCGGCTCGATTCGACCAGTCTCCCCCCTTCAACTCCAAAATTCCAGTTTACTATAACACGTTACCGGATCATTTGTAAGCGTCAAATAGTCCCATCTGTTCATCCGTCGCATATCTATTAATTCTCCTACAAGCGTTGCCACACGCACAATTTATTTCACCGGGATAGCGAAATAGGCGTATTTAAAATTGTTTTTTTATACTTGGATTATCTCATAATAAAATGCAACCCTCGATTTATTTATTGCGTTTAGAATGTATCTTAAAAAAATTAAGGGGGCCTCGGCATGAAGATCGTAAAAGCACTCCTTGCTATAATAATGTTTTCTGTCACATTTGCATGTGCAACTAATTCGAATAACGCTCCTGTTGCCGCAAATGGCTTAAACACAAGAGTAAAGCTGAATTACGATGTAGCAAGTGTAGAGGATGCCATGGAAGTCAAGGGAATAAAATTCTTATCCCAACCTTCCCAGCAAGATTGGGTCCTGGCAGGCGTGAAGCCCCATGGATATGCTGTTGTCAGCACGCGTGAACAAACCGATCCTGAGGAGGAGGCTTCGATTTATATTTTTGATTCCGAGCTGCACCGGGAAGAAGGAATAGCGGACTTCCACAAACAGATTGAAAAATATGACATGCTTCACCCACGAATTTATGAAAAACGCAATGTTCTGATTATATATTGGGGCTCAGGTGACATAAATAAGCCTGAAAAGCTGGAGGAGAAATTTACAAATGCCATGAACAGCCTTCGTATTATTACAGAGTTCAGAGGCGCCTCGTCGGGCGACAAAGAAGTTCCCTACACAATACTAGTTGGCGGGGGGCGTTACGGTGGAATCGCTTTTGAAAAAGGTACAGCAATTAACTCTATCGAAACACATATGAATGGAAAGGTGCATACCATTCAAATCCGTGGCTGGAGGCTTCCTTCAACGATTACTCTCGGGTATAAAGGTAACCATGTAGAGGTGAATTATATAGAAAGCTCTTCTTCACAAAAAGAAAATGTGTTGGTCAGTTTCCGTGATGACGGTTTGGATCCGACTCAAATCAAAGTGTTTTTAAACGGGCGAAAAGAACGTGTTGTTGGTATTGAACAGGGGATCGAATAACGGTGTTTAGCCTCTCACTCATCTCGCTTAACTCCATTCACATTTGTTGCGTACTCCTCCGCTAGCGGGGTGAGACCGCCGCTCGATCCCGCGGCAGCCTCACTAGCTCTTGTACCCTTAAGCTCCATTTTTATAGCAAAAGGCTGCCGCTTGGCAGTCCTTTAGCATTGAACTATCAAATGAGTACATCCGCTGTGAAAAATCTCGTTTCATAGTATAGTGACGAGCAAGTACCGCTTGAATGTTTACCATATTCTTTTAAATTTTTTTATTTGCGTCTTGTCATCAGGGGAATTTGAGGTAAAACGGTGAATGCTTCAATTTCTTATCAATTGCTCATGTCATCTACTACTTTCCAATCATACTCCATAAGTTTGGCTGTATTCCATGCTCTCTCATGCCCTAGCAGCTTGCCGACTACATACAAAGACATATCAATGCCCGCAGATACGCCAGCGGAAAGGATGAATTTACCGTTGTCAATGTACCTTGCATCCTCTATGATTTCAGCGGATGCCGGGGCAACTTTTTTCAATTCGTTGATAGCCAGGCGATTGGTTGTAAGTCTCAATCCATCCAGCAAATTCGCTTTGGCTAACAACAAGGCTCCTGTACAAACGGACAAGACGAGTTCAGCATGGTGCGATACATCGCGAATCCAGTTTGTGATGGCTTCGTTGTGCATTTCTTTTCTTGTTCCCCACCCTCCGGGGATAATTACAATGTCCGGCTTGGGACAGTTATGAATAGTAAAAGTTGGATTGACGCTAAGATAGCCTGTCGCGTGAATCGGGCGATCACGTTCTGCCACTGTGTACACTTTGAAGTCTTTTCCTCTGTCGCTTCCGGCAATAAAGACTTCGAACGGTCCTGCAAAATCCAATACTTCGACGTGATCGAAAATCAAGATGGCTACATTTCTTTCTTGCTTTGTCTCATTCATACAATTCATCTCTCCCCATTTGCTTCTTCCATCCCGAGTTCCAGGATCATCGCGAACAATTCGTCTTTACTCTTAACGTAATGGTATATAGCGCTTTTAGTTAAACCGCTCTAATCGGCGATTTCTTGCAAAGTGGTGTTGCGGCACCCTTTTTCCAAAATCATCTTATTGGCAATGTCCAAAATCAGTTGAAGACTCGGATGAATGGTCTTTGCTTGCATATGGTAACCTCTGATGTTTTTTTACAGGTTATAGAATCGTTCCTTCGTCTGTTTGCTATATTTCACGTTCCAAAAAATAGTCAATCCCATCATGCCGTAACTGAGGATCGGGGAGACGGCCAGAAACATCGATACCGAAAACGAATAAACGAGCAGCACTTTCACGACGCATTCCAGCACTAAAATGATTCCCCAAACAAGCGTCATCAAGCGGAATGCATGACAAAATTCGGGCAATCGTTCCCACTTGTCGGCAATGTGGGGATTGTTCCCGGTAAACCGCATGGAGAAGTGATAAACTAACGGTTTGGAAAAGAAAAGGGAACCTAAAAACAGACATCCCAAAATACCGGTAACGTAAGACTCTCTCAGTAAAATAAACCTCTCGTCTCCGCCGATGAGGACGGCAATCACGCCCATAATCAGGCCGATAAATATAAAGCTGGAGAAAGTATCCACTTTCTTCGATGTAACCAGGCTGAACAATGTGTCGCATAACGGAATCGCGGCGGCGACGGTGAGAGCTGTCAGGCTGCCGGTGTGTGGAACCAGCAGGCGATAGGCCACATAAGGCAACACAATATTGATCAACAACGTGATAATAATTCCGGTTTTCGTCTTTTGCATAGGTTTCACTTTCCTTCCCCTAAAAATAATTTTTTCGTATATAAACCGTGAAATCCATAAGGAATGTGATGAGGAACTTCCGCTCTTCCAATTTCTTCGAACGTCTCGGCATTCAATGAGATTATTAGAAGATAAAACTTTCGCTAAACCACAAGATGAACATAGACATAAGAAGCAAGTGGCTGGGCCGATTACGGGATCGAGATTCCGGCCCATTTCTCTGAGCTTGTGCGGCGGACGGCCTTAGGTGAGTCTGCTGCGCAAAGAGGTCCAGCCCGGGAATCCGGCCATAGAGCAGAAGCTGTCCGCAGAGGCAGCACAACTAGATTCTCGGCAGCTGTCAGAGAATCGTAGATCGCCAGATCCTGCGGTACAAGACCGATCTGCCGTTTGACTTCCAGCGGGGCCTTCCGGACAAAGTAGCCTTCAACCGTACTATCTCCGCCATTAACAGACAGAAGTCCCGACAGCATATGGATCGACGTGCTTTTGCCGGCGCCGTTGGGGCCAATCATCCCTAAGATTTCACCTTCATGAATGGCAAGCGACAAATGGTTGACAGAAAGCGTCGTATCATATTTCTTAACGACTTCCTTAAAATGGACTAAGCTCATCGTGTATCCCCTCTCCATTATTCCTCTTGGCTTTATTGTAAAGGCTGCTGGCTCAAGAAGCAGGTCAATAAAGTCATGAAACCATGATGACGAAAGTCATTTTCTTCCGTTCGCCCTGCCTGATTGTGCCTACTAGACGCAAGGTCTTAGCGGCCGTATTGTTTTTTAACGAGGGTACTGTCAAAAATTATATTTCCGTTATTCTCGGCAAGCTGGAGCTGCGCGATCGCACGCAGATTGCAATATTTTACTTGAAGATGTAACGTGGTAGGGGCAGCAGGTTAAGCCGTGGTTCGTCTTACGGTTGCACTTGAAGCATAAGGAAAGGGACGATGAATCGTGACCGAGCAGCAGATTATGACCTTTGACGGCTTTACAGCCGAAGATTTTGACGTATTCGAAATTCCGGGACTGGAAGCCCGCATGGAGGCGCTAATCGAGCATGTCAGGCCCAAGCTCCATCAGCTCGGCGAACGCCTCTCCCCCGTATTAAGCGGGCTGTGCGGCGAGACGATCTACCCTCATGTGGCCAAGCATGCCAGACGAACCATTAATCCGCCCATTGATACATGGGTCGCATTTGCAGCGAACAAGCGCAGCTACAAGGCCCATCACCATACAAAATCCAGATGGAGGAATCCGCGGCCAAATTTTTTCGTAAATCGTACTTGTTCTCCATATATGCCAAAAAGCACCTCTCCAATGGATCGGTGCTTTTTGCAATTCTAGATTAAACACCCAAGTTTGTCCGTACGTACTTACCTAGTTCAACCGCAATATCCATAATGAATTCCCAATCAGCTTCTCGCTCACCCTGATGAATGGCTGGCCCCTGTGTGGAGTAAGCATATTCCACTATTCTTGGATCAGCAGTCTATATCCTAAGTAATTCTGCCCATGCTTCTCGCAGCTGAAGGCTGGATTATCAATTTTCATAAATTTATACAGCTCCTTTTTCTGATGAGGCTTTTTATTCGATCTCTAACTACCTGTACGTTTTTAAACTCATCAAACTTGCTGCGACAAGTGTCATGCGAAGACTAGCTTGCGACTCACCAACCAACCTGTTGCAACAAAGAGGAAACCCTCGACAAAAAAGGTTATTCCTCCGAGGAAGAGGTAGCCAAGGAATTTATCAAACGTGGGCTGGAAGAAAGCAAGAATCAAATAGGCTCCGCCATAAAGGGCCATCCCCGCACCAAATACCCAGGTGGCAATAAACACCAACCACCGTGCAACGCTCTGACTCTTTGGTCGCACGAAGGCTACCACTACGCTAATGGCACACACTAGAGCGGTGAGCAGAGCCGTTCTTTGTTCTGCAGCGACGACCCACTCATAGATAGCAAAACTGCTCAACGCAAGGTATGCCAACAGAAGGGTCAGGATTTGCAAGCGGCGTTGACTGATCCAACAAAACGGCCAGACCAACGTTAGCGGCAACAATGCAACGGAAATGAACAAGAGCACCGAGATAGTGCAACTGAGCAAGTAAATCCCGTAATTGTTGGCAAATTGAGGTTGAACAATGAAAGAGCCACCTCCAAAGAACAAGAAGACATGGATATCAGCAAATAACAAACCCCAGGCACAAGCCGCATATCCAATCCATTTCGTCCACGGGTTCACTGTAACGCTTTTAGCATTATCCATATGAATGCACTTCCCTTTTTGTGTAATTAAAAACTTATTTTATCAACGAAATCAAAAACGATAGAAGACACAAAAAGCGTAGTTAGAAGAAAAACTAAAATCAAATAAAAGACTGTGTTTCTTCTCAAAGTAGAAAGTGGAACACCGGAAGCCTGGGCATAATGAGCAGCCGTTAAGCCCGCCAAAATACCCATGATTAAAATAATGAACCAGTGGATCTTTCTCCCTCCAACGAACGGGATCCAATTGGGAACGACCCTTCCCCAAGGCTAGACGAGTGCGATCAAGACAAATCCGCAGACCAAGATGATAAGCCCAGCGATATAACTTACCATGGCAAGCGTTTCAGGATTTATTGGCTGACCTGGAATCCCTATCGATCCACCTGCTGCTTGATAGAACCGAACGAAAACCGCATACAGGACAGCCCAGACGCAACCAGCGTAACCCGGCCATACTGATGTCTTTGTAAAGCGTTCAAAGGCATTCAATCTTTGTTCGATTGAAGTCTTATTGCTCACAATTTGGTCCATAATCTTTGATCCTCCAATTTAGAGTTCTCCGCAGTGCAAGCACCGGTCGCGTCTTCGGTAGTAGTAAGCAATTGATGCACCTGCTAAACCAACCCCCCAAAAAATAAAGAGAAATCCCGGTCCCGAGGCTCCCCAGTTTGCGAGAAGATGCTGGATATCGAAGGATCCGACAGATGACTTGGTTCCATACTTGCCAATCGACTAAACCAAAGTAAACCATGAAAGCATAAGCGAAATTTTGCAACAAACGAATGTCGGGGATTACAAATAGTAGAATGATGCACATTAGGGCACCGAATGTGACAGGTATGAAACGGGAAATCCGCTTCCCCCATGACTGCACCATTGCCAGCGCAACTGCCGCGCCTGTCAATCCAAGAAAAGCAATAATTGGCGCGGTTTTCTCTCGTGTTATTCCGGCTAGCATCGACATCGTTTCCCCGGCCATGGCCCTAGCATCATTAACACCCAAAGGAAAACCAGCTCCCCCAAACGTCCAGAACAATCCGAGCGCCCCATACATCAAGGACCAGGCGGCGGCGGCATACGCAACCCAAGCTGGCCACCTCCCCCACCAGCGTTGGCTTTTGTCTGCAGTGTCAGCACTATAACCTTGCGGACTGTGCGAAAGTTGTCCTCTTATAGTATTCATCTCTTCATCACCCACCTTGACCACAATGCTTACAGCGGCCGCGCCTACGGTAGTAGTAGGCGAGCGTCGCTGCTCCCAATGCCAGCCCCCACAATGGCCAAAGAAGGGATGGCGCAAAGGTGCCGATGTTTCCTGGAGCAAAAGCACCCGAGAGAAATCCTCGCCACATCATAAAACCAGCCTCTATAGTAAGTACAGACATAATGAAAGCTGGAATGATGGCAAGTGCAGGTGGAACTTTTTTGCCGGATAGGCCCAGCGTCCAGCGTGGAAAGACTTCCCCCCAACGCCGAATAAGTCCGTATGTGAGAACTGAGCCTCCTATTTCAATAAAACCCAGACTAGCTCCAAACCACCAAATTCCCGGGAATTCCTCATTCATACTGTGAAGAAATTCACTGCTGACCAGCAGTGGAATATCAAATGCCCAAGCGATCCTTGTCATTGTATATACCATGGGAACGTAGACAGCAGTCAGTGTGAACCATCTGCCCCACCTGGCTGCAGCTGCCGGCTCTGTCCATCCGGCAACGCCTTTTTCCGTTCTTCCACAATTTTCACAAGCGAAATTGACTCGCCTCTGGTATGCAATGGCGGTTAATACCCATAGAAATCCCCCGATGATGCAAAGAACCTGATGGAGTATGCTGCCGTTTATAATACTGAATTTAAGAAGGAAGACGTAGGCAACGCTGCCTAGTGGACGATAATCAGGGACGACCAGAAGAAGCAATATCGCTAAGAGCCAAGCATAAGCTGAAAGAGCCAGTCGAAGACTGCCTGCATGTCTCCGGCGCGTTAGAGTCATCATTAAGCAAACCACTGCACCCAATAGTCCCATAATTGAGATAACAGGAGCTGCTGTCTCCACGTGTACAAACCCGAGTGCCGAGTACTCAGGATTTGGGTCATGACCGTGGCCAAACGGAAATCCTTCCCCTCCCAAAGTCCAATAAAGACCTAGCAGGCCATAAAGTAGAGACCAAACAGCCGCTGCATATACGATCCACTGCGGCCAATGCGACACCCTGTTGGATCTGATCGAAATCCGGTGTTGAGTTGTAGAATTCAAAACAAAAAACCCCCTTGTTTAGCATTGCAGATCCCTTGTAAGAATGAGCCGATAAAGATCGGCCTCATGTCTTTCATTATAGGGATCGCAAGTAAACAGGAGGTAAACGGAAACACAACTCTAACTTAATTCTCCATCAAGGGCAGCTGAATCGAAATCGAGGTTCCTTTGTTGATCTGACTCATCACGCTCAATTTTCCACCATGCGCTTCGATAAGCTGTCCGGCGATGGATAATCCCAGTCCCGAGCGTCCTTGAGACGATGAGGCGATTTCCCCTTCTGCCAGCGTATCATGAATACCAATACCGTTGTCCACCACTTCAATTTCCGCGATCCGATCGCTACCACGCTTGATGTGAACCACTATTTCGGTTCCCTGCGGATTATGGACAATCGCATTGACAATCAGATTTCGTAATGCTCTCATTATCAACTTCGAGTCACAAGATACCATAAGCCCTAATGTCTCCGACGAATCCAGCATAACAGAATAGCCGGACGCCCATGGTGCACTGCTGACATCAGCCAATGTTCTGCGCATAAGCTCAATCAGATCGACCTCGGTTAACTTAACAGGAATTTGCGTATGGACATTTTCATTCAGATCTTGGACCAGCTCCTGAAGGTGCGCGGCCTTCTGCCCGATAATAGTCTGAAACTCCTTCTGCTCCGCTTCACTCCACTGGTACCTCGGATTAAGCAGCATTGCGGAATACCCGGAAATGTAAGTTAACGGCGTTTTCAAGTCATGGGATATGCCCCGAATCCATTCTTGCTTCACTTGCTCCGATTTGAGTTTGTCCTGATGGTTTTCTTTAAGTGTATTTGTAAGTAACAGCAGGTGATCATACAGTTCTCTATAGAGCGCATATGGCCGTTTAAGGGAGTCCTTTTTCCTGGATTGGATTGCATTCCAGCTTTCGGATACTTCAAAATTCCCGTTAGCCAATTGCCTGATCCAAACGACCATACCGTAAATTGGTTTTCCCAAGTACCACCCGATAAGTAGTAACGTGAACAGGAAGAAAAAGCCCGCTACCACTAGCCCATACAATTCCAAACCAACAGAATTTTTAGCGTTAGGCCAAAAAAATTCTAACGTCACCATCAAGACCAGCTGTACACTTAGAGAAAAAATAACAAATCCCAATAATAGTAGCAGCGCAATTCGAATCATGAAACTCATAGCTTTTTCCTATCAACAGAGGTAACGAGCTTGTACCCGATCCCTCTAATCGTCACGAGGATTTGAGGTTCCGATGGGTCTTTTTCAATCTTCTTCCGCAATCTGGAGATGTGGATAACGACCGTCTTCTCATCCCCCTGCACCATCGAGCCCCATACATGCTCGTAAAGCTGCTGCGCGGTAAATACTTGGTTAGGATGCTTGCAGAAATACTGCAGCAGTTCGAATTCCTTGGCGGGACACGGCACATCTATCCCATCCACAATAAGCTCACCGGTTGTTCGATTTATCGTAAAGGTATCGTATACGTATACCTCCACAGCGTTATTTGGCTCCGCTGGCGAATAAACGGATATCCTTCGAAGTTGAGCATGTATACGGGCTGCAAGCTCCATCGGGTTGAATGGCTTCGTTAAATAATCATCGCCGCCAAGGAACAGGCCCTGCAGCTTATCCAGGTCACTTGAACGGGCAGTAAGAAATAGGATTGAAGCATGCGTAATTTTGCGCAACTCTGTGCATAGGGCAAAACCATCCATATCCGGGAGCATAACATCCAGCACGATTAGTTTATATTGAGCACGGCGAACAGCCTGTAGCGCTTCAGCCGCCGTAACTGCTTTGGTGATAAACGCAAAACCCTCTTTGCGAAGCAAACTCTCCAGCATAACCAGAAGGCCTTCCTCGTCATCGATCAGCAATATCCTCTCTTCTCTCAACATGCAAATCTCCTTTGCATAGAAATAGAAACGTGTGCCGCATTACGACGTGCCTAGCCGTCAGTAGTAGTACCATCGCCTCGTGCACGAGATCGCAGACTGTTAGCTGTTTTCCTAATTTTTTACGTAAATGGAGAGTAATTGTTGCGCTAACCTGCCTGTTAGTCTGGTGAAGGGCAGCCGCGCGGCTGCCCATCGGTATTGCACTATCGTGCCCAGTTAACCACCCATGCCCCTCTCGGGGTACCACACGTGCCGGTTTGTTGAGCAATCTGCCCGTTACTTTAATGGAAATAGGAGCTCCCATTTTGCAAGCTCCTCCACTATCGTACCCGTTAGCGTAATGAAAATTTGAACTACCAGAGCCGAATGCCCCGAAACTAATTTAAATCAGCTAATGTAAAATATTATAATTCACTTGTTTCACTGATTGTTTTAATTTGTTGAATTATTTCCATTAGCTTAGTTGGATCCTTAATGACAAATATATAATTAGCTTCGTCTTCTCTCGGTTGTACCTGTTTCGAGCTTCACAGACAGACTGTATCGATGAGTAATTGTTGCTCGCCTGTTTCATGAGAGCAGCCCGGGAAAACAAGTCATTACTGAAATGCGGACTTAAGGCTGTTTTAAGCTGGAATTTCTGACAACCAGTCTGGGAAGCAGCTTGATCTCGCCATCTTGCCGCGGAATTCCCTGCAAACGGTCCATCAGCACCTGCGCCGATCTTCTCCCGATTTCCTCCTGTGCGAGCGATACGGAAGTCAGCTTAGGGTAAACTCTTGAGGCAAGATCCAGGTTGTCCATACCTACGATAGCGATATCCTCGGGAATCCTCAGACCTGCTTCCTCACAGGCCTTCATCACGCCGATCGCCATCAAATCGTTTGAAGCCACAATCGCTTCAGGAAGTTCGATCCGCTTCAGCCATGACTTTGCGGTGACATATCCCCCATTTTCTGTATAGTCGGATTCGGCGATGTAGTCATCTAACAGCGGAAGACCCGCCTTCTCCAACGCGTCACGGTATCCGCAAAAACGTTGGTAGCCAGTCTGTTCGCCGGTGCTCCCTCCGATATAGCCGATGCGGGCGATTCCTTGTGCGAGCAAATGCTCCACTCCCAATTTAATCCCGGTATAGGTATCGACATAAACATAATCAAACCTGTCTCTGCCCTGTGGCGACACATATTTATTGGTTAGAACGACCGGTGCCTGCACGGCATTAATGGCGCCGATATTCTCTTCGGTGAAGTTGAAGGACACCATAATCATCCCATCGGCTACCTTCTCCTTCAGGTTTTGGATCGCTCTCAGCTCTTCCTTCAGGCTGTGCTTCGTATAAATCAGGATCAGCAAATAGCCGTGCACTTCCAGGACCTCGTTGATTCCGTTGATCATATCGAAATAGAAAGGGTTGCAAATATCGGGGACGGCAAAAATAATTTTCTTTGTTAGCCGCATCTTAAGCATTTGCGCCGCGCTGTCGGGTGCGTAATTCATTTCCTTGGCTACAGCGAGAATTTTATTCTTCGTCTTCTGACCACAATAGCCTCTCCCGGACAGCGCCCTTGATACGGTCGAGGGGGAAACGCCGACCCGCTCTGCGATGTGGTATATGGTATTGTTGTCCACTTTTTTGCCCTCCATCATAAAACATGGTCCAATTGATTCTATTGAACCAATGTATCACCTCATTGTCCAGCTATCAATAAATAATTCCGAATTCTTACAATTCAATTCCATAGCGGCTTCCTAGCCGCTCGCCCAGATGCTCCCTTATTCGGAGATATGCCTCTGCAGCTGCACCGTTGCCCCAATCATAGATGGTAAACGTGCCGATCCCGCCGCCTTCCGGGCTCGTCTCGCCGCCGTGTCCGTAGTTTTCCATCATAAAGCCATAGTCCTGCTCGCCGAAGAACGGATAAACCTTCTCCCACTGCGCTCTGGTTTTCCCGTTCTCGGGACAATACATCATGACGAAAGACGCACGCAGAGCCGCGATCCCCCTTTCAATATACTCCGCCCTGTCGAGCTCCATCCCGTATTGGAGAATCAACTCCGCGAACAGGCTTTGGCGGGCATCGTTCCACTCCCCATCACAGTTCATGACGCCGAATCCACCGAGTGCTTCTATATAAATATAAGGAGGCTGCCAGGAAGCCTGCGTCATCAGCAATTCATCCAGGCATCTCTCGCCCGCGGACAAGTAGCTTTTGTCCTGTGTAGCCTTATAGCATTGAAATAAAGCCTCCGCCGTCCAAAAAATGGAGAAGTTGCATTGCTTGTACATATTATTTCGCGGAATTTTGACGCCCTGAAATTCGTCAAGACCATAAGGGCAGCAGGACCAGTAGGTTTCGAAATCCTCCCAGCGGCCGGCCGGCACGATCTCTTGCAGTACGATGTTCATTGCTTTTAACGCGGCTTTCAAGTAATTCGGATCCGGCTGGCTTTCATACAGCTTCAGCAGGAATGTAACAGACAATGAGGTTTCCGGCGATTCGGCCAGCTCGGCGATCGGTTTCAACGTTTCCTTTTCCAACCAGGCAGGGAAATAGCCTTTGTCGTCCTGAAGCGCCAGCAACGCTTCGGCATAGGAGACGGCATACGCCTTCAATCGTTCGTCCTGCTCCAGCTCCTCATACCACCTGAGCATCAGAAGTGCTGTCCAGCTCATATCCAGCACATGGTACGGTGCAGGCTCGAACGTTCCTCCCGACGTCCAGGGATAGAGGGGATTGCGGTTTGAATTGCCCCAGAAGCACTCATCCCAGCTCCTGGAACGGTTAACCGTCTGCCCCTCCATCACGACGCGTTCCATCTTCGTCGCGATAACCGACGGAAAAAAACCGCTCCGCTGAGGAGCTGCAAGGGCCAATTCCTTCGACAGCAGCGCCCTGCGGATCAATTCTCCGTCTCCAATTGAGCTGCCGTAGCGGTACAGCCCTTGGGCAGAACGCAGGGAACTGAACCATGCCTGATTCCATATGGACCGACTCTCCCGCTCGCTCGGGATGCCGGGATAGTTGGGGCTCTGGCTTACATCAACGATAAATACGGGAGCTCCCACCTCGCGGCCTTCCAGAATGAACTGCTGCCATACCGAGTCTTTCCAATAGTGAAAGGCCCAGTTGTACGTATGCCGGACATACCGCTCCAGCGGAGCTGTATGAGGAGCTCCGTTTCGGAACGCTTCCGATCCCCAGTTTGTCCATAGAAAATCCAGGACGGGACGCCAAGGATTGAAAGATATATCCTGATGCTCAAATGTCATCAGATAAAAGCCGATCTTAACCGTTCCCTTAGGATATATCGCCCCCGGCGCTCTTTCAAACAGCACATGATCCTTCACCTGGTATCGGCTCATGCCCAGCGTCATCCGGTTGCGGCCAGCATCCAGATCCATATACCATCTCACTGGTGATCCTTCAGACAATAGCTCCAAGTCTGGAATAAGAATCAGCGTTCTCCGCGAGTCTTGAACGATCAGGGCAGGGGATCTGAAACAATGCTGATCCATAATGTGCCGGTCCGTTGGCGAAAGATGCGGCGCCCAATGAAAATCAGGCTCAAAGGCAGGCGTTAGGCGGAGCTGCCAGTCGTTCTGCCGAACTTCTGCTTCCAAATCAAAGGTAAGTGAATAGTGCAGTGTGTCCGCGTTTCGTCGCCGGATGTCCACCTTCGGATCACAAGTTCCGATTCGGTCGAATTCCGCCGCGCGCACGAAATGCTCCGGAAAATCTGTCAATACGATTCCTCCCGACATCCTTTTTCTATCCTTCTTACTCAGTTCTTTAGCTAGATCAGGCTGCATACCGCAAGTACAATTTCCCGTCTGCCCTTGATCAGATCGCCTGAAATACCGATTCGATACTGTACTTGATTGTGGTTATGAAGGCGCCTCTTGCTCCATCCGCGTTCAGCGGATTTTGATTTGCACCTTGAGCAGCTCCGGATGTTTAGGGCGGGCCAGAAATTCGGGCGTTTCTTCCAGCGTGATCACATCGGATATCAACGGCTCAAGCGCGATCCGACCCTCCTTGACCCAGTCGAAGGCGGTCAGGAAAGTATAGTTTATGGCCATTGAACCCAGTATAGTCCAATCCTTATGATAGAGATCAAACGGATTGACCTTTATTGCCGCTTCTTTAGGGGTAACGCCAAACTGAAGATATTTTCCGGTTTTCCCCATATAAGCGAATGCGCCCTCGATAACGGCGGGAATGCCGGTGGCATCCACGACCGTATCGAAGGTCCGTCCTGCCAGCCGGGATTTATCCTTTGCATGAACGGCTTCGGTCGCTCCCAGGCTGAGGGCGAGTTCCAGCTTGCGGTCAGAAACGTCGACTACCGTTAAGCCGGATGCTCCGAGCCGTGAGAGCGATTGTATCAGCTGTAAGCCCATCGCGCCGGCTCCGAACAGCAGTACCGATTGGCCTGCCTGCAGCTGGAGGCGGTTCATCGCATGGACGACGCAAGCCATCGGTTCAATGAAGGCGGCTGTTTCGAATGACATCGATTCGGGGATCTTCACCACATTCCGTGCCGGTACCGACACATATTCCGCCATGCTCCCGTTCACCGTGTTACCTAGCGCTCCCCAATTCTCGCATTGATTACCCCGGTTGGTCAGACAGTACCTGCAGCAGCCACAGAAAAGGGACGGATCGGCAGTAACCCGGTCCCCCGGGCGAAAACCGTCTACACCATCACCGATCTCGTGAATGACCCCTGAAAATTCATGCCCCGGAATGATCGGATACGGGGAAAGAAACTCGCCTTCGAAGATGTGAAAGTCCGTACCGCAAATGCCGACCTGGACGACCTCGATAACGACCTCGCCGTGCTGCGGAGCCGGATACGGAACCTCCTGTATTACCGCCTGGTGCGGCTTCTCCATGACCAATGCTTTCATATCGGATACCTCTTTCCCTTGGTATTCTTTAAGATGCTTGTGGAGACCCCGTTTGAAACGGTCCCCTCTTTATCGCCGTTTGGCGATCCTAAGCGAGCTCGACCATCGCGACGCATCTGGCCGAAAGCTGAATCTTGGCCTCTCCAGAATCATTGACGGAGAGGTTGAGCTTTTCGGAATGTTCTCCCGCCCCGAAAAACTGGATCGTGATGCTGCCCCACACCCGGACCGGCAATGATGAGCCGTTGAGCTTCATTGTGACTTCCCGTTTGCCGTCGCTGACATTTGCGAAGAACAACCCGATGCTTTCCTCTTTGAATGCCCATGCGGAATGGATTACCGCATCAACCGTTAGTTCGCCGGTATCATTGTACTCCGGCGAATCCTTGCCGTGATTATAGTGGAACCATTCCATCCGGATTTGCGAGCTTTCGAATTCGAGGGGCCGCAACATCCGGCCGTAAGCCCAATACTTGTTGGCAGCACCTACCCGCAGCTCCGCGTATGCTCCGAGATAATCCGCGCGTTCGTCAGAGAACGCATATCCCCGCGGCTCGAACGGATAATAATGCTCTTCTGCCGCATTCTCCGCTCCTTGCAATGCCTCCATTGGGCTGTATTCATAATTCAGCTCATACAAGCCTCCCCACAAATACGTGCGGGCCACCGTGTAAAAGTACAGTTTGCCGATCTCCTGAACCAGCTTACCCCAGCCATCCATCCGGACAACGCCGTATTCATGATAAACATAAGTAAACAGCGGAATAAGTTCCGCTTCTCCTGATTTGAGCAGCGCGCGAAGGGGCCAGATTTCCAGCGGAGACGCCGGCTGCCCTCCCGCCCTCGCTTGATAGAAATCGATCAGGCCAATCATTGTCTCGTTCATCATTTCAGTGCCCATCGGCACGTACCGGCCGGCTGCGGCCGCCATTGCTTCTTTGGTGTCGGCATAGTTGCGGCGGTATGCCTCTTCGATCAAACGGCCGGCGCCGACCGGATGGCCGTGCGAGTCATCCATGCAGATTTTAAGAATATTATTGGCCGATATATCGTAGTAGATCGCATCCACATCGTTCGACCGCTGAAGCTCCACGTCTCGCCGAACATGAAAATCATGCGTATAGGGATGAGCGGGACAAATAAATGGAAACTTGTAAGCATCGATACTTTTCTTATTCTCGGGGAACTTCTGGGCTGCCGCTTTGCCCAGTTCGCCGTCCGCTCCCTCGAAATGATAGAGGTAGTCGAATTCGAAAGGCGCGTACTTGTCTCCGTATTCTTTCATGCAGTCCAGATTTTCTTGATTGAACCGTGTCGGAAACCAGTCGTCGAAGCCGCCTGGGACACCTTTGTAGAAGGTTTGCGGAGCATTCGTCCAGTCTGGACCGAGCACATGAAACATCGGTGTACGAATATGCTCGTGGTAGGCATGGAACCAGGGCGTCCTGTCGAAGCCAGCGTTAATGCCGAATGTTGAGACACCCATTTTCTTATACAGCCAGCTGCCGGCTTCTTCTTCAGTGCGATCGGCCAGCTTGCCATTGGCGCACCATCGCTGGGCTTGGGCCCAGCCTTTGTAACGGTCGGCAGCCTCGTACCAATCGTGCCCTTCCAACATCGCGACGTGAACCGCATAAAGAGGATGAATCCCCCTTCCTGCCCCCATATCCTCGCAGCCATGAATGAAGGAAGCTTCAAGCAGCCCGCTGCCGTTCTTGTAAAAATTCAACCATTTTGGACGTCCCTCCCCGTCCGGCGCGGAGAAATAGAGTCCTCCCCTGTTTAATCCGTAATAGGTAAAAAACTGCATTGACGCACCGGAGAAGCTCTCCGGGTATGGCATATAACGGAGCCCGATTCCGTCAGTGACGAAATTTTTCATCGGATTGCGCACCTTCACGCCGGTCGCAAACGAATGCGCGACGTAATCATCCCGTCCCTCATCGGTAATTGTGCCGAAGTCGGGAAATATGGGATACTCCAGACTCAGCAGCCTGAGATCCCCGGCATTATCCGCCTCGCAGCAAAATTCCAGCCCGTCGCCACCCGGCGAGAGCGCAATTTCCGCCCGCACCGTGACGCCGCTTTGCGTTCCCCAAACCAGATAAACCTGCTGCCCAGACTCTTCCGACCACTCGGATCGCCAATTGAACGATGCGAATGCGCCGCTGAAGCCATCGTCTGTTTCCAGCCGAAATGGGGAGCTCCCCATCGAACCGGAAATATATTGGATCCCCGCCTTCACATCAGACAGGCAGCGGACTGTTCCGTCTCTCTCGTCGATTTCCAGCCGGACCCGCTCGTTCTCAAGCACGATCATGCGCATCAACGCTCCTCTCTTCTAACGGTCATTTCAATCCAGATATTTTAATACCGGAGATGATATATTTCTGGAAAATCAGGAACAGCACGATAGTCGGAAGCGCCGACAGCGTGGAACCGGCCATCAGCATTCCCAATTCCGTTGCCCGTTCGGAACGGAACGTGGCGAGATACTGCATGATCTGGAACAGATGCGGATTCGTGATCGTCATGGTTGGCCAGATGAAGGAGTTCCAATACCCCAGATAGGCGCCGATGCCTACAATAACAAAAACAGGGAACGACATGGGAACGAAGATGCTCGTGAATATCCTCAATTTGCCCGCCCCGTCGATGAGTGCGGCTTCCTCCAGTGCCAGGGGGATATTCAGATAAAATTGACGGATGAAGAACATGGATGAAGCGGAAGCAATGCCCGGCAGCAGCAGCACCCAAAAGGTATCCAGCATATGCAGCTCGTTTACAACAATAAATGATGTCAGAAGAATGGCCATGCCGGGAATAAACATCGTCGTAATGACGTACAACCACATGAATCCTTTAAAGCGAAATTCCAGCCTTGCAAACACATAGGCGGCGGCCGCATTGACCGCAAGGCTCAATATGGCGAACAAGAGGGCTCCGCCGAAGGTGGTCAGCATGGACAGCCGGAAAGCGGGATCGCCCAGAATATCCGTATAATTGGCGATGATCCATTTTTTCGGAAAAAATCTGAACGGTGTGGCAAGCACCTCGGTTTTTTCCTTGAAGCCGGCAATTACCACCCATACCAGCGGGAACAGGGCAAGCAGGGTGAAGATGGAAGATATTGTTGTCAGTGCTGTTTTTTGAATGATTTGTCGCGATTGCATAAAGGTATCCTCCTTACTGCTTTATTAACCGTCAATCGCTTTTTCCGAATTGAGTACCTTGAAGATTATGGCCGAAATGCTGCCCAGCACGACGAATAGCAGGAGTGACGCGGCTATGGAATTGCCGACCATGACATCGTTTCGGAAATGGTTCAGAATATACAGATTCGGTGTCGTCGTTGAATCCAACGGGCCGCCGTTCGTCATGATCAATGAAAGCTCGTATTGCGAAATATTCGCAGTAAAGCCAGTAACCGTCAAAAACAGAATCACGTTTTTCAGAAGAGGGATGGTAATGTACCACATTTTTTGCCCAGGCCCTGCCCCCTCCAGTTCAGCCGCCTCATAATAGCTTTCGGGGATATCGTGCAGGCCCGCCAGCATAATCAACGTGGATAACCCGAAGCCTAGCCATATAGCCGGAACGGCAATGCTCGGAAGGGCTGATCCGACCTCAGCCAGCCAAGCTTTCGGCTCGGAGCCGAATAATCCAATTACATAGTTCGCCAATCCGCCCAGATAATCATAAATAAATACGAAAATCACGGAGGCCACGATGCCCGAAATAATGGTCGGAATATAGATGGAGGTTTTGACGAAGCCCGCCAATTTGGCGCTCATGCCCTTGATGATGTTTGCGAACAGAAACGATACCACCATGGTGGCCGGAATGACCATCAATGCAAACTTTATTCCCACCCATACGGATTTGCGGAATAAATCGTCGGTCAAAACAAAAATGAAGTTGTCCAGACCTACAAAACGGGACGGCTGATAAAAGCTCCAATTATAGAAACTGACCTTCAGCGAATAGAAAAAAGGGATGACGACGAATATGGTCAACAGGATGAGCAGCGGTGCCAGCAGCAGGTAAGCCGCGGAATTGTCATGCCGGTAATTTTTTTTAAACATAGCCTCACACCACCGTAATTTCGGGATAGGAAACCGTACGGGTTCTCTGTGCCCCCGAACGGTTTCAGGATGTTACTTTGCCTGCTTCGGATTCGTGCCTGCGAGCTTGGATTTGGTGATAAAGTCATTGATGTCTTTCTCTGCTTTCTCCAAAGCCTTGTCGGGATCCGTCCCTTTCATAGCCGACTCTACTGCCGTGGCGAATGCGATGTTGATATCATTTGGATAGATCGGCTCGGCGACGGCATACGGGATTACCTTCTCGACGATCATCGTGCGCCAAGGGTCCTTCGACGCGACCGGATCTGCTTTCATCGACTCATCCACCGATTTGCGGGGCGAGAATTTGGAAAATTGGCTCGTCTTGAAAAAATCAATCATGATATTCGGATCGCCGGCAAGCAGATAGCTGATAAAAGCCGCCGCTTCCTTCGGTTTTTTTGATTTGCCGTCAACAACCAGCGACCAGCCGCCCAGAGTTGCCGTCGTAGTTGAAGGATCGCCATCCCTGGAAGGCATCGGTGCGACGCCGATTTTGTCCAGCATGTTCTTGAAATCGTTGCGGAACAAGCCGATCGACCAGGAACCGCTGATTTCCTGCGCAACCTTGCCTTGTCCGAACGGTGTTGCATCGGCGTATCCGGAGAGCGCCTGCTTGGGCATAATGCCCGACCGGTAGGCTTCCGAGTAAAAATTGATTACCGACTTATAGCCGTCGTTCATAACGTCAGCTTTGGACCAGTCGTCCGTAAGCGCCAGATGGCCTGCCGCACCGTATTGCAAGCCCCATGAGGACCAGGCGATATCTCCCGCATTCGCGCCGGTAGCAAGACCGAAGATGCCCTTGCTCGTCAGCTTCTTTCCATTCGCGAGCAGCTCGTCCCAGGTAGTCGGCGGTTTCTCCGGATCCAGACCCGCTTTCTCATAAAGGTCTTTGCGGTAATAGAGCACGGCCGACGGCTCAACCAGCATCGGATAAGCATAAAATTTGCCGCTGGTTGAAACGAAATCCTTGATATTGTCATAAATATCGTCGAATTGGGCCGAGTCCATCAAATCGTCCAACGGCTGGATCTGTTCAAGCTTGGCGGAATTGGCAATGGAGCCGTAATTCATCGTATAAAGGTCCGGCGCCTTGCCTGCGGCTTGAGCAGCTTTCATTTTTTGCGCCCATGCGTCGCCAGGAACGATCTGCAGTTTAACCTCAATTTGGTCCTGCGATTTGTTGAAAGCGTCGGTCCACTTCTTAAACCAGGCATCCGTCGTCGGCTCGAATTTGTTCGCCCAGAATTCGACTGTAACTTTTCCCGCCGGTTCGGTGCTGCCCTCGCTGTTCGCAGCCTTTGTGCCGGATCCGTCGTCGGTCGTGTTGCCCGTGTTGCCCGTGTTGCTGTTGCCAAGACTTGATCCGCCGCACGCTGTTAGAACCATCGACAAAACCAGCATGACTGTAATAATTGCCAACCGGAATCTGACTTTTCCCTGTTTTGGTTGCATGTTGGAAAGCCTCCCTTTTTGTGTACATGCTTGCTATTTAAACGTGTTGCATTAAAACCATTCAACCGAAATGAAAAATGAATCCGTTTTCATATTTATGGCGATGCTTTGAGAAGATGATCCTTTCCGTGAACCGAGAAGAAGTTTGTTTAATTGGGCGATTCAGCTATATTTGCTGTCGATCCGTCACCCCTTTCAATGGATGTTTTCCCTTTGCCTCAAGCATCATCTGGCTTTCTTGACCATCGCCAGTCAGTCTGTCAGGAACAAGAGAAGGGCTGCAGCCGTCAATCCGAATCTTGCTTTCCATGCCAAACCTCCTCTCGACCGTCGCACGTCAAGGATTCGGATGACCGAATATTTTCATCAAGCTGTCCGGGTTGAACGGCTTGGTATCCGGATTGGGCAAGCGTTTGTCTATCTTTGGAAGAGGTGGGAACTGACGGTGGGGCTCCTGTTGGTACCAATAAGCTGTCGATGAGACATCGTCGCTTCGGTGATTGTTATGTCCGTGCTCTATGGTGACCTTTATGCTTTTGTCGAACATGATCGGATCGAGAATATGATACCGGTAGGTTGAGATTTTGCCGCTCCAGTTCGGTCCGCCGCCCATGATTATACCGTGATATGGGGTGCATACTTCCTGCTGCGGACACCATGCAGTATTAAAATAATCCTCCATGCCCGTTCCGTGAAGAGTTGGCGGCCAGGGCTCCCCGTCGATGAAAATCATATCGTCGCCTTCGCCGTACCAGTTCCATTCATTCGTATGGCGCAGGTTATCTACGTTGAAATTGCAACCGATATAATGTCCTTTTCCTTCGGCATCGAGAATGACATAGTTTCCATCTCCGGTCGTGTTTTTCCCACCGAATTCAAAGTAAGCATTATCGACGCTGTCTTCGGGTATGCCCCCGGTTGGATTTTCCCGGTGCCATTGCGCATGGAAGCGAAGCTCGTTGTCCGGCAACTTGTCATACTCCTCGTAATCGATGTAGAAGTAAAACTTGATGGGTAATTCCGCTTCACTCTCGATCTGGATTCTGGCATTGGTTCCATATGGCATCCTGAAAAAGCAATTGAACGCCTTGCCGTCTTCAGGACTCATCATAAGAGCGGCTGAAGTAAAATTCCGGGTCAAGCCGTGTCCCATTCCGAAGAAATCTCCGATCGGTGCCTCGACGCTGGGCGCCGTCTCTCCGTCCCAATACATCCGCATGACGATTTTGCGCGGAAGAAACACTTCATCAACCGGCGCATCTGGCGCCATGGTCATCCATATATGCGTGATAGCCCCGGCGCCTTCAATATGGCAAATCTCCGTTTTCTCGCGCGGCTTGATTGTGTAGTAGTCTTTGTTGCCACCTGAACGATCGTAGCTTGATACCCGCTTCCGCTTGCCGATTCTAACCTGACTCAGAGATGTAAGGCTTTGTTGTACGTCCATAGGGATAGCTCCTTTTGTTGTGTTGTTGAGTAGTATGCAATCGATTGCATTTATGACAAATAAACGGTTGGTTTCAGCCTGACTTGATCATTTTCAGCCGTTTCAGCATATCGCTTCCTCCACGGCCAAAGTAATTGTGAAGTCCAAGATATTCCTTGTAAAGCAGGTTGTAGATTTCCACATTTTCCGGAATCGGCTTGAATGTTTCCTCCCGGATGCGGGCCATATGCTTCGCCGCTTCGACAATGTTTTTATAGCCGCCTGACTCCATTCCTGCCGCCACCGCTCCGAACATCGCCGCTCCCAGCGCAGCTGTCTGCGTCGAGTCCGCAATCTTGATCTCTCTGTTGGTGACATCCGCATAAATCTGCATCAGTAGCCGGTTTCGCTGAGGAAGCCCGCCGCAGGCGTACAGTTCCTCTATGGCGACCCCGCCGTCCTGGAATGCTTCGATTATTTTGCGCGTTCCAAACGCTGTAGCCTCCAGTAGGGAGCGATAAATTTCTTCCGGCTTCGTTTGCAGAGTCAAGCCGGCTATGATGCCCGTAAGGTCTGCGTCCATCAATACGGAACGGTTGCCGTTCCACCAATCGAGCGCAAGCAAACCGCTTTCGCCCGGCCGCTGCCGGGATGCGCGGTGCTCTAGCCATTCATGGACGCCGACGCCATCCTCGAGCGCCATCTTCCGAACATATTCCGGCACGGCCTCATTCACATACCAGGCGAAAATATCACCTACTGCCGATTGTCCAGCCTCATAGCCGAAGCAACCGGCTACGATTCCATCTTCCACAACACCTGCGATGCCTTCCGCATGGACCTCCCTGTCGCTGAGCAGCAGGTGGCAGGTCGACGTTCCCATCGCAAGCACCAGCTTGCCCGGTGTTACGACTCCGACAGCCGGAACCATGGCATGAGCGTCAATATTGCCAACGGCAACGGCCGTCCCCGCCTTCAGTCCGATCAAGTCAGCCATTTTTTCGCTCAGCACCCCGGCTCTTGCTCCCATTGGCAGAATTGGTCCCCGCAGCTTCGTCGAGGCTAGCTTCTCCAGGCGGGGGTCCACTGATTTGAGAAACGCTTCCGATGGAAAACCTTCGCGCTTGTGCCAGGCAGCTTTGTATCCGGCCGTGCAACTGTTACGGACAAACGCTCCAGTCATCTGCATAACGACCCAGTCAGCAGCTTCCATGAAGGCATCCGCGCAATCATAGACTGGCTGCGCTTCATTTAATATTTGTAATACTTTGGGGAGCATCCATTCTGATGAGAGCCTGCCGCCATAACGCGCCAGAAATGTTTCCCCCCGTTCACTTGCTCTGGCATTGATCAAATTCGCTTCCTCTTGGGCGGCGTGATGCTTCCACAGCTTCACCCAGCTGTGAGGATTATCCCTCCACTCGTCAAGCAGACAGAGCGGAGTACCGTTCCCATCCAGCGGCATCATCGTACACGCGGTGAAATCAATTCCGATACCGATCACCCGCTCCGGACCGACTCCGGAGTCGCGAAGCACGGCAGGCACCGAGTGCATCAGTACCTCCAGGTAATCGTCCGGATGCTGAAGCGCCCAGTCTTGCTCCAGCTTTGTGCCCGAACCAGGAAGCGTATCATCGATAACACTGTGAGGATAAAGGGTGACATGAGTTGCCACTTCCTCTCCGGTCGCAACATTGACAAGCAGCGCCCGCCCCGATTCCGTACCGTAATCAATGCCGATGGCATATCGCTTTTCCATTCGTCCAACCTCCTATCTTTCCCGTGGAGCGGCCAGAGCATCGCGTATGTGCTATAATTCCGCCCCGGGCGGTTTCGGCTCTCCATTTCTGCAATCGATTGCAGATTAAAGCAGATTAAATTCTTCCTCTACTCGCGGATATCTCTCTCTTAAATGCTCACAAGATCTGATTGATTTCATTGCGGAATAATTCAAAAAAATGCTCCGCCGTATCTTCTTTTCGAATGCGCCCGAGAAGAATGTTCCCTACTTTCTTGCCCATGTCATATGGATGCTGATCGATATAGTAGATTCCGGAATTTTTGAGCAGAGATGCTGCCTCCACCTCTCCAAACGACGCGACAGCCATATCCTCCGGAATTTTCAGCCCGTTTCGCACAATTTCGAGCAGCACACCGAGACTCATTCGATTGTTGAGGGAAACAATCGCCGTAGGCCTTGGACTTGCGCTCAGCAATTTGCGGACCGCCCGAATGCCGCCCTCGGTGGAAAAATCGCCATTGAATACGATCGGATTGGGCTCCAGGCCATATTCACTCATAGCCTGAAGAACTCCAGCAAAGCGTTCACGGCTGGTGCTGACCCTGGGCGGACCATTGACGACGCCGATTCTGACATGTCCCTGAGCAAGCAGCTTGCCGGTCAACCGACTTGCGCCTTCTGTGTTGTCCTCAACGACGAGGTCCAGCTTCTTCCTTCCCGTGTCCGCAGATTTCAGCTTCCGGTCTACTAATACGATCGGCATTCCCGAACTGGCAAGGCGCTCTATCGTTTGATCGTTGCCCCCGGATGTCGCCAGAACGATCGCGTCAACCCGTTTCTCCTGAAACAGCTTCAGCAGACGGCTTTCCTTCTCGGCATTCTCATCCGAGCTGCAGAACATTAATTGAAAACCCTGTTGTTCGACTACGTCTTCGATTCCCCGGGATATTCCCATAAAATAAGGATTCGATATATCCGGGACGATCACGCCAATCATATACGTTTCGTCTTTTTTTAAGCTTCTGGCAATGGCACTGGGCCTGTAGCTCAAACGTTGAACTGCTTCCAAAACCCGTTCTTTAATTTCATTGCTAACATATCCACTTTCATTCAGAACCCGGGAGACCGTAGCTGTCGATACTTCCGCTTCTGCAGCGACTTGCTTTATTGTTGCTTTGGACAAACTTGTTCACCTCAGCTGCTTATGCCAATCCACAAAATATATGTAATCGATTACGTAATCGCTTACACGGCAATTCTAAGGGATGGAAAAGATCCCGTCAATAGTTTTTTTCATATTTACGATTGTCTGCATGAATCGCCCATTCCGATGTGCAATCGATTCCACTAAAGTCCCTCCCGGCAAAACGCGGCATGACGTATTGCGGTTTGTTCGGGAGGAAATCGTTATAGAGCGGTCGCTTATTTACTTCTGCACGAGAGTGGCTATGTTGGACAGCGATTGCAGGCTTGTAAGCGAATCTGCGACGAACAATTTCGCACTATAGCCGGAGTTGTTGCCTGGCATCATAAAACCAACTGTAAACGCTGCAGAGGCGCCAGGGGATACAGATTGTGTGAGACCGGAAATATTCTCGATCCCGCCTTTCTTGTCATACAGGACGAATACGATTGTGACAGGAACCTCAGAGACCGAATTGCTCTTAATATCCGCACTGGCCGTAACCATGCCTTTCTTAGGCAGCTTGCTCAGGATATTCCCGGATGCATCCTTGAATACCGCATTGTTGACCTCGTAAGCCGCCCCCTCTACTTTAATGGTTCTCTCGACCGGAACGGCAGCGTTTCCATCCGCATCAGAGACATTGTACGTTAGCGTAAATGTGCCCACCTTCGACGTATCGACGGCGCCTTCCACAACGATCTTTCTTGTCAAATCCCCGTCCAGATTATCCACTGCGGTTGCGCCCGGATCCTCGTATACGCCATTGAGCGGAATTTCGACCGACTTCTCTCCGTTCAACGTAATGACCGGTGGCGTGGAATCTACGGCAAGAAGACTGTAATCGTCGAGTTGTATCCAGGTATCCCCGTTTGCCCAAAATCCAGTATAGACCGTTACGGACGTATTAGCCCCAGAATTAAATCGGATCGATTGTTTGGTGTAATCGTCGAACCGGCTATAATTTATTTCCTTCAGGATCGTTCCGTCCGATCCCCTTACGCCGAAGTAGCCTGCGTTATTGTTTTGCGACGTGCGGATAAATCCGGTTAACTCATATTCCATATTCGGTGTGATCTGAACATTTTGCGTAACTGCGTTCCAGTCGGCCGTGTTTCTCAAGTAAGCGTTGTTGGCGCCGCTCTTGGAACTGGAATGGTTGCTGTCGATTCCTCCCATCCCGCTCTCCAGCGACCAAGGAGCTGATATCGTCCCTGTCGCTTGTTGTTCGAACGACGGATCGGAGAGCAGATTATTTGCCGGGCTGCCAACGTTCAAGGTCGCATGCATCAGAAAAACGTTATATGGTCCCCACTGCGACATCAGGAAATACAGATCCTTGCCATCCAGACTCCATGGATGGATGAAAGCACCGTATAGGGCCGGATATTCCTCGCCAGTCGCGATTTCCGATTCGCCCGACCACCCTTGCGTCAGTTCGGAAGAACTTCTGAGCACAATCGCAGCTCGATCTTCATTCAAATAAGTCATGATGTATTTGTCATAGTAGGAGTTATAGGCAACGGATAATTCACCGATGGGGCCGTCGATGACCGGTACCGCCGCATTCTCGTTGTTTAGAGACCAGCCGCTGCCGTTCCAGTACTGGTAGCTCTCTTTTTCCAGAACATCCGCTTGCGGGACTCTGGCCAGATAGGCGCTGTCAAAGCGTCCGACCGGAGTACCGAACATATAGATGTAACCGCCGTCTTTGATGTATGCCGCCTGTCCGAACTTGCTGTTCCCGTCCCATTTGACCCCGGATTTTGTCCAGGTCTGTCCATCGTCGTCCGAGTACGCGATCTCGCTGAAGTTGGTATTCCATCTACCAGCAGCTCCCCAATTTTTGATTTGCATATAGTGAATAAAATGTCTGCTGCCAACCGAAATCCCGGCTGTGGGAATGGCCGTATAATCGCCATTGCCGCTAGTGTTGTGATCGGAATGGATAACTTCCTTCGCGTAATCCGGCGAGGAAGGATCGGTGATCATCTTGGAGAATGCAAGGCCGTCCGTCAGATCGCTGTCTCCGGAGAGGGCTAGCACATTTCCTCTCCAGCCTGTTCCACCGCCTCCATCGCCAATCCAGCCGTCGAAGGAATCTCCGAACACAACCATGGTCTTCGGATTGGCGGGGTCCGTGGTTGCGTCCCAGACGATGCCCAGATCTGTACCCCCAAGTGCATAATTGGCGGCCGTCGAATTCGGATTGGGCAGATTTTCTCCTGCCGGAGTCGTTCCTGTAACTCTGGCGACCTTCGTCGCCTTAGTCCCGACCAGCTCGAATGCGGTCGTATCCGTCGCAGCAGGCTCGGCGGCGGCCGTAGCGGCAGATGAAACAATTAGCAGCACAGCAAATGCGATTTGAGCGATGATTTTCACATTTTTCATCGAGTTCATCTGAATGCACCTCCTAAAGGTATTTGAGCAATCGATTCAACATCTCACATTGGGCTAGTCTCTCTTTCTAGCAAAGGTTCACGCTGTTCTCTTCATAGATTGATCCTATCGCATCACCCTCTTCTTTTTCATTCTGCAATCGATTGCAGTTTGTCGTCATTGCATGTAAACGTTTACATATGATGCGATTTTGATTATAAATTCATTTCTGTACTTTGTAAAGCATAATTTCCCACTTTCATTGATCGCGATTCCCGAGCATACGAACAATAAAAAAAGCTTTTATTGAATCTTCTGAACTACTTGGTTTTAACGTAAACACCACTTATTCGTTATACAGAACTCCCATGTCACAAGGGATTTCGTCCTATTTTTATAAGCTAAACTGCCCATTCGTATTATGAGGTCAGCCAGATTTTACTGGTTGACCTCTTTGGTCTTTAAGAGGCTTAATTACGGTAGCCGGGGTCGAACATATCTGCCCGTGGGACCGTGATCCCATGCGCTAAGCTGTTCCCCCTACTTGTAAGTATGCTGTTTCTCGCTAAGGCGCTTCAAATCGATTCTAGACTGGGGTTCAAAAAGTCGAGCAAATAGGAGTGATGTGAGATGATCGCATAGCCCGCAACCTAGGCCAAAATCCAATAGTATCGGGAAAAAGCCCCCGTATGTCGGACCGGTTAATAACCTTGTCAAAGAACTGGCGCTTCCAAATGCTCGCAATGGCCTTGTAAACAAGAGTCCTTTGTTGATCTGATTTGGAAGTTTACTCCAATGATGATGTGTTATAAGATGAATTTAATAGAGTAGAGTGCGATTGCCGGCGAAGTTGCGCGAAGACAAAGCCGTTCTCTATGAAACTTTCGATAAGTTAGGAGGGACTCATAACACAGAAGCAAGATCTTCCGATGTTCGGCTGAGCAATCGGAGTCGTGAGGGAATCGTAAATTGCCGGGAGGGATTTTAGTGAACAAGAGGAAGAAATGGCTGTTGATACTAGGGGTGACAAGCAGTCTGCTGCTATCGTCTGCAAACGCTTTCGCGCAAGGCGAGCTCGTTCCGATCGAAACATTGAAGCCGGGTGCGCCGATGGAGAAGCCCGTACTTACGCCAACCGGTGGACCGCTTATATTAAGCGATTCTCCCGAGTCCCCGAAGACGGAGGGGGCGTATTACCGCGATCAGGTCAGCGGGCAGTTCCGCATATTCTGGCATCACGCCAACATGACGGGAGCGCCTCTGAACGTAGCGGTGGCCGTCACCAATCCGACGGACGATACGGTTCAATTGTATACGGAAGCACAAGGTATCGGCGTCGACTATTATCCCGACATTGCCGGGCAGACCGCTCTGACAGGCTTTCTGGATTCCCGTTCCGACCGCAAGCCGGCGGCTACGCTGCAGCCTGGCGAAACCTATTATCTCGAGGCCGAAGCACCGCCGACGTACACGGTAAGCGGCATCGTTCAGATGCGTGCCGTTACCAAGAGAGGGAAGGACGACGCCGTCGTCACCGTCACGACCCTAGGCTACGTCAATAAGCCGGACCATCCCGAGGAGGAGTCGATCCTTCCGGGAGACGTGCATGTCCGCGGGACATTCCCGCATTTCGATCGGACCGGTATGCTGACTTACAATACGTCTGCCGGCAACTCTCTCATTCGGATATCCTCCGCCGCATCGGGACCGTTTAGCGACGCCATGCCCGGGGAATACGAGACCGGATATAGCGCCGTCGACGGGAAAGACGTCGTAAACAACGGCAACTACGGCGTCACGTACAATCTGTCCGTCGTGATTAATAACGAGAGCGGCTCGAAGAAACGAATTTCCGTCTATGACAATCCTTCGGGCGGCGCCGGGCATTACGTCGTGGAATGGGCGGGTCTCATCCTGCAATCGCCGTACGTGAACTATACGAAGGCTTGGAATATCGCCGATTTCAGGGTGAACAAGCATGGAAAGACGATCGCGTCGAATTTTAGCCTGACGGGCGGCGCAGCGGGACCGCAAACGATTTATTTCACGAATTCGAATTTCTAGGGACTTAGCCATGACCGAGTTTGCGATTTTCAAGAACGAGCAGTCATGAAAGGTTAATACGCGGTAAAGGCGATTGTCCTTAACCGCAGCCAGCTTTCCCCTCACGGCTCGGATTGTTTCGCCGAAATGCCCGGCATCGCAAACTGGTAGAGGTCGCCCGATTCGGGCGGCCTGCCATGCTTCCTTTCTGGGGCCACTGCTGAAGCCCAAGAGGCTTCCGGAATCCAAGCGGCACGTTGCCCAAAGGGTGCGTACCAACTAGTACACTATCGGTTTCCGAGATCTTGCCCACCTAGAGAGTACGAATCACCTGTAACAGACTTCTGCTACTTTGCACAGGCAAGCTCACCCAAGAAGAGCAACGTCTTGTCTTGTACTTTCAGCGAGCATTTAGCCCGCCGTTTCCCGCTCTCGACCTTTGTCTTAGGAATAGCAAATGGTTTTTATATGATCTGTCAATTCGCCAGTCTATCCGGATCGTTACGAATGATGTCCATTCAAGTCTTCGAAGCTTCTAACCTACATGAACCCGTGATGCTGCGCTTCCTTGGACTTGCTTACCTCCCGCGGCCAACGTCTTGTCTGCCAGTTCGTTCACATGTTCTCTGCTGTCGGCGGAGAGTGCGATAATTCCTGCGGCGCTGCCCATGCCGGGCGCACCACCACAAATAGCCAAGCCCCCGACTCTAGAGCCGGGGGCTTGGCTATTATTGTGAACAGAAGAAGCTTTACTTATTGGTGAACGCGAGCGCTCTAATCAGGATGACCGTCGCCTCGGCTCTTGTTGCCGTCTTGTCCGGTGCGAATTTGTTGTCTCCGACGCCTTGAATGAGGCCGTTCTCCACAGCCGCCGCGACTGCCGCTTTGGCCCATGCCGGAATCCCGGCGTCATCCGCAAACGGGGTTGCCGCGTTAGTGTTATTGGCGATGCCAAGCGCATTCGCAATCATCAGCGCCATCTCGGTACGGCTGATTTGCGCGTTCGGTCGGAAGCTGCCGTCCTCGTAGCCTTTCACGAAACCGGCCTGCACCGCCTGCGCGATGCCTTGTCTCGCCCATGCGCCGATGGTACCCGTATCGGTGAACGCCAAGGTGGCTCCGCCCCCTTGCAGATTCAGCATGCGAGCCATCATGACCGCGAACTCGGCGCGGGTAACCTCGCCGTTCGGCTTGAATGTACCGTCGGTATAGCCGTCGATGATTCCATTCGCAGCTGCCTGCTTAATGCTTGCTTCCGCCCAGTGGCCCGCAATGTCGCTGAACGCCACTTCCGTGGTTGCCTCAGGCTCGCTATCGGGAATTTCATCAACTATTTTATCTACGGCGAATACCGCGAACTTCGTAAAGTGATCGACTTCCGCCGTAATCCGCTCGCCGCTCTTTTCGCCTCCGATCTCCACCCACTCCATCTCTTCCTCATCGTAGTAGAAAATAGAGGCGGTTTGGTTCGTGCCGACCAAATCCGGATCGAACGTTAAGGTAATCGTGACCGGGCTCGAGAAATTTTCCGTGAAGTTTTTCAAAATTTCATATACCGGGCTAAGAAGCACGTCATCAGCGGTTACGAGCTGCGAAGTATTCAACACTCTCTGAACCGTAATCGTCAATTGCTTCTCCGATGCTCCGGCGGGAACCGTGATCGTAACGGCGTTATTCTCAAACCGGGCCGTGCCGCCGACGCCGGCAGGCAACGTAATTCCAGATGGTGTTGCCGATCCTCCGCCCCATCCTCCGCTTCCACTGCCGTTGCCATCATCATCGTCCGATTCGGCAGCGCGGTTGACGATAATCGAGTACACCTTCTTCGTCTCTCCATCCTCTGCCGTCACAGTAACCGTTACGGTATTGTCTCCTACGACCAGATCGTTGCCACCTTCAACCGCAACGTCGGCGGTCTCGTCGGCCGCAGTTGCCGCAACTGTCACGGATGTTTTGCTGTACGGCACATTCACCGTATAGCTCGTCTTGTCGGCGCTAAATTCGCTTACTGTGTCGCCGTCCACCGTAAGATTGGTCAAATCGACGTTAAATACTGGCATGTCTTCATACTTGGCCCTCAGCGAAACTGGGTTCGCCGGCATTGTGAACGTGAACGGATTCTCGGTATAGCTGTCATTCGCGAGACCGTCCGCCGTCCATTTGACAAATCGCTGCCCGTCCGGAACGTCGGCCGTTACCGTAACTTGCGCGTCTTCCTTGACTTGCGCGGGACTGTCCACCGCATCTCCGTCTACCGTAATGGCGCCTCCTTCTACCGTCAGATCGGAGACAATCCGATCGATACTCTTGAAGGTAACGTCGATCGTGTGTTCGGCGTCCACATTTTCAAACGTATACTCGCCCGCCTCGGCAGCTTCGGCGTTCTCCACGCCGTCAATCTCTACCGTGTCCACTTCAAAATTTTCGTTAGGCGTGAAAGTAAACATCTGACTTTGTCCGCGCTCGACCAAAACAGATCCGCTGGGAGAGATGGTTCCACCCGAACCTGCCGATGCATTAATCGTTACGAGGTTATCTCCATCTTCGCCGATATCGAACATTCTGGGTACGGGTACATTGTTCGCCGCATCCCACTCCCAATGAATTTCAAAGTCCCATCCCAGATCCTCAAACGTTTCTTGCTGCGTGAAGTCGGCTGCTGCCTTTTCCGCAAACACAGAGACGATTTCCGAAGGCAATCCGCTCGTGCTTAGCTTGGCGCCGTCATAGTAGTTGATTTGATCCGCGTCAATGATCGGACTGTCGCTGGACCAGTACCCTGCCAATTTGCCAAGGCCGTCCCCATATACCGTATTCGTGACCGTATTGCCACGGAAGGTTTGGAGCAGGCTGCCTGACGAACCGCCCATGTCACCGACGACAGCGCCGAAATACTCGCCTCCATCCGGTCCTGTGACCGAACCCGCCACAAAGTTATTACGAATGACGCTGCCCGTTGTCGTATCCTTCGTTGTAAGAGGCGAACCGGAATTGTTCCAACCGGTACCCCCAATCAAGCCGCCGATTCTCGTTCCGTACACATCTGCGGTTACGGAGGAATTTTGCAAGACGCCCGCATGGAGCAAGCCTACAATCCCGCCCGTATAGCTGTCGCCGCTTACTTTCCCATCCACATAGCTGTTCTCCACCGTACCGGTGGAAGTTCCTGCAATGGCGCCGGTATTATGTTCGCCGCTAATATCCGCATTCACCAATGCCACATTTACAATTCTTCCGCCTGTGCCCAGGTAGGCAAATAACCCGGTGTTATCGTCGCTGCTCGTAATTTCCAGGTTGCGTATGACATAGCCTTGTCCATTAAATGTGCCTAAGAACGGCGTTGGTGAGCCGCCTCCGCCGATCGCCGAGAAAGTCACGCCCTGCATATCAATATCGGCCGATAACTCGTAGTTTCCGTCAATCGGATAATCCGGTGTGCCGAACCCTTCCGAGAATGCAGTCAATTCGCTTGCCGTTCCGATTTCTATAAGAAAAGCGGGTACCGTCACGTCGACCGGCTGACTCTCATGATAGCCTTCTTTGGCGGCATAGCGTACCTGATACGTGCCGGGGATAAGGTCTGTGATCTCGCTGCCGGTAACAGGCGTATACGCGTCAGCCGACGAAAGCTTGTACTCCATTCCGACCGAGACGCCCGTGATCTTGCCGTCTGCATTCGCGTTCGTCGTCGGAGCCACGCCCGATAAGCCTGTGGGTGCATCCGGGAACTGCAGCGTATCGCGGTTGATTGTGAAGGTATCCACTACGCTCATATCGGAAACGCGGTAGGTGCTCACCGTGAAAGAGGTGCCGGTGATGTCGACCTTCGTAATATTAGCCGTATTCTCCTGATTCTTCACCGCGGCATATGGAAAACTCGCATTCTGAATGGCGTAATGCTTGCTGCCGCTCGAGGAGTTTGCGGTGATGTAGAGTACCTGTCCGGCTTCCGGATTCGTCACGCTCGAAGGTACGCCGCCTTCCGGGATGACCGGGGTTGTGCCGTTCATCATGTAGCTGCGTGTATACACGTGATCGTGGCCCATGAATACGACATCAATTCCAAATTTCGAGAAAACAGGGGCCATATCTTCACGCCGCTGCAAAATATCGTCGTTCAGCGCATGGTTTGCGACACTGTAAATCGAATGGTGGAACGTGACCACCTTCCATTTCACATCCTGGCCGTGCGCATCCAACGTCTCCTGCAGGAACTGCGAATGTTCTGCCGCACTGAGATTGTTGGAATTAATCGACATGAACAGGGTGTTATTGTAGATATACCAGTAGTCGCCACTGCCGCTGCCGGCGCTGGAGACCCCTCCCAGGGAGGAAACATTCGGCATGTTGAAGTGCTGGGAGAAAGCGTTGCTGGCTACATCGTGGTTGCCGACGTCGACGGCCAACGCCAGGGATTTGAGTACATTGGGGCTAAGCAATCCATTATACTGCGTTTCGGTATCCGCGGTTTCCACCTGATCGCCCGCTGTGATTATGAAACTGGACTGCGGGAAAGCGGCGGCCGATTTGTTGAGCGTGTTGGTCCAGCCGGCCGTGTCGTTTGCGACGTTGCCGCTGCTTCCGATCTGGGGATCACCCGCGAACAGGAAACTGAAATCGCCGGTAAAGCTCTGCGTCTTAAAGCTGTAAATCGGCGACCAGCCGTCGTCAGTGCCGACGCGGTAGACATACTCCGTGTTGGCGGCAAGGCCCGTGATGGTCGTTTTGTTGGTCTTGAACCCGGTCACATTGGTGTCGGAAGACACCGCAGCGAACTCCTGATGCTCTGTCGGGAATTCACCTCCCGTCAGTTCGGCTCTCAGCGCGAGCTGCACCTTTCCTGCAGTCGGGGCGTTGCTGTACCAATCCACGTTCCGCTGCGTCTGGTCAGAGCCGATGTTCAGGGTAACATTCGTTACACTGTAAAGGTCCATATCCTCGCGGTAGCTGGGGATGGCTGTAAATTCGACTTTGCCGTCTTTCACGATCAGTTTGTAGGTATCCGGGTCTGCAAACAACACCGGCACACCGGGTTTAGCGTATCCGCTATATACAACCGGATTATTATCTTTCGCGCCTACCTCGGAATTGGGGACGATTGCCAGAGATGCATCGACTACATCGTACAGGGATGCAAGATTATTATAACCGTGATGAGCTACCTGCACGATGTCGCTGCGCAAGGTATCGGCGCTGTACATTTGCAGCATATCGTTCTGAACTAGGGTATTGACATCTCCCAGCATTAAAAAGGTTTTGCCGTCCATCGTGAGCTTAAATACCGTGCTGGTATCGTTAAAATCAGTAATGGTGGTGACGCCGCTGCTGTTCACGGCATCCTCGTGGGTATGCAGCACATCAAACCCGACTCCCTGGAGACTAAAATGCTGACCAGTGTGCAGCTTCACATACTTGGCGTTGGGAAAGTTTGTGCTGAAGCTTTGCTTCATCAAAAATGTACCGGCGTCATAGCCGCTTCTCATGGTCTGGAAAGACGGTGTATTGAACAATACGCTTTCCACATTCAGATTGTCATGATAGGCGTCAACGAAGGCGTGCGCCATATATACATGATCGCCGTGCGCGTGGGAGAAGAACCAGGCTCTGATGTTGATTTTTGAACCGTATGGCTGTCCTGTAATCTTGTACATGAACTTCATGAGGCCGTACTGCGCAGCTTCGCTGCTCTGATTCTGATGTCCGCCGTCAATGACAAACAGGCTGTTGTCCGCCAATTTGACGATCATCAGGGCACCGCAATCACAATGTTTGGATGGATCGATCGGGCCTATGCCATTGGCATAATCAATGCTGTATAGATAGAATTCGGTGCTGCCGCTCCCTATTGTTGCAGAATCCAAATCGGATAAAAGTGTATTGGTGGAATTGTCCTGGATAATGCGGGCCTGATGAGAATTGGCCGTGTAATATAAATAGAAATACTGGCTTCCTTGTTTCAGTGAATCATAGATGTTGCCGTCGGTCTCCGTATGGGCGATCGGTTCAAAGCCGTTTGAAAGAAGACTCTGAACGTATGCATTAAAGGTTTCCGCGCTTGTCTCACTGACTACAACCATTTCCGAGTCTTCATTTGTTACGGAATACTGATCGTTGGCCAATCCGGGGCCGCTGTTATAAGTTTTGCTAAGGGTACCGTCCGGATAATTGGGCAGGCCTCCGGGCATCGTCGGCGCATTGCTGTTGGTTATCGTCTTGGTGAAAACGGTCTGACCGTCTTTTTGGGCCGTAATGGTCGCTTCAGTCCATAAATTGTCGGGGATGCTGTTCATAGCAACGCCATAAAGCGTGGAGCCGTCAGCGGCAACATAAGTGATATCGCCGACTCTCACGCTGCCGCCGGAAGGAAGCGCGGCAAGCTCGGCATTTTCAATGGTGGTGGTGGAATCTTTTGTAAGGGCGGCATTCACAGTCAGCCCCTGCGTATCTACCGATCCGTCTGTTTGAACGAAGTAATAAATCGTGTTGAGATCATTGCCTATCGATTGTTTTTCTATGATGCCATCGTAATCCTGGTCTGCAAGAGTGCGTGCCTTCTCAAAATACAGAAGAGGATATCCTCCCTCGGGGTTGGAGGTGTACGCATTGGCACCGTCCTCTGTGACAGTGATTTTTGTCAACAGATCGGCAGCAGAGTTGAACGTGGTGCCAGGCGTACCAGCCGGATCCGAGGCACCATATTCTGATCTGCCTGCCATATAAAAGTTTTGAAAAGTCAGGCTCGAAGCGTTTTTAGCGTAGCCGATTTCAGCTGCCAGCGGATTGGGAGAGGCGTTGTAAGCGTATATAATCTCCAAATTGCTTGTGTTGGCATAGCCAAGAATACCAAAGTAGTATCCGTTACCTCCGTTCTTCACGGTGCTTCCGCTATCGGCATAAGCAATGACGTTGCCGGTATTGTAGCTATAATCGATACGTCCGCTTTTAATATAGCCGATGATACCGGCCGCTCGTTCGCCCGCAATGTTGTAAATGGTCACATTTCCCTTGTTGGCGCTATATGTGATATCGGCGTTGGTTGCAGCGTTGCTGGAAGAAGTCATGCCCACGATTCCGCCGACGTTATTACTGCCGTTCGTCACAGTTATATCGCCGTTATTCACGGAAGTTGTGACTACGCCTGTTGCAAAGGTTGTAACTAAGCCCAATATGCCGCCGACAGAACCATTGGTGCCGGTGCCCAGATCCCCACCAGGATTGGCAGCTTTCGTGGGCGATGTTACGTTGATTGTTCCGTTATTCGTGCAGTTTGCGATGGTACCGCCAGGGTTGCCTTTGTTAAGGATAGAACCCGCGATCCCACCTGCATGAACGATTCCTGTCGCGCCTTGCACGGTGATGTCCACGTTGCTCGTGCAGTTGATAATTCTGCCCCCTGCAATATTCGCAGCAACGCTGCCGACATAACCGCTGTAAATGGTGGCGTTGATCGTACCACCGACCGTCAGATTCACAACGGTACCCGACACATAACCGAACAGACCCACAAGGTAAATACCGTTTTGAGGTCTTGTCTGGTTGATATTGAGGGTGAGGGTATGGCCCGCGCCGTTGAAGCTTCCCGAAAACGGGGCGTTTGCCGTGCCGATGGGTATCCAGTCGGTTTGCCCGGAAAGGTCAATGTCATTTGTCAGCACATAATTCTTGTCGGGATTCCCCGCCGCCCAAAGCAAGTCATCAACAGAAGAAATTTGATAAACGCCGTGGCTTGTGGCCGGTTCAGCCACCGCATTGCTACTGCTGCTCGATGTGGTAAATACAGTTTGGCCGTCTTTTTGAGAGGACTCGTTTTCTACACCCGCCGCAGCTGCGGGCCTCGCGGTCAAAGGCAGTGCGCCGAGGAGAAGCGCGATGACAAGGAGCAGGCTGAAAACCTGTTTGCCCCACATTGCCCACGAATTTTTTTTCAGAATGGGAAGCATGTTGTTTGTTCCTCCTTAGAATTTTGATTAATCCGGGTGCTTAAATACAATTAAAACAATATAGTAAAAGCCGTGAAACGTCCGTTAATTTTTAGTTAAGAGAGTGTGAAATAAGAAATAATTGTGTTTAATTCGCCCATCTTTTCGTTTTAACTCTAATACTCTGTAATCATAAATCTTTGGAACCATTCTCCATTTAATGGGCTTATGTTTCATTTTAGTTCTAATGTGTTATTCTCTAAATCTAAATAACCTACGAATCCTCCATCTTTTACTAATCGATTCTTTTTAGTTCTCAAATCATTGTCAATAATTTCAATACCCTGCTTTGCGAGTTTTTCTTTTGCTTCGTTAAACTTCTTAATATTTTCTTTAATAGTGGGTTAGGCCTAGGAAAATACTAGAAGGGTCTTCCAGATTAGTTTTCCAACGAAGGGGTGCGGTATTTTCCGATGGCACTCACGGAAGCCGTGTTGTACAGCCTGCATTATTTATGTTAATTTGCTCACTTAATTAATAATATTAATATCTATCTCGCATGCGGGCAAAAGCAAAGCGGACGCCGGCAAATTGCCAGCATCCGCCCTCGCATGCTCTATGATGGGATGGTAACGTACTATGCGTCGATAAACTGCAGAAATTGCAGCATCAGTTTCAACCATAACAACGCTCTGAGCCCGCGTGGCGTCGGCTTGCGGCACGAACGTCGTATCGGTCATCCCTTGCACGATACCCGTTCTGATCAGCTGCGACGTCGCGTCCGCGGCCCAGTCCGCCACATCCGCGCCATCCGAAAATGACTCCAGTGAAGCTGCATCGGCCGGCGGCGTCTTTCCGGCGAAGGCAAGTGCCCTAGCGATCATCGCGGCCATCTGCTCTCGAGTAATTTCGGCGTTCGGACGGAACGAGCCGTCCTCAAAACCGCTGATCAAGCCCGCCTCCCGTGCCGCGCCGACGACGCCGGCATGCCAGTCCGCCGCCTGCACGTCGGTGAACGCCGTTCCCGCTTCATCCGGCTCCGGCTGCCCCAACGCGCGCACGAGCAGCGCGGCGAACTCCGCCCTGATAATCAGGGCGTCCGGAACGAACTCGCCGTGGCCGTATTGCCCGCCGTGTCGCTTGCATATTTGCAGAATGCAAGCCCTTTCTCAGTTGGTGTACTCCCTCGTCAATACCAAGCTCGGACTCCAACTTACGTACACGTGCAGTGACATTCGACTGCACGTAATCCAGCTTTTGTGCGGCACGCGATATATTGCCTTCCTCCAAGATAGCCATCACTATTTTTCAATCCAATAGTTCCATGAGAACTCCTTTGGTCCGGCATCATTTTTTTTTGATACATATATCAATAGCAATCATTTTACAGCATGAAAAAGCCAGATTACAATCATTCATGAAAACAATACTTCCCGGCAGCAATTACTTTGCTGCCCTTGTACATTTGAGGAGGATATCAAAATGAGTAAGTTCACCAATCTGTTTTCCGCTTTTCAGTTAGGATACCTATCACTGCCCAATAGGGTTGTCCTTTCGCCGATGACACGTACGAGCGCAGAGTCAAATGGCCTGGCGAACGACCGGATGGCGCGTTATTATGCAAGGTTCGCGAAGGGTGGGTTCGGTCTTATCATTACGGAAGGCATTTATCCGGACTTATTGAACAGTCAAAGTTATATGAATCAACCAGGTATTGCAAATAAAGAGCAGGCCGAGTCATGGAGGCCGGTCATACAGGCGGTACATCGCGAAGGGAAACGAATAATCGCGCAGCTTATGCATGCGGGGGCGCTTGTTCAGCACGATGGATTTACACCGATAGCACCTTCAGCTATTAAGCCGATCGGCACGATGTTAGAAGATCATGGAGGCAGCGGGGAATTTACAATTCCGAGAGCGATGACGATAACGGAGATCCGGAAGGTGATCGATAATTTCGCCCAAGCCGCTCTTCGCGCCAAGCAGGCAGGATTCGATGGGGTTGAAGTGCATGCTGCCAACGGCTATTTACTCGATCAATTCATTACCGATTATACGAATCTCAGAACCGATGATTACGGTGGTCCTACAGAGAAACGAATCCGAATTGTCTTGGAAGTATTGGGAGCAATCCGCGACATTGTTGGCCCCGAATACACGGTTGGCGTTCGTATCTCGCAAGGCAAAGTGAATGATATCCACCATAAGTGGGCGAACGGTATCGAAGATGCCAAAATCATTTTCCAGAGCCTGAGCAATGCTTCTCCAACCTATATTCATACAACTGAATACAAAGCATTTGCGCCTGCATTCGCTGATGACTCCCCCACACTGGCAGAACTCGCCAAAAAGTACGGCGGCTTGCCCGTCATCGCAAACGGCAAGCTAGGTGAGCCTGTAACAGCGGAACAGCTATTGGCGGAGAATCAGTCTGACTTAGTCGCGATCGGCACAAGCGCATTGGTGAATTCGGATTGGGTGAATAAAGTGAAGGAGGGAATCGGGCTGAACCGTTTCGATCATCGATTCCTTCACCCTATCGCGACGCTGCGGGATGATGAATTAGTCGTATAAAATCGGAGCTGAGCCGTCGGCGCCACCGTTGTCTAAACGGTCCGCCTCGCCACGCGTACGCCCGGAAGCTCGATAACGAAAAATCTGGCGTTTAGGCTAATTCATGTACATGTATATTACATAGTATTTTATACATTACATCTTTTTCTTGATCGGGAAAAACACCGGCAGCCGTGCGGACTGAAGTTTAATGTCCAGACTGCCGGTGTTTTTAAACTAACGTTATCCGTTAGCGCAACCAACACACAAAAAACGGATTCATTCTGATGGTCTATACTGCAGTCACGATTATTGGCTGATCCTTTGTAACTATTATGGTATGCTCATGTTGTGCCACAAAGCTTTTGTCGGGTACGCTTAAAGTCCATCCATCCGTTTGCTCAACGACATACCCTGCACCTGTAGATAAAAAGGGCTCGATTGTAATTACCAAGCCCTCTTTCAATACCCGTTTATCGTGCTTGTTATAAACGGGTAGAATATCATTTGGGGTCTCGTGCAGAGATTTTCCAATACCGTGGCTACACAGATTCTTAATTACATTATAGCCGCCTTTTTTAGCCTCGATTTCAATAATCCTTCCGATTTCGTTCAATTTTACTCCATGCTTAAGTGAAGAGATTACTTTCATCATTGTATTGTATGTGTACTGACAAAGACGCATTAATGATGGCTCGTATGGAGCTATCGGAAAAGAATGTCCCGAATCCGCATAATAGCCCCCCAATTCTGCAGAAACATCGATGTTTATTAAATCGCCCGGTTGAATGATTTGATTTCCTGGTATTCCGTGGGCAACTTCGTGGTTAATACTAATACATGTGTTGCCAGGGAAATTGTAAGTTTTCCTAGGTGCCGACACAGCCCCATGCCTTTTCAAAAACTGCCCTCCGATATCATCCAGTTCCTTTGTCGTAATTCCTACACGTGCGTGACGTTTCATTTCACTAATCGTCAATGCAACGATTTTGCCAATTTCTTTCAGACCATCAATATCGTTTTGTGATCCTATTGTCATAAAAGCCCCTCCATTTTCTATATGAATTTAAACTTAACACAAATTTACTTTAACACAAAATAGAATATTCAATTATTGCATCAATTAGGTAAGCTATGCTACGCGCGTAGGTTCTTTAATTAGTAATTGGAAATGGAATATATTGTGGAGATCGTAGCCCCAAGAGAAGGCGCGGGGGCCTCCTTTTTATTGAGCTAACGGGCAGAATACTTCCAAAATGTGTTAATCTATTAATGGATGTTTCTTTGTTCAAATTCAGAGGGGCAGGCCTTGGTCTCGTTGGAAACTGAAAATTGGAGGGCGTTATTGAAATGGCTAAACTGATCTACGCTGGTAACGTATCTTTGGACGGTTACATTGAGGACGAGCGCGGCAATTTAGAGTGGACGATCTCCGATGACGAGGTGTTTGCATTCTGGACTGACTTCGAGCGGCCGATTGGCACTTGCCTATACGGGCGTCGAATGTACGAGTCGATGGTGTACTGGGAGACGGCGAGCGCCAAGCCCGGCGATCAACCGGAGGTAATGCGGGAATTCGCGCAGATCTGGCGAGCGGCTGAGAAGATCGTGTATTCCCGGACGCTTCAGGCGGTTTCAAGCGCCAGGACTAGGATCGAGCGCGAATTCGATCCTGATGCGATCTGGAGGCTGAAGGAGTCTTCAGGAGCCGACATTACGATTGGCGGCCCCGAGCTTGCTGGGCAGGCGATGAGCGCGGGACTGATCGACGAGTGTCATCTGCTTATTAATCCGATCGTCTTGGGTGGAGGTAAGCGAGCATTGCCGGACAACCTCCGCATGCGGCTCGAGCTGCTCGGTGAGCGCCGCTTCCAAAGCGGCGTTGTTCATCTTCACTACCGCGTGATCGTCTGACCGCGACGCTAGAGTGAAATTCAGGAGATACGCTATATATATTTTGTGCAGTGACCTCTCAGGGAATAACCGCCCAAAATAGGTTTGGAGCCAGCAGGTATTCTCCTGGACTTCTTTAACAGAAATGAGGCGCTCCATATTCTTGGCACTGCTAAATCCATGAATCATTAACCTGTCTACATGACAGGTTTTTTGCTATATACAAAGAACTTAATGCTGCCGTTTTACTTCAAGCTGTTGTTATTGAGTTATCGCTCCCCGTATCTTTTCATGTCGGGATCCTCTTCTATAGCGATAACCTCCCTTGCTGCTTCTATGAAAGATAAAATGATTGGTGAAAGCCACTTGTCTTTATGCCATAACATCTGTGTATACACGTGCAAGTCCGGAATATGCCATGGAAGAGCAACAAGTTCTCCCCGTTCAACTTCGGTTTCCGCTGTTATTTCAGGAAGAAAGGCAATACCGATTCCCGCAATTGCACATTGTTTAATGGCTTCGGCATTTTGAAACTCTAAATACGTAATACTATCAATGCCCTCTTTCTCAAATGCCCGGTCAAACATGGTTCGATAGGTACAACCCTTTTCATTAGTCAAGAAAACTTCTCCGTGAAAATCTTCTAGCTGTAGTACAGTTCGTTTCGCGAGTGGATGGTCTGCAGCGGCGAAAAAGCGGAAAGTTTCTTCCAGTAACGGTTCCACAGCAAGTCCCGTTGAGCGAATGGGTTCGTCCAACATAAAGACGACATCCGCGGTTCCCTCAAAGAGCGTTTGCTTGAGTTGCTGATTGGAAACAGAGCGGAAGATGAGACGCACTCCCGGTTGGCGCGAACGAAATAGGTGAAAGACAGCAGGAAGCCGATAGGCGCAAAGAACCTCGTTGGCACTTATCGTTAGGGTGCCGCTTAGATTTTCATTGTCATGAACGACGCTGCGAGCTTCATCCAATTTATCTAGAACGCCTTGGATATGAGTTAAAAAGCGTTTACCCGCAGTTGTTAGAACGAGCTGCTTGCCCAATCGGTCAAAGAGACGAACACCAAGTTCATCCTCCAATGCTTTTATTTGCATGGTGACGTTGGAGGGGACGTAGCTCAGCGCTTCCGCAGCCCGGCTGAAATTTAAAGTTGATGCAACTGTTCGGAACGTATTCAGTTGGCGCAATTCCATCATACTATCCCCTTTTACTTTCAATATTATTGAATACTATATTGAATTTTAATCACTTTTACTGAAAGTACCACAGGCCTATACTAAGCACAAGACATACATTCTAAATGTATGGACTTATTTTGAAGGGAGCAACAATACGATGGATTATGAGATTTTTGATTTGAGTGACGTAACCTTGCAATCCGGAGTGACGTTACCGAGCGCTTTTCTTGCTTATAAGACTTATGGAAGATTGAATGAAAAGAAAGATAATGTTATCGTCTATCCCACTGCTTTTGGCGACCAGCATGTTCAGAATGAATGGTTGATCGGAAGCGGCATGGCACTAGATCCGCAGAAATATTTCATTATCGTTCCAAATCTGCTGGGCAACGGATTATCTTCGTCTCCCAGCAACACGCCTCCCCCATTCGACCGGGCTAATTTTCCGCAGGTAACCATCTATGACAACGTTAAATTACAGCATCGGCTGGTGACCGAAAAATTCGGCATTCAAAAGATCGCTCTCGTAGTTGGATGGTCAATGGGAGGCATTCAATCATTCCAATGGGGAGCAAGTTATCCGGACATGGTGGAACGAATTGCACCTTTCGCCGGAGTTGCAAAAACCTGGCCCCATACGTCTGTGGTCCTGGACGGAATGAAAGCTCCGCTCATGGCTGCAGTTGGCTTCGATTCAAACAAACTAAACCAGTTGACTTCTGCAGATATGCGCGCCGTTGGCCGTGTCTATGCAGGATGGGGCTTATCGCAGGCATTTTATAGAGAGCAACTTTATCGTGAGCTGGGATATGACTCATTGGCAGATTTTGTGGCTGGCGTCTGGGAAGAAAGCTTTATGAAGATGGATCCGCACAATGTCCTGGCCATGTTATGGACAGGCCAATTTGCAGATATTAGCGCAAACCCCTCCTATAACGGTGATTTCGATGAGGCGCTCAAAAGCATTAAAGCGCTTGCCTGCATCATGCCAGGGAGCACGGATCTCTTCTGCACGGCGGACGATAACGAATACGAGGCTGAGCTTATACCTAATGCTGTTTTTAATCCTATCAAGTCGATCTGGGGCCATTTTGCCGGTCGCGGAATCAACAGTGCCGATAGTAAATTTATTGATGACAACCTAAAACGCTTGTTGGCGATTAGTACAAAAGGATAGATCATCATTCGTATAAAGGGAACAAGTTTTTGTCCTTAGCTCGGGACAAGAATTTGTTCCCCTTAAATTAAAAAAGCCGCCATATTATTTTGCTGCTGGCAGTCAGCTTGTCAGGGCTTGAGGCTACCGGCAGCTGATAAGCCGTTTGCTTTTGTCCGCGGGCAATCGACTTCATAATCCAGCTGAAATATTTTATACATATGTATGTAGCAAGCTAGAAGCCTGGAGAAATAATTTCACACTAATTTCTTTCAGTTTTGTTTATTTTAAACGCCCGTAATTGATAGCGTCCTTGTTTCCGTTCAACGCCTCCTTGCATTCGTGTTTTAGCAACCCCAAGTGCCATGTTACTCCATAAGGTCTGCTCAACAAACGGGGACTGTTCATTTGTACACTGGACAATGATTATAACTTCACCATGTTTAGTTTTAGCCGTTCTTATCTTCTTCCGTTTATAGAGGGTCTTTATTACATCGAATACAAAACCAATAGAAAAACCGACTGCCGATCCAATTAGTCCCCAAAACACAGGTCCCCAGTCAAGATTAAATCCTCTAGCTACCCCTATGGTTCCACCCATCATGGCAAGTACGAGCCCAATATCTACTAATGAGGTTCCGTCCATACCGTGTATCGAATCAAGCAGTTTTGTATCTATTTGACGGTTATCAAGTGGAACTGCGTAGATATCATCGATTTCATTTTCTTTTAGTTTGCTAATGGCCAGCTCGACATAGTGTGAATGCTGAAATGTAGCGAAGAACTGAATGTCCATTAGATTTTTTCTCCTTTATGCAGTACAAAATTTTGTGATTGATGATGTTTTTTCAAAAAGTCCGCTTGTTCCCAATTAAAAAGTTTGACTAATTCAACCGTATTTGAGTAGGAATCATAAATGCCATAGAAATATATCGATGGGAAATAATGGGACCACTGAACATCTACTATATCTCTCGCTCTCGAAAAGTCCCCTAGTAGACAATAGTGAATGCCTTCAACCAGGTTTGAATTTAGGATTACGATTATGGTCATAATCAGAAGCAAAAAAGCGCCCATGAGTCGATGAATATATAGTTGTCCGAGACTTGGCAATGCCATTGACCAAGCGAAAGCGATCCATGGCTTTTTCTTGTCTAAAAAGTTATTTCCGAAAGGGTTTATCGTGAAAGTCGTGTACTTGGCATTTTCCCTTTTCGCCAACAGATGTATCTTATTTTCATCAATTGCAACTCGGTAACTGTCCCATATTGCAAATAAATAAACTGGAATATAGAGGTATATGTGCTTTTCGTCTAAAATAGCCTTTGCCTGGTCTATTTCGCCGACTATAAGTGGATTTCGCTGGTGAAGTTGAATTGTACCGAACGCAGTAACGTTGGCTTGATAATACCGATTTCTATATACGTTTCTAAAGTTATTCATTGCTTGCTTCCCCTTTGCCTTTCGATGAGTAAATCCATTGTTATTCTTTCCAAATTTTAAATATCCATCCAATTCAGTTTTTCGAAAACGAACCTTTACTAAAAAAAGCCCGCGATTTCCGCGGACTTCCATCAGATTATGTTCTTATGCGCTTTGGCTTGGTTTCTTGCGTATGCTTTTGAGTTCAAAAGCCTCTTTAGGAATCCCCAGTTCTTGGGCCTTCTTCTTTTTAATCACCATGGCCTGTTGTAGGCTGGTGGCTTGAAATTCAATTGAAGTGCCAGACGGATTCTCAAATGCATAGTAGCTTTTTCTATTCGACATTAACTTAGCGCCTCCCCATCTTATTCTCTTATGATTTTGCCATCCATGTTCTTGACCGCAGTTTGCTAAAAATATTATGTCCACGCATCCTGTATATATACACAAATTGGGAATTGCTATATGAACGAGATAGGTTCTTGTCAGTCCTTTCACCAAACACGATTCGGGAATAATCTCATCCGGTCCAATCATACTTTAAGTTCAATAAACCAAAAGAGGAGCTGCCCGAAGCAAGCTCCTCCACTATCGTGATCCGTTAGCGCAAAAATTTATTTCAACTGCTGCTTTCAATTAAACATGAAGAGCGTACGTCCATGTCATGATAGCCGAGGCTACAATAAAAACATGCAATACCATATGTTCTACGTTCGGCCTAGGATTGTTTTTGATACGAGGCAATATGGTGAAGGTCTTTGCAAATATACGTTCATATACTTGTGTCCACGTTTCATTGTTAGGCATTTTATAGACTGCATGACCCGTAAAATAAGGTATCCACCAGCTCAACACAGCGCCTACAACTACAAGTGTCCAGATGGTTGCAGCAACACCGATTAGCATAGGCATTTGGGTAAATATAAGGATGATGGGGACGATCATGATAATGCCGTTCATTAGAGCCTCATTTTTACGCTCTTTGATTGTATAATTGCGAACACCGTTAAAAGGAAAGAAATCAATTCTGGTTGTCAACTGATGATATACCAACGTAATAACCTGCAGCCATAACATTGTGAAAAACATGTATATTCCTCCTTTGAACTCCAGACTCGTTTGTATTCGTTCTTCCCTGCTACTCGCTCTCTTCATGAAATTGCTGCTTAAAGCCGCTAATGAGACCGTGGATACCCATTTGAAACCAATCATCGTAGTAGCTTTGAGGCGCTGTTGACGGATTGGGCAAATTGCCGACTTCTGCCAATGCATGACCAATTACAAAAACAGCTATAGATTGGATCACGAAAAGCACCTGCTCTTCACTGGCACTTGATTTTTGCATTGCTATTGCCAGTGGTGCAGCGAGCTTGATTCCCACTTCAGCCGATACCGGATGAGTAGCTATCAGTTGCACTACCCCTGGGTGTGCGCACAAAGTTTCTCTGAATCTGATCCCAAATGCATACAAAGCCTCCCACCATGATTGTGACTCAGCATCAGGTACTGCCCGAGCGCTTATTGAATCGACGATGTTCTGGATCAGAGCTCCTTTGTTAGGAAAGTGATAATAAAGAGAAGCTGCTTCAATATTTAGTGCTGACCCCAGTTTGCGCATCGTTAACCCTGCAGCCCCATCCTTATCTAGGATTTCGAGTGCGACTTGGATAATGCGCTCCTTATTTAAGCTCTGTTTAAAAGAATCACTCATAGTTGGATTTTATAAACCTCCGATCCTTATTGTTTTCCTTACCTAACAAAGTTAGTTTAACTTAGTTAGGTAAGGAATGTCAATATCCATTTTCAAAAAAATATCCTGCCCGATCAAGGTCCGGCCACCAGTTCAATACTTACTAAATTGGGGAAATTCAATGCCGTCTGGTACACCAGGGGAACTTCCCGAAATAAGCAATACTCCCTCTATGGGGAAAGGTAAACGAAAGAGGAGCTGCCCGAAGCAAGCTCCTCCACTATCGTGATCCGTTAAGCTTATATATCTTTTTTTGGCGGCTTTCTAGCATCCAACATTTTTCAAAAAGGGAATCTAATTAACACAAATGTTAATATTATAATTCCTACTCCTGCAGAGAGCAGTCCTTGCTTATCATTTTTTGTTAAGATCGTTAAATGATTATCCTTTAAGCAGACTCCCTTTAAACAGCATGTTTATTGTTCGAATAAAGAGAACGACCAAAACGATGCTTAACAAAGCCAGAACGACCGCGGAAATGGCGATTAACAGCCAGGAATGCACAAACATCGCATATTTTAAAGCGGCATTGCTGAGAGCAGCCATTGGAAAGCCTACGGCCCACCAGGAAGCGCCAAACGGGATGGATTTTTTAAATACTTTGAAGAATAAGACAATGAACAGGAACAGACCAAAGTAATACAAGATGGAGGCGAACGGATCAATTCGCTGCTCGAAATTCGTATAGCCAAGAAAACCAACTTCAAACGGCGCAATCATGATCATCATGGAGGGCGTTGATCCTGCTGGCAGTGGAGCTTGATGAATCAATCTGGATAAGATCAAGGAAAGGAAAACTAATGCAACAATTCCTCCGATCGCCAGGGACAACAGGTTAATTTCATGCGCCCATGGGAATGGCATTGTCCCGCCGGTAACCGCGATATTAATGGTCCCTACCACAGGAATCAACAAAGCCGGAACCGCGTTACCTGGCTCATGGTTGCCGTTCAACAAGCGTGTAACGATGACAAAACTAAGCGCTAATGTGGGTACAATTCCGATGATCCAGATCACTTGCCCCGATACCTGACTGTAGGCGCCTATCACGGAGGAAAGCAATAGAATGGAAATCGTGATCGTACCGAAAAAATTCCCTAAAACCGGATGCGTAAATTCATCTTTGACTTGCTGAGGATAAAGAACCCATTTTGAAATATAACCTATGCTTAACGCGGCAAATACCAGAACTGCAACAATTCCAATGCAATCAGCGATAACGGGGGAAGTGCCAAATAGCTTGCTTGCTTGTCTCCAAGCCAATGACAGACTTGAAATTCCCATAACCGAGGCGAATAGATTGACGGGTAAGAATTGAACAGAACTTTTTTGTTTCTGCATGGCAGCCGTGGTTTGCATGGATAATCACCACTTTCTATACAAATTATTGTTTATCGAATGAAGAGTGCATTCGTGCTATGTTGTCGTGGCAACATCATACGGAAATTCTGAAATCCTTGGAGAATAAGTCAGCCCCAGTTCGGCCAATAACCAAACCAAGGCTGATTCGTCATGCTTTATACCTTTACAATTGATGCACATCTATGAATTTTAGTATCCATCTTCCGATTCGATTTTATGCCCGCTCCCATATGCCGCAATGAGCAAATGGTCCTTTATCGTCCTCCTTTCGATTAGCTCAACTTTCATCTGATGCCTCATTGTATTAGATTAAAAATTATAGATCAATATCATTTTTTTATGAAAACGATAGATGTGATCTATGGTTTTTTGAGGAAACAAAAGTTCCGTTTGGCGATCGCGCTTTCTTTTGAACTGAGTTATGGGTAATTTTGTTAATAGATTTATCGTTGGCATTCGGACCAAGTTCTTGTCATCCGACATATGACTAAATAACGAAACAGCGGAGGTCCAGGACTTTGATGCCAAAGCCTAGGATCTCCGCTGTTTTATTGTGCTTGCTTTATCTCCGTCATTATTGCCAATACGGGCAAATCGACCCGAATCAAGCGTTAAATTATCCAGAATAAACGTCAATCGTGATTTCTTCTTCAAATCCGAGCTTGCGGTAAATGCTTTGCCCCATGGAGCTTGCCTGCAGAATCGCCTGCTTTGCTCCTGAGGCATGTATATCGCGTAAGGCATGGGCCATGATTGCTCCGCCGATGCCTCTTGAGCGGAATTCTTGAAGAGTCGCAACCGTGTATATCCCCGTAACGTCTCCTTGACTGAAGGTCATTAAGGTACTGACGGGCATGTCGTTTAAATAGCCAAGGTAATAGCGGGTCGATTTCCGTTCCTGGTCATAGGCGAAAATCTGAGTAGCGGCCTCTGCCACTTCATCCGGAAGCTGATATTCGGAAATAAAGACCCGTTTGAATATCTCGAGTTCCTCATCCGTATGAATGGTGCGGATTTGCAGTCCCGGTACTTCGGCATTCTTGATCGCCCGGCCTTCAAGGGAAAGCGACATCCCGGACATACTGCCCACGTTGACAAACGCGTTCGCATGCAGCGCTTCTATTACGGCTTCATCCCGATCATGGGAATAGATCTGCCAGCCGCACTCCATTCCGCGCTTATGGTACGAAGCAGCGATGGCTTTCACATCCTCAGCAACGTCAATCTCTTTGGAAGCCTGATAATCGAATACGCGGTTGAAAATCGGATACGGAATATCAGTTTCGACCCGGCAGGCGGTCAGAGTGCGTTCAAATTTCATGCGCGGATTATTATGGCTCAAATGTTCAAAAGCCAGAATCATGTTCTCGCGAATGGCTTCATTATAACTTACCAATTTCTTCATCCTCCGTTAGCATTCCTGTAGATGGATTAATTTTGTCGTTGAAGAAAGAAAAGCGCCTTCGTATCATGGGAGTACCCATAATAAAAAAATCGTTCATGAAGCAGAGTTTAATCGGTCAATATTCTTGCCAAGCCGACAGTTTATCATTATTGTCGGGAGCCTCTTATTCTGTGAAAGTGTCACCTAACCGGATGGCCGGAATGGCTGATCCCGGATGGTCCTCTCCGTAAGTCAACTGAGGCGCGACGTAGACATCAGGGTTCGCCTGCTTGCCCTTATAAATCCCGGGATACAAATCGAGAATGTGGTAACCCGGTTCTCCGGAAGCGAAAATGGTGAACGTTACCGTTCCCTGGCTATTGAAGCCGCACATATAGCCCAGGTAAGCATTGTCGTAGTCCAGGTAGTATGCGTTATCGTATTCCGTCCAGCCGACGCCTTTGATTTGAACGGTAATTTCAGTGCCCGCAGGTCCCGAAGTTGGCGTGATCTTGGCAATTGACGGTGTTATCGAGAGGTAAGTTTCAGCATAGGTAACGCCCGCGACCTTCAATTCAATCCGGTGTGGAACGCCGCCAAGGTCATCAGGTACCGGGAAGTCGTAGCTAAGTCTGCCGTTCACGTCCGTTTGAGCCGTTCCCAGGCTCTTCGTCTTTTCCTCGAAATCTTTGCCGGATATTCGGCTGCCCTCCATCGTATGCCAGACAAGGTTCACCGTTTTGCTGGCCGGAATGCCGCTCGCTTTCAGTGTCACGTTATCCCCGACGTGCCCAGAAGACTGGCTGAGCGAAGCAGATACGCCTGGCCTATTCGTCAGCGCAGGCATTTGCACACCTCCGCCAGCCGCCTTTGGCTGGGACTCAACTTCATTCTTGACGACCGGCGCATCGTCCGTCACGTTAAACGTGAAGCTCGGAACAGGTAGATAGGCATTCGGTGCTTCCGTGTAGTTCATGTACGGCATGCCCAAATAGCCATGCCAAATCGTGATCGTATGCTTGCCGGCCGGGCCTGAGGCGCGAATCTTAGCAGTCGCGCTGCCATTCGTGGATACGGCGGAGATCAAGCCCGTCATCTTGTTGTCGTATGACAATTGCCAGTTGCTTTCCATGGTCGAATAGCTGATTCCCTCGGCTTGTACCGTGATTTCCGTACCAATAGGCCCGGACTCCGGAGAGAGTCGGAAGGTCGGGGCTACGAATAAATTATTCTGCGCGACATTCTTGTTGTTTTGGCGCACATAAATCGTATGGTCTCCGCCAAAACCTCTCGGAATGATGAAGCTTCCCTGCTATTTACCTTGTTCATCGGACATGCCGGTCAGTATCGTGTTCACTTCGGGCTTATACACCGGACCGATAAAACTGTATAGACCCTTAATATCGTAACTGCCTTGCTCGGTTTCCCATAGCAGTTTAACAGGAACGTTCGGCTTCAAGCCTTCCGATGAAAAATGGATGGCAGCTCCGACGGTACCCTTGCTTTGTACGATCTGAACGGACGGTGCAACGGGCTGCCCATTCGATTCCGCATTAACGGATGGCATTATCAAGGACGAAACAAGCACCAGAATCGAACTCAGGAACGTAACCAGATACGTCATCGGTTTCAATTGTATAGACCTCTTCTCTCTGTTTTTCCTGGTATGTGTTAGTTGGCTTGTTCTCCCGTTGCCAAGGACTCAGGTGCGACGATCGTAATGAGCGAAGGCATAACTTGAAACGGCTTATATTCACCTTTCATGGTAGGCGTTTCGGCAGTGACGTAGTAGCTAAGCGTACCTTTCGGCGTCGCGTCTGTCACTTTGTAATTCACGCTCCAAAACTTCTCGCCATCCGGGGCATCAGGCGGGTGTTGTCCCAGCTGCATATCAAGCACTTCGCCTGTACCAAGATGAACCTGCAGCGTCGCATTTTCGGCCAGCATACCTGTGATCGGATTCAGAGCTTTCATTCGGAAAACGATACCGTCACCGACTGTGAAACGGTTTTGCAGCACACAGCCTGCATTTTGGGAAACGATATCGCCGAAGACTACCAACTCGGATTTAAAGCTAAGCTGCGCCGTGTGCGTTTTGCCATTCCAGGTCAGGCTGTTCGCGGATACCATACTCGCCTGATTTTTAATATAGACCGTCGGGATTCCCTTCGTTTCGACAACGTTAATTTCTTTTCCATTAATCAATGCAGTGTGTTTCTTGCTGTCATAGTCGAAATTCATACCAGTAATGCTGGAAAAGCTCTTCAGATCCACATACACCCTTCCACCGGAAATATGGTTGGCGGACGAAGTCAATGCCATTCCGTTACCATTACTGCAAGATCCGCTCCATTTGCGGATACGCTCTCTTTTTAAAACCTTTAATCATTAATAAAGCCCTCCTTAAGATTTCTGGTGCTCATAGACTTTTAATATTTACTTGCTGATAATGATCCGAGAGATGAAATCGCTCACTACTCTCGTAAACTCCTGCGGGTTCTCGACATGACTCATATGCCCGCCCTCTTCGAAGGTATAGAGCTGCGATCCAGGAATTTTCTCAGCCATTTCCGCTGCCCATCGTGGGCCGCAGTTGAAATCATTTTCTCCGACCAGGATGAGTGCCGGAGCAAGAATCGTATGCAAAACATCCCTAACATCCCACGTATGCGGCTTCCGATTCGGATCGAAGGTAAAATTCAGATTGGCTTTCCAATCCTCGACTTCTTCCGGGAGGTTCCAATAATCACCGAAGAATGCAGGTAACAACCGCCGTAAAATGTTTAGGGTCGATTCGCTGTCTTGCGCTGCGCCTGTTATTAAGTCCATCCAAGCCTGCTTCGCATCCTGAGCCTCAGGACGATCCGGCCAGCGCTGAGCATAGAGCTCAATTTGCCGAACCTGCTCCATACCAATATCAGGTCCCATACACGGAGCACTGCTATAGACGATTAGCCCTCCAAGCTCATCCGGATAATCGAGAGCATATTGAAGTCCGACAAAACCTCCGTGTGAATGTCCCAAGAAGTATGGTCTCCGAGCTTCAATATGCTCTGCGACTTTATGGGCGTAATAGGCGTACCGCGACATGTTGTAATCTCCGTCCGGCAACATCCCTGAACTCCCCGTACCTATGGGCTCTATATAGACAACGGTCATTGTTTTTTCAAGCAATGGCATACGCATATAATCCCAATGGAAACCGGGGCCACCAGCATGAACCAGACAAACCGGCCCTCTGCCGGCTACATAATAGCTTTGTTCCACTCCGTCGATCGAAAGCTTATGCTCGCCAAGTGCTAACGCGCCTCTGGAATCATAAATTGATGAATTGGAGAAAGATTCTCTCATAAGCGATTATCCCTTCTTTCTGTGTAAACAAATTGGTATGACTGGCAATGGATATGGCTTGGGAAAATTTAAAGACCAGGATAAGTAATATTATATTTTTTTGATACTTGCATTAGTTTCTGTATCGCCTCAGGAGTGGGGGGCTCAATGTGCGCTTCCATTCCTTCCACGTAAGGAACGCCCAGTTCCTTTACAAATGAATCAAATCCCGCAGGATAAGCTGTAACCAGGAAATTAGCTTTTTTTGACCTCACCTTAAAGGTATGTGGAATGCCGCGAGGAGCGAAGACATAATCTCCACTTTTAACCAGAAGAGTTTCATTGCCAAGTGTCATTTCTAATTCTCCATCCAACACGTAAAAAGATTCGTCTTCATCTCTATGGATATGGAGTGGCGGACCATCATTTTCATTAACCGAACAATGCACCACGCAAAATTCCCCGTTTGTGTCCTCACCACTTACCAATATTGAATTAATGTCTGTAAGGAATAGGAACGTATTTTCTTTGTTGGCATTCCGATGCATCATACCTGCTTTACTTTGGTTACTAATCATCATTCTTTGCTCCTCTTTGTTGGAATTTAATTTCAAGTACCTGCGCAGGTATGTTAGATCGATCGTTCTCATATTAATTATTCGTTCTGAATCTGTCAACTTATATAACATAAAATTCATAATTTGAGGGTGAGGAAATTTGTGGGAATCTCGTTTGCACCTAATTAATAGGCCAATTTCTTACAAACCGCGTCACTTAAGTAAACTTGATGACATCATTGAAAAAACATATCTCATGCTTCACCTCTCCTTCAACGAAAAAAACCATCGCCAATGCTTGGCGATGGTTTTTTAACATTTGAAATTTGAACGTTATCACAGGGGCTAGTTAAAAACGTATAAGTGAGTTGATGCGAGGGAAAAAGAACGACGGGATATACTTTCCGGTTAGAGCAACCGTTTATCGTAACGTTAATTGGTAATTCACAACCTATACGAGAACGATTGGTAAAATTTTTCTTTACCATTCGTTCCCGATATGTTATAACAAACTTCAAAGCAATATGAGGGAAAGAAGTGACGTATTTCTCAAATTTATCATCTTTGCGGTCCCGATTTTACCGAGCTCCCTGCAGCTCTACCAAGCGGTCGCGCCACCGTCGACGACGTAGTTGGCACCTGTAATGTAAGACGCCCGGTCAGAAGCGATGAATACCGCGAGCTCCACGAGTTCTTCGGGTTGACCGAAGCGCTTGAGAAGCGTCTTTTTGGTTATCTCATCCCGAGCCGCCTGGTTGTCGCCGAGGTCGCGGTCACTTGCCGGGGTTAGGAAAGGCCCTGGACTGATCGCCACCGCACGGATACCATGGCGCGCGCCTTCAAGCGCGAATTGTCGCGTCATGGCGATGACGCCAGCTTTCGCTGCGCTGTGCCCGACCATCGGGGGGGTCTCTCCGGCGATCACTCCTGCCATGGACGCGACGTTGATGATGACACCGCCACCGCGCTGAACCAGGTGCGGCCATGCGAATTTCGACACGAAGAAGGGAATGTCGAGTTCGCCGGCGATGGTTCTCCGCCAGTCTTCGATGGAAAAATTGGGCATCGGACCGAAGTATTGTATGGCCGCGTTGTTGTAGACTACGTCGAGCCCGCCGTAGGCGGCCACGGCATCCTCAACCATCTTCTGCGCCTGTTCCGGGTTGGTGAGATCAACCGGCGCAATACCAGTCATCTCACCGCCGGAGCGTCGTAAGAGTTCGACTGTCTCGTTGTTAGCATCAACATTGATGTCGCACCCAACGACTCTTGCACCTTCTCGCGCAAAGGTCAGCGCCGCAGCGCGACCGAGACCTCCACCGGTGCCGGTGATCAGCACAACCTTTTTATCAAGTATCCCCATAACTTTCCCTCCTGGTCTGTGGTTTGTGAAGGGGGACTACTAATCAATTTCCTCACCTAGACTTGTTCGTCGTCTGAAACTTATTATTATGAAATTTTCGCCAAATCATTCACTGGACAAATTGAAGTTAAACAGTAGTTTGAAGAACGTCAATAAGCTCTTTCCTTACAGGGTTACGCCCGCTTTATCATCCTCCGAATCGGAGTTGCGTGCGGAGCCCATTTCAACTGGAGGTTCGACCGAGTTGAATGTAGACGACTGTTGTCATCATCTCGATATCCCTTCCGCAGCTTCCCATCTTGCGATCTCTTCCCGAACTTGCGGTGCGACTTCCGTTCCCAATAGTTCAATAGCTTTCATAACATCCTCATGCGGCATGGTGCCAATGGGTAAATGCAGGAAAAATCGTGTGAAGCCTAAATGTTTGCTCATGTGAATAATTTTGTTGGCCACCGTTTCGGGATCGCCTACATAGAGTGCGCCTTCTAAGCTGCGTGAGGCATCAAAGTTTGAACGGCTATATTGTCCCCAACCGCGCTCTTTTCCAAAATAATTAAACGATGCCTGAGTGGGAGGGAAGTACTTCTCGACCGCAAGCGAGGTACTCTCTGCAATGAACCCGAGTGAGTGTACAGCTATTTTTAATTTTGATGCATCATGACCTGCACGGGCAGCAGCGTTCTTATAGAGCGGCACGAGCGGAGCAAATTGCAAGGGGCTTCCGCCAATAATCGCCAAAACAAGCGGCAGTCCAAGTACCCCTGCTCGTATTACCGATTCCGGATTGCCCCCACTGCCGAGCCATACTGGCAAAGGGTTCTGAACCGGACGCGGATACACACCAAGATTCGTAAAGGCAGGTCGATGCCCTCCTTTCCAGGTTACCTTCTCCGAGTCCCTTAATTTTATTAACAGTTCCAATTTTTCCTCAAAAAGCTCTTCATAGTCATTTAAATCATAACCAAACAATGGGAACGCATCGACCATAGAGCCTCGACCCGCGATAATCTCTGCACGTCCATTTGAAATACCATCGAGCGTGGCAAATTGCTGAAACAAACGTACAGGATCAGCAGCAGAGAGCACGGAAACAGAACTGGTTAAGCGTATCCTTTTAGTCATGGGCGCCGCTGCCGCCAGCACAACAGCAGTAGCGGAATCCGCAAATTCCTTACGATGATGCTCGCCGACCCCAAATATATCCAACCCAACCTGATCGGCAAGGACAATTTCTTCCACAACCTCACGCAAGCGCTGCGCATGACTTATCGTCTTGCCCGTTTGAACATCCGGAGTTGTTTCGACAAACGTATCTACACCTATTTCCATTTTCAAATCCCCCTAAATATAAAGTTAAAATAAATTCCATATTTCAGAAAATATCCGACCCATCATTTTTAGCATGGCTTTCACGATTCTTGATACCATACCCGATTTTCTTCAGCACGCGAATAAGTTCGAGCTTCTCCTCATCTGTCGCAAATGACAAGTGGTCCGAGATTAATTGAGCATGCTTGGGGAGGATATTGTCGAAGCAGCCTCGTCCTTCCCCACTTCTACCAATCCCGTAAAGTTCCTCATCCCATGATTGATAATATAGGCATACATTCACTCCTCTGATATTTACACTATAATTAGTTATTATAAAATTATTATTTATAATAATATATATTATAATATTAATCTGTCAACTTGAAAAAAAAGACATGTACACCTTCCGAAGAAGACATCTGCCCGTTCGTATTAGGGGATCAACCAGAACTTACTGGTTGATCTATTTTGCAGCCAGCTAGCTGTCGGTGGAGCACGAACTGAATCGGGCTTTGAATGGAGGTACGCAATGGCCGATTCGGCCCACTTCTTCATGAGATGGGATTTAACCAACTTGTCAAAATCGGGAATGGGATAAGGGTATTGTCATTCAAATTTGGCAAGAACTTTATCCCATAACGCAAAAAAGGCCGCAGTTTACGCGGCCAATAATGAGATAATGTTCGTGTCACCCGACACCTGATAAGCGTTCCCCGCTGCACTTGACCACAGTAATAAGCGCTTTAGCATCGCAGCAGCGCTTATCCGCCATATAATAGAAATATCCGTACTCCAATATCATTATATTCTATGGCTTACTATCGGCTATTCAAGGACCAGCCGGACCGTTTTATAAGGTTTGTTACAAGTTCATCATCGAAGACGATCCCGAAACCCGGCGTGGCCGGAATATGAATCTCTCCGCTTTCGATTCGATACCCGGATACATCCATTCCTTCAATAGTAATGTCGTCGTATTCCACAAATTCGAAGTTGCGCACGGCGGCTGACAAATGCCCCGACGCGTAAATGCCGTAAGCATTGCCGTAACAATGAGGCGCAGACCGCAAACCATGCGCATCCAGCTTCTCGCCTAATTCCAGCCAATGCGTGAAGCCGGGCCAGATGATATCGTACTGCAGCACATCGACACGGCCGCGGGTCGCCCACTCGACAAGATGCGGTGAAGCAAGCCCTTCCCCATCCGCGATCAGCACATTCTGCCCACGTTGCCGGAGCCATTCCTTCAGGTCCTCGTACAAGGCTTCATCCTCATGGAACGCTTCTTCCAGCCAATACAGATTCACATCCGCCAAAGCCGCCAAGACCTCTTTGGTCAAGTTCAAATTATAGGCATTATTCGCATCGATCATGATTTTGCCTGTGGGACCTGCCACTTCCGAGATCCCCTGTACGATCGCGATATCTCGTTTCGTCCCTTCCCGGAGCGGCATATGGCGTCCGCCTCGGCCAACTTTAATCTTAAAATGGCGATGGCCCTTCGCATATCCTTGTATCGCTTCTTCTTGCATTAACGCGACAGCGGCTCTCTCATCGGACAGATGCAAATCGTCGAAGTACAGAGAGGTATCGTAGCAGGGGACAACCAATGGGGCTCCCCTTTCCAAGTGGGCACCCGACACCAGGTCATAAACTGGTTTGCCTTGTCTCTGTCCTAACCAATCGAGAATTGGATATTCCAATTGCAAACGATACGCTTCGCGCAGTCTGCCCCGGTCGTCGAATAAGTCAAGCAATCGGCAGCCTATTATGTCTTCGGCCCAGTCTGGCGTCATTTGAATCGAGCTGCCGTAACCCGTTTGCCCATCGATCGTAATTCTGGCGATGTCCACTGTGCAGCTTTTGCCATGAATGCCGATTCTGCCATTGGCCCCCGCGCTTCTGGCTCGTTCGCCCGTTAATTTGGCGAACTCGATCTTCTCCACTTTCCAATCAGCGTGTAAACCTGTAATGTCCATAGGATCCTCCATAACCGGCTCGGCGGCTTCGTTTTATTCGTAAGTAGAATACCAGATTATAGAATTATACTGTTAGTAGATCATTCATGCGCCGCCCCACTTCTCGAATAACCGGTTCACCCGCGAACTAATGTCTTGCTCGGCTACGGTCAGTAATCCGTCTTTGCTGAAGACGGGTTTGCCGTCGATGACGACATGGGCAATCGCATTCGGCTGCATAGCATAGACCATATTCGCAAATAATTCGCGTTTTGGCGCCAACGACAAATCCTGAACGTTCAGCGCGGTGAAGTCCGCCGCTTTACCGGCTTCGATCGAACCGGCTTGCACTCTTAACATTTCGGCGCCGCTTGCAGTTCCCATCCGGAATACGTCATTCGCGGTGATGCAGGTCCCATCCAACCGGGAAACCTTTTGCAGCAAAGCGCACATCCGCATTTCTTCAAATACGCTGATCCGGTTGTTGCTGCACCCTCCATCCGTCCCCAAGGAAACTTTTACGCCGGATTTCAAGAGGTCAGGGATCCGGGTGACACCGTCTGCGAGAAACATATTGCTGGAGGGACAATATGCCAGCGAGCTGCCGCGGCTGCCAATCAACCCGACCTCCGAATCATCCAGCCACACCAAATGAATGGCGATCATCCGTTCATCCAATACGCCTAACGAGTCCAAATAATGAATCGGCCTAAGGCCGTAATCCCTTAACGTCTCCTCGACCTCGAACATTTCTTCCGCGACATGAATATGGAAAGGGGTATCCAGCTCGACCGCCAGACGATGACCGGCCTTAATCATTTCCGGCGAAGCCGCGTGCGGACTATGTGGCGCCGGATGGACCGTAACCATCGGGTCCCCCTGGTATTTGACAGCAAGAGAACGGGTCCGTTCCACCGCTTCCACCACCGTCTCTCTGTACGCCGCGGGAGCGCCGTTCCAGTCGTACATCGTACGGGCAAAAACAAGCCGGATACCTACGTCCTTCGCAGCCTGAATGACTGCCTCGTCATAGGCTGTGCTGCCGTTATGAACATAGAAAAAGTCGCTGACTGTCGTGACGCCGTACCTGATCATTTCTCCGAAAGCCAGCAGTGCTCCCGTATAGATCGCTTCTTCATCAAGCAGCGGCGTGTACCGGTACAGCGCTTGATCCCTCCATTCCAGAAAAGGGTTATCGATGGCGATGCCGCGCAGCAGGCTTTGAAAAGAATGATTATGCGCATTGACCGTGCCCGGCACGATCGCTTTCCCTTCCCAGCGGACAAGCTCGGCATCAGGAAACGAAGCGGATACCTCTGGCAAAGGTCCAACCTCCATGATGACGCCGTTCTCCTCCACGAGTGCAAAATCTTTCTGAAACGATCCGTTTGCATAGACATAATCCGCTGCATACAGCTTCCGCTTGCTCACGCTAATCCTCCTTAAGCATTCAATTTCTCATCCAGCGCCAAAATGGCATGAAGAAGAACGTTGCCTACCTTCTCGATATCTTCGATCCGGCTCGCCTCTTCCGGACAATGGCTTTTTCCATCCAGGCTGGGGACGAAGAGCATCCCCGAACGGGTAAGCGACGCCATATGCGCCGCGTCGTGTCCAGCCATGCTGCCAAGCGGTGTATTCGCATATCCGAGCTTCTCCGCCTGCAAAGCGCAAGTCCCGGCAACGAGCGGATCCATGGCAACCGGATGCTGGTCGAGCAGCATGCGGCGCTCAATTCGCACTCCTCTGCTGGAGCTAATGAGAGCCGCCTGCAGCTCCCATTTATCGATTGCTTCCTGGATGTCGGCTCTCGTTTTCCCGCGGATCTCCATATGAAACTGCACCTTGCCCGGAATAATATTAGGCGCATTCGGTTCGTTCGTTATCTTCCCGACCGTCCCTACGATTTCATCCGATGGATGCGCAAGACATACCCGCTCCAGTGCGAGCATCGCTTCGGCCGCTCCCAGTAAAGCATCGGTCCGTTCCTGCATAAGTGTCGTCCCCGCATGATTCGGCACGCCAAGGACGGTCACTTCCTCGCGGTATATGCCCGTGATCGCCGTGACAATGCCGACCGGAATGCCGCGGTTCAGCAGCCTCTTCCCCTGCTCGATGTGCACCTCGAGAAAAGCAGCGAGCCCTTCCGGCTTCCGGCGCGCCTGCCCGTAACGCTCCGGATCCCCGCCCGCTTGACGCAGCGCATCGATCATAAGCCTGCCGTTGTCGTCCCGGACGGCTTCCAAGTCCCGCCTTGTCAGCTTGCCGGCTACCGTCCGGCTGCCGAATGTCGATAGTCCGAACGGATTCGGTTCTTCCGCGCTGAAGGAAACGAGCTCGAGCGGATGCCGGGTCCGAATCCCCTGCTCTTTCAACACAAGCATGATCTCCAAAGCTAACAGGACACCGAGCGCTCCGTCGTACTTGCCTCCGTTCGGCACCGTATCGACGTGGGAACCGAACGCTATAGCCGGAAGCTCGCTGCGCTTGCCGCGCCGGGCAGCCCAAATATTGGCCGCTTCGTCAACGCGAACGTCCAGGCCGAGAGCATCCGCTCTCTCTTTTATCCAATCCCGGGCCGCTAAATCCGCAGGCGTAAACGCCGTCCGGTCCAAGCCGCCCTGCCCATTCACGCCGATTCGGCCCAGTTCATGAATGGCTTTCTCCAATCTGGCCGCATTGATCGTCAGCTGCTTCATACGTAATTCCTTCGGCCTTGCACAATGACGGGAACACCCTTCTTGATAACCGTCTCCGTCAAATTAACGGCATAATGGTACTGCATATATTCGATATTCGAAGCATCGAAAATAACTAGATCGGCCTGCTTTCCGGCCTCGATGCTGCCGATCCGGTCTGCGCGTCCGATCGCATGAGCCGCATTGATCGTGCAGGCAGTCAGCGCTTCGGCAGGCGTCATCCGCATCGTTAAGCAGGCCAGGTTCATCATAAAAGGAAGCGATTCCGTCGGGCTGGAGCCCGGATTCCGGTCGGTCGACAAGGCGACCGGCACACCCGCTTCGATCATTTTCCGGGCATTGGCCGGCTTCGTCATGAGGAAGAAGGCCGTACCGGGCAGAAGCACCGCAATGACGCCTTTCTCTGCCATTGCCCGAATGCCGGCGTCCGACGCCCGCAGCAGATGCTCGGCCGATACGGCTCCTATCTCGGCAGCAAGCTCAGCTCCACCGTAAGGGACGATCTCATCGGCATGAATTTTCGGCTTCAGCCCCCATTTCAAGCCGGCTTCCAGGATCGTCCTCGATTGTCCGGGAGTGAACACGCCCTCCTCGCAGAAGACGTCGCAGTACTCAGCCAGCCCTTCCTTGGCGACAGCCGGTATCATTTCCTCCGTTACGATTCTGACGAACAAGTCCGGATCCGACTTGTACTCGGGAGGAACCGCATGGGCACCCATGAAGGTCGATACGAGATCGACGGGATGCTTGCCATGAAGAAAATGCGCCGCCCGCAGCTGCTTCAATTCATCCGCAAGCCGCAAGCCGTAGCCGCTCTTCGCCTCAATCGTCGTAACGCCGTGGGCAAGAAAGCGGTCAAGCCGCTTGCGGGTCTCGCTGATTAACTGCGCTTCCGATGCGGCGCGGGTTTTGATCATTGAATTGAGAATGCCGCCTCCCGCTTGAAGGATTTCCATATAGGTGGCGCCGCATAAGCGAAGCGTCAGCTCATGCTCCCGCGATCCGGCGAACACCACATGCGTATGCGGGTCGATCAGACCCGGGGTGACGGTCTTGCCTTCCGCCAAAATAACGTTGACGTCTTCGCCCCCATGGTGCGAAACATACTCCGCCGCCTCTTGGTCGGCTCCGACGAAGACGATGCGTTCGCCATCCGCGACGACACCGCCGTTCTCAATGATGTTCAGCTTCTCCATCTCTATTCCAATCTTCGGCGCTTGGCTGCCACCGCTTACAGTTGCGACTTGCGCCGCGTTCTTGATATAAAGCATAGGGCAGCGTCACTCCTTTCCGGTCACCTGTCTGCCCGCCATCGGCATCCGAATCCCCATCTTCTTGGCGTTATCGATCGCCAGATCATAGCCGGCATCCGCATGGCGAACGATGCCCAAGCCCGGATCGGTCGTCAAGACGCGCTCCAATCGCTCCTCCGCCTCCTTCGTCCCGTCCGCGACGATCACCATGCCGGCATGTATGGAATAACCCATGCCTACGCCGCCGCCGTGATGCAGCGATACCCAGCTTGCCCCGGCCGCCGTATTGAGGAGCGCGTTCAGAATCGGCCAATCCGCGACCGCGTCGCTGCCGTCACGCATCGCCTCCGTCTCGCGGTTCGGCGATGCGACGGAGCCCGCGTCAAGATGGTCGCGCCCGATCACGATCGGAGCCGACAGCTCCCCGGAAGCGACCATATCGTTAATGATGCGGCCGAACAACGCCCGCTCGCCGTAGCCGAGCCAGCAGATCCGGGACGGCAGGCCCTGGAAGGCGATTTTGGCCTGCGCCATTCGGATCCATTTGCATAAATGTTCACGGTGGGCGAACGTCTTCAAGATCACTTCATCGGTTTTGTAAATGTCCTCGGGATCGCCGGATAACGCCGCCCAGCGGAACGGACCCCGCCCCTCGCAAAACTGCGGACGGATGTAAGCAGGGACAAAACCCGGAAAAGCAAAGGCGTCTTCCACGCCTTCATCGTAAGCAACCTGGCGAATATTATTGCCGTAGTCGAAGGCGATGGCGCCGAGCTGCTTCATCTCGAGCATCGCTTCAACATGCACGGCCATGCTTTCTTTTGCCTTCCGGACATAAGACGTCGGATCTTCCGCGCGCTGCTTGCTGCCCTCCTCCAACGATAAGCCCTGAGGCAGATATCCGTTCAGTGGATCGTGGGCTGAGGTTTGATCCGTTATAATATCCGGAATGAAGCCGCGGCGGAGCATTTCCGGCAGTACCTCTGCCGCATTACCGACCAAACCGATGGATAACGCACGCCCCTCCTTCCGGGCCTCGACCGCAAGCGAGATCGCGTCATCCAGGCTTTCCAGCATGCAATCGCAGTAACGCGAATGAATTCGCTTCATGATTCGTGTCTTGTCGACGTCGATCCCGATCAGCACGCCTTCGTTCATAGTGACGGCTAACGGCTGGGCCCCTCCCATACCGCCGAGGCCGGCCGTTACGGTAATCGTCCCTTTCAACGTGCCGCCGAAGTGCTGCCTTGCGCATTCCGCGAACGTCTCATAGGTCCCCTGAACGATGCCCTGGCTGCCGATATAGATCCAGCTGCCTGCCGTCATCTGGCCGTACATCATAAGCCCCTTCCGGTCCAGCTCGTGAAAAGTATCCCAGTTCGCCCATGCCGGCACCAGATTCGAGTTGGCGAGCAGCACGCGCGGCGCGTCCCGGTGGGTCCGGAAGACAGCGACCGGCTTACCGGATTGCACCAGCATCGTCTCGTTGTCCTCCAGCTGCTTCAGCGTATCGACAATGGCATCGAAGCTCTCCCAATTTCGCGCGGCTTTGCCAATTCCCCCGTACACGACCAGCTTGCCCGGATATTCGGCTACCTCCGGATCCAGATTGTTCATCAGCATGCGCAGCGCCGCTTCCTGGACCCAGCCCTTTGTATTCAGCCCAGCGCCGCGCGGCGCGCGAACGACTCGTTCCTTCATAGCGTCAGACCTCCAATCCAATTTATACAATCGGGACGACCGACGCGATGGCTTCCCGCACATTCGTCTTTCTCATCCATTCCGCCATGACGCGAATATCGCCTGACAATACGCGGTCCTCATCCATGAAGCTCACACGCTCGCGGCACCGGTCATACATCCATTTCGTTCCCTTTCCCAGTTTTTCCGGACCGCGAAAATCGGCAGCTTGTGCTGCGCACAGAAGCTCGATAGCAATTACCGAATAGGCGTTCAGCACAATCTGATTCGCCTTGCGGGCCGCGATCGTCCCCATGCTGACGTGATCCTCCTGATTCCCCGATGAGGGGATCGAGTCTACGCTGGCCGGATGCGCAAGCGACTTATTCTCAGACACAACTGCAGCCGCCGTATATTGGGCGATCATATAGCCGGACTGGACGCCTCCGTCCTTCGCCAGGAAAGGAGGAAGCTTCTCATTCAAAGACGGATTGACGAGTCTTTCGGTACGTCGCTCCGATATGCTGGCGAGCTCGGAAGCACTGATGGCAAGATGATCCATCGCTAAGGCGATCGGTTGACCGTGGAAATTGCCTCCGGAAATGACACGATTCTCAGCAGCGAAGATGAGCGGATTGTCTGTTGCCGCATTCATTTCGATTTCCAGCTTCTCTTGGATATATCGCAGCGCATCCCGGCTGGCGCCATGAACCTGCGGCGCACAGCGGATCGAATAAGCGTCCTGCACGCGCAGCTTTCCCTGATCCGTCATCAACCGGCTCCCCTGCGTCAAACGCCGGATATTTGCGGCGGATTGTCCCTGCCCCGGATGCGGACGAAGTGCGTGGGTAAGCGGTTCGAAGGCATCGCGAATGCCGCGAAGCACCTCTGCCGTTAACGCAGCCGCACAATCCGCCCATCCGGCTAAATTGACGGCATCATAGCAAGCAAGCGCTCCAATCCCCGTCATCACCTGCGTCCCGTTAATCAAGGCGAGACCTTCCTTGGCCTCCAGCGCGATAGGCTGTAAGCCGGCTTTGGCCACCGCTTCGCTGCCGGGCAACCGATCGCCGAGAAAGCAGGCTTCTCCTTCGCCAACCAGCACGAGTGCCAGATGCGACAACGGCGCTAAGTCCCCGCTTGCCCCAAGCGAGCCTTGCTCCGGGATGACCGGCGTCACTCCAGCATTCAACATATCTACCATCAATTGAACAACCTCCGGCCGGATGCCGGAATAGCCCAGCGATAAAGCATTTACGCGCAGCAGCATGGTCGCTCTTACCGCTTCCTCCGTCAGCGGCTGTCCAATCCCGCAGGCATGGCTTCGAATGAGATTCAGCTGCATGCGTTTCGTGTCTTCGCCCGAAATATAAGTTTCGCTGAATTTGCCAAAACCGGTCGTCAGCCCATACACCACCCGCTTCTCATGAAGCAGCTTCTCGACGTACGCCCGGCTAATCGCCATTTGATCGAGGCAGCTTTGACTAATTTGCACCTGCTCCTTATAGCGGGCTACCCGGACCACCTGCTCAATCGTCATTGTTCCGCCGTCAATGAGCACCGTATTTTCGTCCATTGGCAACATGCTGGCACCTGCCTTTAAGCCCAAATAAGTGTGAATCTTACACATTCTTAGAATTTAAAAAAAAAGCCAATACCCGGGTTGAGGTATCGGCTTCCAGTACCCAGACACGATATGGCTGTTGGCATGTCGATTAGGGCGTTTATACATTCACACATTCCTGTCATTGTTAAAAATATATGTAGCGAATGCAACCTTAAAACCTGAAATAAGAAAACTTTTTATTTCAACGTCTGGATATGCGCTGGCCTCAAGAAAAAAAACACCCGGAGGTGTCCTTGTTCTCAACAAATTACTGTTGGTAAGCCATTCCCAAAACTTGAATTCATTTGGGCAGGATGTCCATTTATGGAATATGTTTATTGTAGATTACTGCCAGTTAGCGTAATATCCAGTCCGTCCAATATTCCCAGACCCTTGAACGTAAGGCTTTTCATGGCCCACGCCATCAACAAATAGTAGTTCAGTTTCTTCAAGTTAAAGAAAGTGATAGTCTATTATTTAGGCTTACGTTAATAAAAACCCTTCCGCCGGCAACGGCACAGGTATCAGTAAACCGGCGCAGCCAGAAGAAGGGTTTATCATCTAGAGAAAAGGATTCCTGACCAATTCAGATGCAGATTCCACCCCTGCTGACTTCTCAATGGCCGGCGCTGTGGAATGATCGTCGTCTTCCTGCAGTACAATCGTGAATTTCCCCGATCCGGGAATGAAGATTTGACATACCGAATTCGCTTTATTCATGGCTGACAATTGTTTCATTAGATCTCTTGCCGTTCGAATTTCTTTCATAAAGAATCACCATCCACTATAAGATCATGACCAGTGTTCCATAGCTTTATCTGGAGCAATAACGCATTCTAAGGAAATACGCCTACAGCAAATGGACGGGCACCCACGGGAATGGTAGCGATCACCGTGTTGGTCAGGCCATCGATAACGGAAACGGTATTATCATTCTGATTCGTGACATAAATACGATTGGTTAACGGATTGACTCCTGCTCCATTTGGATTATTCCCGACCGGCACGGCGGCAATCACCGTATTGGTTAACCCGGCAATGACAGAAACATTATTAGTGTTGCGGTTTGGTACGTAGATCGCGTTCGTAGATGTATTAACTCCTACTTGGGCCGGAGTCGTCCCGACAGGAACGGTAGCCGTTACCGTATTCGTTGCTCCATCAATGACGGAAACCGTATTACTGGTGAAATTCGATACATAAATACGGTTAGTAACGGGATTGACCCCTACCTGGAATGGATTAACCTGAACTGGAATAGAAGCAATCACCGTGTTGGTTTCGCCATCAATTACAGAAACGGTATCAGAGTTGAAATTGGCTACATAAATCAGGTTAGTTACTGGATTGGCGCCTACCCCTGTTGCTAAATTGAGACCCGGAATAATAATGGTTGCAATGACAGTGTTGGTCAATCCGCTAATCACGGTAACATCTTCCGTTGCGTCCAATGAATTAAAATTGGCCGTATAAATGGCATTGGTCGCAGTATTGACTGCTACGGCCCCTGCTTCATCCCCTACTGGAACGGTAGTAATCACGGTGTTGGATAATCCATCAATGACGGTAACAGTATCGCTCACCCTACTTGCAACATAAACCCGCCCGGTTAATGGATTGACGTCAACTCCCGCTGGATTAATGCCAACTGAAATAGTAGCGATCACTGTATTAGATTGACCATCTATCACGGAAACATCGTTGCTACTGAAGTTGGCTATATAGATGCGATTGACTGATAACAAACCGGAAGGCCCTGTTTGCTCCAGTAGGTCCATCCGGCCCAGTCGCTCCTTGCGGTCCTGCCGGACCCTGTGGTCCAGCTAACCCTGCAGTTCCCTGTGGGCCGTTCAGACCGGCTGATCCCTGTGACCCAATCGGACCCTGTGGCCCAATCGGACCCTGCGGTCCAATTGCTCCCTCTGACCCCGGCGGGCCGATCGGCCCTTGCCGCCCGACCGAACCCAATCTTCCTTTGCATAGTACTCGTTTACGTTTTCTTTTTGAGGTCTCGCCTTTTTTAAAGTCCTTTTTTTTCTTCTTGGCGCGAATGACTGCAGTTTTCCCATTGCAGCCCTGTTTTCGACGGATCTTGCAAGAAGCCAAATCGCACACCTCCAGGATAGATGTGCTGTATACTATGTCACTGGTTTATTTGCGGAATGGGCTGTTGATAGGCTTTAATCTATTTTGTTGAAAAATGGGTTGAAAACTCCTATTGTTCATGTCATAAGTCGGGAATGGGATCAAGTTCTTGTCATCGGCAAATGACAAGAACTTGATTTTCATGCCCATACTTTCATGAAGATATTTAAAACGGATGGAATACTAGATCAATCTCCCATATACAAAGACCTATTTTCAGTAAAAAATAGATAGTTATTTAGCTGTGTGAGACAAATGTCCATGCCTTTAATAGATAAATGGAGTAGTATACAACAAACTATGTGGAGGTGTTCGAATTGGGTTGTCCTCAACTAAAAAGAAAAAAGGGCTGCAAAAAGAAAACAGTTATTGTTCGCCCTGCTAAGAAAAAAAACCGTTTGAAGAAAAATTGTTGCTGCAAGAAAATTGTTGTCAGAGAACAAGTTGTACAGGTGAATATTCCTTCAGGGGCTTTAGGTGCTGCCGGTGCTGTTGGCACAGCAGGAACTGTCGGTGCTGCAGGAAGTGTCGGTTCCGCAGGAACTGTCGGTTCTGTAGGTACAGCGGGAACTGTCGGTTCTGTAGGTACAGCGGGTAATGTAGGTACTGCAGGTGCCGTGGGTGTTGCAGGTGCCGTGGGTGCTGCAGGTGCCGTTGGACCAACAGGACCAGCAGGAGGAGTATTAGGCTTTGCAGATTTTTTTGCATTGATGCCTCCCGATAATGCAGCGACAGTTGCACCTGGCACAGACGTAAGTTTTCCTCAAAATGGACCTATTAGCGGGACAGCTATTACCCGAGCGAGTGGCAGTACATTTAATCTGTCTGCCATTGGCACTTATCAGGTCTTGTTTGAAGTAAGTGTGACTGAGGCAGGCCAACTGATTTTAACTCTTAATGGCGCTGACCTGGCCTATACGGTGGTCGGGCGAGCCACAGGTGCTTCTCAGATCGTAGGAATGGCTCTTGTGCAAACGACAGTCATCAATTCAATACTCACTGTACGAAACCCTGCAGGCAATGCCTCGGCACTAACCATTACACCTGTCGCCGGAGGAACAAGGCCTGTTTCAGCACATCTTATTATCACGCGAATTGCTTAAAGAATGAATGGCTCTAATGTAATGTAAACCATCGTGTTTGCCTTTTGCACGAACGGTGCCCGCTCATATATGGAGGTCAGCCAGTTTTCGGGTTGACCTCTTTTGTAAATAAGAGAAAGAAGAACATCTTCAACAGTTACAATAAATATTGTAATTCGGATATAATTGCATCTATAGATGAATATTTTGGCTGGTAGCCAACAATATCCGATTTTTTGTTAAGCGAATAGTAGTTTGATTTCAAACCTGTGACTGATGTTATTACCGTTTCATTTTCTATATTAACCCTTAATCCATAGTTTTTTTTGAAAAATTCAAGCATCTGGAACTTACTTATTGGCTCTAAACTATACACATCAAAAACATCATTAATACTCCGAATATAAATGCATCTTTCAATGAATTGAATTAAATCTTCGGGATGCATGTAGTCTCTTACCATGTTATTACTACCTGTAATAAACTCTTTATTTAGTTTTAGACTATTAACAATATCACTTAGAAAATAAGGCATTTTCAAATCAATATATCTGCTAAAAAAACCAAATACTCTTAAATCTACGATATTGAATTTAGAAAATGACCGATGCTTTGCCTCCGTATTAATTTTTGATATTGTATAGTAATCCGTTGAAGAAATGTTATTGATATTGATAGCTGCTGTTTTATTTTGATCTGCTGGTGTATTGAAATTGGAACCATATGCAATGCCACTGCTAAAATTGATATACAATGTTTTGGGGCTATTCTCTATATACTTTAATGCTAGATTATCGAATTCCTCAGTCAATTTAAAAATGCCTCCACCCACTTTTTTCAATTTTGCAGGATCGCCAATTCCCACACAATTAATGATTGCGTCGTAGCTCAGTTCCATAAATGAATCAAAAGAATGGATAATTATACTAATTCTGGTAGCGATCTCAGCTTTAATGAATGAATTTAACAGTTCCTGATTCCTGGCGAAAAGAAATAAGTCGTAATTCGCATTTTTGGATAAACCAACTATGATGTTTTTTGCAATATGTCCTGTTGCCCCTAAAATGGCAATTTTAATTTTATCCATAGGTTCTCCTTTAACAAACAATATCTTATCTTAATTGTGAAAGACTCACAGCTACTTCTAAAATGATATCTTCTTGGCCAGCGACTACTTTTCTTTTGCCTAATTCAAAATAAATATCTTTAGGATCCAGATTGTATTGCTTTGCTATTCTCTCTACGGGTTTTGCAAATCCCGAAAAAACCCCCGCCATTCCGCTAACAATGCTTGACGAACTAATAGATGGAATTTTAATAAAGTTTTCCTCTGCAGCATCAGACGCATCCAATAGTTTGTATAAGTCAATTCCAGTTTCATAACCCATTTGTTGCAATACGGCAATTAAAACTTCTAACTGCGCATTTCCTGCCCCTGCTCCGAACCCTTTCATCGTACCGTCTAATATCGATGCGCCTTCTTCGATTGCGGTAACGGAATTTGCTATTGCCATTCCCAAATTATTATGAGCATGAAATCCGACAGGAATATCTAAACTGTTTACTAATGCTTTAATTTTCTCTTTTACATTCTCAGGCAAATAGGCCCCTGCAGAATCCATTATGATAATTCCCTGGGCTCCATAGCTCAACATTTTCTTCGCTTCATCAATTAATATTGAAGCTGGTGCCATATGCGACATCATTAGAACACCATAGACTTCTCTATCTCTTTTACGACAGTACTCTATATGCCTCTTCGTAACATCTGCTTCTGTACAATGTGATGCAACTCGTATGACATCTACTCCAATATCTATAGCACTATTTAAATCTCTATTAATAGTGGCAAAGCCAGGGATTACATGAATGCCTAACTTCGTTTTTTTCAAATTTACTCTGCAAATTTCTAACATTTGTTTATCGGAAACCAAACTCTCGCCTAATTGTAATGACGAAGCTCCAAGTCCGTTACCATGCCCAACTTCTACGATTGGAATAGACGCTTCTTCTGCCATTTTCGTATATGCGCTAATTTGCTCTATTGTTAATCGATGATGAATCGCATGGGATCCATCTCTTAAGGTGGGGTCGCTTATTAAAATATGCCTCATACCTTATACACCCGCATTAACGATTTTTTAGTGTATTCTTCTGCGATGGCAATAGCAGCGCAATTGATAATATCTAAATTACCGGCATAAGTTGGTAAATGATCACCTAAGCCCTGTACTTTTATCATGACGACGATTCTACCGTTTTCAATTGTAGGGGGAACAATCAATTGATATCCGGGTACAATTCTTTGGATGGAGGTTATAATTTCGTTCACCGATGCCAACAAAGCTTCCATATCGGGATTATCGACTAACGCGAATAGGGTTGTTTGCATATCTATACACGGATTTGCCGGATTTAAAATGAGTATCGTCTTTGCTCTATGACAACCTGAGAAGCGCATGATGGCTTCTTCTGTAGTCTCAATATATTCATCAAGGTTTATTCTTGTTGCGGGTCCAGCACTTTTGGAAGAGATACTCGATACCACTTCAATATAATCTACTTCCTTTTGTGACTTACCGATTGCATATGCAATTGGTAAAGATACTTGTCCGCCGCATGTAATCATATTCACATTGTCTAAATCTAAACACGCTTGTAAATTTATTGCTGGTACACACATCTCTCCAAGATTGGACGGAGTCATATCTATTGTAAATTTCCCCAATCTCTTCAGTATTGGAGCATGATCCAAATGATTCAATGCCGAAGTCGCGTCGACGACAATATCGCATAAGGAAGGATTCATAATAATGGAATTGATGCCTTCATCATATATGGGTATCCCTAAACTTTTTGCTTTTAGCATTCCTGGAGAATTCGCATTTCTCCCTATAAACATTGTGCATTCAAGATACTGGGATCTCATTATTTTTATAAGCAAATCTGTGCCTATATTGCCACTTCCGAGTATGGCCACTTTTAATTTATTCATATTTATCTCTCCAATAATTCGGATATAAATATAATCCCCAAAAAAACGCAAGGTGCATTTCGGGAGAAATAAAAAACATTAAGAAACAGAATTTGAATGATATTCCTCTCTAGATATGAAAGGAAACATATCATCGTAAGGCATTGAAATCATTGTTCCATCCTCTAATTTTTTAGATGAAACTCTTGGTATTAATAATTGATCGGGTGGTGTAATTACCTCACAAATCAATGATCCCTTATAGGCAAATAGTTCATCTAATTTCAAGTCCAATTCATCGAGGTTAGATATTTTCATATAACCCAGTCCAAATGTATCAGCTACCTTGTCAAATGGCGCAAAACTAACACCGGTTGAAGGGCTCTCCCCAATAAGTCTTCCATCCATAAAATTATTTTGAGTATGCCGCATCAACAAATAGCCATTATTACTGAATAAAACAAACTTGATCGGCAGCTTGTAATGATTAATGGTTTGTAACTCTTGAAGATTCATCTGGAAAGAACCATCTCCAGTTATGCAATAAACTTCTTGATGTTTCAAAGCTACCGATACACCTACTGCCCCAGGAGAATACCCCATAGTCGATAATCCACCAGTTATTATGTGTCTTTGCCCAAATTTCACCTTGAAAGCTTGAGCATGAACATGGAAGCATGAACCTGTATCGACTAAAAACACATGATTAGACGATGCTTTTTCTGAGAATTTGGAAATAAAACGATATGAGTTAATGCCCTTGCTATCATCGTCATACTCAGCAAGGTCAACTGGATAATTATTTTTCCATTTTTGTGTTTGGTCTATCCATGTTATTCTGCTTGCCACAAAATCAGGTAATGCCTCCGATATTTTCTCGAAAAATTCACCAGCATCTCCATGAATGGATAAATCAGCAGAAACCGAAGGTTTATTTATTTCTTTCTCATCAATATCAACATAAATTTTATAGGCTTTACTCGCAAAATCTTGAAAATCATAACCAACCAAGCCTATGCCAAGCCTACAACCAACCGTTATAAGCAGATCACAATTTTGTATCGTAAAATTAGCTGCACGGTCCCCATATGTGCCTGGTCTTCCAACAAACAAAGAATGGTTATGGTCTATTAAATCCATACCTAATCTCGAGGTTAATACAGGAATTTTTGCTTTTTGGACAAAATCATGAAACTTGTCAATGGCATTTGATAATCTCACACCTGCACCAACCAATATACATGGTCTTTCACTCGATAATATTGCTTCCTTGACTTGTTCAAGTTGTTGTTCTGTAATATGTGTCGTTATACTCAGCTCTGGGGTATACCCTTCAAATTCATCAGGATCAAATAAAGCCCCCTGAATGTCTACTGGAACTTCAAGATATACAGGTCCAACCCTATTAGACTTGGCCAATTGTATACATTTCTCAACTTCATTTTTCACTTTCGAAATATCATCAATCATAACGGCATATTTCGTTATATAAGAGAACATAGGCAGAGAGTCAAATCCTTGCAATGGAAATTGACGTGGGCCCTTGATTTTAGCTAGTGAGACCTTCGAATTTCCTGCCACAATAATCATGGGGGATGAGTCAATATAAGCACCAGCAACTCCGGTTATTGAGTTTAAAGCACCAGGACCCGCAGTAACATAAGCAACTCCTAGTCGATTTGTAAATCTTCCGTATGCTTCTGCCGCCATTGCCGCTGCTTGCTCATGATGACAGGAAATATAGGTCTGATCTTTGTGTTGATAAAGAGCATCCGTTAGATGCATGATCATTCCACCAGTCACAAGAAAAACTTGTTCTCCACCAGCTTCGTATAATGCATTAGTAATAAAATCAGCAACTCGCATCCTCATAATGCCCAAGCCCCTCCTTAACTTAAGCTTTTTTTATATTCATTAATCTGTCTCAAAGTTACAGCAAGTGCCTCAATCGGTTTTCAACAATTATATTAGTCCACTCAATAATTTCATAGAAGAAGCGCAGCCCTAAAGCCACGCAGCTGTTTTACCAGTTCGGGTAATCTCATGATTTCACCCCGTACCTGCAGCGCTTTGTCCTAATTATCTTATTAAGGAAGCAACTCAGATATGATTCTATAATGGGAATCAATAAATATTTCGTGTTTTTATCTCATCCGAGTACAAAAGGAACACGATATCATTTGTTTTGGTGAAAAATTTGAAAAAACGAAGATAACAAAAGCAGGTTCATTATGGTGACATCTGCCATAATGAACCTGCTCTTCCTCAATGTGATTTTCAATTGATCAGCGTTGTGTAAGCAGGTTTTGGGAGTAATTGTACATTAACAAATTTGTTTAAGAAAGTTTTTCAATGTGAATTGTGGCAGTTGTTCCAGCGGCGGAAGGGGTTATAACAAGATCTGTTACTACGACTTGTAGGCTCCCGGTGGCTATAACTTGGAATAATGCGGTTCCTACAATTGGTAATCCGCCTAGACCTAATACAAATAAATTATTACTAGGATCAGGGACTGCAGTACCACTAAACGTTATATTTAAAGTACCCAAATCGCTTGGAACTGCTGTATTAACTATAAATGTTACTCTATAGAAACCTGTTTGGTTAATGCTGAAAGTAGTCGAGTTTAACTGTGTGATAGCCGTGCCGAATTGAGCGCCGGCCGTATCAAATGCAACTGGAGAACCCACTCCAATAGTTTCAGTAGAACTCGATGTGGCACTGAGGGCTGCAGCTAACCCGACGCCGGTTGGGCCTGTTGCTCCCGTTGGTCCTGTCGCTCCTGTTTCTCCAGTTGTCCCTGTTGGTCCTGTCGCTCCTGTTTCTCCAGTTGTCCCTGTTGGGCCGGTTGGGCCTGTGGCTCCTGTTGCTCCCGTAGCTCCTGTTGGGCCGGTTGGGCCGGTAGGACCTGTGGCTCCCGTAGCTCCTGTTGGTCCGGTTGGGCCGGTTGGACCGGTTGGGCCTGTGGCTCCGGTTGCGCCCGTAGCTCCTGTTGGACCGGTTGGGCCTGTGGCTCCGGTTGCGCCCGTAGCTCCTGTTGGTCCCGTTGGGCCGGTTGGACCTGTAGCTCCTGTTGCTCCAGTAGCTCCTGTTGCTCCAGTGGCTCCTGTTGGTCCCGTTGGTCCCGTTGGGCCGGTTGGACCTGTGGAACCTGTAGCTCCCGTTGGGCCGGTAGCTCCTGTAGCTCCTGTTGCTCCTGTTGGTCCGGTTGGGCCGGTTGGACCTGTTGGTCCTGTGGCTCCGGTTGCGCCCGTAGCTCCTGTTGGGCCGGTCGGACCGGTTGGGCCTGTGGCTCCTGTGGCTCCTGTTGCTCCAGTGGCTCCCGTTGGTCCCGTTGGTCCCGTTGGTCCCGTTGGACCGGTAGCTCCGGTTGCTCCTGTTGGTCCGGTTGGACCTGTGGAACCTGTAGCTCCCGTTGGGCCGGTAGCTCCTGTAGCTCCTGTAGCTCCTGTTGCTCCCGTTGGACCGGTAGCTCCTGTTGGGCCAGTGGCTCCTGTTGGTCCGGTAACTCCTGTTGGGCCGGTCGGACCGGTTGGTCCTGTGGCTCCCGTGGCTCCCGTGGCTCCGGTTGGGCCGGTTGGACCTGTAGCTCCGGTAGCTCCAGTGGCTCCGGTTGGGCCGGTTGGACCGGTTGGACCTGTAGCTCCTGTTGCTCCGGTTGGACCTGTAGCTCCTGTTGCTCCGGTTGGACCTGTGGAACCTGTAGCTCCTGTTGGGCCGGTTGGGCCGGTTGGACCTGTAGCTCCTGTTGCGCCGGTAGCTCCAGCCGTAGCTCCTGTCGGACCGGTAACTCCTGTTGGGCCAGTTGCTCCCGTTGGACCGGTAGCTCCTGTTGGACCCGTAGCTCCTGTTGCACCAGTGACTCCCGTCGGACCGGTAACTCCTGTTGGGCCTGTTGCTCCTGTTGCGCCGGTAACTCCCGTTGCACCAGTGACTCCCGTTGGACCGGTAGCTCCTGTTGGGCCAGTGACTCCCGTTGGACCAGTAACTCCTGTTGGGCCTGTTGCTCCTGTTGGTCCGGTAACTCCTGTTGCGCCAGTGGCTCCAGTGCCTCCCGTTGGACCGGTAACTCCTGTTGGACCGGTAACTCCTGTTGGGCCAGTGGCTCCTGTTGGTCCGGTAACTCCTGTTGGACCCGTAGCTCCTGTCGGACCGGTAACTCCTGTTGCACCAGTGACTCCTGTCGGACCGGTAACTCCTGTTGGGCCAGTTGCTCCTGTTGCGCCGGTAACTCCCGTTGCACCAGTGACTCCCGTTGGACCGGTAACTCCCGTTGCACCAGTGACTCCCGTCGGACCGGTAACTCCTGTTGCACCAGTCACTCCCGTCGGACCTGTAACTCCGGTTGGGCCAGTGGCTCCTGTTGGACCGGTAACTCCTGTTGCACCAGTGCTTCCTGTTGGACCGGTAACTCCTGTTGGGCCAGTGACTCCCGTTGGACCAGTAACTCCTGTTGGGCCAGTGGCTCCTGTTGCTCCAACTGCACCAGCTGCTCCAACTGCACCAGCTGCTCCGACTGCTCCTGTTGCTCCTGTTGCTCCTGTTGGACCCGTAGCTCCTCCTGTGGCTCCTGCTGCTCCTGTTGCTCCCGTCGGGCCGGTTGCGCCGGTTGCTCCACTTGTAACCCCTGTTAGACCCGTAACTCCTCCTGTTGCCCCTGTTGCTCCTGTTGCCCCTGTTGCCCCTGTTGCCCCTGTTGCTCCTGTTGCTCCTGTTGCTCCTGTTGCTCCTGTTGGATCCGTTACGTAGGCAGTTCCCTTTGGACCCGTGGCTCCTGTGGCTCCTGTTGCTCCCATCGAACCTTGTTCGCCTGTAGTTCCCTGTTCACCTTTTGGACCTCTCTTATAACTTTCTTTCCAGACACTATTCTTTTTCTTTTTGCATTTACACTGTACTTCATGGCACTCAATGCAATATATACTTGTTTTTTTCTTTTTTTTCCGCTTATGAGAACCCGCAGGTTTTCTTGTGACCGATTTCTTTTTTTTCTGATGTTTGGATTTTGGACGTTTCGGTATTTTGGTTTTATTTGTTTTTCGATTTTTTTTAGATTTCTTTTCTAAGAAAACAGTCACCGCCTGTCACCTCCATACAAATAAAGTATGAGGATAAACGTTGACTGGGATAGACGGATTACTCATAGAAAAAAGAAATATTTGATTAAAAAAAGCACGGGCTGCTTTTATTCCCAGCCGAATGCTTCGGCTATTCAATGGGGACCGACCGTAGCTCCATAAAATACGCCATTTGGACGAACGTATGTTTAACAAACTCAAACATTATCGCCGATTGGCCACTTGCTTCGATAAGGCGGCATGCTTCCATGTGAAACCTTATCCCTCTCTTGCTATTCCGGCTTTTCCTCCATGTTATCTCCAAACATGTTTTGAAAATAATTTCTATTGTAAAGCATGCTTGGATGATTAGGATAATACGACAATGCTTTCTCATTATGCGCATTAGCTTTATCGAACTGTCCTAAACGATCGTAACAAAGACACAACTGCAAGTGCGGTAACCAAGTCGAGTGAAAAGGATTAACCAATGACATGTTATTCTTGTCGTACTCCTGATCCAAAGCTCCTGTAAACCAAAATATCGCGGTTTCGTATTGCTTTTCTTCAAGAAAATATCCACCCAGAGCACAGCAAAATTCTGCCCTCGGTCTATCATAGACGAGTGTCCTGCACATCGATTCGACCTGTTTCTCCTTCTGGCCCAGTCGTCCAAAGCAATCGCCTATCCTCATGCATGCTTGTATATTATCTTCAATCCATCCTTGTTTACCGTTCAAAAACTTTTCGTAATACAGAATAGCCTTTCTATATTGAGAATGATCGCGGAGCTCATTGGCAAAATAGTATAAATCCCTTGGCGTGAATTGCTCACCAGCCTGCTCTCTTTTTAAGTAAATTTGCAGATTACGGTCTGTATAATCTTTATTTTTACTATGTGTGATGCCCACGTCGCTGTTCTGTATATTGCCCCAGACAGCTAGATATTCATGAACCGGGCCAATCCATTGAAAATTGCGGTCCCTGCGAACTAACCGGTTCCTCCGCTGGCTGGCAGACACATTCCCTGACGCGTCGAAAGCGAGGTAATAATTCATAGTCACACTATCGACATCCAAGGCAAGTTTTTTTTTCAGTTTTATGAACAGTTGCCGATCTTTCTCCAGAATACGATCATCAGCATCCAGCCAAAGTATATATTTTTTGGTTGCCTGGCTAAAGGCATAGTTTCGAGCTGCCGAGAAATCATCAATCCATTCGAAATCAAAAATTCGGTCTGTGAATTGTGCGGCAATTTCCTTCGTGCGGTCGGTTGATCCTGTATCCACAATCACAATTTCATCTGCAATTCCCTTGACGGATGATAAACAATTAGCCAGTCCATCCTCTTCATTGCGAACAATCATACACAGACTAATGGTAATCATCGTCCAGACTCCCTCTCCCTCTCCCAATTCGTCCGGCATCTGAAACCCTGCTGCCCTTCTGAACAGGTAACGATACTTCGGTTCATCGGTGGTCTCTAATTTCCCAGCTTTCGGTATATTCACACGATCTTTTGTCAGGGAAACTCTATCCTCAGTGCCATCCAACGAAAATTTCAGACTGGCCAGCTTTCTAATGATTTCCACATTAAAAACTTCATCTTGCTGCAGCCAAGCGACATACTCTTGCGTTGCTTTATTAAAGGCATACCGGTAGGGACCTTCGGGATCATCCGATCCCGTATAACTGAATACATGAGGGGTATAGTTTTTGGCGATCTCAATCGTCTGATCGTTGGAGCCCAGATCAACAATAATGATTTCCTCTGCATCATTCAGAATGGAAACCAATGATTGCTCTAACGTTTGCTCGGCATTTTTTACAACCATGCAGAAACTAACCATACGCACCGGTTTATAAATCAGCTGATGGATATCATAGCCCCACTTTTCCGAAGCTTCCTGACGATTTTGTTCCAATAGCATAGCGAGATTGAAACCTTCTAGATTATGCATAGTCGCATGACCGAAATGGTGGATAAAAGAGTCATTGACTACCCGCAGCAAGTATCCGCCTTGCAACGCGCGTAAACATAGATCGTCATCTTCATAGTTCCCTAGATCAAACCGTTCATCAAAGCCGCCTATCTCGTCCAGTAGGCTTCGTTTCGCTAATAGACAGAAACCAACCAAACGGCGCACTTCGGTAAAACAGCCTGCATTCTCTAGGCAATGACTTCTTGAGAATTGTTCAAGTCCACTCAAATCGCTATAAGTAACCGGAATGCATTGATGTCCGCTTGAGTAGTTTGTAACGGGACCAACCAACCCGACTCTTTCGTTTTCATACAACACATGCAGCATATTTTCTAACCAGTGCATCGTAACAATCGTGTCGTTATTTAAAAAGAGGATATTCTCCCCTGTTGCCAGCTCCATTCCTTGGTTGCAGCCTTTGGCAAAACCAAGATTCTCTTTGTTCTCATGAACGATAACATCAGATTGCCTTCTTAGGTAAGCAACCGTGTCGTCCGTGGATCCGTTATCAACAACGATAAGTTCATAATCGTTCGTATGCTGTCTAATGCTTTGCAAACACATTTCAGTTAATGGCAGTTGATTATGCGTCAAAATCACGATGCTTGTTGTCATTTGTTCACCTCTATAAAAAATGCCTTGCCACTTTCATGTATTTCACGTCACGTTAAACTGTCACTTGGTTCTGGAAGAGGCTCAATCAGCATCTCAGCCGTTAATTGTTCACGCGTTAGAAAGGGGGACATATCTTCAATAGGGCGATTAACAGCAAGCTTGGGATTCACATTTGTCTGAACTTCCAAATTGATCTCCACAAGAAAGCAGCCCTTTGCTTGCAAAGCCATGTCAATCTTGGCTATTGCTTCTTCATTGGTCTCAACTTTTAAAGCAGGTATGCCAAAAGCAGCCGCTACTTTCACTAAATCAGGGCAACCATAACCTTGAACCGTAGATTGCTGACGACCTTCGAAATATATATCCTGGAATTGTCTCACCATGCCCAAATTATGATTATTCATGACGAAAATCTTAATGGGAAGCCCCAGATGGGCAATCGTATGAAGCTCCTGTATATTGACCTGTATACCGCCATCGCCTGCAATCACAATGACCTGCTGGCCCGGGGCCATCATAACGGCTCCGATTGCGGCCGGAAGAGCGAATCCCATGGCTCCCATGCCGCCGGCATTCAGGAGTCGTTGACCTTCACGCAAACGAAAGGATTGGCTGGCCCACATTTGATGTTGGCCGACGTCAAGCACAATAATGTCGCCTTCGCTGCTGCGTGAGGATAACAATTCCATAAAACGGTTAGGATCGATATGCTCCGATTTGGCTGAAGTTCCTCCACTCGGGTATTTACCCTTATAACGTAATATGACTTCCTGCCATGGCAAATAGTCCGGGAGAACACGTCCGGACAAGGCCTTATTGATGTCATTCAGGAATTGCCGGACATCGATTTGAATCGTTAAATCTGCACGTACTTTCCCCAGACGTTCAACGTCTTCAACATCCACATGAACCTTCTTGGCGGCTCTGGCAAAGGTATCAGGCCGAGTCCCTGTTTGACGGGTATCCAGTCGTGATCCCAGGATTAGTAAAAAATCGCAGTTGGCTAACGCCAGGTTACTGTAACGATTTCCGTAGGAGCCGATAAGTCCCGTGCTCATGGGATGGTCAGCTGGCAGCGCATCAAGACCCATTAATGAGCTGACAACCGGTATTCGGCTGCTCTCCACCAACTCGCGGAGTTCTTTGGTCGCATTTGCACCTCGAACGCCGCCTCCAACGAGAATCAATGGGCGTTCCGATTGTTCAAGCAGCCGAATCGTCAGATCGATGTCTTCCGCTTCACACGGCTGAACAAAATTGGCATAACCGCGGAATTCTTCACTGTCAAAGAAGCTTTCCAATGTATCTGGCTCAATTTGTGCACGTTGGATATTCATCGGAATATCCAGCAGCACGGGTCCAGGACGGCCATGCTGAGCAATAAACACGGCTTTTTCCAAATAATAGCGGATTTGTTGAGCGTCCGTAATCATTTCGGTAAACTTGACAATCGGTTTCACAATGCTGACAATGTCGGTTTCCTGAAAACCGATTTGTCGGACGGGTTGGTTAAATTTGTATTCATACGTATTCACCTGTCCCGTAATGAACAGACAAGGAACGGAATCGAAATAGCAGCTTCCAATACCTGTCAGCATGTTAAGCGCCCCGGGTCCACTCGTAGCCATGGCAACTCCAAGCTTACCGTTTATCCGGCTATATCCCTCAGCAGCGAAAGCAGCGGCTTGTTCGTGATGGACAGAAATGCAGCTCATATCCTTTCTGTCAACGGTGGAGTCAAGTAAATGAACGATAGCTCCGCCAGTCATTTCGAATATATGAGCAATTCCTTGTTTACTTATGAAATCGATCACATAGTCGGACAACTTCACACGAATCCCCTCCACGGCTATTTGTCCTGCTTAACCCTTGCGCTCGTATATGCCTCTAATTGCTTTAAACATACAGCCTTCATATCAGCTTGCTGCTGGTAGGCTTGAAACCATTCCACCGTCTTCACCAGCGCCGTTTTCACGTCCCAAACCGGCTGCCAGCCTAGAGCGCGCCTTGCTTTTGAGCTATCTAAACTGAGATTGGCAGCTTCATGGGGATTGCTCCCTTCTGCCAATTCATAGAATTCATCCTCTCCCCAGATTGTTCCGATCGTCTTGACCAACCACTCCACGCTTTTCACGCTCTCGTCCTTAGGCCCAAAATTCCACGCATCCCCGAATTCCGTACCATGCTCGACCAACTTTTGAGCTAACAGCAAATAGCCTTGCAGCGGTTCCAGTACATGCTGCCAAGGGCGGGTAGCAACAGGATTGCGTACTTTTAGCTTGCTTCTTGATAATAAAGCCTGCATGCTGTTAGGAACAATTCGATCTTCCGACCAATCGCCTCCGCCAATTACATTACCAGCTCTTGCTGTGGCAACGCTAAGTCCGTGAGTCGCATAATCCTTATGATTAAAAAAGCTGTTTCGAAAAGATGAAGTGACGAGCTCTGAACATGCTTTACTGTTGGAATACGGGTCAAAACCACCCAACCTGTCGATTTCACGGTAGCCCCAGGTCCATTCCTTATTTTCATAGCATTTGTCTGTTGTAACATTAATGACCGCTTTAATACCTGCTCCATCCACGATAGACGTTCTAACCGCATCAAGGAGATTAACGGTTCCAAGAACGTTGACCTCAAAGGTTTCTACAGGATTTTGATAAGAATATCGGACGAATGGCTGAGCGGCCATGTGGAAGATAACTTCGGGTTGTGTATCTTGAATGGTTCTCAGCAAAGAGGTTCGATTTCGAATATCGGCTGTAACAGAGTGCATCGTATTATCAAGTCTGCATAATGTATGCAAATTCGGGGTGCTTGCTGGCTCCAATGCATAACCGGTTACGTCAGCTCCTAATGACTGAAGCCACAAACCAAGCCAGCTCCCCTTGAACCCCGTATGTCCTGTAATCATCACTTTTTTTTGTGACCAGAAACTGCTACTTGGCATCGTATCTCATCCGTTCCGATTCCAGGAGGCCTTTCCCGTCTTCCACAGATCCTCCAGATAATTTTTGTCACGCAGGGTATCCATGGGATGCCAAAATCCCGTATGATGGAACGCCATCAACTCACCGGATTTTGCCAGAGACTCCAGCGGTTCCTTTTCCCATACCGTTGTATCCCCTTCAATAAAGTCAAATACATCAGGCTGCAATACAAAAAAACCGCCGTTCACCCATCCACCGTCCCCCTGTGGCTTTTCCTCAAATCCCAGCACCTGACTCTCGCCAGAAATGTGCAGAGCTCCGAACCGTCCGGTTGGCTGCGTCGCGGTCAACGTTGCCATTTTCCCATGTGAATGATGGAATTCAACTAACTTTCCAATATCCAGATCCGAAAGGCCATCTCCATAAGTAAGCATAAAGGGCTCATTTTCTACGTATTTCTGGATTCTTTTCAGTCTTCCGCCTGTCATTGTTTCTTGACCTGTATCTACTAAAGTCACTTTCCAAGGGTCCTGGTAGCGGTTATGCATAGTAACCTTTTTGATTTCACTCCCAAAATCAAATGTCACATCAGAGCCGTATAAATAATAATGGGCGAAATATTCCTTAATCACATTTCCTTTATATCCGAGACAAATAATAAACTCTCTAAAGTCATATTTCGAATAACTGTTCATAATATGCCATAAAATCGGCTTGTCACCAATTTCAATCATCGGTTTCGGTTTTAAATGTGTTTCTTCGCTGATTCTTGTTCCATAACCTCCGGCCAGAATAACTACTTTCATGATGAAGAACTCCTTTTCAAAAGCGTATAAAAAACATCCACAACATGCTGCAGCATTTCCGGGGTAAGTCCTGGATACACGCCAATCCAAAAGGTTTGGTTCATAATCCGGTCTGTGTTCCGCAGCTCACCAACGATTCGGCAGGTAATGTCTTTATAAGCAGGCTGACGGAGTATATTCCCGGCAAATAACAACCGGGTACCAATACGATGGTTTTCCAATGCTTGAACGAGTTGATTGCGTGATAGCGGCGCATCTTCCCGCAAGGTTATTGGAAACCCAAACCAACTCGGATCGCTTCCTTCGGTGGCCTCCGGTAGAATGAGTACATCTTCCAATGGCTTTAACGCAGCTTTCAAGAAGGTGAAATTTTGCTTGCGTTTCGCAATGAATGCATCAAGCTTCTTCAATTGCGCGACACCGACGGCCGCTTGCATGTCGGTTACCTTCAAGTTGTAGCCAATATGGCTATACGTATATTTATGATCGTAGCCTTGCGGGAGATCGCCATTCTGCCATTCGAACCTTTTCCCACACGAGTTATCTTTGCCCGGATCGCACCAGCAATCCCTTCCCCAGTCCCGAAACGATTCTACAATTTTTTTCAGCTTTGGGGACGAGGTCAGAACGGCCCCTCCTTCACCCATCGTAATGTGATGCGCCGGGTAGAAACTGACTGTCGCCAGATCCCCGAATGTTCCAACACGGCTCCCTAGATACATCGTCCCAACAGCATCACACGTATCCTCAATAAGCCACAAGCCATACTGATCGGCAATTCGTTTGACCTCATCGACACGGAATGAATTACCGAGCGTATGAGCGATGATAATTGCTTTCGTTTTGCTGCTTATTGCAGCTTCCAAGAGTGTAGTGTCCATATTGTACGTAGGAATATCCATATCTAAAAAGACGGGAACCAGACCATATTGAATTATAGGATTCACTGTTGTAGGAAAACCGGCCGCTACGGTAATAACTTCATCTCCTGGTCGAAGTCTGCGCTCTCCAAGCTGAGCAGAAGTAAGCGCTGCTATAGCCAGCAAATTAGCGCTAGAACCAGAGTTAGTCAGGAGCGCATACCTGCAATTCATGAATTTGGCGAATTCACGCTCAAACTTTAGCGCGTAGCGGTCTGTCGTCAAGTTAAAATCAAGGGACGCATCAACCAAGTGCGTGAGCTCTTCGTGATTGAATACCTTACCACTGACGGGAATATAATCAACACCTGGTCGAAATGTCTTCGGAGACCACTTCTCCTCATGGAATGCGACTGTTAATTCTAAAATTTGTTTTCTTAGATTTTGCTCGGACAAATTCATCGATGTTGAATCCCCCTGCTCCTGCATAGTTGCATGAAAAAATCCCGCAATTTGTGCATAGCGATATGCTCATTTTTTAAATATATGCTGGGGTTTGAAAATGTTTAACCCATTCAGGGCTTATAAAGGCTTATTGAATATATTTATGCCTGCACCCTGAATGAATAGCCATCGATGCACGCCCTCCCTCAGGGTCTCGATTAGGGGTAAATCCTTAAAAGTTCGATCACGAAACGCCTAACATGAATAGGATGCTCTTAAGCTATGGAGATGGAGGCGCTCAATAACGATGTACATTACGCCTGAATTAGCCGCAAGATTTCAGAAGTTCGGCAACCATACGTATATTCAAAGCGGGGGCATCTTCGATCCCCCTGAACGAATAGCAATTGGACATGGCGTATTTATACGCGCACCCTATGCATTAAATATTATAACCGCCGAGAATGAGCTGCCCGCTATCCTTCTTGGCGACGGGTGCCAGATCAATTATGGACTGACGATCAACGCCAAGAATAAAGTAACACTGGAGAGAAACGTACTCATTGGTCCCCATGTTCACATCAGTGATCAAGTGGACATGGAAGTGAACCTGACAACAGGAGCTCCGATTCCAAGCATTCCCGAGTCGGCTGATGGAGGGGAAGTTCATATTGGCGAGGGTGCGTGGATCGGTGCAAATGCTATTTTGCTGGGTGCTGTGCGCATAGGCACGGGCAGTGTTGTAAAACCAAACAGTGTAGTTTTAACAGACGTTCCCGATTATTGCGTCGTGGCGGGAATCCCTGCTGCCATAGTTCAACTTTATGAAGTATCTTCCGGTACCTGGATTCCTGTCTCCGGAGAAGAGCATGCGAATGAGCTGCTTACTGCTCGTCGTCGCCATCCTCTGCTTTCTATATGCCTTCCTACATTTAATCGCGCCCCCCATCTCGAACACTGCCTGCAATCCATTTACGAGCAGATTGGAAACAATGAATTGATAGAAGTCATTGTTTCGGACAACGCTTCTACCGACGCAACGGCGGAAATCGCTGCACGCTACGCTTCGCGTTATGCAAATATGAAATATGTGCGCAACGAAGTAAATATCGGTGGAGATCCGAACATATTCCGCGTTATGAATTTGGCGCAGGGTAAATTCGTCAAATTGCAGGGTGACGATGATTTCTATGTGGATGGAACATTGCACCCGTTGCTTCATGTTCTGCACAGTCACAGCGATTGTGGCATCGTTCAGATCTTCGTAAGAAACGGGGATGGAAGAATATGGACCGGGGAAGGTATGAGCGCTTACCTGGATGCCACATCCATATACGCAACCTTCATTACCTCCATTATCCTGCGGCGTGAAGATCTTGTGAAAATAAAAGAGCCTGCGTTATTTCTCGACTCTTCATTTAATCAGCTTTACCTTCAATATGCGATTCTGGAAGAAAACCCAAGATTCTGCGTGATGAATAGCTGCATGTTCACATACGCAGGCAATTCTACCGATGGCTATAATTTTGGGGAGATTATTTTCCGCAGCTACCAGTCGATCCTTCGACACTTCCTGGGAAGGGGATTGACGCCTGATGACATTCTTAAAGAGAAGAAACGCACGCTCTATGAATACGCCATTCCGTGGCTCAGACAAATTATCGCGACAAACATGATAGCCGATACGGATCGTTTCGAAGAAATCTATATCGAGCATTATAAAGATGAGCCTTATTATGAAGATGGTTTAAGCATTATTGCTTCTATTCTAAAAAGCACCTGACAAACAGAGAGGAGCACCTGCATGCCGGAATCCATAGATCCGCAAATGGCTTCTGCCTTTTATCGATTTGGGAAGGCGTCAATCCTTGATCTAAGCGGCCAATTCCATCATCCAGAGGAAATATCCATCGGAAGCAGTGTATCGATTCGTGGAGATTATTGGCTAAATATTATTGCAAATGGAACAGGTTCAAAGCCGAAAATCATTATTGGCGATGGCTGTATATGCGAACCGGGACTTACTATATCTGCTTTAAACAGGATAGAGCTTGAACGGGATGTCATTATCGAACCACGAGTATATCTTTCGGATACGGATCATGAATACCGACAAGTCGGAAAACCCGTAACAGCGCAATCGTTGATTGAAACTTCAGGTGAGATATGTATCGGGGAAGGGGTACGCATAGGGGCAGGGTCTGTCATTGTCGGCAATATCCGTATTGGTCGGGGCAGTATCGTGCTTCCCGGCAGCGTAGTCGAACAAGATGTGCCGGAGCAATGCATCGTAGGTGGCGCACCTGCGCAAATCATACAAATATACGAACCAGTTCTGGATAGATGGGTCGATGTGGGCAAAAAAACAGATGCCTATAATACCATATATAAACCAACCCCGAAACAGATCCCTCCCCTGCTCTCGATTTGCATTCCAACTTACAATCGATCGGCCAATTTAGACCGCTGCCTGCAAACGATATTAACCCAAATAAAGGCTGGTGCACCAGTGGAAGTGCTTGTTTCGGACAATGCCTCGACAGACGATACACCTGATGTTGTTAGGCGTTATGCAGCTCAGTATCCCTTTTTGAAATATTCCCGCAATAGCGAGAATACAGGTGCGGACCGCAATATTTACCACGTCATGCACCTGGCTCAAGGATCATTCATCAAGATGCAAGGTGATGACGATTATTGTGTGGAAGGCACACTGATGCCGCTTCTCGATATTGTGAAAAACCATAGAGATTGTGGGATTATCCATATTCATACCTACAACAATGACCGTCGTGTATATACGGCCGAAGGTGCGCAAGCGTTTCTCGCCGCATCGACTATCATGTCCACTTTCATTTCAGGCATGATTTTGCGAAGAGAGGATCTGGAACAAATCGAGCAGCCTGACCTGTTTCTGGATTCCTCCTTTAATCAAATGTATCTTCAATACGCGATATTGATGAAAAACCCTAAATTTTGTGTCGTGAATTGGAGCATGTTTCAATTCGAAGGAAATCAACCGAGTGGTTACAATTTTGGTGAGGTGGTATTTCGCAGCTATCAGTCGATTTTAAGATATTTTATTGGTAAAGGTCTAACGGAAGACAACCTACGCGAGGAAAAAGGGCGATCTCTCTTCAACTTTATCCTGCCTTGGTATAGAGGCATTGTCACAAATCAGTTTCGAACGGATATAGACCGGTTCGAGGATCTCTTCAGCGAACATTATCAAGACGAACCTTATTATGAGCAAGTTTTACACGAGATACGCGTCATCACTGCCGCTGCACAAAATTAAACTTAACCTGCCCATTCCCCGACTTCCCTTCCAACTGTTCAAACCAATCATCTTCTACCTCATAATCATGGTTGTTTAGGATGAATCGACAGAAACCAAGTAATGCGGCAATCTAACCACTGGCGAAGCGCATAACATAAATAAGCCGACCGGGTCCGGTCAGCTCTTGTTTGGCTGCTCGTTACATGGATAGCGCCGCCGGACGGACAATGATTTCGCTCACGCTCCCTTCATCCGGCTGCCCGATTGCGTAGACTATGGCGTCCGCGATCCGGTAGCCACGTCTGCTACCATGTACGCCGCTTCGCTGCTTACCTAGGACGATCTCTTCCGCGAGCGCCTTCAGACGATCCTCTCGCCGTGCCACCAACACCAGCTTTGCCCCCTTTTCGGTCAGCTGCTTGGCCGCGGCTTCCCCGATTCCGCTTTATAAAGAGATCCCATGGGACTAAAATCGCTAATCTCGCCGCTTCTGAACCATATGCAACAAACGACCGACACTGTTGAATAACTGGGAGAGGGTACCTTCCGATGAACGACGGAGCCAAAGTATACAGGCGCATATAGTATTTTAAACATAGGATTGGACGAGTACGGGTCAACAAGAAGAAGTCCTGTTTAACGCGTTAGTTATGTTTTACTCGGTATATGGGAGCCCCTAAAGGTGCTGAGCGCGCTCCCCCATCAACGGTAATTTCCGCTCCCTGCACGAATGAGGAATCATCGGAAGCCAGGAACAAGACAGCATCGGCTATTTCCTCCGGATCACCCATACGGTTAAGCGGAATCGTACGCGCTTGCGCAGCTTCCAGTTTCGCGGTTTCTTCAGAGGTCGACTTTTTCCAAATGGGTGTGCGTGTTGCCCCTGGCACCACCGTGTTTATGCGGATGCCCCGCGGCGACAACTCGGATACGAACACTCTTGCCATACTGCTGATGGCTCCTTTGCTCGCCGCGTAGGCGGATCTTTCCGGCGCCCCGTCCGTTGCGCGCGTTGAGCCGGTCAAGATGACCGAAGCCCCTTCCTTCAGATGGGGCAGAGCGGCTTGTACCGTGAAGAAGACGCCGGTCACGTTAACCTTGAGGACTTCCTCGAAAACCGAAAGCGCTGTGCCTCCTAATGGCGTAGAAGATGCAATGCCGGCATTCGCGTAAACGATGTCCAATCCGCCGAAGGCTGCGACTGCTTCGGACACCGCGTTCTCCATGCTTGCCGGATCAGCTGCATCCGCCTGAATCGCAAGGACATTGGAGCCAAGTTCCTCTGCCACCGAGTTTAATGTGGTTTGATTCCGGCCTGTAATCACGACCTTCGCACCTTCTGCGATGAACAATTTGGCGGTTGTCAAACCAATTCCGCTATTGCCTCCTGTAATTAATGCCACTTTGCCATCAAGTTTTCCCATTTTCCTGCTCCTTTGATCCGAATATGCACCCGATTCGCTACCAACTATAATGACTTCAATCTTCCTGAAATATACATCTCACAGGCAAACCCGCGCATTGTGGACGATAGGAAATTACGCCGAGTTGTTCCAATGCTGACCGCGGAAAAATGTCGAACTCAATCTGACGTGCTCCCTTCTACCTTTATCAGGAATGGGATCAAGTTCTTGTCATTGGCAATTGACAAGAACTTGATCCCATAAATGACAGGGACTTTGTCCCATAAAACAAAAAAGCCGCGATTTACGCGACTTGTTATGGGGCTTCCACAATCAGAATCGTAGCCTCTTATAAAATGATTATGGATCATATCGGCTTTGAAGGCAATGCTAATGCGATTCCAACCATTTGACCGACCATTGAACAATATGTTAGCGTATAAATGGTTTAAATTTAAAATTCATAAAAGGAGAATATATAATGTCAAAGGTTTTGGATATACTTGGACCGCGTATTCAGCACTTAACGGAGTTATCGGACGATCAGTCCTACTGCCTGATGAAGGGCGAGATTGGGCCAGGCGTTATCGTGCCTGTTCATAGTCATGAGGATCGCGAAACTTTCTTTGTTCTCTCTGGGGAACTTGAAGCCTGGACGGGAGACGGCTGGGAGGTATTTCGCGTCGGCGATACTGTTGATATTCCAGGAAACCGGAAGCACGCTTGGCGAAACTACTCGAGCGAAAATACAACCTTGCTGATCGCAACAACGGTGAAAATGGGGAAATTTTTTAATGAAATCGGCCGCTCGGTCGATTCCGTGCCACCGGGTCCTCCAGAGCCGGCGGCTTTACAGCGTTTTGTTGAAGTAGCCCATTCTTATGGATATTGGCTCGGAACACCCGACGAGAATACCACCATCGGTCTTGTACTGGGTTAAAACCAGCGGTAGCATCTCCTAGCTCTTGACCAGAAGGGGACAATCCATTAGATCGGGGCAACCCTTTTTTTTACATCATCATTCAAGTTAGGCGCTTGTCGGTCTGGGGCATGCCTCCCCAGTCGCAAGCGCCTTCTTGGCTTTTTACCGGATTCCGCTGAATGGTATGTTCCGAACATGATCACATGAGAGTACAATTGCTACTTGCCGGACTGGATAGGCTGTTTACCGGAGGTAGCGGACGTTCGAAGGATTATTTCTTATAACTAGGAGTAAATAATCGTTTTTATCGAAATTACAGCCAAGAGACTGTCCCCATATCATTAGACATTGAAATAGTCTAAACCCTAAGGCCGTGCAGATGTGCCGTCCGGCCTTCTCGCTAACGTCCATGCGGGCAGCTTGTTCTCGGTCGGATATTTGCTCGCCAGCTCCTCGTTAATGTCGATGCCTAGACCCGGCTTACCGTTCAGGTATGCAAAGCCGTTGCGGACTTCCGGCGTACCCGGGAATACTTCCCGGATAATATCGGAGGGGTCATACCATTCCTGAATACCGAAGTTCAGCGAGCTCATATCCAGATGCAGGTTAGCGGCATGGCCGACAGGCGAGACGTCGCCGGGACCGTGCCAAGCGGTGCGCACACCGAACGCTTCGGACAACACGGCCAGCTTGCGCGCAGGCGTAATGCCCCCGATCGCGCTGATGTGGCAGCGAATAAAGTCAATCAATTGATTTTTAATCAATGGAATCCATTCCTGTGGGTGAACGAATAATTCTCCCATCGCAATCGGAGTAGAGGATTGATTTCGAATGGCACGGAACCAGTCCAAATCCTCAGGAGCGAGTGGGTCTTCCAGGAAAAATAAACGATGCGGCTCCAATTCCTTGGCTAATCGGACGGCTTCGATCGGAGCGATCCGTTCATGAATATCATGGAGTAGTTCCACGTCAAACCCGATTTTGTATCGGATATGCTCGAACAAAGCAGGCACACTGCGGGCATAAGCATCCGGATCATAATAAGCTCCTGCCATAGCCCCTTCGGGGGTATGCATGGCCCGCTGCTTACCGCCATATCCGCCCCATTGGCAGCGAATATATTTGTAACCCTGCTCTTTAAACCGAATGACGTTCTCTTCAACCTGCTGCAAGCTCGTGCCGTCTGCATGCCGGTAAACCGCGGCTGCCTCTCTGCATTTGCCTCCCAGCAGGTCATAGACCGGCATGCCCGCTATTTTCCCCTTAATATCCCAAAGAGCCATGTCGATGCCCGAGATGGCGTTGTTGAGCACGGGACCGTTGCGCCAATATGAGCTAACCATCGCTGTACTCCAAATATCCTCTATGCGGGAGGGATCTTTTCCAATCAGAAACGGTTTCAAATATTCATCAATCGCCGTAGCTACAGCTAAATACCGCTGGGTAAACGTAGCGCAGCCCAATCCGTATAATTCAGGTTCGTTCGTCTCGATCTTCACAACGATCAGATTAATCCCCTCAGGAGCGGTTAGAATCGTTTTGACATCCCGGATTTCCAATTTCCCATACAATCCCATGATTGGATACCATCCTTTTCCAGTTCAATTTTCCCCAGTCTCGGTCCACACTAGGGTATTCGGGAAACATAGGCTAATACCTGTAACTAAATGTTAGTAACTGAACTTTGAACGAATGTGTACTGGCTTTGACTCTCTCAAATGTTATTCTTCTGTGCCCCTATCATTAATTCCTTTATATCATTAGAAATTTATCTTTTCAGTGATCACTTGATATCTCCAAATAAAACCCTCGAAAATTGTAGGGCATGGCATTAACCCAGTTTAGGCAATTTACTATTGTTTTTATATCCTGATTCGTGAGCGGTCTTGATTGCGTCTGCCAATTCAGGCGTATAGTTCGCGGTTGTCAGTTTTCCTCGCTCCAGGATCGCTTTAGCGTACTCTTCAGAGTAATAGAGAGCATCATCTGATATATGTACCAAATAGTACTGTCGATCCGGACCAACTTTACGGCTCTTTACTTTTGTATTCAAAATCTTTTTAGACCTGCCTAATTTGGCACCCTCATGGATGTCAATGCCCCAGATCTCCTGGCTGCTATTGTCTAAAACCTCGTAACCGACTACTACTCTGCGTCCTAAACTATCAGATAATGTAAGTAATTTAAGTAATGTACAATCCGTTTTCGGCTTAAATTTTCCTTTTGTAGTTTTGGTGGATGACTTTCCTGCAGTCACGCTTTTGGAGACTTTTCGCACTTTCGTTTTCTTAACTTCGGAAGAAACTTCTTCATCACTATTCGTTGCTGGCCTCTTGCTTGTTAATTTTTCCAAGAGTTCTTGTTCCATCTCCCGCTTTATCTTTTGCATACCCTGCGTCATTTTCAGGGTTAAATCCTGTTCCAATTTCTTTTGCAATTCCAGGGTGCTTTCAGCCCTGGTTTTAATTGTTTTCTTTGTTGTGGTGGCTTTCCGACTCTTGGTTTTCTTGGAAATGCGCTTTGGCTTCGTGAGAGAATAAAGGGTTGCTTTTAACTCCTTGATCAAGGATTTTTTGGCCTTTCGTTTCCTTGCCATATTCATCCTCCTTCAGGCGGACTCCATTGGAGCCGCGCAAATGTGTGTGCCCGGATTAACCTTCCTCTATTTTCCCCTAGTTAATCGGTACTTTTCAATATATATATTCATTAATGCAATGTATCGCACTGTTCATTGAGAAGATGGAGAATCAAGGCGCTGCATCGGTGCTCCGATTGGCCAACATTATCCTACTTGGAGGGGAAGGTGTTTGGTGTTTTTCCTTTAGTAGTCATTTGAACAAGACGATTCAACTGACGGTTGAGCCTCAGTGACTTTGGTCGGCTCACTGCGTACCAGTATAAAAAAAACACCTGACCGTGCGGTCAGGCGAGGAGGGCTCGCTTAGTAGGGCTGAGCTGCCGGAAAGCCAATTTTCTCTTTGCGGACCAGTTGTTTCGTTTTGTCGGAGAACCCATTGTAGGTCTCCTGCGGAATTTGAATGCTGCCCTGCTGCGGTCCGTTTTCCGCTGCCGTATAAATCAGGGCAATGTTCGGTCTGGGATGATCCGATTGATTCGGCGTGCCGCGATGCCACATCCGGTCATCTCTTATCATAATGGAACCAGCCGGCATGGTGGCTTTGAAGGAAAGCATATGCTCGGCAAGCCTGGATTTGTCAAGCACCTTCGAGCTGTACCAATTATCCGGGTGCAAATGCGTCCCCCCTGGCCATACCTCCATAGGACCGTTCTGTTCCGTTACATCGACAAGCGGATAGTTGACGACAAGATGGGTGATCGGCAAATTCACCGTACATCGGTCACCAAATCTTGCTCCCATGTCGGCATGAACATGCTGCGCCTTCGTCCCGCCGGGCATAGAGGTATTCGAGGCAAAGTAAGTCAATAGACAGTCCGAACCCAAAATTTGGTCGATGACATCGGTTACGAAAGGATGGGCAATGATGTTCTCGTTGCAAAACGGCTGCTCGAACGGCAAATGGAGGCCGATATGATTCGTCCCGTCATGGAATCCCTCGTTTACGTCGAAATGGTTCTTGTCCATAAATCCGTCCAGAAGGCGGCCGATCTTATCGTATAGCTCGTCCACTTGCGCTCTGGGCAGCACTTCTTCAAACAACACGTACCCGTTCACTTTAATAAGTTGAACCGCCAGTTCAATCGTCTCCGGCAATAATTTGCCGGAGGCTAGTTCTTCTGCGCTAACTCTCACCTTATCTCCACCATTCCTGTTAGTTAGTAAAATCTGCTCGCTTGTTAACTATGCCGAACCGAAGCATCGCTATTGGATAGGCGTCCTGCTTCGTACGCCCCCCTTCCCTTAAATAAAGATCTCGATTACGTTATGTTCGGATGTCAGAGCGGCAGCCAGAAGCTCCCGGCCAATCCGCATTCCGCCCGGCCGATAGCGATTATGCGTTTCCCGAACCCGTACATCCGCGCCGTTCACCGCGACCCGATTGCCCTCGCCGCCTGCAAGGCGGTAGACAAACTCGACCGGCCGGTCCATGAACCGGAAGGCAAACCGCAAGCCGGACAGCTCGGCGGGAAGTACGGGATCCACCACCAAATCGCCGCCTTCCTGACGGATACCCAGGCAGCCCGAAATGAGCTGGTTCATATAGATCCCCGGACCGCTGGAATAGATTCGCCAGCCTCCCTTGACCGGCGCTTGGCCGTCTCTGAGCGCTTCGAACCGCTTCTGCGCTTCGTAGCGGTCGTTAAACTTCCCGTCGGAGCTGCTGAAATACGCATTGCTCTGACGAAGCTCGGCATTCGGCACCACATCCGTCAGCCCGACCGGGTTGATCATTTGCAGCGCCTTCCACGCCTCGTCGCGGTAACCCAGCTTGGCCATCGCCTCAACGAAGCGAATATGCGCATGGACGTACTGCAAACCGATTTCGCGGCCGAAGTTGGCCGCCTGCTCCGCGCGCTTGAAGCGCGTGCTGACGCCGCCCGCATAGGATGCCGGCCTGTCCATTAACCTGACGCCGTCAGGGAAATAGAGCTTCTCTTTAATGATGGCATAGTGCGCCTCCGCTTGTTCCTTCGTCAGCAGCTCGCCGATCATGCTCCGGGTCATTGGAAGCAAGCGATAGCGGATGCCGGTCGACGTATCCTCCGGATGAAGCATCAACTCGGCAGCTTCCGGCTCTTCCATATACAGAAAGCCCGGAATGACGTCCTTCGCAAGCATGAAGCGGTTGAAATCCGTTTGAATGCCGGCAGCCAGCCCCTTCAACTCTTCGGAAAGCGCCGCGTCGTACTCTTCGACGGCCGTCGCAAATCCCTTGATCGTCTGAAAGGTCAGCGCAACCGTCCAGCTGCTCACCATGAATCGTTTGAGCAGGGTGTTCGCGGGCTGCAGCGTGTCATCCCAATCGCCGTCTCCATAAGCAGACAGATGCGTGCCATGCACGAAATGTGCGCGGATGTATTCAATTTCCTTGCGGGCATGCAGCAGCACGGAGGAACGGGTTTCCGCGAAATCGAAGGTCTGTCGGTTCATAAACGGAACAAGCTCCTCCAGAATGCCGAAGTCCTTCGTCGCCCGCAGGTAGTCGCCCAGCACTTTAAGCGGCCAGACGATAATATCGCCATGGCTCTCGTCGGCTTGAATGTTGAAGTAGCGGTCGAACATGAACCACTGCGGCCAGTTCCCCGTGTCCTCGTATTGATGCGCATATACTCTCAGCAGAATATCCCGGACTGTGCCGTAGTTGTGCGTCGCCAGGAAATACTCAACCGGCCCTTGGCAGACGTCGCGTGTTCCCCAAGCCGCCCCGCCGTATTGCTCAAGCCCATGCGGAGAGGAGAAGTGCACGAGCATATTGTGAGTGTACCACCATGCCAGCGCATTCATTTTGTCCAGCTCGGCGGGAATGCCCTCCTCCATGGACAGGCGAAACCCGTTCATGACCTTGCTTAAAAACCGCGCGTACCGCTCCTTCTCCGTTTCCAGCGAGCGGTCTTCGAATGGCAGCGGCTGACCGTGCAGCAAGCCTTGAACGGTTAGATTCCAGGACGGGCTTGCGGCCAGTTCCAGCACTACGAGCGAAGCATCGCCTGCCCGTACATTGGCCGCAAGCAAGCGTTCGTCGCCGACGTTCATTTCCGCACCCGTCACACGCAGGCGATAACGCAAGTCCGGGTAAGCCGAAGCGCTGAGTGTTCCTTCCGCGGCTCTGAAGGTGACAGTGTCCCCACTATGCTCCATGAGGAAAGGCCGTTCATACTCGTTCACGTTCATGATCACTTGATTCGTGACCAAATAACGGTACGCGATCCCTTTCTCCGACGCTGCCTGCAGGCAGACCTCCGGCGCATCCACGGCCGTGAAGCACGTGATCGTCACGATATCATCTTCGAGCTTATAGGACCAACGAGCGTAATTGAAGCCCATTTCGAACATCGAAGGCAGCGTGAGCAACCGGTAGCTGCCGTCAAGCTCGACATAAATCCGTTGACCGGATGCTTTCAAGACGTTCAAGGCGCTGCGGGCGTTGGATATCATTTTATGAAACGACGTATTGCCCACGACGAGCTGCGAGTTGAACATGCCGTACATGTAAGCCGTTGTCGTCAGGACCTGGTCGTTCAAGCGGTCGTTGCCGCCGGTCATCAGGATATGCCCGTGCGGACGCTCCACTTGCAGCTCCTTCTCCTTCAGCACAATATGCTCGTAAGTAGAAGTGAAGAACGACAGCAGCGTCTCGCCGTCCAGCTCCTCCTGCAAGCGCACGGGAAAATGGCGTTCGATTTCCCCGCGCGTCATGGAGAGTGCGCGAAGCGGCTTGCCGATCGTTTCCTTGAGTGCCGGCATCTCCAAATAATCGCCCGGCTCCAGCCGGCGTTCGCCAACCTGCCTCCAGGCCTCGGCCACGTCTTCGCCAAATTCAAGCATTTCAGCCGCATGAGGATGATCGTCCCTCAGCATTCCATAGAAAACGACCCGAGCGGTACCGTCCAGCCGGATGCCCTCGGACTGCAGCGCCGCATAGGCAAACTCGTACTGGTAGATTTCGTTCGCGAGCGACGCCTGCGACAACCGCTCAGGGACATCGGTTTCCTTGTAGGACAAGCCGAAGAATTGGAAGCCGTCCGTCGAATAGCCGGCCGCGCCGGTCAGCGAACCCTGCTGCATGTACGGAAACTTTCCGCCCTGCGGCTGGTTCTGGCGCGAGCAGATGACATAACCTTTGGCGGAATCCTTGAAGACGGAATGCCCGATGTATTGCGATACGTAGGCCTCATTGGAACGCACGGCTCCCCGGTCGGCAAGACCGATGTCCTGGCCGTAGATCACATCGAGCTCGATCTTTGCGCCACCAAGCGAAACCTCCCAAAACCAAACGCCCATCTCCGTCAGCTGAAAGGCGACTTGGTAGGAAACACCCCATGCGGAGCCTTCCCAGATCAGCGCCCGTTCCGACCGGCGCAGACGGCTGGACGAACGGATGCCAAGCAGCGGGACTGCTTCGACGCCGTCCGCCGTAAACCGGCGCAAATAGAGATTATTCAAGGCGCCGTCGATCGTATTGGCCTGCAATTGATTAATCAGCGTATGCCCGTTGTGAGAGGCCTCGAACAGATCGCCGCTGCTTAAAAACGTAAACCGGTAAAGGCCTTCTTCCACGTGAATCTTCGTATCGGTCGTCTGTGATATGGTGCTCACCCGTTTCTCCTCTTTTCTCTCTGTTTAAGCAATAGAATCTGTGTCTGTATCTGTGTTCATGTCATTGTCTGCACCCATGCAAATATCCATGCCGATTCGTGCCGGAGCGGCTTTCATGAACTGCCGCCAGACGAAGCCGGTGCGGTAATTCTCGATCATGAGCAGCGTAATGCCTTTGTCGATGCCGATGACGTCCTCCGCGTACCAAGCCGGCGTCTCATCCAGGTTAAAGGCATCCGTGAAGCCGTATTTTCCCCACAGCTGCGGATGGTTCTCGTAATAGTTGCGAAGCGCCGCAATGGATTCCTTCGGGGTGAAGACAATCGAGCCCGCAGCTCCGCAGGGCGGAATCGTCCCGTCCACGTAATCCCGCTTCGTCGTGTTCGGATCGGCTCCGTAACCGCCGCTGTAGCCGCGCGGGCCATCGCAGGCGGTAAGCCCCCACGCATCGGGACCAAACGTCTTCGAACGGTCTGCATGATCGATACAAAACTGCCGGTTCGCGAGCGATGCCTGCACGGAATTCTCGAACCAGTCTACGCCGTAGCGGTCCCTGCGTCCGCGGAAATCGAACCAGGCATGCGAGAACTGGTACACGAACAAGGCGCCGCCCGTACTATGAATGACCGGCCCGTGTCCGCCGTAATAGCCGACATAACGCACGAAGTCGTCGAACATATGGGCAGGCACCGGGTGCGTCGGAGACGCGGCGCCGAGGAAATACATCATGAATTGCTCCGCGTAATGATCCCACGTCCCGAAATGTTGGCCTTTCTCGTCGCTGTAGCCCATATAGAACTGGTCCGTCTCCGGATTGCGATACCAATTCCACTTCACCCGTTCGTAGATCGCCTGCGCCAGGCGCTTGACTTCGCCGCCGAAATATTCACCGACTGTGAGCGCGCCGCAAATGCAAATCGCCGTGTCGATGACGGATACTTCGCAATTGCGGTATTGCTTCGCGGAAGCCGTGACGATGCTCGGCATTCTTCCAGCAGGTATAGAGCGTTCCAAGTGCGCGCTCGAATGCTTCCTCGCGCGTCACCCATCCCCGTTCGGCACCGATCGCGATCGCGGTCAAGCCGTAACCGACCGAGGCGATGCTCGCCATATCCGGACGCCCCGGCGCCCGGTCACGGATCAGTCCGTAACCCGGGCTTGCAGGGTCCGTATTCGCTTCCTCCCAGAAAAACAGAAAGCTTCGCTTGCTCTCGAGCTCCAACAAAGACTCGTCCGATAAGGCCATCTTGTTCTCTCCCTTCCCAACACTAGGCGCCGAAACGCACGATCAACCGGTCGTCGACTTTTGCATGCTGATGAGAAATAATCCGCTGTACTCCGCCATACCTCTCAATCCGGTAATTCTCGCCCGGCAGGATCCCGCGCGTTGTCTCGAGATCGATCCAATCCTCCGCCTGCGTGAGCCGGAATACAATTTGCGCTTCCCCGACCTCCATGATCTCTGCGGTGGACGCGGCAATGTTCGCGCCGCCCACAGCGACGCCGACCGGCAGCATGACGCCGTCCTTACCGGCCAGCATCAGCTCGCGGCCTTCGAACAGCGGTGCTCCGGCATCGTAAAGACGCAGCGTCTTGTCGAAGCCGTCAAGATTTAACAGATGGATAAACCGCTCGCCGGCTGCCGAACGCGTCGACGTCATGAAGATGCCGTGATGCGGGCAGTCATGCGTCAGACCGGCTTTTGCCCCAAGCCGCTCGAGGGCGGTGCGGAACAGATCGATATCCGTTCGATACCGCGCCGTCATGACGATAGCCCGCCCGCGGCCGACCATGCACTCGAAGCCGCAGGGCTGCCCGCTGCCGTACAAGCGGAAGAACGGCGGCGCCCCGCGTACGGCTTCGAACGTTTGCGCAAAATGCGTGCGCACTTCCGGACGCGGCGCCGCCCAGCCTTCGGCCATGACCGAGGGAAAGTAACCGGATGAATCACGATGCTCTTCAAGCAGGCGAAGGCCCAGACAATCCGCCAGAATCGTGCACGGACGAGCTTCCATGTCGTATTGCGGCACTTCGCCGTACAGAAGCATATTGCCGCCTTCCATGAGGTAATCCGCCAGCTTGCACTGCAGCGCTTCATCCATATAGCTGGCAGAAAGCAGTGCCAGCACGGGCGTTTCGGATACGCGAAGCGGCCTGTTCTGGATATCGGCCGCGCCGAACCTGTAGCCGGCGATCAACATGGCGCGGGCCATCGTCTCCCAGCCCCAGTGCGCGCGGTTTGCTTCAATATTGTCGTACAACGCCTTCATGGCCGGACTGCCCGCATACCGGTATTCCGTCATGTAGTAGTCGGGAATAAACGCAAATGCGACCCCGTCGCGCTCTTCATTCATGACGGCGACTTTATCGGCAACAGCCATGACGGCCTGAATGCCGCGCGCCATCCGCGGAAACGTATAGTTCAGCTGCCCTTCCGGCCCGACGGGTGCGGCGAAGCCATGACGCTCGCCCGTGAAGGCGACGCGGTTGTTGCCATCGTCCCGCCCATGCTCCAGCCTGCCGTTGCGGCCGCCGCAGAACAAGTAATAGTTGATGAGCCGGTTTCCTTGGGCGACGCACATGCGCATTTTGAAATCCGCAGCCGAGACGTCGTAGCGCGCGGCGAGCAGCTCGCCGAAATTGCCGTCGCCGCAGTTGAACTCTACCGAGGTGAGCGGCTGGTGCTCGTCGTGAACCGCGTCCATGAACCCATTGATCAAGTACAGATCCTGGAATGTATTCATGTCCAGGTCGCCGAAGTAGATATCCGAGCCGGACAGTAAACCCGGCTTGCCTTCGTAAGACTCGTACAGCTGGCTGATGCCGATGGGGAACGTAAAGCCGCGTCCTCCCCCGGTGCCGTGAATGTTCACCACGAATGGAACCCCGGAAGCGCCAAATTCTTCGGCATATTGGCGGAGCGTATCCACATACCGCGAGAAGCGGCTGCGCATGTAATGGCCCAAATCCAGATGCAGCGCCGGCGCGTACGCTTCCTCCGGCGAGCGAAGCGCCGACGAGCGCGCAGCCGGATCCGAGAGGTCGAACGGATAGCGTTCAGAGAGCGCTTCGGCCGAATGCGCCTTCGCCAGCCAGCTTGCAAAATCGTCCATGACGAGCGGCGTCAAATCCGGTCCGTTGCTTACCCAGGACAGCATGCCGATTTCGTTATCCAGCTGGATCGCGATGATGTTCCCGCCGCTCGGCTGCAGCCTTGGCGCGGCGATCTCCATCACGGCTTGATACCAACGGCGCACTTCCTTCAGGTAGTTCGGCGCCAGGTAATCGACAGTCCTGGTCGTGGCAGGGCGGTTGTCCCAACCGAGCGGCACGATTTCCGGATACTTGTCGTAAATCCAGTAAGGAAGCCCCTCGTTCTTCATCTCCGCCATAATGAACGGTCCGGGACGCAGGAAGAAGTACAGCCCGTTGTCGCGGCACAGATCGATAAAGCCCGCCAAATCATACTCCGGGCGCTTCGTTCCGCGCAGGTCGATTTCTCCCTCCGTCTCTTCATGGCAAATCCACGGCACATAGGACGCGACCGCGTTGCAGCCGGCCAGCTTCAGCTTGTCGATGCGGTCCTGCCACTCCTCGCGGCGCAGCCGGTAATAATGAATCTCGCCGCACAGGATCATTTGCGGCCTGCCGTCTATGCGAATCTGTTTATCGATGATTTCGATCATTCTCGAACACGCTCCTCCTGAAAATGAATGGCCCGGCCGCAGCCGAAACGGTTATCCGATGTTCATAGCCTTACTCTCCGGTTAATCCCGTTTTGTCGACCACTTGGGTGAAATACTTCTGCGCGAACAAGTAGAGCGCCAGAAGCGGCAGGACGATGAGCAGCGTGCCCGCCATTCGAATCGCTTCGTTGACGTCCGTCACCTTCGCCCCGCCCGTGTACATCGCCTTGAACGCATCGTTGAACGTCTTCAGCTCCTGCGGCAGCGTCGTCATGGCATTGCCCAGGTACAGCGAAGCCAAGTACGTTTCGTTCCAGTGCCACACCATGGAGAACAGATAGACCACGACGATCGCCGGCACGGAAATAGGCAGAATGATGCGGATGAAGGTTTTGAACGCGCCTGCCCCGTCGATCGCGGCAGCCTCCTCGAGCGCAACCGGAATCGTGCGGAAAAATTGCACATAGATCAGAATGAACAACGCCCCGCGCAGCCCTTGGGCGAAGATCCCCGGGACGATAAACGGCAGCGGTGTCTCAAGCATGTGATACTCCTTGAACAATAGGAACATGGGGATCATGATGACCTGCTTCGGCACCACGAACGTAATGAGCATCAGCGCGAACAGCACGGGCTTGCCCGGGAATTTATATTTGGCGAAGCCGTAGCCCACGACAGCGCATGATATCGTCTGGGCAATGGCCGGCAAGACCGAATTCAGCAGCGAAACCCCAAGCGCCTTCATATAGTGAAGCACATGCCACGCCTGGACGTAATTGTTCCATTCCAGCTGCCGCGGGATCCAGCCGACCGTCGGATCGAGCAGATCCGGCAAGCTTTTGAAGCTCTGCGAAACCATGAACAGCAGCGGATATACGTATACGAACCCGACGATGACGAGCAGCGCGTACACCATGGTTTTGAGCAGCAGTCCGTCATTGCCCTGCCTGCCCCACAGCAGATGGGTCGCTTTATCGATCCAGCGGCGCAGCTCCGTCCGCCGGCTCGCCGCTTTCCGCGTCACTTGCGGCTCTGAGGGCACATCTCTCATATCTGTCTTCCTCCTATCTTCTGACCGCGTTGTCGCGGTTTCGGAAAAACCAGGCGATGATCAGCAGCACGACAAGGATGACTGCGAAGAAAATCCAGGCCATCGCGCTCGAATAGCCAAAGCCCGTGTTGACTTGAAACATTTTGTCTTGAATGAGCTTGATCACGTCACCGAACGTATTCGTGAACAGATCCACCGTCGTGTAAATGAGATTGACCAGAATGAACGGCTTGACCTCCGGCAGCGTCACCTTCCAGAAGCTTACCCACGGCGAGGCGCCGTCGATGGCAGCCGCCTCGTAGACCTGCGGGTTCACCTTCTGGAGCGCCGCCAGGAAGATAAGAATTTGGACGCCTGAGTACCACAGGATCAGAATGAACTTGTTGATGACGTCGATCAGCGGGCTCCCCCACGCATGGGGAAGCGAGTTCTGCAAATAATCGATGATGCCGGATTGATCCATCAAAGGAATCGTCGCCGCGCCCTGCGAGAACAGCTCCTGCACCACTTCGCCGCTCGTGATCACGACCGGAAGGAAGAAAATCGCGCGGAACAGCTGCCGTCCCCGGATCGGCTGATTGATCAGCAGCGCGACGAACAGGGAAAACACGATGACGATCGGAATCATCAGCACGGTCGACTTGACAAACAGCAGCAGCTGTTGAATGAATTCCGGGTCCGTCAGGAACGCTTCCTTATAATTGCCCCAGCCCAAATACTGCGTCTTGATACCCTCCGGCGTTACCGCGACCTTGTGAAAGCTCATGAAGAGCGAGAAATAGAGCGGATACGCCATAAAGAGCAGGAAGCCGACGATCCACGGCAGCACGAGCGTATACCCGATCAGCGCCTCGCGCCTTGCCTTGGGCATCTTCATCTTCTTCATGACCGGTCGCCTCCCGTCACGGCAAAATCGCGCGCTTTCACGTCAACTGATCCGCTGCGGTAATCCTGGCCGGTATAGTTCACCCATATCGCGGCGCCGTTGGAGTAGCTTACCTTGACCACCCCGTAATCGAGCACCTCGCGCCCCGTCATGAACGCGTGCCGCACCGGCTTCAGCGCCTCGTTCGCCATCTCGTACTGGCGTTTGATCTCCGGCGCCCAATCCGCGTAGGCGGTGGAGAACTGGTCGCTCGACGGCGTATTTTGCAGCTTCCAGGAAGGCTCCTTCGTAATGACGAAGGACGGGTAAGCGCCGTATTCGATCATGCGGAGCACGTCCTCCGACGGATCGGCTTGATGGTTGGAATCCTTCGCATAATAATCCATGACGCCATGAAGCGTCATTTGGATAAAGGGAACCGTGTCTGTCGTGTACATGAACTGCGACGATTCCATCGCTATGCCCAAGTACGAGGCCGTCCCTTTCAGCATGTAGTCGTTGGGCTGGTTCACCGCCAGGTTCAGCGATTGCTTATTCGCTTCCTCCAGCAGCGTGCCGTACATTTGCATCGCATCGGTGCGGGTAACCGCCTCCTTGCCGCTATAGTCCGAGAACAGCATATAACCGGTGCCGTTCAGCGTCAGGTTCGTCAGCCCGTCCCCGCGGAAGGCGCCGAAGTCGTCCTTCGCCAAGCGGAGCGCGGACTGCGGACGAAGGAAATAGCCGTTCAAATCCTTGTACAGGCTGCTCACGAATTTGCTTACGAACGGATATTCCAGCAGCCGGTCGGTAATCATCCGGGCGGCATCCGAACGGACGTTGGTCCGCGGACTGCCTTTGAGCAAATCAGTGTAATCGGTTTCCAGGCTGAGCGTGATCCCCTGCTCCTTCGCGTAATCGTGCAGCGCCTCGAAACCGGAGCGGCCGCCCAGCTCGCCGGCAAACGACGGCTTGGCGGGACGGGCGCCGTTCAAGCCCCCGGCATTCCATCCCTTGAGCACGGCCGTCACCCGGGTGACGCCCTGCTTGCGCAAATCTTCCAAAATGCCTTGGGCTTCTTCGAAGGAAGTCAGCTTCAGCACATGCTTGCCGAGGAGACCAGGCTCGATGTCGCCGCCAAGGAAATCGATCTCTACGGGAATGTCACTGGCTTCGCCGGTTTCCGCCGGCTTCTTCGGAAGCATGCCGCTGCTCTGCAAATAGGTGCGGTACGCCCCGGCCATGCCGATATAATCCGCCTGGCCGCCGCTCAAGAAGAGATAGCGCGTTGCCTTGTCTCCTTCGGTCTTTACTTTCGTGAACGTATTGATTCCGCCCATCGACTGGCTGGTCGGTTGAAAATACGCGGATCTCACCTTGAAGCGCGTCGATACCCAGTAATAATTCGTATTGACGCCGCTCGGATAAGCCACGATTTCCGCATTGGCTTTCCCCTGATCGACGACGCCCATCAGCGCATTTTGGCCTGCGCCGTGCACGATGCCGAATACAGGATACGAAACGGCGTTAGACCCGTCGAAGCCTGTCGTGGTCACGTCGCTGCCGTAAATTTCCCCGACATACGGCTCGTCGAAGCGCGACTGCTGATCGCGGAAACGGATCAGCGCCCCGCTGCCGTCAGGGATGAACAGATAACCCGGCACATCCGCTTGGCGCACGGCGCCGAGGAACGGATAGAGCTGGATGGTAGCCAGCCGGCCGCTGCCCTCCTCCACGACCGAATCATTCGGCAGCGTGACGACAAGGCCGGTCTCGTCCAGCGCCGTCCGCACCGTCAGCCTGATCCCCAGATCGGGAAGCTCGTAGGTTACTTCCATGCCGCCCTCGATCGGTTTGGCCGATACCGCCTTGCCTTGCTGGGAGCGGAAGTTGCTCGTCGCGACCGTCGCGTCGTCCGCCTGGAAATAATCCAGCATGAACGGCGACTGCATGGCATTGATCCAATCCTCGTTCAGCTCTTCCTGCTGCATCGTCTGCGGGTCGGGCACGGAGGACCACACATGACCGGTCTCCTTATTCTTGACCTCGATGGCGTAAGTGCTCCTATTCATGTACAGCTCGAGACTGCCGTTATCCCCGATGCGCTCGTACCCTTGACCGACAGGAAGCGGAGGTACGCCGGTCTGCGCAGGCTCGGGCATCGTAAAGCGGTTGGACTTGTAAAAGGCCTGCTCCTCCTGCCGGTTCAGCGTGCTGTCCAAGACGATATTCACGGGCTCCACTGTCTCGCCAAAAACATGCGCGATGGAGCCCGCGAGCACGGCTGCCGCCAGGCTAAGGCCGAATCGAACGGCTTGCTTTCGTTTAGCCACGGTATTTCACCTCTTCTGCTATGCTCCGCACGAAATCCCACAGCTGACTGGATAATCCGAAGAAAATGAAGGCGATAACCGCCATAATGACCATGCCGGACAGGGTGATCGCAATGTTCCTGAACGATTCCCTGAACTCGTAGCCATGGATTTCCTTCACCATGATGATGAACAATAATACGCACCAAGCCAGAATAATCATGCGGGAGTAGTCGTACACGACCGACTCCATCAGGGTCAGTCCTTTGGACAGGATGGCCAGGGGTACGCCGAACAACAGATAGGGACTGAGCGCATACACCGAGCCTTTGAAAACATCCTTGAACTTCCCTTCGCCGTCGTTGATGACGCTGACCATATAATTGCATACAATCCATGCAAGCAGCGGCACGAGCACCTTCAGCAGCTCGGATGCGATGCTCACCTGCAGCGGATCGGCGCCGCCGAAGATAAAGCTCGTCTGGAATACCTCGAACAGCCGGACCGCCGCGAACAGCACGAGCAGAATAGCCGCCGACAGGACGGATGCCTTCCCGTTCGTCAATTCCTCGAAGCCGTCGATCGGATGCCGCAGCATGCGGAATACGTGAAGCAGCTGACTGACGATCCGAACCCGTCCCAGTCTTCGCACCGCATCCACGACGGGCGCGCCGAGACCAAATTTGCGGTGGAGCCGCTTCAATACCATCCAAGCGGCGACCAGCCCCGCCAGAATAAGGAGCACCGTCGAAACATGCTTCATCAGCCATTCCCGCCGCAATTCCCAATACGTGTTGGAGTATTCCCCCGCGTTCTTGGCGAATTTCAGCTCATCGAATGCCTGGTCGAAAAGGCCTTGCTTGTAATAGGCGAGCCCGATGCCCAGATGGGCCAAATCGAACAGGCTGTCCAGACGCAGCACCTCGCGCCACGGCTCCAGGCTTTCGACGTATTTGCCGTCCAAATACAGCGACACCGCCTTGCCTACGAGCGTCGCGAATGGCGTAGGCTTGAAAATCTGAATGTTGCCGCGCTCCTTGTCCAGTACGTACAGCAAGCCGTTGCTATTGACTGCGATGCCCGAAGGGGACGTAAAATACCCGAGGCTCTGGTAGCCCGCATCCATGCCGCCGAAGCCGAAGAGCAGGCTGCCGTCCTTGTCGTAGACATAGATGAAGCCTTCCACGGAGTCAGCGGCGTAAATATTGCCCATCCGGTCGATCGTCACATCCGCGATAGTCCCGCTCATATAAGAAGACGAACGAAGCAAATTATCGCCGGCCACATTCAACTTCTTAATGCTGCCGCCGTCAAGCCCGACCGTCGCGGTGAAGACGAGTCCGTCCTCGCCGATGGCCACGTTGCTCGGGGAGGGAGGAAGCTTCTGCGACAGCTGGCTCAGCTGCTTCCGCGTGAAGAACGTTTTCTGAAGTGAGCGCTCGAGGCTGAAGCCCACCCGATTCGCCCCGAAATAGCCCAGGAAGCTGCCGTCTGCGCTCATCTGGGCAAGCCCTTGCACGAGACCCTCGCCGACAATGTACAGATTACCCCGCAGGTCGACGGTGATTTTTCTCGGCTTGAAGGCGTTGCTCTTCCCGAACAGCAGCGATTCCGGCTGGTCGATCGCCGTGGTTTTCTTGCCGCTCTTGTCATAAACAAAGACCTGCTCCGCGCCGTGGTCGGCCACATACAGCTTGCCGGCGCCGTCGACGTAGATGCCCGTCGGCTCATCCAGATCCCCTGCTCCGATGATGCGGATCAGACTTCCGCGTTCGTCCAGCTCCAGCACGCGGCTGTTGCCGGTATCCGCGATGAAAATATGATTGCTAGCATCGATGAATAAATCCTGCGGCTGATCGAGTGATACCGTCAGCTGGCCTTCCCGCTCCGCCGCTTCTGCGCCGAACATGCTGTAACCGTCGATGGCGCCCATCGGCACATAAGCGGTTTGCGTCAATCTTGGCTGCCCGTTCTGCTTGAACGTGAAGGCATCGTACCGGGCGCTGGCGACGCCGGGCGCAGCGGCGAGCAGTAAGGAGAGGATGACGATTGCGTAAATAACGGATTTCCATTTCACCATGTGCGTCCCCTTCCTTTACTTCAGACCCGAGTGCGCCATCGTATCCATGACCTTGCTTTGCATGAAGATAAAGATGATTAAATTGGGAATGAACATTATAAGCGCGGCAGCTGCAGCCACCCCTTGGCCGGCCACGTTGTTGCCGACCGTCGTGCTGAGCGTCGTCATATAGAACGCGAACGTCTTGAGCGTCTCTTTGCTCATGTACAGGCTGGACGTCTCCGCGTTGTTCCACACCGTTTGGAACGCCAGAATCGCCACGGTCGCCATGGCGGGCGAGATGAGGGGCATGACGATTCTCGCGAAAATATAGCGGTCCTTCGCCCCGTCCATCTCCGCCGCTTCCAGAAGCTCATTCGGAATCTGGTCCACGAACTGCTTGACCAGAAACACGCCGACCGGGAGCGCCATCAGCGGCAGCATATGGCCCCAGTATGTATTGATCAGGCCGAGCTTCTCGATGATCAGGTAGCGGGGGATCGTCACCGCCGCCGGCACGAACATGAGCGCGATCGTATTGATTTCGAAGATGACCTTGCGCATCCTGAATTTCTTCTTCGACAGTGCATACCCCGCCATCGCGCTGGTCAGCAGCGATAAGATCACCACGACCGCCGAAACGACGACGCTGTTGAATAAGTACTTGGTCACCGGAATGACGCTCATATCCTTCAAGCTGAGCAGCGAGAGCAGATTCTCGAAGGTCGGCTTGTGTACAAGGAACGTCGGCGGGAACAGGAACAGCTCGTCCAGCGGCTTCAGCGCTTGCGAGAACATGAAGACAATCGGCAGGACCATGATGAAGCCGAGCGGAACGAGAAACAGATAAAATTTCAGCTGTCCGAAGCCGATTCGGCTCGGATTGATTTTATTGCCATGAAATGAAGCCACCAGACCACCTTCTTACTCGTTTTTGTAGACAGCTGTTCATATGCGCCCCTAATCTTTCTCGCCGAACAAACGCCAAGCGAGCTTCGAGAATCCGTATATGATCAGCAGAAGGACGACCGAGACGGCTGAAGCGTACCCCATGTCATACCGGATAAAGCCGTAATCCGCGATATGGTTGATCAGCAGCTGCCCCGAATATTGGGGCGTCGGGTTCGTGCCCGACAGCTGCACGCCGATCTCCCCTGCCTGGAACGTGCCGACGACCGCCATGACCGCTCCGAACAGCATTTGCGGTTTCATGGAAGGGATTGTAATATACCAAATCTCCTGCAGCCGGTTGCGGATTCCGTCGATGTAGCCTGCCTCGTACATTTCCTTGTTGATATTCAGAATGCCGGCCAGCATCGCAAGAAATCCGACGCCCATGCTGTTCCACAGTGTGACGATCACCATGATCGGCATGAGATAGTGCGGCGACTGCGTCCATTGGATCGGTTGTTGAATCAGATTCAGCTTGAGCAGAACCGAATTCAGATAGCCGGCGCTGTCGCCGCTGAATAACGTCAGCCAGATGACCGTCATCGCCACGCCGGCCGTCATCGACGGCGAGTAGAGCACCAGCGCCAGCACGGTCCGCGGCTTCCGCGAGATTTGGGAAAGCAGCCATGCCAGGAAGAAGGACAGGATATAGCCGCCAGGACCGACGAGCAGGGCGAACTTGATCGTATTCGGCAGGACGTACATCATGAACTCGCTGTCCTGTGTCAATAGATTCACGTAATTCTGCAATCCGATGAATGCCGGACGCTGGACCGTGTTAAAGTAGGTGAACGATAACGCAATCGCTGCACCGACCGGAATGATGATAAAGAGCGAGAACAGGATCAGGAACGGACTCAGGAACAGATAAGCCGACAACTCTTCCCGCAGCGAATGCTTCATTTTCCTTTTCACGGCTGGCCGTGCTTCTGCCTTCAGGACGGTCATTTCACTCATTTGTCATTGCCCTGCCTTTCCGCGCCGGGGAGCGCCGGTACCTTGAGCGGTTTAACCCAGGCGCCGTTCTTCATAAAACCGAACTCCTCCAGTTTTTTCGCGAGCTCGCGGTTGGTCAATATCGTCGCGTCCTCGATCGCGCGCCGCGGATTGACACCGTCGAACACGATTTTGTTCCATGCATCGCTGAGCTGCCGCTCCAGCATGTAATCCCCCGGAATATGCGGTGTATCCTTGAGCCATTTCCACTGCTCCTGCACGACCTTGATGTCCGAGGAAGGCCACGCCATCTGCTGGAAGGCATCCAGATTCGCCGTATTCCACATGAAGGTCGGGCCGTAAATCGTCTGCATCCGGTTGCCGAATTTCACCTGCGTGTCGGTGGAGGTCCACCATTGAAGCAATTCCCACGCATCCTGCTGCCGTTTGCTGTTTTTAAAAATAATCGACGTCTGCGCCGTTCCCGCTGCCCAGCGTTCGACCGTACCGTCTTTCCCGGCCACGCCGGGCATCGGTGCGATTTTCCAGAGACCGCTGATTTCGGGCGCTGCCGACATCAGCTGGATGTAGGTCGTGAAATTCGAGATCCCGATCGGCAGGCTGCCGTCGCGGAAGTGATTATAGAAATTCGGCACGTTGAGCGGCAGGTTGTACACCGTGAACAGATCCGTCATTTCCTTGATCCCCGCGATTGCCTGCTCGCTATCGATCGCCGTCTTGGCGCCGTCCTTCGTAAACAGCTCGCCGCCATGCTGATAAATAAACGGAGACGTCAGCCAAATTTGCTTGTTGCCGCCCGATTGCGCCAGCGGATCGTAGAAGTTCAGTCCGTACCGCTGCAGTTCCGGCAGCAGCTTCTTCACATCCTCCATCGTATCGGGGATCGGCAGATGAAGAGCATCCATAATATCCTTGCGATAGTACAGCACCCAGAAATCCTGGGTTTCCGGCAGCGCGTACGTGCCGCCGTTGAATTGGTAGGGAAGCATCGTCCCCGGAGCGAACCGCTTCATGACCTGATCGTAGTCCGGAAATTGCTTCAAATCGGTCAGCGTCCCGCGTACCGCCAGGTTGAACGGCGTCGTCGTGTTGATCGACAGCGCGGCATCCGGCGAATTGCCCGCGGCATTGGCGAGAACGAGCTTGGTCTCGTCGGGCATCAGGGAGAACGAGACTTTGATGCCCGTCTTCTTCGTGAACTCCTCGTTCGCCAGCTGCTGCATCGCCATTACGTATTGGCGCGGACGATTGACCCAAATTTGCAGCGCATCGTCCCCGTTGTCGTTGATTTTGCCGTAGTCCTTGGTGAAGGATCCGAAGAAGACCGAGAGATACGAATTCATCCGGCTGAAGAAACTTGCTGTTGCGTGCGGCAAGTCCTTGTCCGCATAGACATAGAACCGGTCAAGCATCAGCGGTTGATTGGGCAGCTTCGCCAGCGTTTTCCCCAGCAGCTGCATGACGGAATTGGAGCCGCCTGTCAGCTGGTCGGTCTTGTAGGGAATCGCGTTCGGGTTCGCCGCGAGCGCACGCAGAATCTGAGCCGAAATGACGAGCGACTTGGACGCGTCCGTCGTTTTGCCGATGGCGGCCATCAGCCAGGCGTTGCGCTTCTCCAGCATTTCGGCATATTGCGTAAGCCGCGATGCCGCATCCGGAATCTGATCGGTCAAATCCCAGTCCCGATTCGTGTCCTGGGTGTTGCCCGTCGCCATCTTCAGCTCGATGATGAAGTCGTTGACGCCTTTCATCGCATCCTGAATCGCGCGGATCGTCTCGCGGTACGGCGTATCGTTGGCAGTGAGCGTCAAGGTGTGCTCGCCTGCCGTCAAATGAAAGAGAAACGGCTGCTCCCGCTTGTCCGACGCGTCGCGGTTGGTCCAGTCGGAGACATAGGGAAACGCTACTTCCAGCGCTTCCTGAAACGGAAGGTCATCATCTATGCGCATCGAACGAAACACCGGCATGTCGGTTCCCGTGTCGCTTGTAATCGGCCCCTGCTTGTATTTGAAGGCGATGCGGTAATTGCCCTCCTGCGGCACCTGGAACTTCCAGGTTACGCTCTGCCCGCTGACCTGCCACGAGTCGCCGCCGAGCGCATTGAGACGAAGCATTTTGCTGCTGAACGGAACCGCGGAGGGATTGCCGTCCGCTTGAGCGCGTATGAACGGCTCGTTTTTCATGACGATGTCTTCCGCCTCTACGGCAGCTATGTAGGATGGGGAGTCGGAACCCGATGAGCGATGATAATCGGCGTAATTTGGCAGCTCCGCCGGGCTTGCGATGACGACATTGCCGAGTAAAACCGGCTCGCTGACGAACGGAAGCGTCACAACGTTGTCGCCCGCCTCAAAATGAAACAACAGCGGAAGGTCGTCCGCGGATGCCGGGGCTTCCACGTACTGGGTACGCCAGCCCGGCAGCACTTCCTGGTCGGGCAGCACGTCATTGCCGAGCAAATCTTGCGCGAACGGATAGCGGCTGTTCTTCCAATACGTCGGAAGCTCGAATTGGCGCGCTTGAAAATACGGGTACTTGCCGCCGATTTGAATGCCGCGCTGTATAGCGATGACTTTATCCGTAAGCGGATAGTAATCCAGCTTCACTTGATAGAGTCCGTCTTGCGGAATCCGGACATGGAAAGAAATCGCGGACGCCTTCTCGTCCCACCGGAAGACCGGCGAGCCGTAATCGCTGCTGTCCGCCGCTGTCGTCAGCTGCGCCTCGCGTCCGTCGACGGTGAACGCCGACGGCTCAACCGCCGTTTGGAATCCGGGTATCGCTTGAATGCCATCCTTCTTCCATTGCTGCAGGACGTCGAAGTAATCATCCCCTACGACCTCCTTGACGCCTTCTTCCTGCTTTTGCCCCGCGCCTTGCTGGCTGTCGGGCTTGGTTTCGGAATCGTTTTTATCCGGGCTGCCGAAAAGCGCATCCAGCACATCCGAGTTGTCAGTATCCGTATTGCCGCCGCCCCCGTCTTCCGCGTAAGCCTTGGACACGGTCGCCGGCGCTTCGGACAGACAGACGACGCCCAATAGCATCGCCACGGTCAAAATGACGGCTACAAGCCTTCTCATCATGTCCTTGCTCCTTTACTGCCAAATGATAGGCTCCTTCCCTTCCATGCGAAGAAAAGGAGCCAGCTTAAGCGGTTACTTGGTTGCCGCGTCGATTTGCGTTTTGTTTTTGTCGAAAATATCCATCGCTTTTTGCTGAATATCTTTTGCAACATCTTCCGGCTTCACTTTTAGCGTAACGAGGTCTTTTTTCGTATCGTAAGGATTAAGCACTTTATCGATGATTTCCGCATCGCCCGGCAGCCATTTGAAGCCGTCGACGAAGCCGTCGCCGATCATCGAGATGACGTCTTTGATTCCCGGCGCCGTGAACGTCGTTTTCAGGTAGGCGTCCCAAACGTCGCGGTCGCTGACCAGCGGCATCGTGGAGATCGGTTTTTCGATCTCATTGATGCGCTGCAGCCAGCCATCCTTGGAGAAGGTCAGCCATTTAATGAATTCATAGGCTTCTTTCGGATGCTCGGTATTCGCCGCCATGCCGATATAGTCCGTGATGATCGGAACGCGCTGGCCCTTGTCGGCCGGCAGCGGCATGAAGTCCCATTTGAACTTCGCGTTTTTGGCCAAGTCGGCGAAAGCCCAATTCGCATCGATTTTCATGCCCACTTTACCGGCCACGAAGCCGCTCTTGTCCTTGCCGTACCATTTGTCCTGCTCTATGCGCTCGTACAGATCCACCGAGGTTTTGTCATTGTATACGATGTTGTTGATCCAGTGGATCGTGTCGGAAAACGCAGGATTGTCGAAGTTGAACTTCGTGCCGTCATAGGTGAGCCAGCCGAGAGACGGATCGAACTGCGGGACGAACGACTCGCGGGCGCCGACGATGTTCTCCACGCCGAATTGGTGGTCGCTTACTTTCGTCAGTTTCTTCGCAATGTCCTCAAATTCATTCGTCGTCCAATTCTTCTTCGGCAGCGGAATGTTCTCCTTATTGAAGAGATCCACATTGATCAGAACGCCGGTCATGAACATTTGATGCGGCAGCATATACTGCTTGCCGTTATACTGGCCCGTTTCGCTCAGATTGCTGAAAATCTTATCCGGACTGTAATCGGAATCGGTCTCCAAATAAGGGTTCAAGTCGCCAAGCCAGCCGTTGGCCACGTTCGCCGGCCCGTTAAATACGAAGAAAACATCCGGAAGCTTGCCCGCTGCGGCCGCTGCGCCAAGCTTCTCGTCCCACGGCCAGGTAACGGATTTGTCGATTTCGATTTTGATGTTCGGATGGGATTTCATAAAAGCGTCAATCTTCTTCTGCTCCATCACGGGATCGCTCCAAGTCGCAAACTTGAGCGTTACGACCTCGTTTGAGGAAGAATCGCCCGCATTGGCTGCCTCGCCCGTATTGGTCTGCGCCCCCGCGTCTGCGGCATTGGTTCCGCCGTCCGCGGCATTGACTCCGCCATTCGTTGCGTTGGTTCCGCCATTCGCGGCATTGCTGCCGCCATTGTTCGCATTATTGCTGGAGCAGCCGGCAAGCAGACTAACCAGCATGATTGAAATCAGGATTGCGCCAACCGTTTTTCTCATCGATTTTCCCCCTACAAATAACGAGCCTCTACAGCCTCGCTTTAATGGTATGGCTTCCCGGAACGGAGTCCGGGTTGCATATGTAAGCGTATCCAAATCCGGTAATAGCGCGCCGCCGAAGCTGGCGCCTGTGACGATAGTATTCAAGTGGATATCGTATTTTTCAGTTGCATTCCGCAAGATTCCCTAACGACCAGTTCAGTATCCAGCATGATCTTCTTGGATTCTTCCATGCCGTCATGAAGCGCTTGGAATATCGTATGCGTCACGAGCGAACCCCACTCGCGCATCGGATGCTTGATCGTCGTCAGAGCCGGACGAACATAGGAGGAAAGTTGAATATCATCAAATCCCACGATGGCTACATCCTCGGGAACGCGGTAGCCGGCTTCCGTCAACGCCTGGATACAGCCGATCGCCATCTCATCGTTCGCAGAAAAAATCGCCTCAGGAACTTTGCCGCTCATGATCAACGCCTTGGCAGCCTGATACCCGCCCTGTTCAGTGAAATGCCCCTGGGCCGTATAGGAGACCTGAAAAGAAAGCCCCGCATCCGCAAGCGCGCTCTTATACCCTTCGAATCGCTTTTGGTTATTGTAAGAACTGACGCCGCCGCTTAAATATCCGATATTCCGGTAGCCTTGAGCGGCCAAATGCATGGTTGCGTTGTATGCGCCCTGAACGTTATTGATCAAAACCTGATGCACGTGATCCGCCTTAAGTTCCCGGTCCATAACTGCGATCGGAAAGGACTTGGATGCTATTTGCACGAGCAGCTCATCCGGAATCGTAGGACCGAAGATGACCGCAGCGTCAAAAAGCTTTTCCTGGAGGAAGCGGCTGGACGAATTCCGGTCAATCCCCGTGCTGCAAGCGATGAGATCATATCCGTTGGACTCGACGACTTCTTGAAGCCCTTCAATAACCGAACTGAAGAACGGTCCGCCGAAACCGGTCACGAACAATGCGATCGTTTCGGTCTTTCTGCGCTTCAAATTCCGTGCCGTCGCGTTCGGCCGATAGTTGAGCGCATCGACAACGGACAGCACTTTGAGTCTGGTTTGTTCGCTGACCCGAGAGTCGTTATTCAATACGTACGAAACCGTCGAAACGGCGACTCCCGCTTGCTTTGCAACATCCTTGATGGTGGCCATTTACACCCCCCTTTCGAAAGTATTTTATCTTTCATCGAATCGTTTCGAATCACTTTTTTACTATAACCGAATAATAAAGCGATTTCAATACCGTTTTTGGCTTAAATTTCTTTAAAATATTGCAATTTGAATTATCTAATCCATTTTCTTCGAAACGATTCGATAAACTCTCAGCCCAAAGAACTGGTATTTTCATGCAGGCTAATCCTGAAATGTCAGAGCTGGAAATTGTCTTGATATTACTTTGATACCACCATGCTAAAAGGATTTTACCCAGTAATTTTAGCAGAATTAATTTTTAGTACTTTTCCACAACCTATGTCAGTAAAATAAAAAAACATTTGACTTTCTGATTGGAACTTTGTACATTGAATTTGCAAATCATAATTCACATAAAATCACTGGGTTTAGGAGGGTTTAAAGATGGACAACGTTGAAAATAACTTGCTCTCTGCCATCGAAACAAACGGGTACAGCTTCATTATATCCCTTATTGTATTCGGTTTTCTGTTCTTCCTGGCGCGAAGACGGGTAAGCTTCGGTACACGGGTGCTGGTCGGACTCGGGCTCGGGTTGCTTGTAGGCATTCTTTTTCAAAACCTGGAAAACTTTGAAATTAAAGGGATCAGCACGTTCGGCAGCATCTATGTCAGCTTAATTCGCATGCTCGTTATTCCGCTTGTATTCGTCCTCGTGCTCAACAGTATCGCGTCGCTGACCAGTCTGGACTATTTGCGTAAAATCGGCTTCAAGACGTTCGCCTGGTTTCTTGGAACAACCGGTATCGCTTCGGTAATCGGCCTGTTGGTTGCCCTGCTGTTTAATCCGGGAGCCGGTATTGAGCAGACTGTACCGGCAGATTTTGCCGCCCGCGAGATTCCGACCTTCTCGGAAGTTATTCTGCAGCTTATACCGTCTAATCCGTTCAACGAGGCTGCGGAAGGCAAAGTTGTCCCGATTCTGATCTTTGCGATTTTCCTCGCTGTTGCAATCATTAAAGTTGGTTCCAAAAACGCGGAGGCCGTAAAACCAGTCCGGGATCTGATTTCATCGTTGACGCAGGTGCTGCACCAGGTCGTCAAATTTGTCATTCGCTTGACTCCGTATGGCGTATTCGCCCTAATAGCGGGAGTTGCGGCGCGTTACGGATGGGACACCCTGCAGGAGCTCGGCAGCGTTATCGTCAGCTCTTATGTCGCTCTAATCATCCATTTCGTGCTTGTATTCGGCGGTCTCGTGCTGCTTGTCGCCAAAGTGAATCCTTTTAAATTTTTCCGCAAAATTTACCCGACCATCGCTGTCGCTTTCACCACCCGCAGCAGCTATGCAACGCTTCCGGTCAATCTGGAAGTCATTACAAAGCGGCTTCATGTCTCCCCGCGCATCGCCAGCTTCGTTGCTCCGCTGGGAGCATCGGTCAACTTCAACGGCTGCGGCGGCGTGTGGCCAGCTATCGTGGCGGTATTCACCGCTCAAGTATTCGGCATTGATTTGACGGCGACCGACTATATCATTCTCGTGCTGGTCAGCATCATCTCTTCGATCGGAGTTGCCGGCGTCCCCGGTCCGGCCGTTATTTCCACGACCGTTGTGCTCACGGCACTTGGCCTGCCTCTTGAAGGAATCGCGATCGTCGCAGGCGTGGAAGCACTCATCGACATGGGCCGCACAGCCGTTAACGCGACCGGGACGACGGTTACCTCCCTGCTCGTGGCAACCTCTGAAGGCGAGTTCGACCGCGAAGCATTTAACCGTGACGAAGACGAAGATATTGCTCTGAATGCGGTTTAAGATTTGCGCGGCTAGCCCTGATTCTACAGAAAAAAGGTATATTCTCTCCATAGAAACTGGAGGGAACGTACCTTTTTTTTATCTGGCTTGACACCTATGAATTCTCATTGAACGTATCCCTTGACCCGATTACATCAAGTATCTTCCCGTGATCGACTGCTCCGCATGGATGATCTGCGAAGGTGTGCCCTCGAACACCACCTGGCCGCCCTTGCTGCCTCCGTCCGGTCCCATATCGATGATCCAGTCCGCCTGGCTGATCACATCGAGGTTGTGCTCGATGACGATCACCGTATTGCCGGCATCCACGAGGCGGTTCATGATCTCCAGAAGGTGACCGATATCCGACATATGCAGACCGGTCGTCGGCTCGTCCATCACGTAGATGCTGCCCTTCTTATGAAGCTCGCTTGCCAGCTTGATGCGCTGGCATTCCCCGCCCGAGAGCGTGCTGAGCGGCTGGCCGAGTGTAATATAGTTCAGCCCCACATCGCTCATCGCCTGGAGCTTGCGCACAACCTCTTTTAGCTGAAAAAAATCCAATGCCTGCTCCACAGTCATCTCCAGCACTTCTGCTATTGACTTGCCGTTCAGCTTGTACGCGAGCACCTCTTCCTTGAAGCGTCTGCCTCCGCATACTTCGCATGGCAGCTTCACGCTGTCGAGGAATGCAAGGTCTGTATACACAACACCCAGCCCTTGGCAGTTCTCGCAAGCCCCCTTGGAGTTGAAGCTGAACAAGCCTTGGCCCACTTTGTTCGCGGAAGCAAACGCTTTGCGCACATCATCCATAATACCCGTGTAGGTCGCGGGATTCGAACGTGTTGATACCCCTACCGCCGATTGGTCAATAACGATTGCATCCGGATGCTGACTGAGGAATACGTCGCTAATCAGCGTACTCTTGCCCGAGCCGGCGACTCCCGTAATGACTGTCAGCACTCCGGTGGGAATATCTGCACTTACGTTTCGCAGGTTGTGCAGCGTGGTATCCTTGATGGACAGCTTGCCGGACGGCTGCCTGCAATCTTCCTTCAGGCGGAGCTGCCGCTTCATATGGGTGCCTGTAAGCGAACCGGCCTCAAGCAAGCCTTGGAAGCTTCCTTCATACACGATGGTACCGCCGCGGCTGCCGGCGTGAGGCCCGACGTCGACGATATGATCCGCCACCTTGATCACATCGGGATCATGCTCGACGACAATCACGGTATTACCCTTGTCGCGCAGCTTCTGAAGCAGCCCAACCAGCCGGTGTACATCACGGGGGTGCAAGCCAATGCTGGGCTCATCGAAGATGTAAGTGACATCCACCAGACTGCCGCTCAGATGCTTCACCATCTTGACGCGCTGCGACTCGCCGCCGGACAACGTATCCGTCTCGCGGTCAAGTGTCAAGTAGTCGAGTCCGATATCCACCAGATGCTGCAGCCGCTCCGTCAGCGACTTGGTGACCGGCGCGGCTGCGCGATCGTCAATCTCCCGAATGACGCGGATGAGCTGTCCGACCTCCATGGAGGACATCTCCGCAATGTTTAGTCCATTGATCCTGCAGCTGAGCGCGGCCCGACTGAGTCTCGCGCCGCGGCAGCTTGCGCAAGGGCCCTCGGAGATGTACGGCGCAACAGTTTTTTGCGTGCGCTCGGACTTCGTCTTCACATCCTGCTTGATGTACTTGTTGGTGAATTTCTCGATGATGCCTTCCACTGTAACATTCACTGCCTTCCCGGCGAAATCCATCTCCACTTTCCTCGCCTTGGCGAATAGCAGCCGATCCAGCTCCTCTTCCGAATAATCACTCAGCTTCTTGTCGAGATCGTAGGATCCCGACTGCACGATCATGTTCCATTCCCAGCCGTTTACCGCATAGTCCGGCAGCATGATTGCCCCTTCATTCAACGACCTTGACTTGTCGAGCGCCTTGCTCATGTCGACGCCCAGCCTGCGGCCGATCCCGTTGCACTCGGTACACATGCCTTGCGGATCGTTGAACGAGAACATGTTTGCTTGTCCAACATAGGGTTGACCCACACGGGAGAAGAGAAGACGGAGAATGGGAGAGATATCGGTAATCGTGCCCATTGTGGAATGGGAACCACCGCCCAGCCGCTTCTGATCCACAATAACAGCCATGCTCAGGTTCTCGATCGCGTCCGTATCCGGCTGCGGATAGCGGGGCAGGAAATTGCGTACGAACAAGCTGAAGTTCTCATTCAGCAACCGCGTGGATTCTGCAGCGATCGTATCGAAGACAATCGATGACTTGCCGGATCCGGATACCCCGGTGAAGATCGTGATCTTCCGCTTGGGAATGCGCAAGGATACGTTCTTGAGATTGTTTTCCCTCGCACCCGAGATTACGATATACTCCTGATTGGATTCGCTCATGCTTAACATCCTTCCGATAACGTGAATTTCTGCTTATTCTTCACAGTGTACCATTCATCGTGCATAGAAAGCCGGGCAGCCCGAACTTGCACTCAGAAGTAGACATAAACCGGCTGCAGTTGACATGCAGCCGGTTTATGTTGATTCGGGTCAAGCAGGGTTCAACTATCGTCCCCTTTAATTTAGCATGGGGAAGGATAAGGTTTGGTAACCGAATGCTTTTATTGTTCCAGCACGTTTTCAAACCCGCCGAACCAATTACCCCAGCCATATCTGGCGCCTTCGAGTCCTTGCTCATTTGTGAACCCGGTTTGATCGAGACGAAGGTTAACCTTTCCGTCTCCTAAATCCTGGAGCGTCCAGGTGACCGTGTGCTGCTCCCCTCCACTGGCCCAGGTATAGGACAACCGGTTTGGTTCGTCCACGATCAGCACTTCGCCGTCAATAATGCCATCCCAATATTCGGACGGCTCAGTGCGGAACTGAAAATGGTGTCCGACGACGGGCTTAAAATCATTTTCCATGATCCACTTGGCAAGCTTGCTTGAATCGGTTAAAGCGGACCAAGCCTTCCCGATCGATGTCGTGTACTGAAAATCCAAAGATAATGCTAAACTCATTCTTCTTCCTCCTCTAATAGTTGGTTCAAGCGCAGCATATTCGTACTCCAGAATTTGCTGTAAAAAGCCACCCAGTCTTGAATTTCTCTGAGCGGGGAGGCGTTCAGCCTGAATCGCGTTTCTCTGCCGACTTTTCGGTCAAGCACCATTCCAGCCTCTTTAAGAATTGTCAAATGCTTGGATACCGCTGTACGGCCCATTTGAAATTGTGCCGTTAATTCATGAAGCGGTATCTCCTCTGCCTCTGCTAACAGACGAATCAGCCGGCGCCTGGTTGGATCTGCAATCGCGTCAAACACATCCCGCAACTGGTTGTCCTCGTTCACAACACCCTCTCCTAAATATTGCGTACTCGATTGTTTCCACCTCATAATGATTTCAAACATTTCAAAAGACCAACTTCTTATTGGACACTATTTGGTGTCTATTTGATTATAGGTCACCATTTGGTGTCGTGTCAACAACATTTTTAAACTCCAGAAAACTGTCAGTCTGCATGTGTGCCGGCTGTTGATTTCATGTCATTTGGCTCCTTGATTACCTGTTAAAAATCTTCAGTACGACAATGCCGAAGCTTTATGATGAGTAGGCAAAAAAAAATCCGCTATATAAGCGGATCTAAATTATCCGATGCTTCCCTCCATCTCGAATTTGATCAGTCGATTCATTTCAACTGCATATTCCATAGGCAATTCCTTCGTAAACGGCTCGATAAAGCCCATCACGATCATCTGCGTAGCTTCAGCATCGGTTAGGCCTCTGCTCATCAAGTAGAAAAGCTGCTCCTCAGAAACCCGGGAGACTGTCGCTTCGTGTTCCAATGTGATGTTGTCATTCATGACTTCGTTGTATGGAATCGTGTCCGAGGTTGATTCATTGTCCATGATCAGCGTATCGCATTTAATATTTGATTTTGAGCCCTGGGAATTACGCCCTAATGAAGTAAGACCGCGGTAATTCACCTTACCGCCATGCTTGCTGATCGACTTCGAGATGATGGTGGACGTTGTGTCCGGGGCCAGATGTATCATTTTGGCTCCGGTGTCCTGATGCTGATTACGTCCAGCGACAGCTATCGATAACACCGAGCCTTTTGCTCCGCGGCCCTTAAGAATAACAGCCGGGTATTTCATAGTCAGCTTGGAACCAATATTGCCATCCAACCATTCCATATTTGCATTCTCTTCCGCAACTGCCCTCTTTGTCACCAAATTATAAATATTGGGCGCCCAGTTTTGAATCGTGGTGTACCGGACTCGCGAGTTTTTCTTGCAAATAATTTCCACGACGGCACTATGGAGCGAATTCGTACTATAAATGGGTGCCGTGCAGCCTTCTACATAATGGACAAAGCTGCCCTCGTCTGCAATAATCAAAGTCCGTTCGAACTGGCCCATGTTTTCCGAATTTATGCGGAAATACGCTTGAACGGGGATTTCACATTTAACCCCCTTCGGCACATAGATAAAGCTGCCTCCAGACCAAACCGCGCTGTTCAGTGCGGCGAACTTATTGTCCGTATAGGGGATAATGGTGCCGAAATACTCCTTAAAAAATTCCGGATGCTCGCGCAGTGCCGTATCTGTATCCGTGAAGATTACGCCTTGCTTCACCAGGTCCTCCTGCATGCTATGGTAGACAACTTCGGATTCATATTGCGCGGATACGCCGGCCAGGAACTTCTGCTCCGCTTCAGGGATACCCGGCTTATCAAAAGTCTGCTTAATTTCAATCGGAACCTCTTCCCAGGTTTTCCTCTGGTTCTCCGAAGGCTTGACATAATACTGAATATCGTCAAAATCAAGATCATCCAAGCGCCCTCCCCAACGGGGCAATGGCATTTTGAAAAACTGCTTCAACGACTTCAAACGAAAATCGAGCATCCATTGCGGCTCGTTCTTCATACGCGAAATTTCTTCAACGATTTCTTCGGTCAATCCTTTACCGCTTTGAAAAATATTCTTGTGTTCGTCTCGAAATCCGTATTGGTATTCTTCCATTTCAGGCATTTTTTTAGCCATCATGAGCACACTCCTTTAGATGATAAAGCCTTAATTAAACCCCGGGATACTTTCAATTGCGCAGTTTCCGTTCAATCCAGTCGTACAGTTGCTCTTCGATGTGCTTGAGCGGTATCTCCTGAACAATGGAAAGCAAAAAACCTAAGATGATCAGATGTTTCGAATCACGCCTTGTTACACCGCGACTCATCATATAATAAATTTGTTCGGCATCTATTTTCCCAATGCTTGCCCCATGGCCAGCGTAAACGTCATTCTCATCGATGAGCAAAATCGGATTCGCATCGCCGCGTGCCAGATCACTGAGCATAAGCACCCGCTCAGTTTGTCCCGCATCTGCTCCGGATGCCCCTTTCTCAATCCTCGTATACCCATTAATAATCGCCGTGGCCTCATCTTGGACTACTGCCTTCACCAGCATGTCGCTTGGCGTATTTCTTCCGTAATGAATCGCGCGCGTCGTCAAATTCAGCTTCTGGGCTCCGGTGCCGATTGAAATCACCTTGGCATCTGAACGCGAACCATTTCCCTTCAGTATGGAGCTTGTATCTGACATCGTATTGCCTTCATTCAATTCCCCAATCGTCCATTGCATAATGGCGTCATTGTCCAGCATGGCCCGGCGATAGATCAGAGCGGTTGTTTCTCCGCTCAAGTTGTGCACGGAAGCAACATGCACGCGCGCGCCCGGTTTGACGACCACCTCGACAACTCCATTATGAACGACATTGTTATTCCGGCCGGATAAATAATGATCAACATAAACAACCGAGCTATTGTCCTCTGCAATGATCAATATATGAGGCGCAAAGGTCGCATCCGAATGTTCCGACTGGAATATCGCTTGCAGCGGCACCGTAACCTCAACATTTCGCGGAACATAAAGGAATACCCCGCCACTCCATAATGCCGCATGCAGGGCAGTAAGGCGATTTTCATCTGCTTTCACCACAGACATGAAATGAGTGTGTACAAGAGCTTCGTGTTCACGAAGAGCCGTCTCCATATCTGTAAAGATAACGCCTTGTTCTTCCAATGTAGCGGTTTGGTTCTTCCAGAGGAGTCCGGAATCACGGTGCACCATGACAGGATTCGAATTCGGATTTCCACCTATTAGTTCCTTTACTTTTTCAGGCAAATCATTGTAATTGTCCAATAGCACGGGTGTATGGTAAAGACCATACGAATCCAGGCTCCAACGGTCTATTCGTGGAAGTTCCAGTTCGCCCGCCAATTCAAGGGCACGGAGGCGAAGATCGGTCATCCAGGACGGCTCTCCCCGATTTCGGGATAACTCGGCTGCTGCATTGGAAGTTGTAGGAAGGACAACGGAAGTCTTCATCGCTATTCCACCTGCCCAACTGTTTCATCTGTGATGCCCAGTTCTTCCTTAATCCAGTCATAACCCTCCGCTTCCACCTTATGAGCAAGCTCCGGGCCGCCGGATTTAACGATGCGTCCCTGCATCATGACGTGTACATAGTCGGGTTTAATATAGGTCAGCAAACGCTGATAATGAGTAATAATCAAGAAAGACCGTTCCTCTGTTCGTATTGCATTCACACCATCGGCCACAATGCGGAGTGCATCAATATCCAGACCGGAATCAATTTCATCCAAAATGGCGACTTTTGGCTCCAGCAGCATCATTTGGAGAATTTCATTTCGTTTCTTTTCGCCGCCCGAGAATCCCTCATTCAAATAGCGGTGGGCAAACTCCGGATTCATCTCCAGATTTTTCATCCGGGCTTCCATTAGACGAATGAATTTTATAAGTGATAGTTCCTTACCCTCGCCGCGGCGAGCATTCATGGCACTTCGCAAAAAATCGGCATTGGTTACGCCAGTAATCTCACTCGGATATTGCATCGCAAGGAACAATCCGGCCCCTGCACGTTCGTCCACATCTATTTCAATCAAATCGACCCCATCGAGACTCGCGAATCCATCGGTTACATCATATTTCGGATGTCCCATGAGAACAGAAGCCAGCGTGCTTTTACCAGTCCCATTCGGGCCCATTACGGCGTGGACTTCACCTCCATTGATCTCGAGATTAATGTCTTTCAAAATTTGTTTGCCTTCGATCGATGCCTTCAAACCGTTTATGATCAATTTTGTCATGAATATTCTTGCTCCCTCCTGTTTAATTCCAGTCCAAATTTTTCTCTTTCTATGGGATTAATGGTTAACCAAACCCCTATCTTGATTAGGATTATTATTTAAATGACTGGCTGACGCTCTTCCAATGAGCGCATAACGGATGCTGTCAACCAAAGCATTCCAGCTTGCCTCGATGACATTCCCGGATACGCCCACTGTGCTCCACGTACTTCCGAAACCTGAGGATTCGACCAATACACGCACTTTAGCCGCAGTAGCATCCTTCTCATCCAGCACACGTACTTTGTAATCGGACATGTGCATCTGCTCGATTTGCGGATAGAACTGGTGTAATGCTTTACGAAGAGCACGATCGAGCGCGTTGACCGGGCCGTTACCTTCCGCAGCCATATAAACGGTTTGTCCTCGAACTTTCAATTTCACTATCGCCTCCGATTTGACGCCATTGGAGGAAGCCTTTTCAACGAGGACTTTAAACGATTCTAATGTGAACATTTCTTCAATTTCGCCGTTGCCCTCTCTGAGCAACAATTCCAGGGATGCATCCGCTCCTTCAAATTGATAACCTTGATGCTCCAAATCTTTGATTTTATTCATAATCAACCGCGTTTCGCTGCTCTCCAAATTGATGTTCAATTTCATCTCCTGGGCTTTCACAATGATATTGCTTTGTCCCGATAGCTCGGATACAAGAATTCGCTGTTTGTTGCCCACCAGCTCAGGAGCGATATGCTCGTACGTTTTCGGATCCTTCATAATGGCAGATACATGAATGCCACCCTTATGCGCAAAAGCGGCAGCTCCGACGTACGGCTGATTGACAGGCATGTGTACATTGGCGATCTCGCTCACAAATCGTGCACTCCCGGTTAATAAGGCAAGCTGTTCATCACTGAAACACTCATATCCCAGCTTGAGCTGCAGGTTGGGTACAAGCGAGCATAAATTCACGTTGCCGCATCGCTCTCCGTATCCGTTAATGGTGCCCTGAACCTGACGGACTCCGGCCTGCACAGCTGCCATCGTATTCGCTACAGCCAGATCGCAATCATTATGAGGATGCAAGCCAAGTGGCGTGTGAACAAGCGTCCGGACATGAGCCACAATCTCCGCGATTTCGCCAGGAAGACTGCCGCCATTTGTGTCACATAACACAATCCAATCCGCTCCGGCTTCTTCGGCTTTGCGGATCGCAGCGATGGCGTATTCCGGGTTCCGTTTAAATCCGTCGAAAAAGTGCTCGGCATCGTAAATGGTTTCCATTCCTTTATGCTTCAAATAGCGAAATGAATCATAGATCATGGCCAGATTCTCTTCCAATGTGGTTTGCAGAGCCGTTGTCACTTGATAATCCCATGATTTGCCCACCAAGGCTGCCGTACTGACCCCGGATTCCATAATTCGATTTAAATTAACATCATGCTCCGCTATTGTGTCCTTACGCCGGGTACTGCCAAAAGCCGTTACTTTTGCCCGCAGCTTCAAGTTCCTCGCACGTTCAAAAAATTCGATATCCTTTTTGTTGCTTCCAGGATTGCCGCCCTCAATATAATGAACGCCAAGCTCATCAAGCTTGCGCGCAATTTTTATTTTATCCTCTGCAGTAAAGCTGACACCTTCACCCTGCGTTCCATCGCGAAGCGTAGTATCGAATACAAAAACCTGATTGCTCATCTTTATTTCCTCCCAATAGGAATAGGATTAGTCATATAGCTTGTCAATTGCTGCATAACCTGCTCACTATCGGCGAGACCAAGAATATGATTCACAGTTGCTTCAGCATCTGCAATGGATATCTCACCGATTCTGTCTTTCACTTTTAGAACCGAACTATTCCCCACGCTAAACTCTCGCAGCCCAAGCCCTAGCAATAAAGGAACCGCTGCTGGATCCCCTGCCATTTCACCGCATAGACTGACAGGAATTCCAGACTGTTTTCCCGCATCCAATGCTCGTTTAACCAGACGGATGACTGCCGGATGATACGGATCATGCGGGGTGGCTATTTTATCATTCATGCGATCCACAGCTAATGTGAATTGAATCAGATCATTCGTCCCAATGCTGAAAAAATCCACTTCATGTGCGAACAAATCAGCCAGCAGGGCTGCTGCAGGAACTTCAATCATCATGCCAATTTCCAGATGCGGGTCGTATGCCATCCCCTCTTTCAGGAGTTGTGCCTCCACTTCCTTCATGAATACCTTAACTGCGCGTATTTGTTGTAAGGATGAGATCATCGGATATAAGACTATCACTTTTCCATACATGCTGGCCCGCAGGATCGCCCGTAATTGGGTTTCCAGTAAATCAGGCTCCCCCAGACAAAATCGTATGCCACGGTAGCCAAGTGAAGGGTTTTCCTCCAGGGGAAAGGAATAAAAGCGGACTTGCTTATCCCCGCCAATGTCCATTATCCGGAACACAAGGGGCTTTCCTTGCAAAGATTGGATCGCATTGCGATATATGATAAACTGTTCTTCCTCAGATGGCGGGGCATAGCGATCCATGAAGAGATACTCTGTACGAAAAAGCCCAATCCCGTCTACCCCCAATTCAAGAGCCTCCACGATTTCATCAGGCATACTAATATTTGCGGAAAGCCTGATAACTTGCCCATCCAGGGTTTGAGCCGGTTTTTTTCTCGTTAAGTCTAATCGTTGTTCTAACACATGTTTTCCATCAATGTAGCCAAGATACTTACACCATTCCTCTTGGGTTGGTTCAATACAAACCTCTCCCTTATCTCCGTCTACAATAATCATCTCATCATCTCTTATATGTGACAGAGCGCTTCCCTCAACCCCCACGATAACGGGGATTCCTTTTGAACGCATCATGATGACAGTATGCGAGGTCAGTCCGCCGGTTTCCAATATGACCCCCATAACTTTGTCAATCGTTAGTTGTGCGACATCCGAAGGCGCCAATTCGTCCGCAATTAATATCACCGAGTGTGTCAGGCGATGACTAGCCGCAGGCATAATACCCAGCAGCTTCCGTATGACACGTTGTGCAAGATCCCTCACGTCTGGAGCACGTTCTTTCATATAATCGTCATCCAATTTTTCAAAAATAATTGAAAACTCTCTCGTCACATGTTCGTAAGTCCATTCAACATTCATCAGCTCTTTCGATAAGCGCTGCTCAACTTCAGCAATAATAGCCGGGTCATACAATAAAGAGAGATAAGCATCGAATATAGCCGCCTGTTCAGCTCCCATTACGGAAAAGACCTTTTGCTTATCCTGTCTTATTTCTTCGGCCGCAGCATCAATCGCACGCTGCAGCCGCGCCGCTTCATTCTCAATCTGTGAACTTGAAATTGTATATTGAGGGACGGCTAACTTATCCTTATTCAACATATAGCTTTTTCCTATCTCAATACCTGGTGATGCCGAAATGCCTTTGATGATCATGGGCATTCTCCCTTTCTTCCATCATGAACTGCAATTAGCACAATGTGTTCATCAGATTAAAAGTCAGCAACATAATATTCATGATATCATCTGACGTTTAAAGATGCGATAAACAAATGGTTATTTCTGCTGATCAATGGTTTCATTCAAATTCTTCAACGTCCATTTTAAGGCTTCGCCCACATTTTTATCCTTAATGGCCTGGTATAGGTTTTCATGAAAGAAGTGCTGTGATTGGTGAAAGCTTTGATTCTTATACAGCATTGTGTTTGCATCCAGGATGACGGATGAAAATGATCGAAATAAATCAGCCGCAATACTGTTTTTACTGGCAACAGCTACAGAGAGATGAAAGGCAATATCTGCATTCAGATAAGTTCTCATGTCCCCTGCATGCAACGCCAGAACACATTGATCCAAAGCGCTTCTCATCTGCGCAATATCCTTGTCTTCCCGCCATAAAGCTGCCAATCCGGAAATCTCCAGCTCCAGCATTGAAATGCCTATCCGCCCCGTTCATTATGATTTTGGCTAGTCATTCCATCCGTTCAAATCATGATATCATCTGACGTTTCAGGTTACAAGAGAACAACTTACTCCTGTTGAAGAAAAGCTTTTAGCTGCAATACCGTTTTATCTAAATTTTTTAATGTCCAATGTGCCGCTGCAGTCATATCTTTATCCTTTATAGCCTGATATAAATTCTCATGAACAGGATGCTGCGGGTCATGGATATTCGGATCCTTCGCCAATTTTTGAAGCGCATCTGAAAGCACAGAAGAGAAGGATTGAAACAAATCTGCGGCAACGCTATTTTTACTTGCCTTTGCTATCGACAAATGAAATGAGATGTCAGCATTTATATAGGCGTCCATATCGCTCTTTTGCAATGCTTGCAACCGTTGGTCCAATGCGCTGCGCATGTTTGCGAGATCGTTGTCGTCACGGCGCTCTGCAGCTAATTTTGAAATTTCCAATTCCAGCATTTTACGTACTTCATAAACCTCCAAAATCTCTGCTCTGCGCAACCGGTTTGACAAAGGCTCCTGAATGCCCGAATTTGTCGTTAAATACGTACCAAAGCCTTGCTTCTTCTCCAGTAAACCGGCATGGACCAACACTCTTACCGCTTCGCGTACGGTAGATCGGCCTACACCAAATTGTTCCATCAATTCGGGTTCTGTGGGAATTTTACTACCCTGCTGAATCTCCCCATCGGAAATTTTCTTTTGCAGCTGATTAACAACATCATCCACCAGCTTCGGACGGCTTATGGTATGAAATGAAATTTTCGAATTCATCTAATCATCTCCTGTTTGAATCATAACACAACAGAACCTCTCGAACAACAGACTGTTGATTAAATGGACGGGACCTCATAGCATACGTAAACGCCGTTGATTTTCTCATGAATTTACCTCTTCGATTACTCGGTTGCGACCGGAAGCAATACCGAAAATAAGCATTAGAATGGTTATGACGAGCAGCACGATAAGCGGAACCTTCCATCCGTTGGTCAAATCATGCAGATAACCGAAAAGTATAGGTCCTGCCGCGGCCAACAGATATCCAACAGATTGAGCCATCCCGGATAATTCAGTTGCGTCATGCATGTTAGTAGTTCGCAATCCGAATAATGTCATCGCAAGACTAAATGCAGAGCCTGCACCAATTCCGATAAAAATAGCCCAAAGCATGACCAGATGATTTCCGGAAAGCAGCCCCCCAATACCAACGAAGAAGAAGAGTGCCGTCAGGAAAATAATGCCGATTTGATTGTTCATACGCCTAGCCAAAATAGGCACGAAAAAAGTAACGGGAAGTAAAGCGAGCTGCATAATCGATAGTATCCACCCTGCGTAATCCGAGCTTATCCCTTGGGTTGTGAGAATCTCAGGTAACCAAGAAATAAAGATAAAGAATAGCATGGATTGCAGCCCAATAAAAAGTGTCACATGCCAGGCGAGAGTGGACTTCCACAAATTCGTCCGCTTTTGGCTCGACGTCGCTATCTTCGCTTTTTCTTGCTGGCGCCCCAGTTGAGGAATCCATAAGAGAATGGCTATCACAGCAAGAAGTCCCCATAGACCCAAAGCTCCCTTCCAGCCTAAACCTGTCTGGTTGGCCATCGGCACACTAATTCCAGATGCAATAGCGCCGCCAAGATTCATCGCCACCAGATAAACGCCAATCATTATTCCAATTTTCAAAGGATACTTCTCCTTGATCAGACTTGGCATTAATACATTGCAAATGGCTATTGCCAGACCTAAAAAGACCGTCCCGATCAGCATTAAACCGATATTCCACGCTGAACGCAGCACAATGCCAAGAATCAGAAGGAGCATCGATCCAAACAGAACAGAGGATATTCCATATTTGCGGGCCATCTTCGGGGCAAACGGCGACATAAAAGCGAATGCGATTAGAGGAAGAGTGGTAATTAAGCCCGCCAACGTATACGATATGCCTAAATCCTCCTGGATGGTCCCTATTAAGGGACCTACCGAAGTTAACGGGGCGCGTAAATTGGCCGCAATCAAAACAACTCCCAGGAGAAGCAGCCAGGCGGGAAATTTGGATTCCGAATGAATGGAGTTGATGTTAGGTTTGGATTTCATTTATGCTTCCTCCATTTCTATTGATTAAGTCTTCAAAATCAATCATTAAACTAAATATTCATCTATTCATCAGATGTTTGAGATTAGAATTCTCCCTGCATAGGGTCAACTTTGCCGCTTGATTAATAAATCCGCCTTTCCTCTTGCCCAGGCATCTGCATGAAGAATATCTTCTAATTGAGGATTTTGAATATTAAGATGACTCGACAATACCTCATCCAATATTTTTTCAAAATCCGAAAAACACGCTTCGTTTCTGCGGAAAGAAAAATTGACGACCTCATTCGCGGCATTCAAGACAGCCGGCATCGTTCCCCCTTGTTTCCCCGCTTCGAAGGCGTAACTCAAACATGGGAAGCGGGCCATATCCGGTTTTTCAAAATTGAGTTGTGCAATCAAGGATAAATCAAGTTTGGGATAATCGCTTTTAAGACGATTGGGATATTCAAGCGCATATTGAATCGGCACTCGCATATCGGGCATGCCCATTTGAGCAATGATAGATCCGTCAACGAATTCGACCATAGAGTGGATAACGCTTTGCCGGTGTATCAACACTTCGATTTGCTCATACGGGACTTCAAACAACCAATGCGCCTCGATGACCTCAAAGCCCTTATTCATCAAGGTGGCGCAATCGATCGTTATTTTTTCTCCCATGCTCCAATTTGGATGCTGAAGGGCATCACTGGCCCTCAATCCCGTCATTTCCTGCTTGGTTAAATCCCTGAAGGCTCCTCCCGACGCTGTGATAATCAGCTTGGACAGTTGATCTCTCGCTTCTCCATTCAAACATTGATATATGGCGGAATGCTCACTATCAACAGGTATAAGCTTACAGCCCTTTTCCTTGGCCAGCTTGGTTACTACACAGCCTACTGCTACCAAGGTTTCTTTATTGGCAATAGCAACGTCTTTTCCTGCATGAAGAGCCTTGATCGTCGGTATAATGCCTGTTGCTCCCGTGACAGAGTTCATCACCAGATCCGCCTCTTCACAGCAGGCAACATCAATCAGCCCCTTCTCTCCATAACAAACAATTACGGAGTCATCTACCTGAGTTTTAACTTTTCGCGCCAGTTCGCGATTACCTACGGACACGATTGTCGGGCGAAATTCATGAGCCTGCTCGATTAAATCATCAATCCTTTGGTTTGCGGCTAATCCGATTATTTTGAATCTATCCGGATGCTTTCTTACCACGTCCAGCGTAGACTTGCCAATTGAACCGCTCGAACCTAAAATACTGATTTTCTTCATGACAGCCTCCCTGGAGATAAAGGTGTATCCATTTGGTTGTTCGCGCTGCTGCAACGATAAGTCTTCGAGGATAACTTTATACTCGAAAGAGCTCCAATTAAGAAAAAATTAGAACTCCTTGATCAAGCCTCCGTTTCTTCTTGAAGTGCGCACCAAGCCGTAAGAAGGTTGGTCTTAGAAATGTTTTGCGGCTTCGCGGGCTTTCGCAACCGCTTTGTCTTTAATTTCTTGCGTTTTGTCGGAGAGCGCGGCCATGCCTTCTACATAAACGGCCTCGAAGCTCGGTACGCCCAGGAATTTCAATGCAGCATCAAGGTGGCGGTGAGCCATTTCGAAACCTGCATATCCGCCTTCGGACAATACGCTGCCGCTTGCCTGGATTTGGAATGCCTTTTTCTCAGTGAGCAGACCAACTGGACCATCAGCTGTATAGTGGAATGTTTTTCCGGCTACAAAGACGGCGTCGATGTACGCTTTAAGCACTGGCGGGTATGAGAAGTTCCAAACCGGGTTCACAAAGATGTATTTGTCTGCTTCCAGGAATTGATCGACCAGTTCACCCAGACGGCCGACTTTGGTTTGCTCGGAAGCGGTTAGTTGATCAAATGCAGTACCTGATTGCAGTTTGCCCCAAGCGCCAAATATTTCGCTGTCAAGGAAAGGAATTTCCGATTGAAACAGGTCAATGTGGTAAATATCATCGTTGGGATTTGCTGCATGGTAAGCATCCAGAAACTCTTTACCGACGGAAAGGCTGAAGGAGCCTTCAACATTGCTTGGGTTTGCAGTGATGTACAATACTTTTTTTCCTGGTGTTTCGGGATTAGTGGTAAAAAGAGAGTTCAATCTGTTCAACATGAAAATACACGTCCTTTTGATAAATTTGGGGTAATGAAAAAAAATACTCCGACAAACTACGCTGCAGTGTGCTTCCGCGTTCAAACATATAACGATGCTGCGATTCCTTTTGTGACAACGCGTAACGTACGCTTTAATATTTTCCATTTATTTATATAATTGTATTATAATTTAATTTAATTCTTTGAGGTCAGTCAAAATGCAAAATGACCATCCCTTAAAGGATGGCCACCTGTCAGCTTAGAGAGGGAAGTCTGGGTGTGGAACCTAGATCTGATCAGCCTGCGAATGTTTTTTAGTCGAAGGCGCAAACCAACCGAAAAGGGCTATTGCAACCAACACTACATAGAAGATAGATGTCCAGACTGTACTATGCGGAAAATGATGCTCTAACACGCCGATATCTTCATGGGCTAGCGTAATTACAGCGAGCTTCACGCCGACCCATGCCACGATCGCATAAGCCGTGGTCTCGAGTGCCGGCCGTTGACCAAGCAGCTTTACAAACCATGTGGCCGCGAATTTGATCAGGATGAGCCCAGCAATTCCTCCAAGCACGACAATCAGGAATTTTCCTCCGTCCATACCACCAAAATCACCAAGCGGTGAATCCGGGAGACCAAGTGCCAGAGCTACTGCAGCAAGAATGGAATCAATCGCAAAGGCGAGATCTGCAAGAGCGATTTTCCCCACGGTTGGCCAGAAGCCTTTTCCTGCGGCATCTGTCTTTATGTCCTCGCGAATGTTCTCGTTTTCCTTGCCAAAACGCGCTTTGATGATGTGCTTTAACCCGAGGTATAGAAGGTAAGCAGCTCCGATCGCCTGTATTTGCCAGACGTTCGCAATAAATGATATCGCAAAGAGAGCGGCGAAACGGAAAACAAAAGCCATAATGATCCCATAGTTGATGGCTTTCTTCTTCTGGTCCTCCGGCAAATGCTTCGCGATAACAGCCAATACGAGCGCATTGTCAGCAGATAGCAATCCTTCCAAACCGATAAGTATTAGTAGTGCCCACGCATACTCCAACCACAATGAATCCAATTTACATTCTCCCCTTTTCAACCATTGTAAGTATAATGAGCCGACAAAGTCAGATTAGTCCGCAATAGGTATACGGAATAAGTCACCGATGGAGTTCATTTTTTTTTTACAGGCCTTCGAAAACAATATTTAAAGCCGCTGTATTAGGGATTGAGCCATGCCTCTGACCAGCTGTCAGCAAGAACAGCCCGTTAACTTAAAATGCTTCCCTCACTGTCGGCAATCGGAGAATGTTCTTGTCACAAAACGGGAACCGGATCGAATTCTTATCATCACCAAATGACAAGAACTTGATCCACCAGCAAAAAAAATCCCGCGGTTTACGCGGGCTTCATTCGGACAATGTTTTTGTAAACCGGCATATGTACTTTCATCTTCAATAACAGTTCAGGACGAATTCGTCATCCTCGGAGGGGATCGTCGACCTTCGAGAAGCCGATTGCTCATCTAGCCGGGTCAGGTCACCGATATTTTTTTAGTACACCTCGTGATTTAAAACCCTTTTCCCCCGAGCGGCCGAACCTTAACGGCGCTCCCTCCGGCGATTAAATGCCGGCAGCGCCCGATGAGCGCAAGCACGTTCTCGTTCTTCAGAGACGCGGTATGCGCTTCCTGACTCTCCCACAGCTCGGTGATCCACAGATCGTCCGGATCTTCTTCAGCCGCATGTAGAATATAATAGATACAACCCTCCATATCGTTCAGCGTTTCACTGGATTCCAGCATCATCTTCGCGAGTTCTTCCCGTTTCCCCGGGTGGGCTGTCAATTTTCCAAACATGGCGTATTTACTCATCGTTCATCTCCCTTTCTTCTTGTAAGATTCCAAATAACATCACTTCATAGGATGCTGGCTGCTTGGCAGTCAGCGGCTTTCCCGAGCGTAGCATCCAGAAGATTAATCACTTACTGTCTGCCTTTGTCATGGTCCAAATCTTCTTTCCGTGAAGCGTCCGGAATCGCCGTTCCGCCATTCCTCTTGGGATTTTCTTCATCCTCATAATGATTATAATCCTCTATCCCTGACAAAAATAGTCAGGCATTCCAATCGTTTATTCTTTTTTTCAAGAAGCGCGGTGATCCGCCAGATACAAACTCTCCCCCCGTATCCAACGTGATCTTACAGACTCGCACCAGTCAAACGTGTGGAAATTCCGGCACGAATCAAGAGGCTGCATTAACCGGGGGATTCAAAAAGACCCGCCCTGCCATGGGAGTTAGAATTTCCATATGTGATCTTGCCGTTACAACAATAAAAGCTGTCGAGGATTCCTCGACAGCTTGACCAACATAGGATTGCGTTGTACATGTGCGCTCTACAAAGATGACTTCCGCGTCCGGTACATTTCCCTCAGCTCGTGAACTTCACACCAGTCATCTCTTCACTGAGCTGCCAGAGCCGTTTCGCGGAAGCGGGATCGATAGCCCATGGCGGCACGCCTGAGACTGTCGAACTTACCGGAGTGTCCGCCAGGACTTCCGTTGTGATATCGACGTTCTCGCAGTAAACGCCACCTCTTCCGTCCAGTTGCGTACTGGTTGCACACCAGACGCTAGTCGCAGCGCCCTGTTCGACCGTCTTGTATCCCAGGGATGGGTTATTAACGGGATGTCCTTGATCATCTATAATACCCATGGCACGCAGCTCCTCGTCCGACAAAAAACGAGCCAGGTCGGTCTTGATTACGCCGGGATGGACAGAGAAGGCACGGACGCCATGCGCATGACCCTGCCTGTCCAGTTCAACGGCAAACAGCGCGTTGGCGGACTTGGACTCACCGTATGCTTTCCATTTATCATACTCTCGCCGTTCGAAGTTCGGATCGTCGAAATTGACGCCTCCAAAGAAGACTGCCCCTGAAGAGAGCGAAACGACTCGCGCGCTTCCCGATTGTTTCAAGGCTGGCCAGAGCCGCGCCGTCAATTGGAAATGCCCCAGATGATTCGTGGCAAATTGGGATTCGTAGCCGCGCGCGTCGCGCACCAGCGGAGGCACCATTATGCCGGCGCTATTGACGAGGATATCCAAGGACCGCCCAGAATCCAGAAACCGCTGCGCGAATGCGTCGATTGAAGCCGGATCCATCAGATCCATCTCCTCCAGCTCCACCCGCGGAATGGCGGCGATTGAAACCCGGGCCTTCTCCGCAGTGCGCGCAGGCACGATAACCACAGCTCCGGCTTCCGCCAGAACGCGGGTTGTTTCGAGTCCTAGCCCGGAGTATCCGCCGGTCACGATGGCAACCTTCCCACTTAAGTCGCGTCCGCCGAGTGCTTCCTTCGCCGTTGTTTGCTTGCCGAAGCCCGATGGAATCGGCTCCTGTGGTGTTATCTTATAAGAGTTATTAGTATGCATCTCTTGTTGTTCCTCCTAGTCGCTATCTTTCGTCTGGCGTCATCGTCCAACTTGTGGTTTATACAGCTTGCTTGTTGTAATTATAGTTTATAAGTTTACTATATAGTAGCACTTACTTATTAGTTACATAGTATCAAAAATGTGATAATTGAATGATTTACATGTTCCCGATTCTCATTGTGGCTCTCCCGGTCGTCATTCATGAGCCGCATTCGCGGTAAACCGCTTACCGCATCTTGACGAAAAAGCCTCCGGAACACGGCTCATCGGCCAACATCAGTATATCGGTGAGCCTATCTCTAGCTTTGGGAGCAGATGTCATATAATTCCACTAAGCTTGTGACCGTATAGGTACTTTGAATTTCTGCAGTACCTTTTTGTGACTTTGTGTTAAACCAGCAGGTATCAATTCCTGACAGAAGGCCACCTTTTATATCGGTATTTAATGAATCCCCGATAATAAGTGCTTCCTTTATATTAAAATCTTTAATATGACTCATCACGTAATCGAAAAATGCTGTTGATGGCTTTTGAGATCCAATGCTTTGAGAATCAAAAATGTCTTCAAAAAATTCATACAAGCCTGACTGCTTCAATCGCTTTATCTGTGTTTGGGTTATACCATTCGTGATAACAAACAATCTATGGGATGCAGACAAGCTTTGACACAATTCTAAAGCTCCTTCCATAAGCTGACTTCCATTGCCCAAAAGCTCCCGGTACAGATTTTCCCATTCCATGCCATCCACAACTTCTCCCAGTCTTAACATTGTTTCTGAAAATCTTGCGTTTAGCACATCATCCAATACAATATTTCCATTTTCATATTCAGCCCATAGTTGTTTGTTGACGGCATTATATACTCGAAACAACTCATCCGAAAAAGTATAGCCGTAGTGCTGAAACAATTTGGTTAACGAATCCGTTTCATTAGCGCCAAAATCTAACAAGGTATCATCTAAATCAAACAGAAGTATTTTATAGCTCATTTTTCCTCCCCTTAAATATAAATAAATGACTAAAGTCAATCCCCGTACATAGTCGATGTACGGGGATTTCGCCTACAGCTATTTACGTACGGCCGGCTGATATTCTCCAGGTAGCATACCCGTTGATATCGCCATTCGATTCCAGCAGTTGATCGCATTAATCGCCATAATTAAATTGACAAATTCGCCCTCGTCGAAATGCTTGCGGACTTGCTCATACAATTCCTGCGGCACGCCAGCATCTGAAATTTTGGTCACCGCTTCCGTTAATGCTAATGCGGCCCGCTCCGCTTCCGTATAGAACGGAGCTTCCCGCCATGCATTGAGCAAATACAATCGCTGCTCCGTCTCCCCCATCGCACGCGCATCTTTCGTGTGCATATCCAGGCAGTAGGCGCAGCCATTAATTTGCGAGGCACGAATTTTAATCAGCTCCCACAGGTTGTGGTCAAGACCACTCTTCTTCACATACCCTTCCAATTGTAAAAGTGTTTGTAAAGAACCGGGCTGCACTTTCATATAATTCAGTCTCATTTCCATGTTTCCATACACCCCTTAATTTTTTTGTGGTTAACGTAATTAATACTTTATTACTTTATTACTTTCTTACAAGTCCATCGCTATATACGCTGCAATTCCATGACCATAAATATTCTGCCAGCTTTAGATCGCAAATATTCCTTCACGATTTCGCGTCCGCCTTTTGTAAGAAAAGACCGAAGATTACGAACTTCCATTTGCGCCGACAAGTTCGGATTGTCTCTTCTTGCGCTTCATAAGCTCAGGCAGGGCAATACCGAACATTGTGACCCCAACACCAAGCCACTGCAGCCAGTTGACGGACTCATTCAGGACGACGTACGACATCATGACGGCCGTCGGCAGTTCCGCTGCACTCAAGATTGTAGCTAGTCCACCGCCAACACGCGGTACGCCAATGGCATAGAACAACGGCGGGATGACGATACCGAAGAGAGCCAGCAGCAGCGCCCAAGGTACAAGTCCGTCGTGCAAAGATCCATTTATAAGAAAATGCGGCGGAAACACCAACATAGCGAGAATAAATGAGCCAGACAGCATAATCGCGCTTCGTGTGATCGGATCGACTTGTTTGGCTGTTTTCCCGCTAAACCAAATGAAGAGCGCATAGCTAACGGCAGCCGACAAGCCAAGAACAACACCTGTCCAGGATACAGCTTCCTTGCGCCCGCCCCAATATCCGCTTGCCATAATAATCCCGACAAACAAGATGACGAGCGATAGAAGTTTATCTTTACCAGGACGTTTGCGTTCAACTGCTGCTTCCAGCAGGATGCCCATCCACGTAAATTGAAACAACAAGATAATCGCGAATGAAGCCGAAATATGCTGGAGCGCTGAATAGTAAAGCATTCCCGTTAAGCCTGTTGTCGTTCCTACGGCCATGAGCGAGAGCACTTGACGCCTTGTTACTTTAAATGTATGCAACGCAGCGGGTTGCTTGGCAGATTTCGCGGTCACGAATACCAATATCCACAGCATAATCACACCGAACAGGTTTTGACTGCCGACTACATCGCCGACATTGAAACCAATCTCATAAGCTTTCTTTACAAAAGTAGACAATAAACCAAAGCTGCATGCCCCGGCTAAAACAAATAAAATGTATTTCTTCATATTAGAAATTATTCAACTGGCTTAGAAGCTTTTGGCTAGTTCGAGCGCTTGTTGAATTGCTTTTTCTTTAATAGCAGGCGCTTGATCCGGTGCAGCTCCCATACCCTCGATATAAATAACTTCAATTGAAGGAATGCCTATGAATTTGGATACAGCGGACAAGTATCGGTGGCCGAATTCGAAGTCTGCCGCTGCTCCCTCGGAGAGCACGCTGCCGGAAGCCTGGATATGAAGCATTTTTTTGTCAGACGCTAAGCCAATTATACCCTCCGCCGTATAATTAACTGTTTTTCCGGGTATGCATATGGCGTCAATATAAGCTTTCAATACGGGTGGAAACAAGAAATTCCAAACTGGATTGACGACAACGATTTTATCTGCGGTGAGAAATTGATCAACCAGTTCACTCAAACGGGTCACTTTAGCCTGAGCATCCGGGCTCAATTGATCAAAAGAACTGCCTCTTTTCAATTGGTCCCAGCTACGTAACACTTCAGCGTCTAGCTGCGGGATATCCGTTTTATATAGATCCAGATGAATAACTTCATCGTTAGGATTTGCTTCACGGTAGGCTTGGATAAACTCGTGGCCTACGGACAAACTATGGGATGCACTCTTATCCAATGGGTGTGCGGTCACGTATAAAACGGTTGACATGATTGGTCCCTCCTTGAGGTTAACCAGTACCTGAATATAAATAAATGATTTAGCAGTGCTCATTGCGTAGGTTTACCATGAAGACCGGCCGTTATCTTCAATGGACCTACAATCGTAAGAGCTGTAAGCTTCTCTTTACTCCTCTTCAGGGAACATTCCCGTGGAGATAGCGATTCGATTCCATGCATTAATGGTATTGATTGCCATAATGATTGCCACATATTCCGCCTCATCCACATGTGTCCGAACTCTTTCATACAATTCCTGCGGCACGCCCTGCTCGGAAATACGGGTTACAGCTTCCGTAAGCTCAAGCACCGCTCTTTCTTTGTCGGAATAAAAGGGGGCTTCGCGCCACGCGTTAAGTAAATAAATCCGCTGCTCCGTCTCGCCCATTTTCCGCGAATCCCGTGTATGCATGTTTATACAATAAGCACACCCGTTAATTTGTGATGCTCTGATCTTAATTAATTCATATAGCTTTGCATCCAACCCACTCGTCTTAATAAACCCTTCCAGCTTCATCATCGTTTGCACAGCACCTGGGCTTGCACTCATATGATTTAATCTAACCTTCATAGTAATCTCCTCCGTGAACAACAAATTTTATCTTGCCTTATGAAGTGTAACGCTGACAATGTTTATCGTCGATTAACCTCATCCACAATATAAACCTTTCATTTGCGGCTGTCAACCAAAAATCATGGGTCATTTGGCCGAAAATACCCAAATACCCTCATTTGACAAGGGTTTTAAATCAACCTAAGATGATTAATAACAACCTTTTTATCTAGAAAGCAGGTGTTTGTATGCAGTATAGTATTGGCGTTGAATATGGATTGCATTGCTTGGTCTATTTAATTGATATTCCTCCTGAATCAACCATTGGGATTAAAGAGCTTTCCGCTTTTCAAGGTGTTTCAGAGACCTATCTTTCGAAGATTTTCAGTAAATTAACAAAAGCTGGTATCGTAAGCTCTGTCCCTGGTGTAAAAGGAGGTTATAAATTAGCCAGGTCTCCTGCGGATATTTCTTTTTGGGATGTAGTTGAAGCTGTTGAAGGTGCAGCCCCCATTTTTCAATGTAAAAACATCAAAGATAATAGCTATCTATGCCGTGATGAGGACTATGCAGCATGCACTCGAGCTTCTTCCTGTGTGATAAACTTAGCCATGCTTGAAGCAGAAGATAGTATGCGCAATCTTCTTCGTAAAAAGTCACTAACTTGGTTGAATGAAGAGCTTGATCGCGTATTGACCCCTCAATCGCGCAAAGATACCCGTGAATATTTTGCTAGTAGCAACAATGTTTAATGGAATTAAATGGGACACTTAATGAATAAATACGCACAGCTATTATGGAAAGTGAGAATTTAACCAATTTTAAAACGGACAGCTCCCCTGGATCCTGGACATGTCGCAGTTGTAGGACTGCGTGTCGAGGATTTTCACGTTATTATAGTGAAATCCACTATTGATTCCCGTCAATAAACGTGGCTTCGGAGAAAACTTTACTTCCAGTACGACCATTTATTACGTCTCATTCGCGAATGAGATCAAGTTCTTGTCAAGATCGGAAATGGGATCAAGTTCTTGTCATTGGCAAGCAACCAAAGCGGAAGGTTAAGTGGCATTATTAAAGCAGGAAATCAGTGCAAATGGAAGGCACTATTATATATTGCAGACGCCAAAGCACTATTAGAAGATTAAAGAATGCCAGAATAGTGCCAGAAACAGCGGCTTATGATGAAGATGACAGACGCTGCAAATAGTAAAAAAACGCCAAGCCGCATGTGATTCATGCGGCCTGGCGTTTATTTTTGTTAAACGGCTGCGATCCTGATTGGTTCTTAAACCTTTAAACAGTTCGTTCATGCCTCCTCGAGGATGGCAGACCAATAGCCGAAATATATGTTGACTCGATATATATTGACCTGATATATTGAATCCATCATCAAACTATAACGCGGGAGGCCATTATTAAAATGAACAGTCAAGATGTCATACTAGGCTTGCTTCACCGCCAGCCGTTGTCCGGGTACGAAATCAAGCAAATGCTCGAGATGCCGCTGTCTTTCTTTTTCGATGCCAGCTTCGGCACGATCTACCCGACGCTCGCGAAGCTGGAGGCGCAGGGGTTTATCATCAAAGAAAACGTCATTCAAGACGGGAGGCCGAACAAAAACGTGTATTCGCTGACCGATGCCGGACGCCAGCAGTTTCAAGCTTTTCTCGAATCGCCGATGGAGAAGGACAGCTTCCGTTCGGATTTCCTCGTGCGGATGTTTTTCGGGGAATACATGGACACGGATACGCTGACCGATTGGGTTCGCGACGAGATCCGCAAGTCCGAGGCGTCCGGCGAGCAGCTGGGACGCATGAAGCAGAAAATCGCGCCAGGCATGCCGCCGTCGAAGACGCTATGTCTCGAGATCGGGTTCGAGTTGAATGCGGCCAAGACCCGAACCCTGCATGAGGCTCTGCGGAAACTGACGGAATCGGAATAAGACTTAAATCTTGGAAGGAGTGGCACTGCTCATGTCAACAGCTTCAAAACATACGGGACTGATCGTCCTGTCCATGGCGTTAGGATTGCTGATGGCTTCGCTGGATAATACGATCGTGTCCGCCAGCGTCAACAAAGTCATCGAGAACATCGGGGGCTTCGAGAAAATCTCGTGGGTATTTACCGCCTACATGCTTGCGGCCACCAGCACCATGCTGATTTTCGGCAAACTGTCCGATTTGTTCGGTCGCAAGAAGTTTTACCTGATTGGCATATCCTTATTCCTTATCGGCTCTGCTCTTTGCGGCATGGCGCAAACAATCGATCAGCTGATCTGGTTCCGCGTCATCCAGGGCATCGGCTCTGGCTCTGTATTCCCGATTTCATTCTCCATTATCTTCACCTTGTTCGGCGACCCTAAGCAGGCCGCCAAACTGTCCGGGGTCATGGGCGCCGTATTCGGCTTGTCGTCCGTCGCCGGCCCTCAGCTCGGGACACTGATCTCGGAGCATTTCAGCTGGCGCTGGTGCTTCTACGTCAACCTGCCGATCGGCATCGCGTCGATGCTCGTGCTCCTCTTCTCCCTTCGCGAATCGAAGGCCGAGCGCAAGCCAAAGATCGATTATCTCGGCGCAGTGCTGCTGATCGTGACGACCGTCTCCGTCCTGCTCGCGCTGGAGCTTGGCGGCAAGGATTATGCCTGGAGCTCCTGGCAGATTATCGGACTATTCGCAATCGGCGCGATCGGCGCGGTCTCATTCCTGCGGGTGGAATCCAAAGCCGAAGAGCCGATGCTCCCCCTCTCCATCTTCAAGCATCGACTGGTGCTCGGCACAAGCCTGCTCTGCTTCTGCCAGGGATTCATCATGTTCTCAGCCATCACGTATCTGCCGCTCTATGCGACCAGCGTGCTCGGCAAGGCCAATTCCAACGGCGTCCTGACGCCGATGATGGCCTCGCTGATCGGAGGCGCGATCGTGGCTGGTTTCATCTCGGCCAAGTTTCGTTTCCGGTCGGTGATGTTCGTGAATATGGCGCTCGGCGTCGTCGCCTCTCTCCTGCTCATGAATCTCTCGCCGGATATGCCGTATTGGCAGGTCATCAGCATCATGATTCTGCTGGGTCTCGGCGTGATCGGACCACTGATGAGCATGGGCCAGAGCGCGGTTGCGATGGCCGTAGATACGAAATACATCGGCATCTCCTCCTCCGTCGTCGGCTTCTGGCGCAATATTGGCGGCGTGATGGGCGCTTCCATCATGGCCGTGCTCGTCAATGCGAGTCTGAAGAACTCCTCGCAGGAGGCAATCGCCAAATTCCAAATCCCAGACCAGCAGGAGGCGACGCTGACCAATCCGGAGACAGTCCTCCGCGGTGCATCGGAAATGCCGGCAGATCTGCTCGCCTTCATGAGAAATGCGATCGGAAACGCCATCTCCCACGGCTTCATCCTTGCCTTATTCGTAATGGCCGCCGGCGCAATCATCGCCCTCACCCTCGGCAATGCGCGCCTGCAGAAGAAGCCGGAAACGGAAGAGGAAAATGCGCCCGTCGTGCATACTGCCTAGTCTGCCCGGAATTGGACGATCCACCAGCTTTCGCTCCACTATCAAAAACATCCCTGCCTTATCCTGATAACGGCAGGGATGTTTTTTCGATGCATTGTCATGCCGAGGCGCTCCGGATACCGCAGTTCAGCGGTACATCGCGCAGTTCAATTATTATGCGCGATCTCTTTGCAACTCATGCGAATACCTCTCAAAAATGAACATGATAACATGTGTCAGTTTCTCGTTCTCTTCCAAAAAAGCTCGCTCGATTGCCGTCCGGATCAGGCACTTCCTTCGAGAACGGAACAATATTTTTGTCACAAGTCGTGAATCTCCATAGCTGCCTAGCAAACAAAACCATCGACCGATTTGGGCGATGGTTTTGTTGCAAATATGATGTCAAGATAAAGCTGAATACCGTCATGTCATTTACATTCTGTCATCCATTAAAGATCTTAGGGTATATTTCCGAATTAAATTTGTGCAACTCCGCCATCTACGAATAATTCAATCCCATTTATATAGCTGCTTTCATTAGAGGCCAGGAACATGACGGCATTCGCGATTTCTTCGGCTTTCCCCACTCTGCCTAGCGGTATTTCATTCTTGGCCTGTTCAAGGAAGTTATTTAACTCGGCTCCGAATAAGTCATCGTAAGCCGGTGTATGAACGGTTCCCGGACTAAGGACGTTGACACGAATTCCTGTTCCTTTCAGATCCAGAATCCAGCTGCGGATCAGCTGTCTTATTGCCGCCTTCGATGCGCCATAGATACTAAACGCCGGCATCCCCGCTGCACCAGCAGTGGACCCCGTCAAAATAATCGAACCTGTCTTATTCGGAAACAACGGTAATGCCTTTTGCACCGTGAATATGGTTCCTTTTACATTGACGTCAAATGTTTTGTAATAATGCTCTTCTGTAATTTCGCCTAGTGGAAGCAAGGATCCCAGCCCCGCATTTGCAACGAGGATGTCCAAATGTCCTTTCTCTTGCTTCACGGTTTCGTACAGCTTGTCCAAATCTGCCAACTTGGAAATATCGCCTTGAACACCCGTTGCATTCTTCCCAATCAGCTTAACTGCTGCATCCAGTTCACTTTGTCTGCGGCCGGTAATAAAAACATGCGCGCCTTCTTTTGCAAACTGCTGTGCTGTTGCAAGACCAATACCGCTGGTGCCTCCTGTTACAACCGCTACTTTACCATCAAACTTACCCATATTATGACTCTCCTTTAAGAATAATTTTAGTTTCGTATAGGAAGTTCTAATTTCCATTTCCCTTCAATAAAAAGGTTAGGTACTGAACTTCTTATAGTTGCTATTATGGATCAAAAGTAACCGAAATAAAAGTACACACTTTTTTGTTATATAGTCACCTGAAAGTGACAATTGAGTAAAATAAGCAGCTTCATAAGGATACTTTACGTTTCTTCATACACCGCTCTTCTCACATAGCCTTCCAATTGTAAAAGTGGTTGTAAAGAAGCGGACTGCACTTTCATATAATTCAGTCTCATTTCGAAGTGTTCCAAAATACAGCATTCAGTACGACGTACGACATGATGGCGGCTGTAAGAGCTATTCATGTAAGCCAGCGAATGATATTATGAATTAATCGTAATAATAAATAAAGTACACACTTTTTTGTTATATAGTAATTAAAAAGTGATAACTGTAATCGGGAGATGTTATTTCAAAAATGAAAACTTATTACTGTGACCTGGAGGTTACTTTGGAGGTAATCGGAGGGAAATGGAAGGGGCTTATTTTATACCATGTGATAAAAGGCCCAAAACGGACGAGCGAGCTAAAGAGACTGATACCCAATATTACTCAAAAAATGCTTATTCAAACGCTTAGAGAGTTAGAAGCGAGTGGACTTATCAGTAGGAAAATGTATAATCAAGTTCCTCCGAAAGTCGAATATTCAACTACAGAGCTTTGCCAATCACTTGAACCAATTTTGAGATCGCTTTGCACCTGGGGTGGAAATTATGCAGAGAAATCATTCGCTCAGGATGAGTTCGAAATTTTGCATTTGGAATAGTGAAAAAACGATTTATTGTTGTCCCCAAGCCGATCATTCAACAAATGACAGGTTTGAGGACTTTCTTATCTTACCTGAACGCAAGATTGGGCAATGGAAGTCGGCTATAGAAGGAGCATCTGTACCCCTGTAAAATGAGCATGACGGGTGATTTAATTAATTCATAGAATTCATTTAAAACGCAAAAAACGGAAGTGCTTGGAGCACTCCCGACTAAATTGTCTGCTTTTTCAGGGCAAGTTCACGCTGTTGTTCCGGTTTTGGAGAACACTATAGCTAAAATGTCCATGCCCGCAAGCGGGCATGGACATTTTAAAAAGGTTGAACTGAGTTGAAGTCTGCGGCAGAAGTGACTAGTTTACTTTTTTGGCGAATTCTTCTGGCGTATAACGGTGAGCGGCTACCAGTCGTCCGGATGCATTTTTTCCCCATCCGGATACAAGCACTTTCTTGCTGTCAGTCTTGATTTGAACTTCGAATTGAAACAGTTGAGCGACGTTTAATACACGGTAGTCGGATGATCCTGCAGCAAGTGTAAATGTTCTTGTAGCAACTAAAACCTTCTTTCCGTTCAAACGGAACAATTGAATTTTAACCCTTGCGCTGGAAAGGCCATTGTTTACCGCTTTTACTAAAAACGTTCTGGATTCACCCGGCAGTGTACTGATATTGATCGCATTTTCGACTGGACCTGTTGAATATGTTACAATTGACATCTTTCATCAACCTCCTTTGGATTTGATAGTCTATCTTATGCCGTAAGAGAACAACGGTTTGGATATATACCATCTCTATCTGAAAAGGGGCGCTTATAGATTCATAGACTAGGAAAATACCGATCGATTTGTTTTGCTGTGAGGCTATATCAAAAAACCACCTGAATTCAAGGTGGTTTTGCTTGTTCCATTATGGATTCTTCATTCTTGATATGCCCACCCTCAGGTACAATGTCATCTGCCGGGGCGGCCGAAGTCTCGTTTTCGTTCCCGAATCGGTCCCAAACACCAAGTCATCCCGGACAGCATATGGTGGCATAACGGATTTTAGCCTAATCGATCGGGGGACGATGGGATGTCAAAGGAAATTGTCGTTGCGGCAGTCGGTGATCTCTTGATGAAGCCGCTGCTCAACCGGTTGCTTCGTACCGGCGGGCATGGGGGCGGCACGGACGATCAAGAAGGGGCAAACTACAAGTACGGGCGGATGTTCGAACCAGTTGCCCATTATTTGCAGGATGCACATCTTACGATCGGCAATCTGGAGACTACCTTCGCAGGAGGTCCAGATGCAGGCTTTCGGAAGACAATGCGCAATCCGAAGAACGGCAATCCGCTGTTCAAAAGCCCTGACGCCTTCGCGCAGTCGCTGTCGGCTGCCGGCTTCGATGTGCTTGCTACAGCCAACAACCATTGCGCGGACTACGGCGTTCGCGGACTCAAAAGGACGCTAGACGTGCTCGACAAGTACGGCCTCGCCCACGCCGGAACCTATCGAACCGCGCAGGAATCACGGGGGCTCTGCGTGCGGAATGTCAAAGGCATCCGTATCGGCATTCTGTCGTATACGCGGGACACGAACGGCATGCCTATACCGAAGGGGCAGCCCGCTGGCGTCAAAAAACTCAACCGCGCGAAAATAAAAAACGACCTGAGACGGTTGCAGGCCGCCGCTGATTTTATTATCGTGTGCATGCACTTTGGATTCGAGTATGAACGTAGCCCTGCCGCCAATCAGAAGGAGTGGGTCCACTTCCTGTTCCGGCACGGCGCGGACGTGGTGCTGGGCTCGCATCCGCATGTCCTTCAGCCGGCGGTGATCAGAACTGTGAAGGACGTCTGGGGACGGACGAGGAAACGGTTGGCCATCTACTCGCTCGGCAACTTTATCTCCACCCGGCTGCACCGTAACGACGCCGCCCTGACCGGCATCATCGTTCGCCTCAAGCTCCGCAAAAACTCCAATGGCTCCATCCGGCTCTCTGGCGTCGAGGGAATACCAACCTGGGTAAGCATCGAAAAGCATGGCAAACCCGCGAAATGCCGCATCGTGCCGCTTCAAGAAGCGATTCGAAAGCGGGACGAATTTCCCGCGGAACAACTGCCGCGAATGAAACGCGCCTATCAAAGCACAGTACGCATGTACAAGGGGATATTGCCGTTTCCGGAAGACGCCCCCTGATTACCGTACTTGTTCACATCTACCGATTCAATATCAGAAATCAAAGTGATAAAGTGCAATCGTAATAGACAGCAGACAAAGTATTATAGATGGAATAGCTTTTTTAAATGGATCACGTGCGATCATAAGCAGAACAAAGGCTGCAGCAAGCATTGTCGCTCCCAACAGAAATCCGGATAACAACGCCGCGATTGGAAACCATATTCCCACAATCATCCCAATAGCGCATACAATTTCAATAGACCCTGTTAAGAGGTTAAATATGGAGGGAAGGCCAAATCGTTTAAACTCATTTGCCATTTTTCCAGAGATTATTGTAATACCTGTAATCATGAAGAAAATGCCCACTATAACTTTTAAAATAATCAATAACATATCCGTAATCACTCTCTTTCCCGTTTTCAATATTCGCTTTTTATATGCTATAGCATATATATGAGACTTCTTACTGTGCAACCTGATATTAAAATTCGGATTCTCGGATAAAAAGGATTTACACTTACTCATATTTTACGCTTGAATACAGTTTATCAAGGAGCGCATGCAACACCAGAAGTTCCTCCTTACTCAAATTTTTGGTTACATAATCATGAGCAGCCTTTACAATCGGCAAAAGCTTTATTTTGAGACCCGTTCCTTTGTCGCTGAGGAACAAGTTGTGGGAACGTTTGTCAGACTCATTTTGTATTCTTTTTACGATTCCCTTTTTTTCAAGTGAGTAGATCATCCTTACAACAGTGGTTTGATCTCTGTCAATAGCTTCGGCAAGCTCTTTCTGACTCGTTGCTCTTTCCCCGTCAAGTACACAGATAATTCCCCATTGGTCAGGAGTTACTTCATATTGTTTAAGCTTTTTTGTGAAAAAATTATTCATTTTCACATCAGTACGATGAACAAGGAAACCAGTGAGATTATATAATTCCAGATTATTTTTGTCTATAAATGCTCCTCTTCTCTGTAAGCGATTAACATATGCTATAGCATATAAAATAGATTAAATTCTCTTGTTTGTCAAATGGGATTTTAAGAATCATCATGCTCTCGCCGGGAAAGCTCATCAGCAAATCCTGCTTGGTAATTGGGTCCACCTCATTGGCTGCCTCGCAGCAGCCCTCGCATTTGACTATCGTGTCGTTAGCTTAACGTATTACTATGCCTTATAATTTACTCTTCATTTAAACATCAGGAATACTTCTATATAATTTTATCAATTGATTAACACAGTCCTCACATGTGAATTCCCCTTTGTTCTCCTCTACCATTTGTAAATTAGCGGCTGTAAGCATCAAAATGCTTTTAGCATCCGACTCACTTAAAGCAATAATTTTTTCTCTAATTCTTTCTAGCTCCAATATCTGAACCACACCCCTTATTTAAGGATTTAACATGAATGCCATTATAATCCTCAGCTGCTTAATCCTATTTTAAAAAATGGCTCTGTTTTCATTGAATATTAAAACACAGTTGATATTTACCTGTCTGCAATAATTTATGTTTCTTACTTATGGTAACATGTAATGAATATAACAGTTTCTTTTGGATTGCTATGTCGGCAATTAGGCAAATCATCTGCAATCACGATCTGTTGTTTGAGAAAACGATTTGTGAAATTGACTCATTTAGATATGATTTTGACTTTTAAATTCGAAGATCTCATCAACCGCTTGATGATATCCCCCTGATTTTCGAAAGGATTCCCTTATATTTGCAACAGCTTTCTTGAAGGATGGGTGGCTTAACACATGATCTACGGCTTCACGCAGTTGATTTGCAGTCACGCTCTGCATTTGTAATGCAATGCCTGCTCCGATATTGGCGACTCGCCCCGCAATCATCGGCTGATCCGCGCTTTGTGGGATTACAATTAACGGAACCCCATAATAGAGACCTTCATTGGTGCTGTTCATTCCACCATGTGTAATAAATAATTTAGTGTGTTGCAGTACATCAGTTTGTGGAACATAATTTTTTACAATGAAGTTATTAGGAATTTCCCCTAAATCAGAAATTTGGGTTCTATTCCCAATAGACATGACAATAGTATGATCAGTGCCCCCAAATGCCTCAAAACAAAGCTTATAGAAATCAATTGTTTGATTAAATACTGTACCCAGTGAAATGTAAATGGGGTTTGTCCCCTTGATTGCAGTTAAATCGAAGTTTTCTTGAGTGAATCGCGAAGAGATGGATGGGCCTACAAATTTATAAGTTTGGTCGAATGCTTCTCCGTAAGGTTGAAACTCCCTTGTTGTATAAACGATTGTAAGCGGCGCAGGATTACAAAATACTTCGTAAGGAGAATGGATCTCCACACCATATTTGTCCTTCACCATTGCCGTCAGGCTTTGAAATTTATCATTTATAGGTTTAACGATTTCTGAAGGGATTTTTATAGATAATTGTTCCAGCATTTTATCGAATGAACCATTTGTCTGCGCAAAAGAAGTACAAGAACTAATTGCAGGAAGCTTAAGAATTTGAGCAAGTAAACGTCCACAACCAAACATGGAATCATGGATGATGTAATCAAAATGTTCTCCTTTGATCTGTTCAAGAATGCTTGGTATCACTATATCTGCCGTAAGCAAAAGACCGTTGATTCGTTCAAGCAAATAATCTCTTCCACCCGAGATAAAGGCTTTGATAAATTTTTGATCGTCAAATGTTCGTACAAAGGCTCCCGTTTGCTCAATACGCTCCCGAAAAGCTTCTATAGAAAAGTACACGACCTCTTCTCCCCGCGAAATAAGCTCCTGCACAACTCCAATCGTTGGATTGATATGTCCCTCTGATCCACCATTAATAAATAAAACACGCGCCATTTCTATCACTCCTTGGGTATACGGTTAGAGTAAGGGGCACTGTCCCATACTATCGCTGAAATCAAATAACGGAATCAAGTTTATCATAGTACAATACTTGAAAATCTCAAAATTCGGACAGCTCTGTTACTGTGGTTGCAGACCATCGTACTGGTTTTTCTTCATTCTTGTGCCCAGTATGATGAGGGCCACATAGATTACAATGGCAATCGAATCTATAAGCGTATCCGTAAGCCCCGATGTGTCAATCAACGCTGTTACACCAAGAATAACCATCAGCCGGACGATCAGGATCCCCGCGATCATCCATACGGCAAAACGGATCTTTGATCGCTCGTTTTGGAATGACATGACAATGAAAGCGAGGCCGAAGACCAGATTCTCCGCCGTGATGACGTGCCAGACATAAGTGAATACTGTCCGGGTACCCACGGATATCGCCTCAATGTCGAGCATCGGCAGCGCGGTGGATTGCCCGTTCCATGCGTGCGTGACGGCAAACAACATCGCAAGGACGCCTGCAGTCAGATAATAAAAATTCCTAACCTTGATATTCACCACAACCTTCCTTGGAAATTCCCGGTTCGTTCTTGTGGATATCCTTGTAAATCTCGCGTACGGTCTTGGCCAGACGCTGGTCACTTTCGTTGTTAATGTCCCTTAGCGTTTCGGCTGCGAGGTCGAGCAGCCGACTGACCTTTTCCAGATGAGCAATCTTCTTGCGCGTTTCTGCGTTCTTGGCGTCGAGGAAAGCGGCAACCTCCTCACAGTAAGCATGGTCGATATTTTCCATGTTGCGGAAGCTAAACTTCCCCCTGATCTCGTCAAGAGTAAAATCTGCATACTGCATGATCTGAATATTCATCAAATCGATGAGATCGTTCTTCGAATACCTGCGGTACCGATTATCTTCCATACCATTGGAGCCAACTCCAATGTCAATTTATTTTTCATTTTTTTCGCAAAGATGTTTTTGAATAACATATTTGAATGGAAAACGGGACAGCTGCGGCTATGCAACTGTCCCGTTTTATTTCGTTTAAAAATTGATAACTGCCGCCCTTGGCTATTCCATGAAACTATAAGTGCGTTGCCTGCATAGCATAAAGCAACGATGTTTAGCTCATGTTAAATTGTAGCAACGCAACGCCCCTTCTCACTTCCATTTATTCTGTCTGTTAATTCACATAAAAATAGTGGAGTAGCTGCCGCGGCAGCTATTCCACTATTTTGCCCGTTCATCATCGCCAATTTCAATCAACCGTTTTTTCTATTCAAGTGAACGCATTATAAAATTTCGCTGTTTTGTATATGAAAATAGTTGGACTTTGAAGCAAAAAGAACTTTTAAAAATAGTATAATTCCGGATATCAGCGCCAAACCACATACCATAAGGCACACGAATTGTAATGAAATCAATTCCGCAATAAAACCAATAATAAGAGTCAACACAATTTGAATTAAGCCCTGTGTAACATCGGCTAAGCTGGAGAACCTGCCCATAATTGAAGCGGGGACATGGTTTTGAACAAAAGTGGTATAACCTGCACCGGCAAAAGACATAAAAAAACCTAATAATACAAAAGAAACAGCAGCAGAAATAAAATTAAACGAAGCATAAAAAGTGATATAAAACAGAGTTGAAAGTACTGTGCCAACACTCATATACCAGCGGTAAGATATTTTCTTAGCCATTATTGCAGCAACAGATGAACCTACTAATGCTCCAACGCCTGTCAGACTAATAATCGTTCCATAATCGCTTACCGACAATTGTAAATGTAATCGGATATAAGTTGCTTCCTGTGAATCGACTGAATAGCCAATTATCATAGCAAGTTGAAACAGTACGTAAATTATAAAAAAAAGTTTTGCCGTACTAATAAACCTTCCTACGAGCTTCCAATCCTCAATAAGAAGTTTCTTAGTCATTGGCTTAACCGGTTCCGGTTTTTTTTGGACATTGGGTAAGACAAAGATGATTAAAGCACAGACAATAAAACTTATTGCATTAAAGATAATACAAAAATCGGCATCCACTGTCATAATTAACAATCCGGAAATCGCAGGTCCAAGCAGAAATGCGCCTGAATTTACCATACTCATCACTGAGTTAAGCCTTTGACGATCCGCAGCAGGCACAATCTTTGTTATATAAACAGATGAACTTGGACCAAAAAACGAACCGAACAGGCTAATCATGAAGATCATCATGTATATCATCCAAAGCGAAGAAAGAAACGGAATAATAAAAACGAGACATCCCCGTACAACGTCAACGAGAATCATCAACTTTCTTACATTAACTCGATCTATAATACTGCCTGACCAAAGATTCGTAAATAATTGAGCGATCGGCTTAATCACAAACAATCCAGCAACAGCCGCTGCTGATCCCGTAAGATCAAGAATCTTGATGTTAATGGCTACAAAGTATATCCAATTTCCCAAATTTGAAAATCCAATGCCCGACACTAAAAGTAAAGTCGCTTTCCAATTATTCATCGTCGACCTCTTATCAGATGAGAATTATTTTCGATTCTGATCATATTGTACTCGCGTATCGCATCTTTTCGCTTATGGAACCATCATTACTTTTTTCATAATAAAATCATCCATGATGAATCCATTTCCGATATCCGCAATTTGTTCCCGTACGGTCAGGAAGCCTTTTTTCTCATATACTGCGATACTGGATTCGTTATGTCGATTGACCGTCAGCCAAATGTAGCTTAGATTCCGGGCTTTGCAGAGCTGCTCCAGGAATGCCAACGCTTGACTGGCATAGCCGCGTCCCCGGTGCTCCCTGCCTATATAAAACTTGCTCAGGAAGAGCTTGCCCTCTTCTTCTCTGACCGACATATATCCGACTGCGGAGCCATTCTGATGGATCAAGTAATATTCATAGCCCTGATGATGGATCTGATGCGTAATCGCTGGAACCGATTGGAACTTTTCAATCATGTAGTCAATCTGCTCGATTGTAATAATGGATACATAATATTCGCGCCATATTATCGCCGCCAATCGTGCCACATCTGCGATTTCTTCCGCTGTATTTACGTGTGGAAACATAAGCTTCATAACATATGCCCGCCTTTTCTGGATTTTCTCGCTTCATACTTTCAATAGATTAGCATAAATTTCAACAGAAGGTTAGTCACAACTGGCAAAGCATGCTGAAAGAAACTTCTCCAGCTCATAACAAGAACCAATACAATAAATACCATGCTGAACTCTTTAGCGTAACGAATAGCTGCCGCGCGGCAGCCATTCGGCATTGTGCAGTCGTGCGTCCTAATTGAAGTCACGACGTGAAACTTCAAAAGGGATGGAATCATCGCGACCGTTGATAAATACATATATATCAATGAACGGGAAAGGTTGATGCGCATATGTATTATTCTCATCCGTTGACTTCACCCGCTATGACGGCTGCTCCCTTATCTCACAATAACCGGCCATTGATTGAGGTTACAGGGGAAGGAAAGGTTTCAACGGCTCCGAACAGAGCCATTATTGTTCTAGGCGTAATAACGGAAAGCCCGAGTCTTGCAACCGCTCAAAGTGAAAATGCCGCTGCCGTAACAAACGTAATTAACGCCCTGTTAAGCTTAAACATTCCGAGGGAACAAATGCAGACGGTCACTTACAATATCGAAATTCAGTACGACTATGAGGATGGAACCCAAATTTTTAGAGGCTACCGGGTAACGCATCTGCTTCAGATCATGATAGATAGAGTTGAGCAGACGGGACTTGTCGTCGATACGGCTGTCAAGAGCGGAGCCAACTTCGTCTCAAGCATACGATTCACTATAACAAACCTCGAAATATACTATAATCAAGCTCTGTCGACTGCCATTCAAAATGCCGAAAGCAAAGCCAACACCATTGCAAGAACATTAGGTGTAACCTTGGTTAGAACCCCTGTAAAAATAACAGAGGAAACACGGGTTAATGAACCGCCTATCCCCTTTCAAGCCTCGCTGCTCGCAGAAGGTGCAGCCATTCCGACTCCGATCCAACCGGGGGAACTGGAAATCCGCGCTGTACTAAGAGCTCAGTATACCTATTTTTGATCGTCGTTTCTCTTCAGCCCTACTCAATGCCCCAGCAGTGTTAGTTTCATTTCCACATGTTTGTAATAGCAGTTTCGATGTAGACTCTCAAAGTCTTGATGAACGTGCGCATGGCGTATCCTATATATCTGTCGCTGCGGTAGATCAGACAAATGTCCTGAGAAGGCGTAGGATTCCTCAGGTGCACGACTTTGATGCCCGTATTGTGAAGATTATCCAGCAGCATTCTCGGCAGAACACAGGTGCCAGCTCCGCTCTGTACCAACTGGAGGAGGGAGGATAACGTCGTCGTCACCATATGCGGCTGCAGAGTAAACCCTCTATCCATGCAAAAGCGGTCGATCAGCTTGCGGTATTGATGATCGGGTGGGAACATGACCATCTTCAAGGCATTCAGCCTGTCCAAGGGGATGGAGCGTTCCGCGGCAAGGGGATCATTCATGCTTACCGCCAATGAGAACTCCTCGTGAAACAGGGGAATTGACGTGAGACGTTCATCGATAACAGATCCAATGGTTACGCCGACATCGATGCTTCTGTCCAGAATTTGTTCTGTTACTTTCATGGTTTCCAGAAGGGACAGCGAGATGGTGGGATAGGTCTGATGGAAGTTCAGCAGCAAGGCATTAAACATGAGGTCCGCGTCCCCGGGCAAGACGCCGATGGATAGCGATCCGCCTTGCATCTGCTTCAGATCAGCAATGGCGTCGCTCGCTTGCTGCAGATGCCCGAACACAGCAGCACCATGTTCATGAAGAATCGCTCCCGCTTCAGTAAGGACAATTGTTTTTCCCACACGATCGAACAACAGTACCCCTAATTCTTCTTCCAATCTCCTTATTTGCTGGCTGATGTTGGGAGGGCTCACTCCCATTTTTTCGGCTGCTCTCGAGAAGTGAAGCTCTTCACAAATCGCCATAAAATACTGTAATTGTTTTAACTCCATTGCTAACACCTGCCTTCAAATGCATCGCTGAATGCATGGTCAATGATTATAGTCATTCCATCATCTTTCTCAATCAATGAATAATCGTTAACTTATACTTAACGTTCCGGTAATGGCGACTGCATTGATGGAAGATTTCATGAGACCTATACTTGGAACATATCAAGCGCTTCATATCCAAGGAGGAAATAAACATGTCTGAAATGATTCTCAACACGGCAAAAACCGCACGTCAATTGGTGCAGCAGCAGGTGCAGGCCATCCCTGAGGAACTGTTCGACATTCAAACGGCAGGTTTCAACAATACAATCCGTTGGAATGTCGGCCATATGATTTATTGGATGGATAAGTATTCTACCCTAAGCTTCAGCTCCCCGTCGGCCATACCGGACTCGTATGATACGCTGTTTAACTCAGGAACAAAGCCCTTGGACTGGACGTTTGCTCCTCCAACGAAGGAAGAGTTGGTCGAGATGTTAACGGCGCAGCTTTCTCGCCTATCTGAGCTGACACCTGAAATGCTGGGCGAGAAGCTTTCAACTCCGTTTGCCTTGGGACCGTTCCAATTCAACACCTCCGGCGACTTGTTAAACTTCAAACTGATTCACGAAGCTTTTCACCTTGGAACGATATCGAGCCAGCTAAAGGTCCTGACAAGCTAACCCTAGAAAAACAAGAGTCCTATTTCATGGCGTCTCATCAGTGAGACAGTGCTTAGGAACCATCACTCTTCCGTCAACCATGAGAGGGGCGCTCTCAGTTTGCTCTTCCGATCCGTTTACAAACAGGCGAATATGTTGTTCGGCAACTACAGACGTTGCCGTCCCGATAAATATCCCTGCAGTCAGTATCAATGCCATAAATTTTCATCTTATTCCTTCTCACTGTAAAGCTCCTTTACATTTGATTGGTACGCTGAACTTATTTGAGACACAGGGTTATTCATCTTCTACACATATTCTCCATAACACCTCTTTTCCCCTACCGAGGTACATTACCAGTTAGTTCAATGCCGAGCAGTGCCTCTGTACAGAATCTCAGATTTTTCAAAAAAGCAAAAGGAGCTGGTGCGGCAGCTCCTTCGTTGTACTAGCCCATAAAATTGCGAAGTAGACCAGCCAATTGTTCAGGACGCTCCAAGGCCAGACAATGTCCACAATCCAATGATGCCAGCGTTACGTTTTCTGCGATAAGCCCGGCTACGCGATGAACTTCCCCATCCATGAAATACTCACCTCCTATTGCAATCACAGGCATCGTGAGTTTTCGCTGCATGTTCTTTTTAACGAAAGCAATGTTTTCAAAATCATTGCGATAAACTTCGAATATGGGACGCAGACCTCCCGGTCCGGCAGAACCGCGAACGACTTCATTAAGGAGCTCCTCTGAAATCGCACTTGGATCCAAACACTCGTCCCTCATCAATCTGTCCCAAAATTCTCTTTCCTTACCTGAGATTAAAAACTCAGGGACATCAGGCACAGCAAAAAAGATGATATGCCAAAACCAGTGATTGGAATAAACGTTCTCAGGCTTTAAAACGGACCAATCTTCCAATCCGAGACCCGGTAACATCATTTCGGAAAAAGAAAGCTTTTCCACCCTGTCCGGATATTTTGCCGCCAGTGCATAAGAGAAGGCTGCACCCCAGTCTTCGCCATGCACTTTATACGTATTATAGTCCAATCTTTCCATGAGCTGTGCAAGATCATCTGCAATATTATCCATACTATAGCCGCTCTTTGGTCTTCCAGAGTCTCCAAAACCGCGAACATCGGGTGCAATGACAGTATAGCGGTCAGTCAATAGGGGGATTAGCTTATACCAGTAAAACGAAGTCTTTGGTGCACCGTGCACAAGCAGCAAGGGTTCACCGGAGCCAGCGGTCACATAGTGGAGGCGAACTCCGTTGACCGTCTCACGTCCATGGATTACCTTATTCCCGCTGTGATCATACATTTGATTGGGATCGAATTGCTGCTATATATTTTCAGTTGACCCATGAAAAGGCTGAGTTTGAAGAAACCGGTTGAATTCATAATTTAAATAATGGCTCTTTTGGAGCAATTGATTCAAAACTACAGGGTTATGGCTGGAAGCGAGAAATTGTCTCACCTGGGTTTCCAATTGACGAAATGCATAATCCCAGGTATCTAAAGATTGCCTTCTTTCATCCGAAACCCCTCTAACTCTATTTATAAACGATATATACCCGGTTCTTCTGGAGCAACCATCTATTATGCTGTTGCAGGTTTGAATAGGATCCTGGTTCGTATCTCGATAATTGTTGTACAAACTTATGTCCTCCTTGTAATGATCATGTAATTAAGCTATGCGGGCAAGTGCCTAGAGGTGAGGGTGTTAATGATTATTGCCCCATAGTCCAATACAAGCAGAGATTACCACCATGCGAAGGAGTTCTTGTCATTCAAATTTGACAAAACTTTATCCCATAACGCAAAAAATCCGCTATTTACGCGGCCTTTAACGAGATAATGCTTATGTCATCCGACTATTTGTATCGATTTTATATAAACAGGCGCTGACGCTGATACCCTAAGCTTGCAGGAACAAAAGGACAGCCATTTGAACATGGAAGATAAATAAAAGCTGCTAGTGCATAATTCGCTATCCCAGGCACCAAAATATGCACAAAGCAAGAACCGGGGTTTCAATGAGAATTACAGCTGCCTTTAAAAAAGGTGTTATTCCCCGTTTCATTGTCATTAACTTTACCATTTTATTTAAATATTCTTTTAAATAAAAAAAGCATCCCTCTTTACAAAGGAATGCTTACAAGGTATAACTACCCTTACTGAAATCAATCTCCCCGTCGTTTCCACATTAACCTGCTATCGACGGACAGCAATCCATCTGCGACTAAATCCTTGAAATATTAATTCCGCCACTCCGCTTGTTTGAAGACCAAGCGTATGATGAAACCGGTTGGTGTCGGTCAATTGCTGTATCTCCTGCGTCTACTGCGGACCAAAACGCCTCTCGACAGGTTCCAGCCTGCCATTTTTTTGGAATTCAACCATCCATCCCGGATATTCGGGCGGAAGTGCGCTTACCTCATTGAGAAGCCGAATTTCTTCATCGGTCAGCTCCAGATTCTCGGCAGCCAGGTTTGCCTCAAGCTGGTCAAGCCGCTTCGCGCCAACAAGAACGGAGGTTACGACGGGTCTGGTCAACAGCCACGCCAAAGCGACGACGGCCGGGGTTGTTCCATGCGCCTCCGCAATGGGTTTAAGGGTGTCAATAATGTTCCAAGCGCGCTCCTTGTCCACAATCGGAAAATCGGCTGCCGACCGGCGTGAATCTTCCGCCTTTTGGTTGTGACGGTCGTAACGGCCTGACAGCAGACCGCCCGCAAGCGGACTCCAGACCAGCAAACCCATTTTTTTCGCTTCCAGCATCGGTGCCAGCTCACGTTCCAGATCACGGCCGGCGAGGGAATAATAAGCCTGAAGCGTTTCAAAACGGGCCATGTTTTTATGTTTCGAAATACTTAACGCATCTGCAATTTTCCAGGCATGCCAGTTGGATACTCCAATGTACCGGACTTTCCCTTGTGTAACCAAATCATCGAGCGCCCGTAAGGTTTCTTCAACAGGAGTCAAGAAATCATCGAGATGGATTTGGTAAAGGTCGATATAATCCATTTGCAGCCGCTTCAAGCTGGCATCCACGGCATCCATGATATGGCCTCTTGAAGCTCCCACATCATTCCGGCCCTGTCCGACCCGCATAGCCGCTTTGGTAGCCACGACGACATCTTTCCGCGTTATCCCCAGGTTGCGAAACGATCGGCCAAGCGTGATTTCGCTTTCGCCATCGCTATAAACATCGGCTGTATCAAAGAAGTTGATGCCGGCATCCACACTCTTTTTTACCATCTGCTCCGCTTCTTCTTGTCCGACTGAACCGACAAATTTATATATCCCCTGGCCGCTGCTGAAGGTCATGGCGCCCAACGCGAGCCGTGAAACCAGTAAACCTGTATTGCCAAGTTGCTTGTACTTCATTTGGAATAGCCTCCTTGTTCTCAAAAGAGTAACATATTTTAGCTGGGGAACGATTCATCATAAGCTGCTTAATCTTTCCCTGACACAAGTTATTATAGTAGCATTCCCGTTTGGAACGATAGTTCATTCATACGGATTTTCTGCCTAATCATCCTGAATCGCAGATTGAGAAATGTTGAACAAGGAGGGACATGCAGCAGAAAGCCGTTCATAGAACGAGCGATCAGACTCATTGCTTTTCTTTTTCTCCCATGTTTAAATATTGCCTAAGAATACAAACGAAAGAGGGACAAAAGGAATGAACAACAATCAGGCAGATGTGAAGGTGATCCTTAACCGGCTGCTTGTCACAGGCATGCAAATTCCTTTCAGCGCGAGGATTATGCAGACGGCGGTCCCTTTTTTGACCGTTTTAAAGGAAAGCAGCCCTACCTTGTTGTCTCATGGAGTCCTCAAGCCATCCCTTTGTATCGTTTTACAAGGAAGAAAGAGACTGCAGATTGGCCCAAAGGTTATTGAATATGAAGCGGGAGACTTTCTGGCTGCAAGCGTAGATATGCCGGTCAACGGACAGGTGACGGAAGCTGCGGCTGATTCGCCATACATGGCTTTACGGATCGAGCTTACTCCGGGAGAAGTAGCCGCCGTCGCTGCGGAAGCCGATTTGGTCCCCCGTCCGCAAACAGGATTGAAGCCGGGTATCTTTGTAGGAAAGCCTAGCGTGGAAGTATATGAAGGTTTTGAAAAGCTCCTCCGGCTGTCGTCAGACGCCAGAGCGGCCAATTACCTCGCTTCAGCCGTAAAACGAGAGATTATTTACCGTTTATTAGACGGTGAAGATGGAGCGCTTTTTTATAATAACATGTTATTGCATCAGGAAGCTTCCGGCATCAGCAAAGTGATTGACTGGATCAAGGCCAACTTCGACAGCCCCTTCACGATTGAGGAACTGGCCGATCTGGGGAATATGAGCGCCTCAAATTTACACTATAAATTCAAAGAAGTAACCGCTATGGCCCCATTGCAGTATCAAAAGCGGCTTCGGCTTCAGGAGGCGCGCAGACTGCTGCTTGACGGGGTCAACGTGACAGAAACGGCGCTGCGCGTCGGTTATCAAAGCTCTACGCAATTCAGCCGTGAATATAAAAGACTGTTTGGGCTTTCGCCGTTGCAAGATATTCGGACAATAATCCATGAGGGCCGGCAGCATGCAGAGAATGGATAACGTCGGCAGGTCAGTTGGTCAGTTCGATTCGCGTGCCGAAGCAGCTCCTTCATCAAATTGTGTGCAGAAGCTGACTTTCGAACCGGAGCGAACCTTTTCAAAACTGCTTCTGCTGTTGTTGTCATATTGATTTTGCCTATTTTCCTATTCACCTATTCACTGGGTTCGCCGATCCGAAAACCGGAGCTAATTTTGATGTTGACAGCTGCTCGCCAAGACCGAAATACTCACAGAAATTCATAATCATCGGATTCCATTTCGAAGGATCGACATAGTTTGAGTTTGCGTCCATTAGAAGATCATCTTCGATATGAACTTTTTCGATGCGTACTTCAATGGCGACAAGGGAGCTTGGTTCTTTTTTCATTGATCGTACTCATAAGCACGACAGAGGAGCCAAAGTACAGAATTTTGGGTTCGATTACCTTATGCATAACAGCTTCACTTCTCCCTGGATCAATTTTTAATTAATGTATCACAAACCTTTTAAGTGTTATACGGATATAGAATAAGACAGCAAGATTGCAAAGGTGTAAATTCCTGACAGCCAGCGATTTAGTTTTAGCCTGGGCGCTCGAAGATAATGTATTCGCGATTGACTGCCCGGTCCCTTAATGAACAAAAAAAGGAGCTGCCATCAGGCAAGGCTCCTCCACTAACGTGACTAGTTATCGTAATAAACTATCGCTCGACACAATACATATCCGCTATTCGCTCAGTAAAATATCGATAACCTTCTTCGCTTCTCTTACAGACAGGGATTCCTTATCCTCCCAAGCGTATGTTATCAGTGCTTTCCATAACGCCCAGCCTCTTGCCCTGTTTTCCGTTTCAATATCAAGGCCTGTAGATTGAAGAAACACTTTCCTGCTTTTGTCATCAAAAAATGTCCATGCCATGGTTAATTCTACTGCAGGATCGCCAACTGCCATTATGCCAAAGTCAATTACACTTGACAATTTGCCGTTCTTGACAAGAAGATTTCCTGGATTGATGTCACCGTGAATCCAAACAGGCTTTTTTGTCCATTCGGTTGCTGTTGCTTGATGCCATATTTTTAGACACTTTTCTGCATCAGCTAACCCTCCCAGAGTTTCAAGGGCTGCTAAAGTCCAATCGTTGAGTACAGTTAGAGGACAACCTCTAAAATAATTATGCTCCCCACCTGCAGGACCTTTCGATGCGTCGATTCTTTGAAGCTCCTTTATAAATATAGACAGATCTACGGCAAATTCATTAATAGCTGAGATATTGTCATGCCTTACGGTTTCTCCGTCAATCCACCTGTTAACTGACCAGTAAAAGGGGTAATCTTCGCCGGGCCTTCCTTTTGCCAGAGGAACAGGAATAGGCAGCGAAAGATGAGGTCTTAGCTCTGGCAGCCATTGCGCTTCTTTCTCAACCTGCGGAGCGTGACCTTCGTCTCTTGGCAGCCTCACACTCATCTCATCGCCCAAATGAAATGTAAAGTTGTCATATCCACCCTTTTCAACAGGCTTGACAGGTATGTCTGCCCATTGAGGAAATTGCTTGCTTATTAGCCTGCGTACTAAATCGGTATTTATTTGGTCAACACTAAAAGACATATAGGTCCCTCCGTATTTTGGTATTTGCACGGAAGGGATCAGTGCAAGCTATTATCCCTTCCGCACCTCGAATGTCAAAGTATGGCCAGCGGCTTTAATGGTTCTCACGATAATCACTCGCTTTCTAAAAGGATAAGTTCATATTATCCCAGAGGAAATATTGTGGCAATAGTAATGTATGATGTATTCAACATTCATCGTAACTATCCGTTACTTAAACAAACGAAAAAAGGAGTTGCCGCGCGGCAAGCTCCTCACTAACGTGCCTCTTATAAATTCATATTACTTGGAAGAAGACCGCCATCTCCGGCGTGTCTTGTTCTTTAGACCCCGTGCTCCGAGAATGCCAATAGAGCTGGAAGTGAAAACCCCTGGAAACGAAGGAAGCGCAGCGGAAACGAAAGCAACTTTGAACCCAGCTTGGTTACTGGTGACAGCTGATCTGAATATGGCTGTGAATTTGCCCTTGGAATCCGTAATCGTAATGCCAGGAATAACCGCTCCAAGCGTACTGTCGAGTACGGAGAAGATGACGACGATTCCGGCAGCAGCCCGCCCTTTAACGAGTACTTGTCCCGAAAGAGTCGAGGATTCGCCAGCTTGTATTAAGCTTGGTACCGCAATCATATTAATAGATGCTTTTTTCCGTTTTGTTGAATAATCCCCCACCATAAACACCCCCGTTTGCCGAGACATTATATGACAATATATGAAAATAGCGATGATATGGTGTGGGCTAATCCAAAAGATTGGAGGAGCATGCCAAAAAGAACCCTGGATTAAAAGAGTTCTTTTCGCCATATTGGTTTATCATCCGGCAATTTTATATCTTTTCTATCTTTTTCCCGGAATAGAAACCTCAATTCAGCCTTAACGATGCAACTACCGGATAATGATCAGAAGGATAGCGACCCTCATACTTCTTGCGATTAATAAGGACGGATGCGATTTGAACCTCTTCCGTGACATAAATATAGTCGATTGGTTCTCCGATTTCGCCGCCCTCAAAGCCATGATAGGTGCTGCCAACCTGCTTCTCAGTCAAAGCAGCGTATACATTGATCAGATTAGTCTCATTCAAGATCGTAATGACATCGCTTTCAGGATAACTGTTAAAGTCACCTGCCAGGACGGCATGAATTCCTTTCTCGCTGCATAAGCCGCCTATCCGCTGCATAATAAGCTGGATGCCTTTCGTTCTCGCCTCCGTACTCATATGATCCAAATGGGTGTTGAATATATATAAGCGCTTCCCGCTTTGCATTCCGAGCTGGACCCATGTACAGATCCGCGGACAGGCTGTATTCCAACTCCTATAGCCAAGCTGTTCGGGATGCTCCGATAACCCGAAAGTACCGCTTTGTAAAACTTCCAGGCTGCTTCGGAGGTAAAAGATTGCGTTGTGCTCGTCTTCTTGCCCGCCTTGCCGCCCTTCTCCTACCCAAGCATAATCCGGCAGCAGACTTTCCAGTTCCTTCAGCATCGCGTAGGATCCTTCTTGCGTACAAATAATCGGTGCACGAGATTCATGAATGACCTCAGCCACTTCCGAAACGCGGTTCGGCCATGCATTTGCACCGTCCTGTTTGACATTGATGCGAAGATTAAAAGTCATGACTTTCAATTCCATTCTTTGCCTCCTATTCATGCGTGCCTCATAGAATGATTAAGTATAATCTACCATAAGAAACGCATTCGGATTACAAAAAGAATTATATAATTCCTCCAATGCGTAGAGGGCAGCGGCAGCAAACTGTATGTTCATTGGCGTGTTGTTCAAATGATCCTGATCGTATATGACGTCAACGAGCGGGATTTGTATGAGCTTACTCGTTTCATGGGAGACGCATCTTTTTAATTTCGATGGCACATACTCAAATCACCAATGCTTTTCCATGGCTTCTTCACATCGAAAAAAGCCATTTCTTGAATAAAACGGCACACTTTCGCTACTTGGCCAAAGGATAAGAAACTCTACGCTGTTCTCTTTTGACCACAGCTCCATAGCGATATGAATTTTGGTACCCATACCTTGACTTCTAAAACCGGGGCGAGTATAGACGTTGGTAACATAGCCGAAATAAGGGTCCGGAGACTTGCCTGGCCTCGGTACTTTATGTATCAGTTGCAAATACATATGCGATACTATATTTTTTTCAACTTCCGCAACCCAAATGTACCAATCTCCGCCTTTTATCGCTTTTATCAAAAATTCGCTACAAATCTTGTGAAACTCTTCAAAGCTAGCTATACCTTTGCTGTGCTCATCTTCTGAGAATTCCCAACGCATTTGAACAAGTTCATCAACATCGTCTAAAGTAGCCAATCGAACTATTGCCATACATGCACCTCTTTGATTTGTATATGAACTTTCGATTTGCTGCTATTTCATTCGGTGGCCGGATCAAGCTAATTTGGTGCAATTTCAGTTTCGTTTATAGATGATCTCCCCATAATAATTCACGGCAATGGGGATCATGTTCTTATAACAAGCCGGGAATGTGATGAAGCTCTTGTCTTCAGCAACTGACAGGAGCTTTATCCCCTAAATGAAAAAAGCCGCTTTTTTTAAGCGACTTTATTGCGGCAAGGTTCTTGTCTTCCGACACCAGCTCAACCGGCCGCCTTACCCGCCTAAATTGTTGATTTGCTCCATCAACCGCGTAATCTCAGTCAGCGTCTGAACAATCTGGGAATCTTTAACCGCCTGTACAGCCGGGTTGTCGTTCAACAAGCTGTTCAAAATCTGATCGATCTCCTGCTGGAGCGCTGCGTTGTAATTCTGCAGCTTGGCATGGAGGTCCTCAGCAATAGCAGGTGCTTCCAGTGCGTTGAAATCCGTCACCCGCTGCTTCATGGCTTCCAGCTCTGCCACCAGCTTTTCCTTTACCTCCGGATCGTTCGCTGTCTGCTGCGCCATGTCGGGCAGCTTCCGGGCAAACTCGGCAGCCTGATCCACATACGTTGTCGCTTCGCTTGTATAATTCACAGACTGGTCGATCTGCTCCACCACCGAACAACCCGTCAGGATCGCAATGGACACCAGAAAGAGCGCAAGCTTCATTTTCATCTCGGCATCAACTCCTGTTCATCTACCTGTTTATACTTCCCATACCCTAAAAACGTTTCACAAAATCGCTCTTGTCATTCCTCGACGAGATAACGATACCTTTACTTTTATTACCGCCAGCAATATCAGAAGAAGTCAAACAAGCCTTAGTCCGGTGGAATACCGGACCAAGGCTTGTTTGTGATTTCATTATATAATGGTCTGCTTGACGTGGTAAGTTCTCCGAAAGTAGATGGATCTACTTTCGGAGAAGCTTCCTGCTTTCATCCTGTTACTTTCCATCTACAAACGGTTTATCCTGCGAGACGGCCAGCTGGTAGAGATAGACATCTGTTCCATCCCCGATCGCATAGTTGAGAATCCGCTTATTCACCGGCACGAGTACAGCACGATAGAGTGTCGGGAATACAGGAATCTCCTCAACCATCAACTGCTGCCATTTCTTATAAATATCCTGGCGAACCTTCACGTCGAACGCTTCTTTGGAAATGCCTTCGGCAAGCAATTTATCCTGTTCTTCATTCGCAAACCGCGGGAAGTTATAGATGGCGTCGCGTCCATAAAGTCCTGAAGGATCAACGTCGATGCCTACTGACCATGCGCCCTGGTATACATCTACCTTCGGATCGTCTTCGCCGTTCGAGCCAACCCGGTCATAGAAGGTGTTGAATTCGACCATTTCAAGCTGAACGTTTAATCCGATTGCTTTCCACGATTGCACATAGTAACGCGCTAACGGTTCAGCGATATCGCCGCCGGTCATGGAAATGAAGTTAATGACCAGTTCACTTCCGTCCGGATTGGTTCGGTAATCGCCGTTTAGTTTGTACCCGGCGTCGTCCAACAGTTTTTTGGCCGCCTCCGGATCGTATTTGACGCCTGGATTTGTGGCATCGTGATACTCCGGATGGGAAGGCGGAATCAGTGTCGTGGCGTTCCAGCGCAGACCATGATAGAACTGTTTGCCCACTTGATCATTGTCTACGGCAAGCCACATCGCTTTCCGCAAATTCACATCGGCCATTTTCGCCTTATCATCCGGAGCGACCTTCCCTGCCGCCGCATCCCATTTCCCCAGCTTAAAGCCGATGTACGTATAGGCACGATCGATTGTACCCAGAAACTCTACGTTTGTCATATCCGCATTGTCCGGGTACTGGTCAACCGGGAAGGAATCGACGAGATCAACTCCGCCGCTTTCCAGCTGCTGAATGACGGTGGTCGGATTAATGACCTTGAGGACTACTTTATCCAGGCCAGGCTCGCCGCGCCAGTAATCCGGATTTTTGGTAAAAACGACCGATTCGCCAGGTACGATGCTTTCGATCTTATACGGTCCGAAGCCAATCGGTTTCTCACGCACTTCAGGCGATGAGGAAATTTTCTCGACAGGTATATTGCCGAAAATATGTTTCGCAAGCGGATAGCTCCAAATCCCTCCGGTTAATAGGGAAGGCGTGGATTGAACATACGTAATCTTCAGCTGCTTCTCATTAAGCACTTCAATGCCGGAGATTGTTTTCGCTTTGCCTTCATGGTATTCCGTCATGCCGACGATATTGGTGAAGCTGGAATCGTAACGCGGACCATCGTATTTCGGATTGCCGATCACCTCGTGCGCGAACAGCCAATCCTCAGCGGTAACCGGCTTGCCGTCCTGCCAATTGACATTGTCTTTGATGGTGAACGTAAACGTGCGTCCGTCTTCCGACGCTTCATATGTAGCTGCGCCGTCATTCGTATACACATAGCTCTCATCCCAGGTCAGCAGTCCTTCGTCAAACCAACTGAGTACCTGCGCGTCCGGGTCGCCGGAATAGAAATTCCAGTTCAGCGTCCCTTCAAATGGCGTATCGGACACGAGACCGAATGTGATGGAACCCCCTTTAATCGGTTCGCCCTCATTTTTCTTCACCTTGCTGAAATCATCAATCGAATACATGCCGTCGTCTTCAGCCGGCTTTTCACTCTCAGCAGGAGTCGTGCTGGACTCCCCTTCAGTTGGAGCCGTGCTGGCCTCCTCCTCCGTCGATGATGGGGTGTTCGTCTCATTACTGCTCCCGTTGTTGGAGCAGGCGCCGAGCATTAGCGTAAACACAAGAAGCAGCGGCATAAATACTGACCATGTCAATCCTGGTTTCTTCTTCAAACGATCTCCTCCTAATAAATTGAATGCCTCTTTACCCTTTCCTCTGTCTTGCGTCGGTCGCGCGCTTTAACGCTTGACCGACATTGTTTATGCAAAGCATCAGCACCAGAATCAGTATCGATGCAGGTAACCAAATCCACCATCTGAATTCCAGCGTCTGCGGGTTTGTGGCATAGCTGACCAACGTACCCAGGCTGGGCGTGCTTTCGGGGAAACCGAACCCCAGGAAGGACAAGCCGGATTCCAAGCCGATATTGGCCGCCAGATTCAAGGTCATCGTAACGATAATAATGGAGCTCAGATTGGGCAGCACTTGCAAAAACATAATCTTCAGATGCGAGGATCCCACCGTTCGTGAAGCTTGCACATACTCCAGCTCTCTTTCCTGCAGCGCTTTGGAACGGATTAATCTGGCGATACCCATCCAGAGGAAGGCGGTCATAATAAGGGAGAACGAGACGATGCCGTAATTCGGGACCGCTGTAACGAATGCAATGACAACCATTAAGGTGGGAAGGATCATAAAGAAATCCACAAATCGCATAAAAAGGTTATCGATAAAACCCCCAAAGTAGCCGGATGCCAGCCCGATCAGAATGCCGATCAATCCGGTAAGCAGCGTTACGATAATGCCAATCGATAAGGAATTCCGGGTCCCGATAATGAGCTGGCCGAACACGTCGCGTCCGCCATAATCGGTGCCCAGCCAGAATTCCGCGGAAGGCGGCTGATTCAGCGCGAACAGGTCTACGGTAACGATTTGCTCTTGATCCAATACAATGGAAACGCCGTAGACGATCAAGATGACAGCGCCCAGAAAAATCAGTGAAGCGAAGGCTACCTTATCCCGAACGATTTCCCGCCACAGGATTTTCCAGCTGGACGGGCTCTTATCCACTTCCTGCGGCGCAGGTGCCAACTGTGGCGCCGGTTTGTTCGCATATGCCTGTTCCATTCCATTCACCTCATGGTCCCGAGTTCTTATTTAATTCGAATGCGCGGATCTACGAAACTTAAGATGATGTCCGAAAGTAAAGCGCCGATAATGGAAGCTGCGCCGTATAATAACACCACTGCTGTAACTACGCTGAAATCCCTTAAGGAAATGGAGCTTAAGAAAAGCTGACCCATTCCCGGATAACTGAAGATACTTTCAATGAACACCGTACCTCCGATCAGACCGGTAATTTCATAGCCGAAAAAAGCGGCGATCGGCAATAACGAGTTGCGTAAAATATGCCGGTTATAGACGCGTGACTCCGAAGCCCCTTTCGCTCTGGCGGTTATAATGAAATCCTTCTGCTTCGTATCGATGATTTCGCTTCGCAAATACTGTACGGTCGCAACTGTTGTAATTAACGCCATGGATAAAGCCGGAAGAAGAATATGATAAACTTTGCTCATCGCATACGCAAGGGTGCCCGGAGCAGTGCCGGGCGTAACGCTCCCTTCGGTCGGGAACCAGCCGAAATGAAAGCCGAACAGCCACAGCATCAATAGCCCGAAAATAAAAAGCGGAGCCGCAAAGCCCAAGTAGGTATAGCCCGTAATCGTACGGTCGGCCCAGGTATCATGATAACGGCCGCTTATAATGCCGAGCGGAATCGCAATTAGATAGGTAAGCACAAGGGTAAGGAGAGATAACCAAATCGTGTTCATCATCCGCTGCCCGATTAAGTCGGAGACCGGCATTTTAAAGCGGAAGGACTGTCCGAAATCGCCTTGCAGCGCCTTTACGATCCAATCCCAATACTGAACATACCATGGATTATTGAGGCCGAGCCTCTCCCTCTGAGCATCCAGCGCCGCCGGATCGATACTTGGATCAAGTAAGCCTGTCAGCGCATCTCCCGGCATCGATTTCGCGAGCAGGAAGACGAGAATGCTTAACAATAAAATTTGGGGAACCATAATGATCAATCTTCGCGCCGTAGTCTTCCACATCGCCGTCACCCCTTCTCAGGCAAAGCCGCCAGATGCGTTTCTGAAATGGGCCGTAACGGGAATGCCAAGCCGTCCGCATCAAAATATTGGTCATAGGCCTGTTCATATTCCGCCTTTACGGCCTGACGAAACTGATACAGCCGCTCCCGCTTCGAGGGATCCATATCCGGTATTGCCGTTATAAGGCGTTTTGTATAAATATGCTGCGGATTCTCAAAAATATCTGCCGTCGTGCCCTGCTCGACGCAACGGCCCTTGTACATAATTCCCATATGATCACACATATGCCTGATAATCCCCAGATCATGACTTATCAATAAATAGGTAAGCTTTAATTGCTTCTGAATATCCTGCATAAAATTAAGCACCTGTGCCTGTACGGATACGTCAAGCGCCGAGACCGGTTCATCGGCTATAATGAGCTTCGGCTTCAAAGCGATCGCTCTTGCAATGCCGATCCTCTGCCGCTGGCCTCCTGAGAATTGATGCGGATATTTATGTATCATTTCCGGGCTTAAGCCGACCTGCTCTAACAGCTGCTGCACCTGGCGCTTCTCTTCCTGCGCGGACAGCTTCTCAAAATTACGCAGCGGCTCGGCGACAATATCGAGAACGCGCTTCCTGGGGTTTAAAGAGGAGTATGGATCTTGAAAAATCATTTGAATGTCCTTGCGGAAGCCGGGATGGCTTCGCAGCCCGCCCCCAAAGATGGGTTGTCCTTCGAAGAGAACCGTTCCTGACGTAATAGGATTTAAACCGATAATCGCACGGCCAGTCGTTGTTTTTCCGGAGCCCGACTCGCCGACAAGGCCATAAGTTTTCCCCTGTTCAATGGACAGATGGATACTGTCTACCGCTTTAATCGATCGAAGCTTTCGGTTGAAAATCCCGCCGCGCACCGGAAAATGGACCTTTAAATCCCTTACCTCAAGTAATGGCATGCTGAGAACCCTCCTCTTTATGATTGGGGAAGTGAAAGTTCTTGTAGCAGGTGCATCTTACAAAATGACCTGGCTCGATCTCATGCATGCCGGGCTGCTCCTCATGCGCAGATTCAGCGATCCAGGGAATTCGCGTTCGAAAGCGGCAGCCCTGACGGGGAAGATTTTGCAGAGGCGGAACAATCCCTTGAATAACATGGAGCTTCGATTTCGCTTCTCCAGCGGATGGTATAGACTGGAGCAGCGACCTTGTATAAGGATGGCGGGCATCAGAAAGGAGGGTGTAAATATCGGCGATCTCGACAATTTGTCCAGCATACATGACCGCCACGCGGTCTGCCATTTCGGCCACTACGCCCAAATCATGGGTAATCAGAACTACTCCTGCCTCACTGTCCTCTTTTAACCGTTTAATGAGCTCAAGAATTTGCAATTGTATGGTGACATCAAGGGCCGTTGTCGGCTCATCGGCAACCAGCAGCTTCGGTTCGTTCGCAATCGCGATGGCGATTACGATCCGCTGCCGCATTCCGCCGGACAACTCATGGGGAAACAGGCCGTAGGTATGCTCCGGGCGAGGAATGCCCACTTTCGCCAGCAGGTCAATAACCTTGCGTTTTCTTTCCTTAACCGAACATTTCGGATGATGGAGGAGAATGACCTCGTCGATCTGGGAGCCGACAACCATGAGCGGATTTAAGGCCGATAAGGGGTCCTGAAAGATCATGCCCAGCTCATTGCCGCGCAGCTGATTCAGCTTGGAAGGAGGAAGATGAGCAATATCTTGTCCTTTGTAAAAAATACTCCCCTCGATCCTCGCCCTCGTATGCAGGCCCATAATCGAAAAGGCCAGCGCGCTCTTGCCTGAACCGGACTCGCCTACAATCGCCAGAATTTCATTCTTCCTCACCGTCAGGGATACATCGTCTACGGCTGCATAATAATCATCTGAGATGCGGAAGGAGGTTGTCAGATGCTCAATTCTCAATAATTCTTCATTCACTATAATCCCCCTAACGGTAAAGGAAATAAAATATTATTCATCGAAACCTCTGAAAAATATAAATCTTACATTAATATGGTAGATAATAGAACATAGAACTTCCATATTTACCTTAATCATATGCCATATCTTAATGCTTGATTAAACTACTGTCAAGTATTAACATATTAGACAATTTACGATTTATTTCGACATAACTATATGGATATTTGACCTATAACAACAGAAAAATAGGACATTGGTCTTGAAATGGATTATATTCCCGGTACTTCCAAACTAGAACCGGTTCCGGCTGTTCACGATTCGATGAACAAGAGATCTTGCCACCTCAGCATTATAATCAGAACTTTACGCAGTTGGTGGAACAGATAACATTTATATCCAGATTATTTGATCGTCCTCTCTCCACCATAATGTATTGCAATGACCCATCCGCCCTGATGCGTAATATAGCAAACAATTTGTTATATACAACTAATAACTTAAATGCTAATATTGTAATATATTCAAAGAGAGATGATCCAACAAATGGAAGTTATACGTTTTTCTTGCCCTTATGTTTAACGAATTTCGAAATAAACGTTTTCAACCCCTCGTACAAACATTTCCTATTCGCCGCCGCACTCCATCTCGATTGATACATACCCAGACATAAATGTGGATTTTTATTAAAATTCATGAATAAAAAAATCTAACATACTTCCAATATACAAAGTGATAAAAATAAGAAAGAAAGCAATTATATTAAGCACCAATAAAATATGGTCTAATTTGGATGTTGTTTTTCTTAGCGAAAGAATAGAAAGAATAATACCTGCCGGAGGTAAAATAAGAGTCGATTTCAATCCCCAGTTGTTAAATTTCTCATTATCAAATATAAAAAAGGCATCTACAAAAAAGCCAATAGTCGCAAGTAAAAATGTTGACATTGAAATGAAGCGGAATATCGTGATTTTTTTAAAATTCAAGCTTTATACCACTCCCTCTTTTTTTAAGTCCTTCATCGTTTATCTTTAATTCTGCAACGAATACGTTAAATGGACAATGCTGCTGCTATATCTGTCCCCGCTCCATTCGGTAAATGCCAGTTCTCTGCCTGAAGGGCTCCAAGAGGTTGTCAGATTTTCGATATCGTCCGCGATCTGGGTGGACTTATCGGTTAACAGATCGTAAAGATACAGACCGTTAACGGCTGTACCGTTCACATTGGCATTCAGACTGTAGGCAAACATCCGCTGATCCGGCGACCATGAAACGCCGCCAAGCTCCGTACCTTCCGCGATGATTGTTCGATTTCCCCCGTCCGCATCGCAAAGGATCATCGTTTGTTTGGGGTCGTTATTTTGCAGCACCAGCATTTGATTTCCTTCGGGCGACGGGAATAAGCCATAAACATGATCAAGATTCAAACTTGCCTTTTCCTTCGTATTTAGATCCAGAGCCTGTAAGGATTCATCGGAATTGGTATTGTAATAAATCTTATCCTTCATTTTTTGGACAATAAACAGAGCTTCCCCGCTTAACCCAGCCACAGCCGCAATCTCCCCGGAGATGCTTGCCGTAAAGGCACCGCCGCTGTAGGCAGGGCCAATAACTGTTTCCTCATCGGCCCAATGGGCGCTCAGGGCCCCCGCGATCGGATCGCCCATGATGCCGAATGAATCCAGAGTATCCAGGTCCATCACGTGATAGACGGGATCGCCTAATGAGTATTCGCTATATAGCAGATGCTTCTTGCCGGACGATAAGACAGCTTCACCCAGGAACACATTTTCCTGTTCTTTTAACAGCTCGTATTGTTTGGTATCCAGATGGTACAGATACAGGCTTTTGGGATAGGAATCCGACAGCTCTTCCAGGCTCATTTTGGCCAAATCTTTATTTTCTTTTGAAATAACGACCGTTTCATCATCCATCCAGTCGGAGATGGCTATATTCTCATAGTGATCAACCGTTTCCACGGAAACATCGTTCACGCCTGCTTCATTGCCGGCATCGTCAATGACCGTTGCGGTGTTTCCGGGCTCTTGAGTGACAACCTTGTTTCCGGCCTGATCTGAGCTGCAGGCAGTAAGAATCACCAGCAACGCCGGAACAATTGCCATCTTGCTTATTTGGATTTTTATCATTTGGATCGCCTCCTCGAATTCGGATTACAGCCAGGAATGAACAACACTAAATTAAACATCGCTAAACGTGTCCTTCATACCGATCCCCAGTCATATTAATGACGTAAACTGGAAGCGATTTGTTGCATTATTCTTCCAGCTGGCTTAACGCCACTGCCTGGTGCAGAACTTTATTCTCACAGTTTATCAAGACCTAAATTTATAAATTTCAGTCATAATAAAGGGTTCCGCATATTAGTCATGTCTAATATGTGGAACCCTTTATATTTAACTATCATCCCCGTTAGCATTTCTGTAGAGCGTTAAATTTCCACTTTGCAAAAAAACGAGCCCCTCGGTACGATGGGAGTACGCAACTGTTAAGATCCCATCTAATCCAACCTCTAATCCGGTTTCTCTTAAACTTCCCGAATAGCAGCCTGTTGTAATGTTTCGCTCTGTTCCACCGCTCCTCCAGGGAGTGAGTAGCAAGAAGATTTATCTCCTTTATTTTTTACCATTAATATATGCTCGCCAATCTCATAGTAGAGAAGTACATATGCAACATCTACTCTTTTTCATATAATTCTAACCTGCTTTAATGTATTAATATCTTTATAAATATTCGTTTAATGACTTTATTATCTGCCCGTTACTTGAATGACAAGGAGCAGGTCGCCGTGGCGCCTGCTCCTATTTCAGAATCGTAATCCGTCGTATTCTTTATGAGGCAAAGAATCGCCTTAACTCCTGTGCCACCAATTCCGGCTTGCCGCCTCGATTGGTATTGCTGACGTCGCACGCTCCGCCGTGATCAAGTCCGGACAATTCCATCCGTTTGGCCTGAGGCAGCACTTTTTCCAAAGCGTCGAGCGCAGGCTTCAGGTACGACAAGCCTTTACTACCGCCGAGTAACAGCGTTTCTGCGCTCAAAGCCTTAAATCGGTCCAGCTTGCCGGTCATCTCAACGAGCAGCCGTCCGTCATAATGAAGCGTAGGAGCCAGCATTCTCATCGTTACGTCGCCTTTCTTCGCCTTCTTGTCCTCGTTATCCATCATTTTGTTCGTCATGGACTCGAGTAGCCAGCGAGGGATGGCATTAAGCACCGCTCCGCCCAGTTGTAATCCTTTCAAGCAAGTGACGAGAGCGGCGGCAGTCTTACCTTGAGCGATCTCTTGGTCATAACGAGTCAGCCATTCCGTCCGCTCCGTGTTCATCAACAGCGCGGGTTCATAGAGGGCGACCCTGCGAATAGCGGGCAAGGCGAGCGCTGCTTCGAGCGCGATGAGCCCCCCCGAGCTGATCCCGAAAACATCGCGGGCGCCTGTTCGAGTAAGGAGCGCCTCCACATCTTCGACTTCCTTCCGGATATCGTAATCTTCGTTGAAGGGTCCGCTAAGACCCCGCCCTCGGCGGTCAGGTACGTAGACCGTGAACGCATCGGCCAGCCGCTCCGCGAGCTGCATGAAGTTTTGCGATGATAAATTGGCGCCATGGACCACCACTATGCCCGGTCCTTGACCAAATTGGCGATAACCGATCGCGGTTCCATCACTGGAGATTACCGAGCCGACTTTATAGGGGGGCTCCATCGTCGCTGAACTCGATTGAATAGGGGCTGCACTCATCATTCATAATGCCTCCTCAGAAATTGCCTAATTTGCAACGCATAAATTCGTATGTTTATCCCTACGATGTTATTCTTGACTCTTCAGCCGCTCCGCTATTTCGCGTATCCATTCCTCGTTCCAGAAAAGTTCGCCTATGCGAAAATCTTCGATGACTCCGTGCAACCATTCAAGTTCAGCCCTGAGCACGGCACGGTTATGCTCAACCTCCAGCATGAACAATCTAGGAACGGTCGTCTTGTACTTCTGAAGCTGCGAATCTATGCGTTGGATGGCTTCTTGAAGCGCGACCTCCCTTTTCTCGAATTGCCGCTGAACGTCTTCCGGTGTCAGAAGGGTGAGGAAAGAGATAGCTGCAGGAAAATCCAGATATTCTTGAGATTGAACCGAAAGCATCTCCCGAAGCCAATCCTTCGATACTTTCCTTCCCTCCTCGGTCAATTCATAAACGGTTCGATCGGGACGCCCTCCTTCACTTATGGTTCCTCGAACCGCAATGAGCCCATCCCTCAGCAGGCGTTCAATGGTCTGATAAATACTCGTACGCTGACGGACGTTAATAACCTCATCCTTTCCTCTTTCTTTGATCAGTTGCTGCATTCTGTAGGGGTGCATAGGCTCCTCGGCCAGATGGGCAAGAACGGCTAACGCAAGTGATGATCGTTGGGACTTATTGGATTTGTTATTCATAGTTATAATAATACTATTACGTTTATAACTATGTCAATGGGTTCCCATCAATGTTTCCAAAAATAAAATCAGGCAGCCAGTTTGTGCTGGAGGCCTGATTTATCATGCTTCATTCGCGTTCGAGCAAGTGCCCATGAAAAAGAAAAAGGACGCCCCTAACCTTCCTCTATTTACGTTACTATAAATAACACGAGCTATATTCTGGCAGCCTCGGGCGGGAATGAACCATGGAAGTTTGTGGTCGTATGTGGAAGACATCATTCAATACGTCTAATTAATTAGAAGAATAGATTTATAATGTAGGAGTTCGAAAGCATTATGCCTCCTTAATATCTCAAAAAGCCATGATCATGAGGTCATGGCTTTTTGAGACGTTTTTGATTATTAGCCTTTTGTTCCTGTAAGTGCAATACCTTCAACGAAGTAACGCTGCAAGAAGATAAACATGAGAATCATCGGCAGTGTCGCGAGCAATGATCCTGCCATGAGAAGCGGATAGTCTGTCAGATATTGTCCTTGAAGCGAAGCCAGACCGGCGGAAAGGGGCATTTTCCCCGGAGAGCTATTGACGATAAGCGGCCACATCAAATCGCTCCAGGACCAGAGCGCGGTCATGATGGCCAGCGCGATCAGGCCCGGTTTTGCAAGTGGCAGCAATATTTTTAAGTAGATTCTAAAATGGCTGCATCCATCGATTTTTGCCGCCTCTTCCAGCTCTTTGGGCATGGCCTGAAAAAATTGGCGGAGCAGGAAGGTTCCAAAGGCGCTTGTCAATCCCGGAACGATCAGTGCGGTTAATGTATTAAGCCAATCAAACTTCACCATGATCAAATATTGCGGAATCAAGTAAGCTTGATTGGGCACCATCAATATGGACAATAACAAGATAAACAGTACATTTTTTAATGGAAATTCAATGCGTGCAAATGCGTATGCGGCCAAAGAGCAGAACACCAGTTGTGCGAATGTCTTTGCGACTGTCGTAGCAACGGTATTCCAGTAGAAAGAGAGAAAAGGAAGAGTATCAAAGACACCGAGATAATTTTTCCACTGTATGGCCCTAGGAAAGAAGACCGGCGGAACTCGAGTAGCTTCTCCCATCGTTTTCACCGATGTGAGCACCATCCAGACAAACGGCGTGATCATAATCACCGCTCCGATCACGAGGACAATATGTACAGCGGTGAGCCTCATACTAAATCGTTTTTTCGTATGCACCATTTTCGACCCCCTTCCTATTCGTAATGGACCCATTTTTTTTGGAAGATAAACTGAATGACGGTTACCAATAAAATGATCACGAATAATAGCAAGGCGACTGCCGTTGCATAGCCTTTGTCATTATCCAGGAAAGCTGTCTCATAAAAGTAATACACGATCGTTTGCGTCGCGTCGATAGCAATGCTGTTCGGTCCGATCATCATGAAAATCAATTCAAAAACCTGAAGCGAACCGATCAGCGATGTGATGGTCAGAAAGAAAAAAGTAGGCGTCAAAAGAGGCAGCGTGATGCGGAACAACCTGGTCATGGTACTTGCGCCGTCTATGGAAGCCGCTTCGTAAAAGGAAGAAGATATGCCCTGAAGTCCGGAAATCAAAATGATCATATTATACCCGATGCCCCCCCAAACCGAAACAACCGCAATGGAATATAATGCGATCGACGGGTCGGAAACCCATCCAACATGCACGCTGGTAAAGAAGCCCAGCACATAATTCAACAATCCGAAGTCCGCGTTATACAGCCATTTCCACACCATGGCTACGGCAGCGGGCATCGTTACCACTGGCAGGAAATACAGCGTTCTGTATAATGGTATCGCACGGATCTTTTGGTTTAATAGAATCGCAATAATCGTCGAGATGATAAGACTGACCGGCACCGTACAGACGGTGAAAACCAGCGTATTCTTCAGAGAAGACCATAATTCCGGGTCGTTCGCCATGCGTTGATAATTCTCCATACCCGTCCAATTGTAAGTTCCAAAGGCGTCCCACTTTGTAAAGCTGAGATAGAAGGTTTGAATCAATGGCCAAATACTGAAAATACCTGTACCGATCATCGTAGGGGCTATCATGACATAAGCCCAGAAATAATCATTGCGGCGCATCCTGCTCATACCCTTGCTCTTCGTTTGTTTAAGGGGGACGGCCGATTGCATCGGAGCACTCGATCCTGCCACGCTCATTGACATTCCTCCTAATGGCAGTATCGGCTGCAGCTGCAGCCAATACTGCGGCATGGTACGCTTAGTTACTGCTCTTCCGCAAGAACTTTGTTGCCTTCTTCCGTCACTAATTTAGCAGCTTCCTCGACCGAAATTTCACCGGCCCATGCCCGCTTGAAATAATCGATCTCAAACTGCTGCCATTTGCGCGTTTCGATAGATATCGGATAAGGAACGGAGTACTCCATTGCATCGACGAAGACCTGCAGATTGAAGCTGGGATTTGAGCTCACAAACGGACCCTGGGTTCCATTAAATGCGGGAATTACCGCCCCCGACTCCGCTTGAATATCGGCCGCTTCTTTCGATCCGAGGAATTTCGAGAATAACCATGCTTCCTCGGGATGTTTGGTGTTTGCTGCTATTACGTTGCCCAAACCGTTGATGACAGTCGCTTTTTTCTTGCCTTTGGGCAGTGGAGCAACGTCAACTTTGTCCTTTGTATATTCATTCTGTGCGAACTCGATCTGGTTCCAGGAACCGGCGGTGATCATCGCCACTTTACCCGACTCAAAAAGCACATTTGTCGTATTGTCCGTCATCTGCTGAAGCGTTGGGGACACCTTGTACTTCAGAACAAGATCATTCAGGAATTGCATCGCTTCAAGCGATTCAGGCTCGTTGTAGCCCAACGACTTTTTGTCCCCGGAGATGACATGCCCTTCATTTTGGAAAATGAAGTTATACATGACCTGTTGTTGATCATTCGGAGCGGCAAAACCGTAAACGCCCTTTGCAGGGTCCGTCAGCTTCTGCGCCGCTTCCAGCAATTTGTTCCAGTCCCAGGTATCATCCGGGTATGGAATGCCCGCTTCGTCAAACATCACTTTGTTGTACCATAAGCCAATGGTGTCCAAATCTTTGGGGAACGAGTATACATTTCCATCGAAAGTATACAGATCGATCAAAGATTGCGGATAGTTGGTCATATCAATCTGATCGGCTTCGATTTTATCGCTAATTGGGGAAAGCTGGCCATTGCTCGCATACTTCAGGAAGTTTGCCGGGTTCATCCAGAAAAGATCGGGAAGGCTCTTGCCCGCTGCTGAGGTTTCGAGTTTCGTCCAGTACTGCTCGAAGGGCGTAACCTCCACCGTTACTTTGATATTCGGATTCGTCTCGTTGAATTTCTTGATGATATCCTGCATTGCAGGCTCCTGGTTTTTATCCCAGATCGCATATCGAAGCTCTACCTGTTTACCGGATGGCTGAGATCCTGAAGCATTTGCATTACCAGTGTCCGCATCTGTCCCCCCCGTATTGCCGTCTGTTCCGCCGGAATTGCCATTGCCACCACTGGAGCAAGCTGTAACAAATACCATAAGAGCTGCCATCAGCACGAAATACAACTTTTTCATACATATCCTCCTATACGAGTTTAATATGAATACTAAACTAGACTTTCGAATAACGTTCCCGAAGCTTCATATGCAATTCTTCAGTAAAACTGATTATTTCATTTACCAGGCTGCGACAACGCCGTCCGAACGCGGCTCCGTAGCGCCGGCCAGCACGCCTTCATTGTTTCTGAGAATGATCTGCCCTTTGCCAAAAGTATACTGATCGACGGCCCATTGAATATCGTGACCCTTTCGCAGCAGCGAAAGAGCGATTGGCTCGGGAAATCCGCGTTCCAGCTTGACCGTCTTATCATGAAGCCACTGCCATCTTGGCGCGTCCAAGGCCGCTTGAGGGGATAATCCGAAATCGACAAGACTCGATACTACCTGTACGTGGCCCTGCGGCTGCATATAGCCTCCCATAACGCCAAAAGGGCCAATGGCATCATTGTTTTTCGTGATAAAACCGGGAATGATCGTATGAAACGATTTTTTGCCTGGCTCCAGACAATTTGCTCTGGATGGGTCAAGCGAATAACTCGAACCGCGGTTCTGCAAAGCGATTCCCGTTCCCGGGACAACCACGCCGGAACCGAATCCATCGGCGTTGCTCTGAATGAACGACACCATGTTGCCTTCTCCGTCCGCCGTGCACAAATAGATGGTCCCGCCTTTCGGCAGCTGCCCTGGCAGCGGTGTCAGCGCTTCCCGTCCAATCCACTTTCTCCTTTCATCCGCATACGAGTCTGACAACAAATCTTGAACGGAAACCTTCATTTTATCCGGATCGGTAATATACTCCACACCGTCCGAGAATGCCAGTTTGATCGCTTCGATTTGCTTGTGGTAGACGGCTATGGAATCCCGGTCGCTGAATTCGAAGCCTTTTAGAATATTCAGTGCGATCAGAGGAATCAGACCCTGTCCGTTTGGCGGAAGCTCCCAAATATCGTACCCACGGTAATTAATCGAAATGGGGTCGACCCACTGCGGAGCAAATGCCTCCAGATCCTGTTTTCGGATAAAGCCGCCCTGCTTGCGGGAATAAAAATCGATCTGATCGGCCAGGTCTCCTTCGTAGAAAGCTCGCGCTTCGGTTTCCGCGATTGCCGCAAGCGATCTGGCATGATCAGGAGACCTCCATACTTCGCCGGCGCCCGGCGGTCTTCCCTCCGGTGAGTAAATGCGGAACCATTCCTTGAACTCTTCACCCTTCAATTGATCCACATACCTGTCATAATAGCGCCGCCATTCCCGGGCAAGATCAGGTGCAACCGGATATCCTTCATCTGCATAGGCAATAGCAGGCTTGAGAAGCTCGGAGAACGGGAGTTTTCCGAACTTTCTCGATAATTCAGCCCATGATGCCGGAATTCCGGGTACGGTTACAGGCAGCCAACCGACAGCGGGCATGCGTTCATGTCCAAGCGCTTTTACCGCGTCGATCGATATTCCTGCAGGTGCAAACCCGCTTGAATTGAGCCCATGCAGCCTGCCATTCATGTATATAATGGCAAACGCATCTCCGCCTAAACCATTGGAGGTCGGTTCCACTACGATCATACAAGCCGCTGTCGCAATCGCTGCATCGACGGCGTTCCCGCCTTTTTTCAATATATCAAGGCCTGCCTGGGCTGCCAGCGATTGAGAGGTTGCTACCATTCCATGCTTTCCGTACAATGTGACCCGTTTAGACGGATAGGGGTGGTGCATCGCATCAAACTTCATTATGGAGCTCCCCCGAGGCTGCAGCCTCCCCTTTTTGCTTCAGCATGCTAACATAGTCATCCATAACGACGGTTTTGCCCGTATTTCTTGACTCTTCCGCCGCAAATACGATGAGATGGCTTCTGGCGGATTCCATACCGGAGGTCATTCCCTCGATTTGTTTATCCTCTACCTGCCGAATGAAGCTTTGCATGATCATCGTATCCGCTCCGCCGTGCCCGCCCTCGACCTCCACAGGGCGAACCGTTTCCTTTCTGCCGTTAAAATAAATAATTTCAATTTCGTTTTTCTCGGAGTGGCCTCTAAGTTCGCCTTTGGTTCCCATAATTTTGAAAGAGCGGCTGACATCGTGGGTGAATGCCGTCATTGTGAATGCAACCGTCACTTCATTGTCAAACAATAAATTGACAACCTGGTGGTCAACAACATCGTTATCGCACCTGTACACGCAACGTCCGTAAGGACCATCCTGCAGCGCTTTCAAGCGTGCTTCCATGCTGTTAGTCAAACTGACGACTCTCGCCGGCCATGTATCCTTATCGGTCAGATACAATTTCAATGCGGAATAATCGCATTCATGTTCCACCCGGCAACCGTCCGTGCATCTTGCCGTGGACCCTTCCGGCGCGTTCTCTTCTTTGAAATAAGAGAGCGACCCGTAAGAGGACACGCTTTTCACATGACCGCCGATCAACCACTGAAGCATATCCATGTCATGGCAGCATTTTTGCAGCAGCATCGGACTCGATTCGACCGAATTTCTCCAGTTCCCTCTGACAAAGCTGTGCGCCTGATGCCAGTAGCCTACGTTTTCAGTCCATTGCACCGTCATCGTTCTGCCGATCCTGCCCTCGTCCACCAGCTTCTTGACCGCGCTGAAAAAGGTCGAATATCTTGATATGTGACATACCGTCATGATGCGCTGCCGCCGTTTTGCTTCTTCCGCCATTTGAATCGCTTCCCACGGATCAGGAGACATCGGCTTTTCAAGCAGGATGTGGTATCCGACTTCCAGCGCTTTCATGGTCGGGTGAAAATGATCTCTGTCCTGCGTGCAAATAAGCAGTGTTTCGCAAATTTGCGGTTGGGCCAGCAGAGCTTCCCAGGAAGCGAATTGCATATTTTCCGGAATATGATGTTCGGCGGCAAAACGTTTTCTGCGTTCTTCATTTGGCTCCGCCACCGCCACAAACTGGATTTCCAGTGGTCTTCTGAGCGCGTAGGAAGCATAGGCGAACATACCTCTGCTGCCCGCACCAAGCAAGGCTGCTTTAATCATGCTTCTATCAACCTCCATTATTTGGGATGGTCAATTTTTATTTATGCCGATTTTATATGTAAGTTAATTGACTTTTCTGAAAATATTAGTGATCTCAATTCCCACACTTATATACGCCGGCGTTTGACCGATAGACTTCACGGCCGACAACGAACGTCGATACAATATTCAATTCATGGTCCATGACAAGGAAATCGGCGTCTTTCCCTCTTTCCAACGTGCCTTTTCGGTGATCCATACGGATTTGACGGGCGGGGACGCGGGTTAAGGACGGCAATATTTGTTCCATAGGCAAACCGGTATATGACATGACATTTTTCAATGCTTGAATCATCGTGAGCGAGCTTCCTGCCAGACTCGTGCCGTCTTTCAAATAGATCTGGCCGGCGGTCATGACGACCTCGCCGTATTCACCATCCGGCAATCCGCAGCAGGTTACCGCATCCGTAATCATACACACGTTCATGGGAGATTTGACGTCAAACAACAATTTTACCGCCGCAGGGTGTACGTGAATGCCATCCGCAATCAGCTCGGTTGTCAGCTCCGGACACATCAATCCCGCGCCAGCCAGACCCGGCTCCCGGTGATGGAAAGGTCTCATGCCGTTAAAATGGTGTGTCGTATGGTTCACGCCCTGACCAATGAATGCCACAGCCTGTTCATAAGTCGCATCCGAATGGCCGGCGGATACTGTGACTCCATGCTCAAGGAAATGCCGGACGGCTTCCTTCCCGCCCTCCACTTCAGGCGCCAGCGTGACAAGCCTGATTAGCTGATTGGCGGACTGTATATAATGCTCGATTTCCCAAACATCAGGATTGCGGATTTCATCTTTGCTTTGCGCCCCTCTTCTCTTCACGTTCAGGAAAGGCCCCTCCAGATGAACACCGAGGATTTCGGCTCCCGATACGCCTCTTTGCACCGCTTCGGCCGAACACTCCAGCGCCTTTGTAAGCCTTTCTTTCGATGCCGTTGTGGTCGTCGCAAGGAAGGAGGTCGTTCCATGGCGGGCGTGAAATTTGCTGATCCCGTCCAGATCCTCGTACGTTCCCCCCATCACATGAAAGCCATTGCCTCCATGAATATGCACATCGATAAACCCCGGTACAATCTTTAACCCTTCAGCATCAAAAATACGTACATTTTCTCCGTAACTCAATTCAGGCCCTCCTGTGGCCTTGATCCTTCCTTCCCCATCGATCAGCATTCTCCCCTGCTTAATGACACCCTCGGGTGTGTACAGTTCGGCATTTATCCATACCACAAGCGAATTATCCATTACAGATACTCCTCCTTTCTTTACTCGCCGCTCCGGCTCCGTGCATAATGAACGCCGCCGTACAAACCGGCGGAATCCCCAAGGGCAGCGATAGTGATCGGGGGCTTAATGGTAAACTTATACTTTGCGTTAATCGTTTCTCTTATGGGCCTGAGCAGCAATTCACCAGCCGCAGATGCTCCGCCGCCGATAATAATCGTTTCCGGATTTAACAGATAAATTGCAGTCATTAATTTGTTGCCGAGGGTTGTTCCAACGAACCGAAAGATGTCAACGGCTGCTGAATCTCCGGAGGCTGCGGCCTGGTATACATCAATTGCGGTAATTTTACGATTTAACGAATGAAGCGAGGTATTTCCTTTTTCCGCCGCCTCCGCGCCCAAACGGGCAATTCCTGTGGCCGATGCTATCGTTTCAAGGCATCCGTACCCGCCGCAATTACAGCGTTCGTTTTGACCGGGGACAGGATCATGGCCAAGCTCGCCTGCAAACCAATCGTTTCCTCCCAGCATTTTGCCTTCTACCATAATACCTGCCGCCAATCCTGTGCCAAGTGTCACACCGATAACGCTTCTGCTGCCTTTGGCTGCCCCCGCCATAATTTCTCCCAGCGTGTAGATACGCACGTCATTATCGATCCGCACGGGGGCGCCAAGCCTTTCTGACATTTCCGCAGCGATAGGAACATTGAACCAGGCCAGATTTGACGCAGCCAGGGCGATACCGTTCACCGGATCGACCCTGCCGGGCACTCCCATGCCCGCCCCTGCCAATCTGGCTCCATAATCGGTATCTCGAATCAACCGGAGAATCTCCCCGGCAAGTTCGTCCATGAATGCTTTCGGATTGTCCGTCTTGTTCGGAAAATGCGGCAGCGAGGTCCGAAACGATCTTCTTGCCTGCAATTTCAGATCCTGGTCGAACAAGCCGATGACCGTGTTGGTGCCGCCGATATCTACTCCGATATACACATCCCTCATAACGCCACTGCCTTTCCCGGTAGAATATGGGCGTAACAAGCAGGTCAACATTCCATCATGCGTTTTCATTGCAAGACCGCAAACGGGAAGCATTTACTCCAATCGATTCAGAAACACACCAGGCCTTCAATGATTTATTTAAGATTGGGGATATAAGGCTTATCGGCCTCATACAACTCATCAAACATGCTCTTGATTTCGGATGGCGAACAAACGGCCGCAGTAAGCGGATCGATCAGCAGAGCATGATAGGCCATTTCCCTGCTGTTCTTCAGCACCGCATCCACCGCCAAATCGAAGAATGCCATGTTGCTGCGGCATAAAGCAGCCAGGTGCTCGGGCAGTCTGCCAAAGACGGCGGGCTGGACGCCGTTCCGGTCGACCAGGCAGGCGACCTCGACGATCCCGTCTGTTGGCAAATTCTCAATAAGCGAACGGTTCAACACGTTTCCGTAAATGACTTTCGGCTCGTGCTTTAGAATCGCTTCGATAATTACAGCTGCATATTCGTGGCTGGAGGTGAGGGACATCTCATCCTTTCCTTCCACCTTGTTAAAGATCGCTTCGTCGGATTTGCGACGCCATTCCGGCCAATTATTGGCGTAAAAGCCGGTCTCGCCCAGATAGCGTTCTCCACAATGCCGATCAATCAATTCCTGACGTTTACGGTAATACGGCAAGTACTCGGAGAAATGTCCGCTCGATTCCGAAACAAAGGCCCCTCCGTATTTCATGAAATCCAATCTTACGGGATCCTTGGCCAGAAATTCCGGCTTCTCCGCCCGCTCCTTCAATTCAGGGTACAGGTCCCTTCCGTCCCGGCTTAATTCCACGAACCAGGACATGTGATTGATGCCCCCAGCCCTCCACTTCAGCTCCTCATACGGTACCTCCAGATAGTCCGCCAGTTGCCTTGACGTATGCTGGATGGAATGGCACAACCCGACAACCGGAATATTAGCAGCTTTAACAGTGGACAAAGTGACGGCGGACATCGGGTTCGTATAATTTAAAATTAGCGCCTCCGGACACAGTTCCTCAATATCCTTCAGGATATCGAGCCAGGCCGGAACCGTCCGTAAAATCTTGAACAATCCTCCCGGTCCCATCGTATCTCCGATGCACTGCTTGACACCGTATTTCAACGGAATTTCAAACTCGTTGCGGACGGTCCGCAGACCGGCAACCTCAATCTGGTTAATGACAAATCTGCTGCCGGAAATAACCTCTCTGCGGTTAACGGAAGCCGTCACCTTGAACCTCTTCCCCATTAACTGAACGGCCCTTTCCGTAAGCTTCCGGGCCATCTCCAACCGCTTCGCATCAACATCAACCAGTGCAATTTCACCGTCGTCGAGGCCTTCAATATTCAGAATGTCGATAACCAGCTTCTCTGTAAAAAAACTGCCCGCTCCTATAATCGAGAGCTTGACCATATTCCATCATCCTTCCCTGTCTTATTCCATCCGTTGACTTGTAATTAACTCCCTGGCTTGCCGGACGTCCAGCATTCCTCCGGTACCTCCGATCCCTTGAGTGGAGAGTGCACCGCATGCATTGCCGAAGATCAACTGCTCGCGAGGCGGCTTTCCCTCCAGAAAACTGAAAATAATTCCGGCATTGAACGAGTCCCCGGCTCCCGTCATATCGACAGCCGCAACATCAAAGCCAGGCACATGGTGCCACTCTCCTTCCGGCGTCAGCATTCGCGCTCCCTGCTTGCCGCACTTCACTACGACGCTCCCGTACCGTACCGGGATCGCTTCGACCAGTTCAGCCAGATCGGAGCAGTCATAGATGTGAAGCACTTCTTCCTTGCTCGGAAGGAACATATCCGTCACGCATAGCAGCTCGTCGATAAGCGGCCGCTTCCACTGCTCCTGCGGATCCCATCCGGTGTCGAAGCTCGTCGTGATGCCGCACTCCTTCGCTTTTGCGAATAATGCCGCCCATTCCCGCTGCATGCCAAGCTGCAGATATAAGGAGCCGAAATGCAGATGATCGGCCTGTTCAAATATGGAATCGGGCACCAGCGTCATCTCCAGCTTGCAGATGGATCCCATGAATGTAAGCAGGGCGCGATCCGTTGGTGTAGAGAGGGAAATGGTCACCCCTGTTTTCTCCTGCGGATCGATTCTCACAAACTCCGTATTTACGCCAAAATACTTCAGACGCTCGATGCAATACATACCGAAATCGTCATTTCCAACTACGGATACGAAATAAACGTTCAATCCCAGCTGGGCCAATCTGCATGCCGTAATGGCCGACGACGAGCCAAGCGTAAGCGAGAAATCATCCACGAATTTTTCCTTGTTCGGCTCCGGCTGAACAGAGCTGCCGGATATAATGGCATCCACATTCAATTCTCCCAACACAAAGACCGTCCTGATCATTTTCCCATCTCCTCGCAAACAGCCCGCGACACGGAAGTTTTCAATTACAAGCGGCTGACTGAGACCCTTTCACAAAGTCTCTCGATATCCTGATAGAGGACATCGCCTGTCGCTTCCGACAATGCGTTGGCCGCTCCGACGGCTGATGCAAAACGCAGCGCATCAGAATCGCTTGCTCCCCTATGCCAGGCAACGACCAGACCGGCAACGAAGGAGTCGCCGCTGCCGACGGGATTCACGGCTTTGACCTCCGGAGGCATCGCCTTGAATAGGCAGCCGTCGAGCACAGCCGTGCACCCTTCCGCACCCAGGGAAACAATCGTATGCCGGACGCCCCTCCTCTGCAGGTCATATGCCAATGACGCCAGCGCCTCCTTCGAGAAACGTTCCGCTCCGGTAAGCTGCAGAAATTCCTCTTCGTTCGGTTTAATCGCATAAGGACCGGCAAGTATGCCCGCTTTCAGTGCCGCTCCGCTCGAATCGAGTACGACCCGCGCACCCCGGGATGCGGCAATGCCGATCAGTTGACCATAATAGTCGGGCGGACACTGGCCGGGGAGGCTTCCCGATACCACCAGCCACGTGTCCGGCGCACAAAGCTGCCCGACTCGATCAAGGAGTGCTGCCTTCTCGTCTTCCGTCACCTCGGGTCCGGGTTCCAGTACTTCTGTAGATGAGCCGTCGGATTGATCGATCATATTCAGGCAGATCCTGGTCTCTCCGGCTATCGGGGTGAAGCAGCAGGAAATACCGTCCTGCTCGAGTCTTCGCCTGATCCATTCTCCGTTCCATCCTCCCAGAAATCCTGTCGCCACGACGTCCTCACCCAATTGACGGATGACCCGGGCCACATTCAACCCTTTGCCCCCCGCACTGGCATGCGCGGAAACTGCACGCTGAATGCGGCCATGCGTCAGCTGCGGAACATACAATCTCCTGTCTACCGCCGGGTTTAACGTTACGGTAACTAGCATGCCTGTTCACCTTCCCGCTCTGCCGTCAGATCCGCACAACTGGATTTTTTCCTTTACAAACAGCTTTGTCGCTTCCTTGGCAGGCTTCATGTACTGCCGGGGGTCGTTTTCACCCGGATCTCTGTCCAATACAGCCTTGATCGCTTTGGTAAACACAATCCGAAGCTCGGTAGCAATATTCATTTTAGCCATTCCCAACTGGATGCATCTGCGCACCTGGTCGTCCGGGATGCCGGATCCGCCATGAAGAACGAGCGGCGCTTCAATACTTTCGGCAATCGCGCTTATCCGGTTAAAATCGATATTCGGCGTTCCTTTATACAGGCCGTGCGCTGTTCCAATAGCCGGAGCGATCGTATGAACGCTCGTCTGTTCCACGAATCGCACGCATTCCTCGGGGTCTGCCAGCATTGCCTCGTCCTCCCCGACAGAAATATGGTCTTCCACGCCGCCGATTTTGCCGAGCTCCGCCTCCACATTAATGCCGACAGCATCCGCCAATTCCACAACCTTGCGCGTCTGCCGCATATTCTCCTCGAATGGATGCATGGAAGCGTCGATCATCACGGAGGTATAACCCGCTCTCACACATCTGGCTATTATGCCGAAGTCGCTGCAGTGATCCAGATGAAGGACGATCGGCACCGCGGAAAGCTCTGCGGCGGTCCTCGCGGCGGCGGCGATATATTCCGCGCCGAGATGCTTGACGGTTCCAGTGGTCGATTGCAGGATGACCGGCGAATTCAGCTCTTCGGCTGCTTCCGTCACGGCCTGGAGCATTTCCAGCGTATGAACGTTAAAGGCCGGTATGCAGTACCCTTCCGCCCGCGCTTTGCGGAGAAGGGCTGTCGATGATACGAGCGCCACGGATCAACACCCCTTTCGTTTAGAGAATGACAACCTGCGTCAGATTTTTGGGATAATCCGGATTGAGTCCGAGTTTTATGGCTGTAAATGTTCCGTAGTATTGAAGAAAGGGCAGATACAGGATGATGCGGGACTCGTCGGATACATCCGGCAAACCGATCTCCAGCACTTGATCCGCGAATGCCGTATCTGCCCCTGCAGATGCGGTCACAAGGATGATATAGGCACCGTAATCCTTCATTTCAGCGGCAACCTTCAATTCCTGTTCCCGTGCCCGCTCGGACAGCAGCAGGATTACGCAGGTTCCTTTATCCACGATCGCCTTCGGTCCGTGCCGGAACTCCAGCGTCCCAAAGCTTTCCGTCCATACGTTTGCCATCTCTTTCAGCTTAAGGCAGCCCTCCTGGGCAATTCCTGACAAGGCTCCCATGCCGAGTATTAACGTTTTATTGAATGTTTGTGATTGAATGATATCTGACGCCAGCCGCTTCGCCTTGTCGACGACACCACTGACCTCACTGATTGTCCGTTCCAATTCTTCTCTATAAAGCGGTTGTCCCGAAGCGGCGGCGATTGCGGATTGCATTGCCATTACCATACTGCTTAATGATTTGGTCATGACCGTACTCTGCTCCTTGCCTTTATCGGAGACAAGGCAGGATGTCATCCGTGCCATACCGCTGTCCTGATAACAGGTCACACCCGCCGTAACCCAGCCGGCTATCGACTGTGCCTCTTGCAAAGCCTGCAATACCTCTGTCGATTCACCTGAACGGGAAACGCCGAATACAATAGCAGATTTTCCTTCCACCGCCGATTGATCCCTTAATAGCAGCAATTCCGAGGACGGGAGGCTGCTCGCAGGCCGCTTGAGCCATGCCCGGTAGACAGCCGCCATCGCCTGGGCCTGATAATACGAGGAACCAGACCCGATGAAAATGGCCTGTTCCACATCTGCTTGAAGATAACGCACCACCCAGTCGCGGGATTGAAGAGCAGCGTGGTATGCCGTTTCGACGGCATCCGACTGCTCGCCGATTTCCTTGTACGTCAAGGTATCCCCTGCCCGCAGCAACGATTCCGTCTCCTGCTGGTCTTGCGTTACTTTCTTCGATTCCATGACTTCACCTCCAAGTGATATCTGATGACAGCAATTTCAAACGATCATCAAAGTCAATATATCACCTATTTATGAATGTGTAAATCGTTTTTTACGTATTTTTTTATCGTATTAATCGTTTTTTGTTCATATTTTAGATCTTAACGGACAAAAAAAGTTCGTCGCGAAAAAATAAATTTTATAAAACGCTTGCCATTGTGGTAGGATGTATAGTGATGTGTGTTTTGTGTATTTTTCAGATGGGGGTATCATATGGGCAAAATAGATGCAAGACGCAGCTGGATAATGGAACAGTTAAAGGATAAGGGCTCGATCCAGGTCGGCGAAGTCGTGAAGCATTTTTCCGTTTCCGAAGTGACAGTGCGCCGCGACCTCGAGGTGCTGGAAAATGAAAAAAAATGTATCCGCACACTTGGTGGAGCTGTGTTGGAAATTATGAAAATGGAAACTCCATTCTTCAAAAAATTGGAGATCAACACGGAAGAAAAAAAACAAATCGCCGAAAAAGCGCTGAGTCTTATTCGGGATCATGATATCATCGGCTTGACTGGCGGCACGACGAATTACTTCATCGCAAAGCGTCTGGGCCAATTTGAAGGCCTGACCATCGTAACGAACGCGATTAATATCGCCTACGAGCTGATCGGAATGCAGGGGCTGCGGCTGATAGTGACAGGTGGAACAATTAATACCCAAAGCTACGAGTTATCGGGACCGTTAGCCGATGGCACGCTGAACCGGCTCATTATTCAAAAAACGTTCGTGGGTGTCGATGGCGTGTCTCTTACAAGAGGGATTACCACATTCAACGAAATGGAGGCGGAAACGAACCGGGTCATGATGCAAAAATCACTGCAAAACTATATCGTGGCGGACCACACGAAATTTAATAACAACTCGATCTTTGTCATCAACGACTTTACCAATGTCAACGGAATAATAACGGACGACGGGGTAGCGCCCGAAATCGCCCGCCACTATCGGGAAGCGGGCATTCACTTTATTTAATCACCTTAACGATTGGGTGTCCCTGTCTTACCTGAAATATCGTCCGATTAACCAGAAGCACCGTTAAACTTGCATATTCATGCCTGTTTGATGGTGCCATTTTTTTCAAGATATGGTTATTCCTGCCCTGAATTCAGAAACATTATCAAAGACCGGCAGCAATCAAGTGCGTTATAATTACAATTAAAGAGGAGGTGTGAGCCATCATACTCCGGCTTGCCTCAACGGTTGACGATTCCCGTATGCCGCTCGCTATTGTGGATTGCGGAACACAGAAAATAATGCAGACCGAGTCATTCTGCTGGCCATTTCATCAAATCGTGTGCTGCTCCCAGGGAGAAGGCATCGTAAACATTAACAAGCTCCCCTGCCGGCTTATTTCTGGCACCGTCTTTTATATGAAGCCGAATGTGGAACACGAATACGTTGCTTCCGAACAGGGATATCATGTTTCCTGGATATCCTTCAACGGTTTCCTGATGGACAGCCTCCCTGCGCTGTACGGGCTTCCGCTTCACAACACCAATACCGCTATTCAGGACAGGAATTACCCGGATATCCATCTGCGGGTGATGTCCATTCTGGAATATATCGATTCCCCGTTTATATTAGAACGGTCTTCCGTTGCCCTGTATGGAATCGTAGTGGAGTTCTTCCTGCAGTTCAAGCACAAGCAGCTTCTCAATGACTGCAGTCGGAACCGGTTGATTGACAAGGCAACAGCAGCGTTCAAAGCTGCCGTATACGACAACGTGGAAATCGCTGCATTCGCCAAAGAACTGGGTGTGTCCAGGCAGCATCTAAGCCGCTTGTTCCGTCGGAGATTCCAGATGACCGCAAAAGAATACTATATGCGGCTTAAGGTGCTTCAGAGCAAAATGGATATTCTTCAATATCCGAATGAGAGCATTAAGGATATTGCCCTGCGGCTGGGCTTTGTCAATGCAAGTCACTTTACCAAGGTATTTCACAGTCTGGTCGGCGCTTCGCCGACTGTTTTTCGGCAGACTTACCTTAACCGGAGGCTTCTCGACAATACGGACCCTTACAAAGTGGATGTAATTGGTGATAAGGAGGTCTGAGGGGCCCCACGGGACCTCAGCGCTTTATCCTGATTCGCATACGTTTTCTCCTCAGCTTATAGAACGAAGGGACGGCAAATAGCCGCCCCTTCTCTATCAGACACTGTCGCCTTGTCCAAAAAACTGCGGCAAATACGCGCGATGCGCCTCCAGCAGTTCTTCTCCCAATTGATCCGCCATTCTCTCATCCTCCACCGATCCGTCAAGCAGCAAGGCCTGCTTGAAAGCATTAGAGCTGCCCGTCAGTGCCGCCTCTACCGTCTTGTCAACTACGGCGATTCGCTTCTGCAGCAAGTCTGCCAGAAGAGCGGGGAAATCCGGCAGAGTTACCGGTAAAAAACCCCGTCCAGCTGCCAGGGCCGGGAGTTCCAGCACGGCGTGATCAGGCAGACCCGGTACCGTGCCGCAATTGGGCAAATTTACGGAAAACAGCTTGCGCTGATCCAGGTAAAGGGAACGCAAAATGTCCAGCAGCTGCTCATGCTCGCCTTCAGATCGGTCGAACAGCTTATTGTCTATCGGCGCTTGGCCTTGTGCCTGTTCCGTCATCTCCCGATAGACTTCGTCCCCCTGGGCGATAACGCCTTCAAAAGAAATAGCGTCTACGCCCAGTGTCCCGCCGTAATAGGAGCCCCTGGGAAAGGCAGCCGGAAAAAACTCCGCAATATGGCGGTCCAGAACAGCAGGAACGGCTCCATACTTTAAATACAGAGACCATGTAAAAGGATTGTCGGCGATTTCAGGCACATGATGCTCCTTTCCACCCCTCTCCTTTAATGCGTTGCCGCCCAACTGGCTTTGAGCCATTTTGTTGAGGCCTTCTTTGCTTTTGGCAGTCAATTCGGGATGCAAATCTTCCCCACCTGCCCTCAGGTCATATAGAAACGTCAAGTGATTCAGTCCCGCTCCAAGCGAACGGATTTTCCCGGGCTCGCGCCCAAGCACACGTCCGATGTGATGCTCCACATGAAGCACACCATGGCATAAACCGATTACGGGAATGTCCAGTTCGCTGCGGATCGCCTGACAAACCGGAGTCATCGGGTTGGAATAATTGAAGAAATAAGCATCCGGGCACAATCTCTTGATATCCTCGGCAATTTGTATCATTGCGGGAATCATCCGCAGGGCACGGGAAATGCCGCCGGGCATCGTCGTATCTCCGACCGGCTGATAAATTCCATATTTGCGGGGAATAAAGACATCCTTCTCCCATGCCCTTCGGCCGCCAACGGCAATTGTCGTTACAACAACATCGGCTCCCTTAAGCACATCCCGCCGGTCACTTGCGGAATGAACGGGAATATCAGCCCCTTTGGCCGCAATCATCCGGGATACGAGGCCCGTTATAGCTTTTAGCGCAGCCGGATCCATATCAACCAAAGCGACCTCCCATGTGCCCAATCCCTCCGTCATAATAAGATCGGCCACAAGGCCCTGGGTGAAGACGGCACTGCCTGCGCCGATCAGCACCATTTTTTTTCTGTTCATCTGCTCGCTCCTGTCTTATTCGCTTTATCGCATCATCGTCATTTCATCCCCGTGAGTGTTATGCCTTTAATAAACTGCTTCTGGAAACACAGAAACAGAATGATGATAGGTGCCATAATAATCAGTGCCATAAACATCGTTCCGGCATAATCGGTGGCGTTCATGTTGCCGAAATATTGCAGTCCGAGTGAAAGTGTCATTTTCTTCTGTTCATTTAATATGATCAGCGGCCATAAATAATCGTTCCAGTACTGAATGAACAGAAATACGGACAGAGCGGACAGAATAGGTAATATCTGCGGAATAATAATGCGGAAGAAGGTCCGGTATTCGCCCGATCCGTCGATTCTAGCCGCTTCCATCACTTCCGTGGGAACGACCTCGATGAACTGTCTGCTTAGAAATATACCGAATGGACTGACAATCGCCGGCAAAATCAACGCCCAAATGCTGTTGAGCAAATTGAGCTCCTTCATTAAAAGAAAGACGGGAATCATCGTGACCTGAAAAGGAACCATCATCCCCGATAAGAACAACAAGAAGATGGCCGTTTTCGCCTTAAATTGAAATTTCGCGAACAAATAACCGGCAATCGCGCTGGTGCTGACGGCAAGAGCAGTAATCGAGACTGTAACGATCAGGCTGTTCCTGAACCAGTACAAGACCATGCTGCCCTTTTCAAGCACGCTTCGGAAACCATCCAAACTCCATTGATGCGGTATAATCGAAAACCCGGATATAATTTCGGTATTGCTCTTGAAGGCCAGCGACAGCATCCAGACGAATGGCAGCAGCATGATAACGGACAATACCCCCATTACACAAACGGTCAGCGTCCCCAGTGCATTGAATCTTGTATTTTTCCGGTTCATCGTATCACCCTCAATATTCCCAGCGGCTTTTGCCGACTTTTAGTTGGATAATGGTCACGACGAGCATAATCGCAAACAATACGACAGCCATCGCGGAAGCGCTGGACATGTCATAATATTTAAAAGCCGTATCATAAATTTCCAGGGAAATCAGCCTTGTCTTATTCTCCGGTCCGCCTCCGGTCATGATTTGAAATCGCGTAAACTCCTGAAAATAGGAAAACAGCGTCATGATGGTGACGAATAAGGTCGTTCTGCTGAGCAGAGGTAGAGTAATCGTAAAAAAAATACGAATGTTCCCGGCACCTTCCAGTTTCGCCGACTCGTAGAACATATCCGGAATGGTATTCAGCCCCGCTATGAACAGAATCGTGTTGTAGCCGATGTCCGACCACAATGTCATAATAATCACGGATATCAGTGCTGTTCCCGCACCTGTCAGCCAATACTGTTCATGCCCGCCAAGCAAAGCGGCGATTTTGTTAAACAAGCCATTGGGGTAACTGTACATCATCGACCACACGAGCGCCGAACCTACGATTGGAGAAATGACCGGAATAAAAAACACCGAGCGGAACAGTCCCTGGAGACTCCCATTCTTCAGGCTGTTGATTGCCAGCGAAATAAGCAGCGTTATAACAATATTGGCAGGTACGGCAATGGCTACAAACATAAACGTGGTCCCGATCGATTTTAAGAAAAGCGAATCGTGGAATATGCTTCGGAAATTTTCAAGTCCGATAAAATCTGCGGTACCTGCCAGTGGATCGTATTCGCTTAAAGATAAATAAAACCCGTATAGGATAGGAAAAAATGAAAAGACGAGAAACAAGATCAGTATTGGCGTAAGTGTGGTCCACACGAAACGGTTCATTTTTCGTTTCTGCAGACTCGGCCTCTTTTGAAGCTTTACGCCGGGCATCGCATCCGCTCTCAATGGATTCAACTGCTTCCCCCCTGGCAGGTTCATGAAGGAATACGACCGACGAAATGGACATATCCCCTCATCGCCTGTTTATTTTCTTTCCTTGACAATATTCTTGTTGACATCGGTTTCCGCTTTTTTCAGTGTGGTTTCCACCGAATCGCCTTTGACGACGGCTACCAATGCGTCGACCAATACCTTTTTGAGATAATCAGTATTTTCGACAGGGCCGATCCATTGCCCAAACTGCATGGCATTCAGGGAAGGCTTGACGAGGGGATTGTTTTGGATGAACTGGTCGGTCAGCTGGTCTTTCGATGGGGGAAGTGTGCCGGTTTGCGTATTCCAATAATTATTGTTCTCGTTGGTTGTAAGGAATTGAACGAATTTCGAGGCTGCTTCGATATTTTTGCTTTTGGCGGAAATCACTTCCCCCCAGCCGGATTCAGCTGCAAAATACGGGGGTTGATCCGTAAATGAAGGCATCGGTACATAATCGAACTTCACAGTATCGCCGTAGGTGGCGATCCCGGATGGTATGACCCATGGACCGTCAAAATCCATAGCTGTCTGACCTTTAAAAAAATAATCGAAGATCGATAGCTTGCCGCCGAGCAGCTTCGTATCGGTAACCTTGTCTTCCGTGATCAGATTGCGCATTTCGGTAAATGCATGGACTGCTTCCGGGGTGGAAAAATTGATCATATCGTCATCTGTCCAATACGTTGCCCCCTGCTGGAGGATCATGGACAGGAACAGAAATGTGATGGAATCGCTCGATACAAAGTCGAAGCCCCGTACCTTGATCTCATTGTTGGCATCATATTCTGTCATTTTCCTGGCGGCATCGACCAGCTCGCTCCAGGTTGCAGGCACCTGAACTCCCGCCTTCTGCATATACTCTGTATTCACCAGGATGCCGCCGTTTCCGAGGTTAAACTCCTGCGGCACGCCATACAGTTTTCCGTCTACCGTATAGGCTCCGGTTGCCGCCGGATAATAGTTAGCCAACAGATCGCCGCCATTCGGGACTTCAGCCAGTAATCCCGCCTTCGCAAGCGGAGTAACCCATGTGCCGAATACCTGAGCGACATCCGGTGCGGCGTTGCCGATATAGGATGTACGGATTTTTTGAACGTAATCGTCATAGGGGAATACCTCCACTTTGATCGAGATATCGGGATTGGCTTTCTCGAAATCCGCAACAAGCTTCTTGTTCGCGGGTACAAAGGCATCGTTTTGATGCATCCAATAGGTGAGCTGCACGGTTTTTGCCGCAGCTCCCTCTTCGCTCCCTCCCCCGTTAGCCGTCGGGCTATCATTTGTGCCGGAGCCCGCGCATCCCCACACGCACATACAAACCAGCAATACCGTCAAACATCCGCCGATGATACGCTTCATTCTCACAGACCTCCATTTTATAAAAGATGTGAAATAACGCTTACACTTTCAGGAGCATTGCTCGTCATCCTGTCCGCTGCGACTGTCGGTAAACGCTCTAATTGTACATCGGCTTATGGGTCCGCTCGCCAACCCGTACTGGGACGATCAAAGCGGAAAAGAAATATTAGATGCTCCGCGCCTCATCGGATACCTGGGCAGACCAATCTCGTTAACCTTTCGGCGAAAAAGTATCCTTACCGCCTCTTGCCGTGACGATGACGAATGATGCACCTCCCCCCATTTTCGATTCGCCAGTCATAATCCAACTCCGCACTAAATTAAAGCTCCAGCTAGTGAATGTGTTTATACGACTAATAATACTCAGTATAATGTTCAAGTCAATTACTTTTTTAATAATTTATGAACATTTCGATAGTTTTTACGAACTATAATGAACTTTTTGTTATAAAATCAGTTCGGTCAGAAGTTCCTTTTGGAACAGCAGGCGACAAACAGCTTATTTCCGGATAAGAACCCGCTTGTTAAAATGAAGCTGAAGATTCGTTTCTATAAGGAGGTTGTACAATGTATGTCTATGCGGGAATAAGCGAAGCGCAAAAAATCGGTAAGTATGGTGTGGATGAAAGCGCCCGCCTGATGAAGAGACTGGCCTATATTTATCGACGCTTGATGATGGTCGGGGCTGCGCATATGCCTGCCCGGATGAATTGGCATTTTAAGGCAGGCCTTGCCCGGCACCTGTTCGAGGACTCGCATGCAGCCGGGTTATTTATGAAGCGGGCTTCAGAACTGCGAAGTCCCAGTGTTCAGCAGCTGAAGGATCCTGATCCGTGGCTGGCCTTGTTCTTCGACGAGCTGTTAATGGCACGCTCCGATTACGAACTGTGGACAGGCATTTACGGCGTCGTAAGGCCAGAGCTCAGCAGATTGCTGCGGCAGTATGCGCAGGATACCCAACCGCTGGTTGATTATCCTACCCTTCGCGCAATTAAACAGGCGCTTTCTGATCTGGACGAGCAGACAGCATGGGGAGAAGCCATTCGTCCGGCGCTTCTGGAGGATGCCGCCTTTTTCTCCGCGCATCGGGAGACCTATTCCATAATAACGGACGATGAGAGTACGGCTGCGGAGTTCTGCGATGAGCTGCGCAAGCTGCTGGCGCAAGTCGGTGGTTTTGAAGGCCGGGCATTGAAGCAAGCCGAGAACGTGCCGGACAGGAAACGTTCGCAGCAGAAGTACAACATGCCCTTGCGGGCTGTCAGAGATCCACGAATGGGCGGGGATACGCTTGGCAGAACAGGCGTGGCGAACCCGCCGACGGAGCCGGAGCTGGCGAGGATCATTGCAAATGTACGCACGCGGCAGGAGGAGCTGGGGGCGGCTGAGCTTTGCGCAGCGACGATGGTGCTGCAAAACAACATGCCATGGTCATTCTATGAGGATCTGGCGCGTCATTGCTGGGATGAAACCAGACACACGTTATTCGGTCAGGCTGTGCTTGACCTGGGAGGATACGACTGGTATTCGATGCCGCAGTTCAAAGGCGACTATGACCCGCATATGATGAAGCCGGTAGCCAATTCTTATATTTGGCTGTCGATCGGCATTGAAGGCAGTGCCATGAGAAAAGACGGGATGCCGAAGGAAGCGAGAATGCTGAGAGCGGCAGCGGAGAAAACAGACAACGAAGTCGTGAAGCTTTTTGCGCAATGTGTGGATTTCGACTGGGCCGACGAAGTGACGCATCATCAGTTCGGAAGAAAATGGGCCGAGGAGCTAATGGACGACTATCGCACCTCGGAGCGGATCGCCAACCGTGAAATGGAGCTCAATTTTGCCAGAATGGCCCGCGACACATGCTCGTTCTGGGAAGATAAACCTGACAGTTTCAACAAGCAAATGTTTCTGAACGATTGGAAAGATCGGCTGCGGCCGGAGCTTTTGAAAGAGTTGGACGAGAGAACCCTCCTTCCATAAATCTCCTGTAAAACGAAAAATTTGGCGTTTGAACAAAAACGGACGCCCCGGTAAAATTGGGTTTGCGCACGAGGTCGCAGTCGAAATTTCCGATGCTTACGATAAGAGGATTGGCTTGCCTATACGTACTGACCCGTCAACGCAAAAAGGCTGCCGATCTCCGGCAACCTTTTTTTTACTAACCCCACTCTGCTGCGGATTCTATTCCTGCGCGGGAGAGCTGGACTGATCCGCAGCAGCGTTATTCAGCCTGCAGATCTCCACCCCTGCCAGCATCATAATGCCGATGCCATGGTTGTCGTTCACGACCGTACGCAAGTCGTGCATGTAATAGTCCGGGGAGAACGAATACCGCGACCCGCTGCATACCCCGTGCACGTTGCCCTGCCGGTCGATCACCCCGCCGGTCAGGCCATTCCAGGCTTTATGGGCGGCAGCCGCATAGACCTCTTTCTCTTCCAGCCAGCCGAAACGCACGCCCCTGGCGAACGCATACGCGAACATCGCGGTACAGGAGGCTTCCTCATAGGCTTCAGGCAAATTAAGCACCTGATGCCATAAGCCCGAATCCGCCTGAAGCGCCGAAATGCCAGCGCACAGCTCGCGGAACATCAGAAGCAGCGCTCCCCGGTCCTGGTGATCGTCGGGAAGCTTCTCCAACAGCTCAGACAGGGAGAACAGGCACCAGCCGTTGCCGCGGCCCCAAGGCACGCGCGTCGCCTTGGCGTATTTAAAGTCGAACACATGCGACATGACGCCTTCCGGCTCCATGAACAGGTAGCTCTTATACAGCAGGAACTGTCTGGCCGCTTCATCCAGCGCTTCGCGCTTGCCGGTTGTTATTGCATAACGCGTCAGGAACGGGGCGCTCATGAACAAGTCGTCCGCCCACATCGTATCGGCCGCGTATTCGCCCGGGCACTGCCGGTAAAACGCTCCATCCGGCCGGCGTTCCAGCTTCCGGAGCATGAAATCGGCGATTACGTCGGCAATGCGGCGGAAGCTGTCCTCTCCCGTCTGCAGATAAGCCTCAAGCATCGCCGACCCGAACGAGCCGCAGTTGTCCAGCATTCGGATTAAGACGAGCTGGTGGTTCACGGAAGGAAAACCGTATTCGTCCCTATCCCATATCGAATAGGCATACATTTCCGTACAGCTGCGGATATGACCGAGTGCGTAATCAGACAAATCCTTCCGGTCAAGCTCGCGGGCGGTCCGCAGCAGCCCATACATCGTTACGCCGAGCGGATAGTCCCAGCGCCCGTAATTGGTGGCGCTGCCCGTCGTCCATTTGTTGCTCAGCATGGCGTTCTCATAATAAGGCCTCACCCTTGTTTGCGGAGCATCGACCAGCCAGTACGAATGACCGGCAGCGCGGCCTTCGGGGTCGACAGCTGGATGAAGCCCGGACATCGTGCAAAGCGCCGCCGGATCCGGCTCCACCGCAGGATCCAGCGGTCCGGCATACAGCCATGCGCCTTCGCCTCCGTGGACGACGGCCGGCAGCGCCAGCGGCAGCATTCTCCCGCCGGCATAAGCGCTGCATTCAAAACCCCAGCCGTCCGGGCCGCTTACGCTGCGCACGAGCAGCCGGTGCGCTCCGGACGCAGTGGACACCCGGACCCGGTAAGTGCCGCCCGACTCCAGCTCGACTACCCTCAAATCGTCCAGCCATATGACGGTCGGCCCCAGGGCATGGCCCTCCAGCATTAGCGACTCCTCCGCAGCCGGCACCTGCAACCGGCTCCAGCCGTAAGCCGCGGAAGGTTGAACGGGAAGTCCGAATAATCGCTCGAAGTTCGGCCGCTCCGCTTCCTCCGCTGTCCACCCCGTCCGCGGCTGCCAGCACAGGCCGGTTTCTTCTTCCGCCCGCTTGAAATCGGGAAAACCGTTCTCGCTCCCGAATAATCGGTTTTTCACAGCTTCCGTGAAAACCCAGCCCGCACTCCCGGTCCTGCCCGCAAAGGGAGCCAGCACCTGCATAATGCGCACCTTCGCCTCGTCTGACCCAAAGAGGCAGCCGAAGCCCGCAGCCGTCTTGCGCGCCTCCACCAGGAAGGCATTCCAGCCCTTGCGCAGCGCAAGCGGCACAATGACCCGCTCGCCCGGCTTCATCTCGTCTACCGCATTGGACCGGTACAGGCGCTCTTCATTGACGTACAGCAGCACAGGACCGAGCGGTTCGATGACACCGTCGAGCGATCGTTCATCGTCACTCCATACCAGCCCGTATGCGTATGCGTAGTCGCCGATAGCCGCTTCCGGCAGCTTGGCGGAAAAATCCATATCGTAAAGCCCGTCCTCCGTTTGCAGCATGCCTGATTTGGCAAAAGCGCGCAGCGCGAAGGGCACGGGAGGATTTGCGCCGGCGTAACGTCCTGCCAGCACCTCCAGGATGCGGCGCTCATCGTCGCCGAACCAGTACCGCGCGCTTTCGCGCGCCTCCATATAGGCTGTCATGTCCTCATTCCTCTCGTTTGTCGTCATGACTGTTACCGGGCGACAGCCGGATATCGAACGTCTTGTCATACGGCGTCAACAGATTAACGATCAGGGTCTGGCAATCCGTCGGATAACTTGTATTGGTAAGCACCTTGGCCCGGTGCTCGTGCGCCCCTCCGTCCACCTCGATCCAATCGTTTCCGGCGGTTAAACGGGCCGTACCTTTTTCCCAAAACAGGGTTCCTGTCGCTGCCGACGAAAGACTATCTCCGGATAACACGCCTTCCTTGCCGAACACGAAAGAGATTTGCGTCATTAAAATTTCCGGCTGCTCGCAGTGGATGCGAATGCGCCAGCCTTGTTCGGTTTCCGTTAGCTCAACCTCGACATGATGCTGCTGTTCGTGCGTAACTTCCCGCAAATGATGGGGCAGCAAATACCAGGGACTGACTGGCCAGCGCGAGGTTTCCGGCAAATGCTGTTCCGTAACGGGGCCGTAATATCCCTTCTTCTCAGTCGCCGATAACCGGTAGCCGCGCTCCAGATACTCCATCCGCGTCAGCTTGACGAAGCCCGGCTCAAAGGACGCTGCAATTTGCACGGCAAGCAGCCGCGCCGACCCATGCCGCAGCGCAAAAAACGAGTTCGTTTCGGTCATGACGGTCGCGCTTGTCGCTCCGCTCCGGTGTCTGGCGACGGGAGCGCCGAAGTCGGGATGCAGCCGGCTGTGATAGATTCGGCCGCCGTGTCCAGCCCCCTCCATCCTGCTGAGGTAAAGCTCTCGCGGAAAGCCGCCGTTTATGACGACCCGGTAGTTGTCCGGCATCTCTGCAGGCTGGACCGGACAATTGCGAAGCTCCGGGTAACGCAGTAAACCGATCAGTGCATTATTGGGCAGTCCCCCGGGATGCGTCAGCGCTTCGCCCGCAAGCCCGGCTATTGCGGCAAACAACGGATCGCCGTCGCGGTTCGCCATCAGCTTGGCGATTAGAAAATAGGTTCCCATGCTGTATTTGCTGCCAAAATCCTGACGGCCGGAATAATCCGTCACAACTTCGCCGTCGGGATGAATCATATGCGCCATCATTCGTAAATTCTTCCGCACCGGTTCCAGCAGATCCGGCAGGTTGAATAGCTCCGCCGCATAAAACAGGACGATATCGCTTACGGCGTTATAAATGCCGTTGCTCCGCTCCGTCCACTCCCCGTCTTCCGTGCAGTCGATTCCTTCCGCGAGCCACTGCTCCGCCCTCTCCTTCAGTCCGGGCTGCCCTGTCAGCTTATACATAAATCCCAGAGCAGCGGTAATGACCCAGCGGTGATTCGGAGTGTGGCAGCCTCCCGTAAGCAAGGCCGGGATGGTCCGCTCCAGAAAGGTCCGGATATCCGCCGCCGCTTGGCGCGCAGGCTCCCACGCATGGGCGGCAAGCAGCTCGTAGACTTGTGCCAGGCCGCTCACGACGAATGCGGTATCCGGAGGCGAGTGCATATTCGTCCATGGCGGCGAAATCGTTCCGTCCTCATGCTGGAAACTCAGCATGTACCGGGCACTAAGCTCCAGCCGCAACAACAGCCCGCGATCATGATAGAACCGGGATTCCTCATTAATGAGTGCGGATGCCCAAATAGCCATGACCATCGGCGTTCCGCCGTGACTCGGCCAAGCGATGCCGTTCATGGGATCGGTGACTCCTCCGTAAAACCGGCTTTCGCCGTCGAGCACTTGATGATCCATTCCGTCTTGTACCCAATGGTCATTGATGGAGACCAGCTTATCGTAAATGTTCATTAGTCCTCCCTATCTTTCCTCAGCCATCATTTTCCGCCCTTAGGCGATACTAGAATGCTACAATTTTTAAGAGTATCTGAAATTTCTCCGGACTGCAAGCGCCTCCTTGCTTAAGGCCTGCACGCATCCCCGTCTTTACCCCTTCACGGCGCCGAGCATCACGCCGCTTACGAAGTAACGCTGCAGCCACGGGTAAACCAGCAGAATCGGCACCGTGGCAAAAATGACGCTGGCCGCCTTCAGACTTTCCGGCACGACGGTCGCCATCTGAGCCCCTTCCATCTGCAGAAGGTCTGATATCATATTGTTCTGGATGAGCTGATAGAGCTTCAGCTGCAGTGGATAAAGCTCCGGGCTGTTGATATACATCAGCGTGTCAGTAAAGCCGTTCCAGCGGCCTACCGCATAGAACAGGCTGAGTGTCGTGATAACCGGGAGCGATAAAGGCAGCATAATACCGAGCAGCGTCCGAAAATGGCTGCTGCCGTCGATTTCAGCGGACTCCTCCAAGCTCTCCGGGATGTTATTGAAGAATGAAACCAGGATGATCAAATAAAAGGGATTGATCAAGCCCGGCAGCACGAGGGCCCAGATCGAATCGAGAAGGTGCAGGCTGCGGACCAGAATATATTCGGGAATGATGCCGCCGCTGAAGAACATCGTGACGACAATGACGAACATGACGGCTTTGCGGCCCCTCAGCTTCTTCTTCGACATCGGATAGCCGATTGCGATCGTCATGAGCATGCACAGCACGGTGGTCAAGCCAGTCAGGAGCACCGTAAATCCCAGCGAGCGGATCATCGATGCGTCTGAAAACACCTTGGCATAGGCTTCAACGTTAAACTCGACCGGAAGCAGATTCACCTTTCCTGATAGAATCGGCCCTGCCGAGCTCATCGAAATGGCTACTATATGAAGAAATGGAGCCAGACAGATCAAAGTGCTTACGAGTAACACGATAAAGTTGGCGGTGTCGAAAACGCGGTTGGCGGTTTGCTCTCTCATAACGTCCGCTCCTTTCAAATTATTGATAGCAGGATGGGTGCTGACTTGCAGTCAATCCTACATTATGCCCTCATCCGTGAGCTTCTTCGAGGTATAGTTAGCCGCAAGCACGAAGATAAGCCCGACGACCGCCTGGAATAAACCGATGACCGTTGCCAGCGTATACTGGCCGGATTGGAGCCCGATCCGGTACACAAACGTGCTGAGCACATCGGAATACTCGCGTACCGCCAAATTTCCGATGACATACGGACGCTCGAAGCCGATGGAAATCATATGGCCCAAATTAATGATGAGCAGCATGACGATCGTCGGCTTCAGGCCGGGGAGCGTAATATGCCAAATACGCTTCAGCCTGCCCGCGCCATCCATGCCGGCCGCCTCGAACAGCTCCTTATTGATGCCGGTCAGGGCCGCCAGGTAAATAATCGTCCCCCAGCCGGCGCTTTGCCACACGCCTACGAGCAAATAGGTAATGAGCCAGCTGCTCTTGTCCGTCAGGAACGGAACGGCTTCAAAGCCGATGGATGTAAGGACATTATTAATCATGCCGGATTGCGTGCCGAACACCTGATATACGATCCCGCCTATAATGACCCAAGAGATAAAATGCGGAATATAGAGAATGGTTTGGGAAAGCTTCTTGAACCACAGCGCGTTCATCTCGTAAAGCATGATGGCCAGAATAAGCGGCGCCGGAAACGATACGAGCAAATCGAGAAAATTGAGCATCAGCGTATTGCGCAGCGTCAAATAAAAATCGCGCATGCCGAATACTTCCCTGAACGCATCGAAGCCGATCCACTCGCTTCCCGCAATGCCCTGAAAGAAATTAAAGTCCTTAAACGCAATCTGGATTCCGTACATGGGTCCGTATTTGAAAATAATGAAATAAGTCAGAGGCAAAACAAGCAGTGCGTACAGCTGCCAATATCTGCGGAAATAGGCGTTCCAGCTCACGGCGGTCTCCTCCTTATGCAATCGGTTTTGGCAAAGGGATAAGGCCGTGCCTCGTCCCTTTGCCGTCACGAAGCCTGGTCTGCGGATTATTTTGCCTGCATCTCCTTATAAACAGCCGTCCTCTCGTCGAGAATCGCCTGACCGCCGCCGGCCATATAGTCCTTCAGCATCGTTTCGTAAACGCTGTCGAATTGCTCCGGCTTCGCCATCGTTGTCTTTACGATGACTTCGTTAAATTTATCGAGCAGAGTTGTGCCGTATTTCGTCTGCGCCTCAATCGGTCTGTCCATTAAAACGGGCGTCAGCACATCGGAATTCGCGATCTTCTGCGCCGCTTCTACCTGATCCTGGAATTTCTTCGGCATCTGCAGCGCCCGGGCTTTCAGGTTTTTCTCCATGCTTCCGAGCTGCTTGCCATTGGAAATGATCACCATGTCTCCTACATTGTACAATCGGTTGATCGCTTCCTCCGACGGATTCTCCACGGCAACCGGTATATCGTCGACCATGGTATAATTTTCGCCCTCCATGCCGTTTTGCAGCTTGAATAAATTGTCGCTCATCGCCATCCATTCCAAATATTTGATTGCCTCTGCCGATCGGTCGCTTGTTTTCGGGATCATGATGTAAAGACCGTTAGGGGCGTACATCGGCTTGGCGTGCTTGCCTTCCTCATTGGTGTACACGTCTACGGAAGCCAGCACTGCTCCCGGAACGTTTTTCTGGAGCGTATCGTAGGATCCATTCTCGTAAAACGGATTGATATCGTCCTCGCTGAAGAAGCCGATCTTCCCCGTGGACACGTCTTCATTTAATTTCTTCTTATCCTTGTCCAGACCGAAATCCTTGCTCATCAAGCCTTCGTTGTACAGCTTGTTCATGAATTGAAGCGCTTCCTTAAAGCCTGGCAGAAGAGTCGGGTAGTCATTGGAACCAAGCTGCTGCGTCAGAGTATACTTTTCTTCCTCCGACACCGGCTTAATGAACGACCAGATCAGCGGCTCGTATTGGGCGGAAGCGATCGTCATGCCCAAAGGAATAACCTGGCCGCCCGTCCCGCCCGGATCCTTCTCCTTGAAGGCTTTCAACGTTTCGTACAGCTCTTCCGTCGTTTGCGGAACCGGCATATTCAGCTTATCCAGCCAATCCTGCCGGACGAAGGAAGCATACTTGCCCACATTCGACCGCTTGGCCGGAACGGCAAACTGCGTGCCCTGGAACTGACCGTAGTCGAGAACCTCCTCGCCCAGAAACGCTTTCAAGTTCGGCGCGTGCTCGTCGAGCAGCGGCCCGACGTCGGTTAAGCCGTCTTGCTTCGCATAGCGGTTAAACGTATTGGGGTCGTAGGTAAAGACAATGTCCGGGACATTGCTGCCGCTGGCCATCAGAACATTCAGCTTCTCGACCTCTTCCGAACGCGGTACCGGCACGAATTCCATATCGATATTGTTCGGATCGCCGAAGTTTTCTTGAATGTAGTTCGTCATGTAGTTATCCGTAATCGTTGTACCTGCCGGCGAGTTGCCTCTGTCGAACACCTCAACCTTAAGCGTAACCCGCTCCTTGGAAGCATCGCCATCCGTTCCGCCCGAAGCTCCCGGTTCCGTGTTTGCCGTGCATGCCGTAACTAACAAGGAACAGATCAGGCCGAGCGCCACTACCGCTTTCTTCTTTCCCGGATTTCTCTTCTTGTTTCCAACCATGGTTCCAACCCCTTCTTCGAATGATAAAATAGAGTACCGCGCAGGCTGCCTGGCTGTTTAGGATAACGCTTTCAGTAAAGCTGCCGCAGCCCGAATCGGAATGAACACAGTATGGCATGACATTCGGCAAGGTAACAATAAACTAGTTTCCAAACGATAAACTTCCGCTTTTATTTCCATATTATGTTAAATATAACTGTTGTCGCGAAATAAACTATTTTCAAAAATCCCCGGTTTGGCGGGCTTTTCCAGGCTTCTGCTTCAGCTTTCTATAGTCTCCCGACGTCATACCGATGATTCGCTTGAACACGCGCCCGAATGTAATGGAATTCGCGTATCCCACCCGAAGGGCGATATTTTGCACCGACTCATCTGTTTCGGCGAGCAGCTCCTCTGCCCGCTCCATCCGGAGCCGAACGATAAAATCGATGAACTTCATATTGAATTCTTCTTTGAATAAATAACTGACGTATTTGCCTGAAACATGGAACCGGTCGCTCAGGTGCTGCAGAGACAAATTGGGGTTTTCGAAATTCTCCTCGATATACGCCTTCAGCTCGTTAATCATCGCGTGATGGTTTTTGGTTTCGGTATGAGCGACATAGGTGCGGAATATTTCCGTCAAACGCTCGGAGTATAACGCCCTTAAATCGTCGAGCGACACCGTTTCGTCCGCTGCCTTCTGCATGGCTTCGGCTTCCGGGCCCTTGAAATGACCGGACAATTCATCAGACATGTCCGACAACTCGCTCCCCAGCATATCCATCATCGTCTGCAAAATCATCCGGATATCCTCATCCTTCAAGTAATCCTTCTCCATATGCCCGAACAATCTCTCCAGATGCGCGCGCCATTCGCCGTTTAAAAGTCTGAACTCCTTTACAAGCCCGGAGCCGTACTGCAAGTAGATGAACCATTGCCGCCCCGCATCATCCGGCAGATCCTCGCTCATCACGACGGCTTGCTTGCCTAGAGACATTTTGTGCCGCATCACCTCGACAGCCGCTTTGTATGAAAGTCCAACCCGTTCCCATTCCCGCTCCGCATGACCGACGCCAAACATCAGCGATAGCCGCAAATGCTCGGCTACCCAAGTCCGACCCTTGTCTGCAAATATCCGGATTTTCTCCCTCGCGGGCGAATGTTCTCCACTTAAGCCGACAATCATGCCCATCCTGTTCTCCGCAATCCACTCCGCCCAGCCATACATTCCATCCGCTTGAGCCAGCTCCTGCAGGACGTTAGTTAACGCAAACTTCAGCGTATGCTGATCCCGTGCAGGAAAATTAGTGCGGAAATCGCGATATCGTCCGATCTCAACGACAACGAACGTCAATTGCAGGGGCTTCTCCCCCACGGGGAGCAGCTCCAGCTTTGCCAATCTGCCGGAAACGTCGTCAAGTCCGTCGCCTTGCAGCATATCGTGGAACAGCTGGCGACGGCTCACGAGCAGGTTCTCGCGCTGCTGCTTCTCGAAATCCGCCGTTTGCTGAATAAGGCTTTCCAGCGTGCGATCGATCATGGACAGTTCGTCCATCTTTAGCCCGAACGCATCCTCGCGCAGCTGAATCGATTCGACCCGGTTCATCATCACCCGAATCGGCTTGTAATTTTTTCGGGTGATATAAAGGATGTAGAGTATCGCAAAAATAATCGTCAACAGACCGATAACAACCCAAACATAAGAGATGACGGATACCCACATGAACAGCTGGCCGGCGACGATTCCGCTCTCGAACGTCCAGCCGGTCAGTTCCAAGGGGACGCGGTTCAGCACTTTGCCGCCTGCCGCCTCAACGCCGGTCCGATCTGCCGACCGTGTGGAGAACAGCATCGCCCCGGACGCGTCGCTGACATCCACAAACGAGATATCGCCGTTATTCATTGAGCGGATCATCTGTTCAACCGAATACATATCGACGTTGATGACAACGAGCCCATCGGTTCCGAAGGGAAGGGGTTCTCTTTTGTAAATGGTAATAACGCGTTTATCCTTCTCCGTGCTGAATTCATGGTAAAGCCGCACCGTAGACCATCCGTGATTGTCCGGGTGAGCGAGCGCCTGCTCAATGAACCGCCGGTCGGCAAATTTCTCCCACTCCACAAGGCCGCTGCGCGTCAGCACCTGCTTGTCCTCATGCCGGTATACATAAATCGAATCGAGCAGGCTGTCATTGTCGGTAAGCGTACGCATGCTATCGACGACATCGAAGAGCACCTGGCTGTTCTCTCCCGTCAATCCGACGTTCAGGAAATCGCGGTACCGGTCGTTTTTCTCCACCTCCTCGAGCACGTCCATCTCGATCCCCTTCAATGAACGGGTCAGACGATCCGCCATATAGTCGGTTGTAATCCTGTCGGCCTTGACCGTTTCCTTATGCGAAATGTCATTGACCACGATAAAGGACAAGAAAATCAAAATCGTCACCGTAAACAAAAATATCGGAAAATACGAAAGCAGCATGCGGCGGTACCAGTTCCCCTTCATCCCCATCACTCCTCTTCCATCATCACGAATGCTTATTTCTTAAAGAAAGCGCTTATCTCGCCTATTCTAAGAGATGCTGGTCAAGGATTCAATGATCAAAAAGAAAATAAAGACAGCTCATCTGATAACAGGATAACAACAAATTCTTTTTTGTGGTTCTTCCTCACATTGGTTTCGGCCCCCTTAGCTTTATAAATCAATCCCCCATAATAAAAAAGAGAAAGCCCGGAAAATCATGGGCTTTCTCTGCAAGTTGAGAATCACTACTATTAAGAAGTGATATTGTCATCCAGCTTGTGTTCCAATTCTTACGGACTCTCCGGAATTGGCAGATTGATGGGCTGCAAGCGTCACCGCAAGCGTCTTGATGCCTTCCTCGTAAGGAGCCAGAATCAGGCTGCGGTCGCCGGTGATAATCGCTTCCAGGAATGCTTCATCCTGTGCCTTATAGAAGTTCATAGTGCTTTTTATTGTCATGGTTTTGCCGTTTTCCATAATCGTGAGCGCCGACCAGTCGATAGTCACGCGCCAGCCACGGCCAATGACTTCAAGGATAGAGCGTCCGTCAGGCTGGTCCACGAAAGACGTGTCGAGATGGCCAATCGCACCGGATTCCAGAACGAAATTGACGGAATACACGTCAGGTATGCTGATGTTTGCAACGTCATCCATTACGCGCAATGCCATATCGGCTGATACCCTAACGATGTCGCCCGCAATGTAGCGAATCAGGTCAAGGTTATGCGTCGTTTGCTCAACCAGCTGGCCGCCCGACTTCGTTATATCGCTCCACCAAGGCACAGGCACGAGACCGCCGAAACGGTGTGCGCGAACCATCGCGATTTTTTTGTCCTTCAAATATTCTCTTGCTTGGGCAACGGTGTCCAGGTAGCGCAGGCAATAGCCTGTGCCGACGATGATACCGGATTTCTCTAGAACATGCTGCTTTCTTCTCACGGTATCCAAGTCAAGGCCTACCGGCTTTTCAACAAACAGGTTGATCCCCTTTGCCGCAACCTTCTCTTCCATATCTCCATGCGCAAAAGGAGGAATGCAGAGAAAGATTGCGTCAAGCGGCTCTTTCTCAAGCATTTCGTCAAAATTCGTATATGCCTTTACGCCGTATTTCTCGGCCGCTTTGTCGGCATTGGCCTTCGCAATGTCGCAAATCGCAACAAGGTCCGCCTTCTCGCTGTTGTACAGATGCTGCAAATGATCTGCTCCGATACCGCCTACGCCTACTACTGCTACTTTAACCGCCATCTTGTAAACATCCTCTCCTATAAAATTCTAGGCTTCCGCCCATAACCGCTTTGCGTTTTCGATGCCGATTCTCGAACCTTTCCGACAATCCTCCATACCTTCGAACTCGATGGAGATATAACCGTCATAGCCTGAAGCTTTCACGAGCCTGATCACCTCAAACATGTCGATGTCGCCTTGACCAACGATCGCACCCCGGAGATAATTACCGCTCAATGTCTGGAACCAGCCCTCGCCGGGATTCTTATACGCCGGACGAAGATAAAAATCCTTGAGATGGACAATGGATGCGTAAGGAAGATTTTTCTTTACTGCGGCTGCGGGATCCTCGTCCACGCACATAAAGTTCCCGATATCCAGTGTTGTCTTATAATTGGGCCTGTCAACTGCATTTATCAAGCGTTGAACCCGGTCGCTGGACTGGATATAAAAACCGTGATTCTCAATGCTGGTCGTTATGCCATATTGCACCGCATGATCCGCGACGATTCGGACTGCATTCACCAATTGTTCAAAGTCTTCTGCGTATTGCCGCTCTGTGCTTTCCTCTTTCGGCCGGAACGCGACATCATGGCGCATTGTTTTTACGCCCAGCTGCTCAGCAATGTCAACATGCTTCTTGACTCGTTCGATTTCCTCCGCGTAATTGCCGCTGGCCGGACTGATGAAATTGGCGCCGATACAGTAGTTGGAAATATCGATGCCGGCATCCTTCGCCTTCTGAACGATGGCGGGGATAAGCTTAGGAGTGTCTGCCAGATCAGAACCGAACGTCGAAATCTCCACGTGCTCGCCGCCGTTGTCGGCGATCCACTGGATGGCATCGAGTACATCCATATCCCCAGCCTTGATTGCCTGGGACAGACTATACGTGCTTAAGCCGATTTTCACTCGCTATCACAGCCTTTGCTATTATTGTTATTTCACTTCGCCGCTAATAATGAATTCGATATGACGCGCCGTATCATAGATCAATTGGTCCGGCGTGGACTTGTAAGCATCCAATTCGGCGGTAAGGGTATCCGTATATCCGACTTCATTCAATGCCTTCCTGACTGCCGCCCAGTTGATGTCTCCTGCAAGAAGCGGAACGAATCCATTGTAGTTTCCTGCGCCTGTTTTGAATTCCTTCACATGCACCTTCTTAATCCGCTTGTTCAGAATACGAATCCACTGGTCCGGGAATCCCCAAATCATAACGTTGCCCACATCGAAATACACTGCCGCATATGGAGAGTTCAATTCGTCGACGTAACGCGCCATTTCCAGAGGCGAAAGGAGAAACTTGTTCCAAACATTCTCAATACCCATATGGATCTTAAGCTTTTCCGCAGTCGGCAGGACCTTCGTCAATTCCTCCTGGCTTCGTTTATAAACGATATCATAAGGCACTTCTTCCGTTACGCGGCCGGGAATGACCAGAATCGTATCGATTCCAAGAATGGCGGCAACTTCAAGCTGTTTGCCCACGGCTTTGCGGGCCATCTCTCTGATGGATTCATCGTTTGAGGAAAAAGGGTATTTGCCCAACAGGCCGGTGGACAGGCTTCGCAATTTCAAATTGTATTTTTCAGCCAGCTTGCCGACTTCCTCTACTTGGGAAGCGTTCATATCGATTGTCAAACCAACGCCACCCGGCTCGTACAGATTCAATTCGACAGCATCGTAACCCGCTTTCTGGCAGGTATCGAAAATGGTCTCCAGCGGCGTTCCTTCCGGAAAACACCATTGATTGATTCCCTTCAACATTATTCAAGTCTCCCTCCGATTCTATTATTCCAATTCTATCGATTCTTTTAGATTGGAGAGTCAGGTAACCCGGTTCCTCCCGCCTGCTTCATTACTTCAGGTTTTTGGACCAGTTTTCTGCACGCTTCTGGAGGCCGTCAAGAAACGCCTTGCTGTCAGGCGCATTGCCTTTTGCAGCTTCGGAAATGAAGCCGTTGACAGCCGAGTTTATGTCGGACTGGAAGAATGGATTCACTTCGTCCATAAGCTTGGAATGGGCGAGGTCTGCGATTTTCAGCGCTTCTTGAACATACTTGTCTTCAGGCAGGATGAAGTCCGGGCTCTTGAGGGTAGGCGTGTAAGAAAAGTATTGGTAGTTATGCTTTTGCGTCTCATATCCGGCAAGGAACTTCATAACTTCCCAGGAAGCTTCAACGTTCTTTGCATCTTTGGCCATGACGAATGGATCAACAGCCACCCAGCTCTCGCCGTTCGGCCCCATATTCATGGCGGGTACAAATCTGTCCAGATTAGCCTTGTCTTTGGTGGTTCTGAAATCAGACATCGTGGAGCCGGCATTGTTATCAAGTGCAATTGCGATGTTATTCTTGGACAATCCGAAGTTCTCGGCTCCTTGTGCGTTGACGAATCCCGGAGGCGCCAGCGGAGCTGCTTCCTTCAGCCAATCCATAACCTTGACCATCTCCGGGGAGTTCAACTGCCATTTGATATTCTTCATGTCTGAAAGGCTGCCCTCAGCGCCGCTGGCGTTGAAAGCAAGCGTCAAGGCTACCATTGTAGAACCGTTGATGGTGTTGCCGCTCCAATAGATACCGTAGTTGTCTTCTCCCGTCTTCGGGTTCTTGCCGGTCATTTTTTTCGCTGCTGTCAGAATTTCCTCCGGAGTGGCTTTGGCAGAAAGCGGTTCTACGCCCCAATCCTCGAACAGCTTTTTATCATAAATCGTCATACGGCGGCCTAATACTGCAGGAATACCGAATTGTTTTGTTCCGTCAAGCGACTTGGTGGAGTAGGAGTTGTTCCACACGCCATTCAGATAAATGCTGGGATCAAAGTCAGTGTCTACGTCGATCAGATCGTCAATATCGCGGAGCAAGCCTTCCTGGTACCATTGAGCGGCATAAGCGCCACCGGTGTACATGACATCAACATCTTTGGAGAGCAGCATGGCGGATTGTTTTGCTTTTGCGTTTTCCCAAGGGATTTGATAGATTTCGAGCTTGATATTCGGATATTTGGGTTTGAAATTCTTCTCCAGGAATTCGTTCAAGCCTACGGAGTTGTTTCCTGTCAGCGGGTCAATACCGTTCTCGAGTGTCCAGCCTGCCAGAGCAACACGAACGGTTCCTTCCGGTCCACCGTCGGTAGCCGGAGCGTTGTTGTTTCCCCCGGCGCAAGCAGCCAGAGACAGGGCCATGAAGATCGCAAGAGCAGCAAGCACGATTTTCTTCATTTGTTCAGAAACCCCTTCCGATTTTTGAATTTTGGCGAACTCTTACCTTTTCGAGTCAAAATCGAGTCCAACTACCAGGTATTAAATATACTTCACCTCCTTGAATACATCCGGTCAAATTACTGCTTGATACCGGAAAGTGCGATGCTCTCGATGATATACCTTTGCAGGAACAGGTACAGCACGAATACCGGTAGCAGACTGACTGTCGTTGCGGCTAATATAATGGAAGGAAAACGATTGAGTCCGTTGTTGTAAGCAAACATCCCAAGACCGAGCTGGATGGTGAATTTGTCCGCGCTTTTCAGTACAAGCAAAGGCCATAGCAAGTCGTTCCAGACGCCCAGAAACAGCAGAATGACAAGCGTTGCGACAATCGGCGCACACAAAGGAAAGTAAATCCGCCAGAATACCGTGCCTTCGCCTGCCCCGTCAATAATCGCAGCTTCCCGCAAAGCGCCAGGGAGCTGATCCATGAAAGCTTTCGCCAGGAATGTACCGAATGTGTATCCAATGGCTGGAAGGTAGAACGCCCAGTAGGAATCAAGCAGGCCGAATTTGCTGAACATCATGTACTGCGGAATCATGGTCATTTCAAAAGGGATCATCATGGTGCTAAGAGCCAGCACCAGCACAACCGTCGCGCCCCTGAAACGAATCTTGGAAAGCGCATAGCCGGAGAGCAGGGCGGATAATACGCTGATCACGATTGTACCTATACTGACGATGAGAGAGTTAACGATATACCTTAGCATTGGCACGTTGGTGAACGCCGCCTGATAGTTTTTCATTGAGGGCTCAGCCGGAAAGAATCTGGGCGGAAAGCTAAGTTCAAGTCTGGCCGACCAGTCAAAGCTGGTACTGAGCATCCAGATAAACGGTATGATCATGAACAATGAACCGAAAGCCAGCAAAATCATCAGCGTCCACTGTGTTATGGCATCGGTGCGGCGTTTTGAGCCGCTTTTAATAGCTGCAGTCTGAAAAGACATCTCCCTCCATCCCTCCCCAAATTTAATCAAGGCTGTCTTTTTTGGTGTTCAGTCGAAGCAACAGAACCGTCAAAATGAAGATGACAATAAATAACAGGTAGGAAGCCGCCGTCGCCATTCCCATTTGGTTGGCAAGAAATGCGTTCCGGTAAATGTATAACACCGAGGTAAGCAAGGAACCGCTGGGATTACCGGCCGTACCGCCAATCAACCAGACATCGGTAAATCGTTTCATGCTCTGGATAGTGCCCATGACGAGCATGAACACGAAAATTGAACGCAGATACGGGATTGTGATATAGAACCAGCGCCTCAGCCCGCTCGCGCCGTCAACCTCGGCCGCTTCATAGAGTTCCCGCGGAACACTCTGCAGACCGGCAATGAAGATGATGGTATTGTAGCCGAGCGCTCCCCACATGCTCATGAGCACGATGGTAATCCGGGAGTAATTCGGATCGGTGAACCAGCCGACAGGATCAATGCCTACAAAGCCAAATGCATAGTTGATGATACCCTGATTGGTGGGGAAGAACATGAAGGTGAATAGAAGAGAAGACGCGACTGCGGATATAACGTTCGGCAGGAAGAAGATGCCTTTGTACCAGTTCTTGGCTCCCCCCCACTTCAGGCTGTTGATCATGCTGGCAAGAATGAAGGAAACCATGATACCGAGGATAACGGACAGAAAACCCATATAAAATGTGTTATAAAGCGATTGCCAAAAAATCGGATCATTCAGAATGTAATTATAGTTGTTCAAACCGACCCATGTACCGCCAAAGCCTGTTCCCGAGACTTGTTTAAAGCTCATAAGCAAAGCAGCGAGCATCGGGTAAATCGCAAAGATTAATATGCCCAGCACCAGTGGTGAAACGAACAGAAAACCCGTCCAATCATTCTTTTTGAGCCAGTCTTTTCGCTTTATCTGCCGCATTTGCGGCTGTCCGGCGAGAATTTCTGTTTTCTCAGCCATTAATTAGCCCCCTCTCCCAAGCGTCACTGGTGTAAGCTGTTCTGCGGACCGGCTAGCTGCCAAGCATCCTATCAGGCTTACGCGCAGGTACATACAGTCTCCTCCTATCGGTTCAACGGTAATGTTATCTTTTTGCCGGTCGCTGCCGACTCGTCGATTGCAAAGCAGACTTCCATCGATTTGAATGCATCGAAGAAATCGCATCGGGTTTGTTTCTTCTGCTCGATGGATTCAACGAAATCATTGATTTCATGCACGAACGGGTGGTGGCTGACATCGCCGCTGTCCGGAAGAATCGTAGGCACGGTCGCGTACTCGGTTTGGCCGGGCAGCTTATGCGTGAATACTTGATTGTTCATCACAGAGCCTTTCTCGCCTAGCAGATGAATGTTGAAGCGGTAAGGCGTTTTGCACTCGAGCGAAGACGACACTTTGCCGATACCGCCGTTCGCAAGCTTGAAGATCGCCAGTGTGTTCGGATCGAACTCATAACCGGATTCCTTCCTCGTTCCGCAGCTGTAAGCCGTAACCTCTTCAATATCGCCGGAGAAATAACGCACCGCATCTACCGCGTGGCAGCCTGCAGAAAGCATGCTGCTTCCTCCAAGTTCTTTCTTGCTGCTCCATCTGTATTGCCCGTAATGCGGACCGATATCGTGCCAGTAGTCGATCTGCGCCATGAAGACGCGGCCAAATGCATCGTCATTGATCAGCGATTTGATGTTGTCGAATCCGGGATTCCATCGAAGAACAAAGCTGACGACGGTCGTGACGGGGTTTGCCGTGAGTGCATCCGCCATCTTCCAAAGGTTCTCCTTGTTCATCGCCATCGGTTTTTCAATCACCAAATGCTTTCCGCTCTGAGCAGCCAGAATTGTCTGCTCCGTCCGAACATCAGGCGTTGAGCATAAAACAACCGCATCCACATCAGGATCCTGAACCATCTTCTCGTAGGAATCAAAAACCTGCGTATCAAGGCCCATTTCGGTCAAGCGTTGTTGTGCGAAAGCACGGTCCCGGCTGTAGATTCCGGCTAACTCCGCCCCCCGGTTTTGTACGGTCGCTTTCATGTATTCACCGGCAACCCAGCCCGTTCCGGCAACAGCTATTCTGATCGCCATACTGCAATACCCTCCCTTTGAAATAATGACTATTACTTATACGGGAAACCTTACAGCGTTCGGCCTGGTCCAGACCATGTGCTGGATAAAACCTTCCGCGTAATTGCAGCCTGCCTGAATTCCGCGCAATTTGCCCAATGTAGCCACGAAGTCCACGATATCCACATTGTCGTGTTCCTTCAGCCATACCAGTTGGCTTTGGTGTTTCTTAAGCATTTCAATCTTCGTTTGAAATGTTTCTTCAACGTCGACATAGATCGTCGGTTGAAAATTGATACCCGATAAATTATCCATGTAATATAGCGTTGGTATTTTACCTGCCACCGGGATGTCGGAGAAGCCGGGCAATGTCGCAAGGAAGGACGTGTCGAACACCAGCTTGCTGACCGCCACATGATCGGGCATGTAATCATTGGGAGCATGGGTGATGATCATATCGGGCCTGACCGTGCGGATCAACTCGATAAACTTCAGCCTGGCTGCTTCGCTCTCGCTGGAAATTTCGCCGTCCTTCAGGCCCAGGGAGATCACTTTGCTTGCGATGACCGCTCCCGCATCCTGTGCTTCTTGCTGCCGGATACGGATCAGTTCCTCAGCTGGAATCATGTAGTGGCCTTTATCTCCTGTACTTGCGTGGCACAAAATGACTTCGTGTCCGATCCGTTTCATTTTTGCCAGAGTGCCGGCACATAAAATTTCGGTATCATCAGGGTGGGCGCCAATGGCCAGAACCATCATGCTATTTGCTCCTTCCACTAGTTCAAATCAGCTGTAAGCGGTCCGGCAAGTTCTTTCAGGAAGAAAAGCTTTCCGGGCATAGTCGGCATGTAGGAGGATGGAATCCATGGTGATTTCTCATGCCTCAAGGTCGTCCAAAGCGATAAACCCTGCCACATCATGCCGCGTCCCATTGCGCCGTCTGCACCGCCGATCGTATAATCCGCCTGCATGAACAAGCCCGGGCCAATCGTGTTGGCAAAGCAAGGAACCAGGGTGGTCCGGCTCTTGAAACTAGTGATCGCATTCTGCTCGATTGTCATCGGATGCAGCTTCGCGCCGATGCGGTGCGTTTGCAGCGCCCATTCCTGCTCACTGGCAAATTCGCCTGCAAAGTGCGGCTCCCAGAAAGCGATATGGAAGCAGCGGCCTATGCCGTACACCACAATCAGCCTGGCACCCATAGCCTTCAATTCGCCGATCTTGCCGGCATAGGTCGGCAGATTGCCTTTGGTTGCAAAATTCCGTTGGCTCACAGGAACAGTCAGCTCCCCAAGCGGATTATAAAATGCCTGCTCCATACCGTGTTGAAAAGAAGCGGAATTGTTGGAGGGCAGCGTATTGCCATGTTCATCGCTCCACTCATCCATATTAAAAGCATGTACATGTTTGGCGTCGATACCCCAGCTTTTCAGGAAAAACACCGCCCAGCGGTATAACCCCATCGGACCTACCGGAAGAATCAGCGCAAGCTGTTCGCCATGTTCTTTCGCAAGCTTGATTTGCAGAGCCAGTTCATGGCCCATGAACGTGTCGAAATCATAGATCGAATCGCACGGTACAGGCTGAAAGCCTGAATGCCATTTGGGTTGCCTTTCCAGAACCTGCCCAGGACTATTTGCAGCGCATTTGTCGATAGCTTCCATATCCCATCCTGCAGGGAAGAAACCCTCCATCATGGAGCCCTTAAGCGTATTCAACAGATTCAATATTGACCCTCCTCCTGAAATTGAGTTTAATTAATCCAGTGACTTTATTAATTCATTTTATTTATATCTAGAATATTCTGAAAAGTCAATCGATTTTGTAAAATAAATTAATTAATAGGATTAAACGATTAAAAATAATAATGGCTGGAAATATCTTTATTTCATGAATTTAATGTCATCAAATATAAAAAGTGCCGCCACCTCGTCATGAGGGGCAGCACCAGGAAATCATTATTATTTGGCTAAATTTGCTCTTCAAGCACCTTGTTCAGCACATACAGCGACGCACCGGCAGATACGTTATTCACGTTAAGCCGGGACAGGAAGATGCTGCATGCCTGCGAGAACGGGGCTAGCGCCCGCTCATGGACAATATCGACAACCGAAGCAAGCAGAACCTCTCCCAGGTGTGACAATCTGCCGCCAATCACAATGACCTCGGGATTGAAAATATTAATCAAATTGACGATACCGTAGGCCAGATTCCTGGAGATCTCCTGTACCACCGCAAGTGCAAGCGGGTCGTTCAATTTAACCGCTTGTGCAATAACCAGCTCATTGATCTTTTCGGGATCACTTCCGGTGAGCTTGTGGAGGACCGAGTCCTTGTACTCCGGCATCAGCATTAAGGTGCGTTCGGTCAAGGCGGTAAGGGAAACCATCGTTTCAAAACAGCCTCTGTTGCCGCACGGGCAGAGTGGGCCATTCACGTCAAGAGACATGTGTCCGATCTCGGGGAATACCTTACTGACGCCAAGCATAGGCTTATCGTTAATCATTATGCTCACGCCAAGACCCTTGTTGACATTAAGATAAATAAACGGACCTGTTGTCGTCTTGAAATGCTCCTTCTCTGCAATGGCAGCCAGAAGGGATTCATTCTCCATATAAACCGGATATGGGAGCTCCAAGCTTAGCTTGTTGATTATTTCCATATCCTTGATGAGAAGCGGCGTAGAGACGACGATCGAGCGCCTTTCACTGTCCAGCATGCCTGGAACGCCTATGCAGATGCCCAGCAGCTCCTTCGTCTTGTCCGGTACGGCATCAACCAGCATCCGAATCAGATCAACGATAAGCCGCAAGAACTCATCCTTGTCGTGATTTTTTTTGTTATACAGAAGTGTCTCGGTAATGAATGGGGCATTTTTCAAGTTGTAAATCGTCCCGGTTACACCAAGTTCATTTAGCTCCATGCCGATCAGATATTTACTCCCATTATTGATTTCCAGTGTGATCGCTTTGCGCCCTGCGCCGGGATTGTCGATTAAGGCGCTTTCAACGACGAGGCTTTTCTTGATGAGATCGTCGACGATCGTCGATATGGTTGTAGGGCTCAATTGGGTCACCTTCGACAGGCTCGCACGCGAGGCGCCTTTACTTGTCTGTATCAAGCGGAATACAGTCTCCATGTTCGCTTGTTTGATCTGCTGTTGCGTGACCTTCTTCATGCTTCGTTCTATCCTCCTCTCTTTCGAAGGCTGGTTGGCAAATATCCCCCTTATAAAGCTCGAATCAAAAACTTCAGATGTCCTGTCGTTTCGATGATTTACTGCACTCACTCATAAAGCCAAGCTCCCGCTGCATGCAGATTGGTTGATAAATCATGGAATTGCTGGGGAGAAAGCAGCGGGTCACAGTCCATCCAGGAGGACGCTCTACTGTGAAGTTTAAATCCCAAAACCTACAAAATCAAATCATTACAAAGATAGCCGCTGACCGCATCGTTATCCTTTTACGGAACCGGCTGTAATTCCTTCGATGAACTTGCGCTGGAAAATAACGAATACGATAATAATAGGCACGATCGCAATCGTGACACCGGCAGCAACAAGCGACTGATTGGTCGTATATTCGCCTGAAAAATACATCAACCCCAGCGGCAGCGTCCGGTAAGCATCGTCATATACGAACAGCAGCGGAAGCAGAAAATCGTTCCAGGACGCGCTGAATTCAAACACGATCAGCGAAGTTACTGCCGGCATGATGAGCGGCAGCATGATATATATAAAGGTTTTGAAATCGCCGCAGCCGTCGATTTTCGCAGAATCCATCATATCGTCCGGTATGTCGCGAAAGAACGCCCTCATCATAAAAATGGCAAACGGCATCGATAACCCGAGGCTCGGAATGATCAGCGCCCAGTAAGTATTGATAAATCCCAGGTTCTGCATGGTGTAATACAGCGGGATCAGCATGGCCTGGATTGGTACCATCATGCCCACCAATATAAAGTAAAACAGCAGGTCTCTGCCCGGAAACGCCAGTTTGCCGAATGCGAATCCGGCAAGCGTGGACAACGCCAGAATGGCGAACACGCGCGGCACCGCTACAATGACGCTGTTGAGAAAGTAATCGTTCATCCTGCCGACCGTCCAGGCTTCGGATACATTTGCGAAGGTGATCGACTTAGGCAGCGAAAAGGGATTGCTGTTCAATTCCGCAGAATCCTTCAGCGCAGCCATAACCACCCAAAAAATCGGCAAAACGGAAATGAACAAAAAGACAATAAGAACGACAATGCGGCTTTCCTGGGCGCAACTGCTATAAGCTGTTTCATTCCTCGTATCCTCCTTTTCGATAGCGAAGATTTTTTTAAAGCGATTTCATCATTATATACTGAAAAAACCCGATTGAGGTTAGCGCTGTTACATTAATATTTATCACTTTTACAGGTTTGCAGCATCCGAAATCAGTCCGCGAATGCGATCGTGAAGAAACAAACTGGCTATAACTTCTCATATGAATCTGTCTTGCGCGATTCAAGCGATTTTCATAGGCATATGCCCTGTTTTTCCCTATAATGAAATTATGTCACCGGTATCCACTACGCGATATTTCCCTGAACGAATTCCACTAAATGGAGGAAGATTCTTATGCCACAGAATAGACAGGTTTGCATCACGGGTACCGACCGCGGGATCGGGCTCGAATTGGTGAAGGCTTTGCTTCAAGCCGGCTGCACCGTTTATGCGGGCGGCATCGCCGATCCGAATCCTGAGCTGGTCCAGCTGACAGAGCAATTCCCGGGACGGCTGCATTCTTTCCGACTGGACGTAGGAAGCGACGCCAGCGTGAAAGAAGCCGCGGAACGGATTTGCGGTCTTACGCCTGCGCTCGACATGCTGATTAATAACGCCGCCCTGCTCGGGGACACGGGCAAAACCGTAGCGGATGACCTCGATTTTGACGACATGCAGCGGGTGTACAACGTATCGGCGCTCGGCGCGATCCGCATGGCCAATGCCCTGCTTGAACCCATCATGAACGGCGGCAAGCTGATCGTGAATATTACTTCCGAGGCCGGAAGCATCGGGAACAGCTATCGCGAGGCCTGGTTCGGCTATTGCATGTCCAAAGCCGCGCTCAATATGGGCTCGACCATCATCCATAACCGGATTCGCAAGGATGGCGGACGCGTCCTGCTGCTCCACCCCGGCTGGGTGAAAACGTTCATGAGCGGCAGCTGGAACGAAGCGGGCACGCATACGCCCGAAGAGGCGGCAGCCCATATCCTGGGACGAATCGAAGCGCGCAGCAGCGAACTGCATGATTTGCCCTTGTACCTGGAAGCGGATACAGGCAAGGAACTGCCCTGGTAAAGAGAGGAGAGATGACAATGAACGAACCCATCCAAGCGCTGATTCTCGGCGACTTTACTGCAGCCCCTTGGCATCCGCTGGAGCCGGCGCGCGCGGAGCTGCAAGCCATTCTTGATCCCGCTTTCAACTTGACTGCTACGGAAAACTACGACGCTCTCAGCCGGCTGGACCAGACAGAGTACCCTCTATGCATCTCGTACACGGACTGCTGGGAGCGCACATTGAAGCCGGAACAGACGGCGTGTTTGCTTCGGTACGTTGCGGGCGGCGGCGGACTGCTTGTTCTGCACAACGGCATTTCGCTGCAAAGCAGCCATGAGCTTGGGCAACTGATCGGCGCCCGTTTCACCGGGCATCCGCCCTACCAGCCTCTCCGATATCTTCCCCTTGCCGGACATCCCCTGCTCGAGGGAGTCGATGGGTTCAGTCTGGATGAGGAGCCATATATGTTCGAGTTTGACTCCTTCTCCAAACGGGAGGTTTTCCTGGAATACGAATTCGAAGGCAAACGTTATCCCGCGGGATGGGAGCATGCCTACGGGCTTGGCAAAGTCGTCTATCTGCAGCCGGGGCATCACGCCCCCTCGTTCAGGCCCGCATCCTATCGGCGGCTTGTGCTTAACGGAGCCCGGTGGGTCTGCAGCCGGTAAACCGCTAGTCCGCATTATCGCAAAAAGGCTTTCCTCCGGTTCTCGCCGAGGAAAAGCCCACCGGTATGCGGCTCTTACATCTGCAACGGCAAAGAGGGGAAGGAACAGCACGATGGCTGCTCCTTCCCCTCTTTGGAAACGATGATTATCCGCATGACTCGAAGACGACCGGCGGCGCACCGCTCTTTATTCGCAGTGTGTAGTACGCGCGGCCAAGCGGCGAAGGCTGAACCTCTCCGCCGGCTATGCTGCATGCTCCCACCCAATCAGGCAGCTTGACGATCGTGTCGGTATCCCTATCTGCCGTCAATTGCGCTCGGAACGAACCTGTATCCCTGTTCCAAGATAACGACACTTTGCCCGTATGAAACCTCCAATCGGCCAGACTCCCCTTCTTCCAACGACCCGGCAGCGCAGGCAGCAATTTAACCAGATTGGCCGATACCTGAAGAAGCTGCTCCTGAACGGCGTTGACCCAGCCCATATTAGCGTCCAATTGCACCGGAGCCGCGGGCATCTGCAGGGAAACGCCCATTCCCCGCCAGTCATTATGGAGCGTAAACAGATTCGGCAGCAGACTCGATCTGGAGAGGATATCCAGACAATTCAAAGAAGCGTCTCCATCGCCCAGCCGCGCATACAGAGCTGCCATATGGGCAAGCGACCAGCCGCTTTGTGCCCCCATCTCTCGCCTGTGCACCGCCGTTTCGAATGCACCGAACATCTTCGAATCGCTCTCTCTCGTTACTTCCTGCCCCGGGAACACAGGGTACAGATGAGAGAGATGACGGTGTGCGTAACGGTCCTCGAAAGCAGGATGAATCCATTCACTGATTGCGCCGTCCTTATTCAGCTTATACCCCGGCAAATGCGTCAGCATGCGGTTCCATTCCTTCTCCGCCTCCGGATCTTCGCTGCCCGCTTTCTGATTCGCTTCTATTAAACTCTTCAGAAGCTCTCTCAGAATGGAGATATCCATCGTCGCATTGATCGCCGTAGGCATAGGATGCGCAAGCGGTTTGCCATCTGCCGGCATGTAATTGAGAGGCGTATTCTCAGGCGAAACGGAGGGATACATCTTGTAAAGCCCATCCGCGTCCGTAACCAGGAAGTCCTCGTAAAACCGCAGCGCCTCGTGCATGAACGGCAGGGTCGTCTGCCGCAGAAATTGCAGATCGCCGGTATAACGGAAATGTTCATAATAGTGGCGGGACAGCCACCCGGCCGCACCGGTCCAATTCAGAATAACGGGCACGATCTGATTCGGAACGCCAGTGCCCGGCGTAGAGCCTGCCGGAATATAGATGCCCCGGCAGCCGTACAGCTTACGCGCATTTTCACGAAAATCATCCATCAATCCCTCATAGTAACGGAATAACGGAGGGACCAATTCACCCAGACCGCCAACATGCGCATGCCAGTACATCATCTGAATGTTCTCATTGGCCATGTTGTGGCTCCATACCAGCCTGTAATCGCCTCCCCACAGCCCATACAACCCGAAAGGCTCCGCATCTTCCGCCGCTGCAGTACCGCTCATGAACAAATAACGGCCATAAGCCCACATTTTACGCACAAGCGCAGGCGGCGCCTCCCCCTCATATGCATCCAGCAGCAGCCGCTCATTGGTTCGCGGATTATTATCCGCATCCTCCAATTCCAGCGAGACTGAGCGGTACAACGGCCGGTGCAGGGCGAGATGACGCTTGAGCAGCTTATCGTAAGAGGCATCAACAACAAGCTCGGCCAATTCCTGCTTCAGCCGTTCCCAATCCCCGGACCGCGCGCCAAGGACGAACAGCTTCACCAGCACCAGCATTCGCGTTGCCCCTTCGAATCGGATAACGCCCCCCTCCGCTTCGATGCGGCCTCCCTCCGGAATGACCCGCATGACCGCTCCGAAATCCGTCCCATCGTCATTTGTTCCGGCGAACCAAGCATAAGCGCCGCCGGCTCCGGCCTCAACAGACTGTTCGAGCTCCTTGAATTCCGGTGTATCCGCCCAGCGGTCGCTCGGGTGAAGAATAAGACCGATCTCCCCGGATACACGGGGTTTCTCATCCCCTTCGAGCTCGTAAACAACCGTATCGTCGGCACGCGAGACGAACAGCCTCCGCTTGAACGAACCCGGTCCGTCCGACCAGCCGACCGTTATCTCTCCACTGTCCATGGCAAGCGTCCGGCTGTACCCGCGAAAGGCGCTGCCGCAGGGCATGACAAGCTTTATCGCCGCCAGCGGAAATCTGGAGGCGAGCTTCGTCTCGTAACCGCGTTCCTTTAATGCATTCGCGAGCTGCCAGCTTGCCTCGGCATACTGCTCTTCATCCATCAACCTGCGGGTCTGAGCGAGTGTGCCGCTTACATCCGGCAGCTCATCCTTGCTCCCCCAGTGCCAGAGGCGGGCATGATTAAGAATTACCGTCTCCTCCTGAACGCCGCCGAATACGGATGCGCCAATAACGCCATTGCCAGAGGGAAGCGCTTCGCGCCACATATTCCTCCACCATGAGGCCGGATAACTCATTACGAGCTTATCCGGGCTTCGGTTGTCTTCTTGCACCTGCATCCGTATCACCTCTCCTTCATTCACTTTCCATCTTGCCGTCCATCTAATTACCGCCTGAATCCGCCAATTCGCCAGTCTGCTCGCGCAGCCGTTCCAGCTCGATGCTTGCAAGCAGCAGCGGAGCAACGCCCATCAGCACATCGCTGACAACCTTCTCGCTCATGTAATAGGCGTAGGAGCCATCGCGGTATTTGCGTCCGCCCAAGCCAGCCCCGTTACAGATGCAATGGAGATGGACGCCTTGCTCGTCCTCGGTTACGAAGCGGTCAAGAATCCCATCATAGGCGTTCTCTACGGCCTGTCTGTCTATCTCGGCCAAATAGCCGAGCCGTATGCCCTTGGCCAGGGCATACGCCAGCATGCAGGAGCCGGACGCTTCCAAATAGTTATCCCGGCGGCCATTGCAGTCCATTAGCTGATACCATACCCCGCTTTCTTGATCCTGCACCCGAAGCACAGCATTCGCCATCCGTTCAAAAATCCCCATCAACTGTCCGCGCTTCGGATGATGAACGGGAAAATGCTCGAGCGAGTCCGCAAGCGCCATTGCATACCAGCCCATCGCCCGTCCCCAGACATGCCGGGAGCGGCCTGTGCTGCCATCGCACCATCGCTGCTCCCTGCTCTCGTCCCAGGCATGATGCAGCAATCCCGTTTGCGGGTCGCGCGTGCGCTTTTCGATCAGCAGCAGTTGATGCGCAGCTTCATCGAACCAGACGCTTTCGCCAAAGGTCCGGGCGAATTCGGCCATGAACGGAGAAGACATATACAGGCCATCCAGCCACATTTGACAGGGGTATATCTTCTTGTGCCAGTATCCGCCTTCCTCCGTACGAGGCTGGCCGGTCAGTTGGGTGATTAAACGCCTGGCCGCCTGCTCATACTTGGATTCACCAGTCTCTCTCCATAACCTCAATAGATTTTTCCCTTTGTTGATATGGTCGAGATTATACTCCTCCAGGGTATATCCGCGAATTGAACCATCCTCCCGAATGAAGACGTCCATATGCCGCTTCACGGTTGCCAGGTATTCGGATTCTCCCGTCCAATCGGCAAGCTGGCCGATCGCTGTCAGCGCCATACCGGCCACATACCCCCACTTGTTGGCAATATTCGGGTGATAGCCGTCCTTGCAGTGGGAGAGGATTGTTCCCGCAACCCTAACGGATGTGCGCTGGGCACCAGGAATTAGCGTTTCCGATTTATTCATCTGCCTGCTCCTCCTTCGTTACGTTGCCATTAGCGGCAAAGAAGTGAAATCTTCTGGAATTTCCACTATATACAGATTTCCATAGCCGTTCTTATCGCTTGTAAACAGCAGACGCTTCCCGTCCGCGTTAAAGCGCGGGTGGGCATGCACCTTCTGTGAGTGAAAGCTGCAGCGCAGCTCGCACAGGATGCGCGGACCTTCGTACACACCATCGATTTTGCGCCAAAGACTCAGCGTCTTGACCGCTCCCTTGCCGTCCACGACCACCTGGCCCAATCCATCCGCATATCCATGCCAGGTATCGAACCCGAACTCCGTCTCTTCCATGCCCATATTGTCATAACGGATGCTGCCGAAAAAGTTGGTGCCGTCCGCTCGGAATCCGTGATAGCCAATCGTCACTCCGTCCGGGTAGAAAAATTCATGCCCGACCTTCTCGCCGCTTTCCAGCCGCTCCCTGATTTTCCAAACCGCACCGGTGCGCAGGTCAAGCCCCCAAATACGATGATCGACCAGATGCCATGGGCCTTCATGACAGAAGGTCATCAGCCATGGCTCCTTCGGCGATGTATTGATATGGGTAATGAACTGGTTTTCTTCATATACTTTTTCTCCTCCGCCCGCCTGAGCATCGATACGGACGATCATGCTGTGGGGGGCAGCCTCCATCAGCTCCCTGTGGCCGACATAACCGTTACCCAGATCAAGCCGAATCCGGTGGGACAGATCCTCCTGCACGCAGGTCATCACGAACCGCCCGTCAGCGGTCGCGTTCGCATTACCCAAATGATAGCCCTCCGGCGCTTCGTAGCACAGCTGCTCTTCAAGCGAATTCAGATCCAGACGGATCAGGCGCCGGCCAATCTTGACAAACGCCGAGCTTCCATCCGGCAACAGGCAAGCATCCAATTTATCCACATCCTTGTAATCCGTCAGCTGTGTGATCAATCCGCTTTCCACATGCAGGCTGTACAAATTCGTGCTATTCCCTCTATCCGAGATCATCAGAAGCCGCTGTTCTCCGTCATACCAACCGTTTTCGGTAAAATATAAATGATGGCTATGCGCTTTATAATGGGTCAATTGCGTCACTTCAAGCCCTGTCAGCCGATCGGTCTCCGTCTTGCGCTCCGAGGGCCATACCGTTCCTTTTGCAGACATGCTCCCGCCTCCTATGTGAACTTTAGAAATCTCTACAGCCAGGGCTTCAGCCCTTCCCATTTCACCGACCAGCTTCCATCCTGCGGGAAACCGGGATTGCGGACAGCCGCCTCCGCCGCCGATCCTCCGCCTTCGCCATCCCTCCAGCCAGAAGCCATCATCGCAACCGCAGCCAGCAGACCGCCGTTGCCCGGCAGATAAGCGGACAAGCCAGGGCGCTGATAATTATGTCCGTTGGTTAAATACGTATTCTTGGATGCATCCATCAGCAGGAAATCCACCGCAAGATCCGGCTCACCGAGTCTTGCCGCCGTCATGGCGCACATCGGGAAATCCCAGCCCCATGCCGATTCCCAGATCCAGCCTTCCTTCACCTTTAGCAGCGTCTCAAGCATGACCTTTCGGTCGATTAACGTGCCCGGCAGAATGCCCAATGCCCCCAGCATGGACGGATGGTCGCGGTTTTTCGTCAGAAAGGTCTCCGGGCAGAGCTCATGGGCAAGATATACACCCTCCGCCTGTGGAGGCTCGGCTAACGATCCGGCTACTTTTGCCCATAGCGGATTGATCGTCTGCTCCATGCGCTGCGCCCAGCGAATCGCAATTTCCAAGCCATACTTCCAATATTCCAGCTCGAAAGGAGGGTTTTTGCTGCCTTCTAAAGGATGACATTCCTGTGCTGGAATCAGGGGCGGTCCCAGATCATAGACCCGCTTCTCTTCATTCCAGTGAGCGAATGATACCATGAAGTCTGCCGCTTCGAACACGATATTGCGGAACCGCGCAAGAGTTGCGCTCGACGAATCAGCCAGATAGCACAGCTCAGCGAGCGCCATCGGATGCGGCTGCTGCCAGATCAGGCCGTTCGCCACCGGCGACGGACAAGGATCGCCGTCGAAGCCGACCATCTTCGGCCAGCGCGCCCCCGCATAACCTTGAGAATGCGCCAGTCCACGCGCCACCGGCAGGATCTGTTCATACCAATCCATACTATTCAGCAGATAGTTTTCTCTGCCCCACAATGGGAAATGCGCCGCATGCCACCAATGCATCTCCAGATGAGACTTGCCAAACCAGCTGTTATACATCAGGCCCGTCTCTTGGGGAGGCAGCGACCCGCCGCTATGTATGGCCAGCAAGAATTGGGACAGTACGACACGTCTCTCCAGCTCATAGGCTCTTGGATCAGCGCTTCCGGAGAAGTCGATTGCCGCGCCGCTCATCCAGAACGACTCCCAGTGACGCATGCTCGCGGCCTCGATGGCCTCGACTTCCGCCGTCTGCGGGGACTCCTGCGCGAAGCCGACCGAGAATTCCAGTGAATCGCCTTGAGCCTCCGGCAGCAGCGTGAACTCATGCACCCCGGTCCGCTCCAGACTCCCGGCGTTCCAGGACCAGGAGAGCTCATAACGGTCCTCGTCCATGCTTCTGACGATTCTTGCCCCGTTAGCACCCGACTCGCCAAGCTCCGTCCGATGCCTGTCATCATTGCCCAGATCCGGGAACACGGCCTTGGCCCATGTGGCAGACGTCATATCCGGCGCCGGAAAACGAATGAACACCTGCAGCCTTCCCTGCCCGATTAAGGGCGAAACGACTCTCACGCCTATGGCGTCAATTGCCGGATGGCAAGCCGTCACTACATGAACCGGCACATCTTGTACGGCAAATTCACTTGTCAGAATACCTGTCCATAGATTCAATTTCTGGCTGATATTCGTGATATCCTCCGCTTGGGCATCATCACCCGATTCACTCAGGAACCGGAACGAAATGCGGCCAAGCTGAAGGCGATGCGGATTCTGACGAAGCCAGTGGTAAGCCTCGACTTTGTCGCTGGGCTTCACCGCATACCCGACCGGCCTGCCGTACGTATCGTAGCTTTGGTATGCGGCATCACGCATGGTGAAGCGTCCGGGACCGCCTGTATAATGCCATCCCCAATTGGACTGCGTGCCAAGCGGCACCTCATATTGATCCGGAAATGTCTGCAGGCCGGTAATATCGGCGCTGAAGGCAAACTCTCCGTTGCCTACGGAAAACGGGGACACAGGGTCCCATTTATTCAACTCCGGTTGATGTCGTTCCACGATCTGTCGTCTGTCCATTGGATCCTCCTGTGCTTGAACCCGGGGCCGCCTGATCCATATCTATTCAAGCGGGAATTCCATCCGGGTTCTCATCATGTCCCGGTACTTGCCCGGGGTAATATCTTTTATTTTGCGGAAACTGCGAATAAAGCTATTCTCATGCTGATAACCGACCATCAGCGCGATATCCGATATGCGGTCGCCCGTCTTCAGCAGCAGCTCGCTTGCCCGATCTATGCGAAGCCGTGTCAAATAGTTATAAATCGTCTCGCCTGTTTCCTGTTTGAACAACTGGCTGGCTAGGCTGCTGCTGATGCCAATCGATTCAGATATTTCGGGTATGCCGATCGGCTGGTTAAGATGCTGCTTCAAAAAATCAATCATGCGTTGGCACATGATGAAATCCTTGCTCTGGGCCAGCCGGCAGAATCGTTGTGCCAGCAGGATAACGCGGCTCTCCAGCACACCTTTGCAATCCTCCAAATCAAGCGTGTCAAACCGGAAATCGTTTTGGCACAAAGCGCCGTCTGCGGCAGGAACGATCTGTTCGATTCTCTCGGCGACAGACTGCAGGAAAGATACAGCCGCCGATGGATACCCGTATTGACTGCGGATATTATCGATTAATCGTCCGAGTGCCTCCAGGGACTCCGGCTCATTGCCTGCTTCTATGGCGCAAATCAGTTCGCTAAGAGCGCTTTCATACTGAGGCGGCTCAATCACTTCATGTCCGGACACCTCTTGGAACGTGATCACCTGTCCATAGCCTTGGTAAAGCCGGTATGTGAGCGCATTCTCCGCTTCCAGCATCACTTGCTTCAATCTTGCAATTTCCGTCTGCGGATTGCCGATCCCCGCCGATACGCTGAATTTCAACAGGCGCGACACGACCTCCAGCGATTCCGCGAGCATTCTCTCGCATCGCAGCCCTTCTATACGCGGCTGCAGCAGAATGGCCGTCTTGTCCTTCCCGAAATCGGCGCATACAATTCGCCATTGCGGCTCGAACAGCTCTGCCACGATATTGGCCATCGCGAATTTCAACAGAGAATGATCGCTGCCGCTGAAGGTCCGGGACCATTCCTCGTACCGGTCGATCGACAGAACGGCCACCGTCACCGGCGCTGCCGACCATTCTCCGAAGTAACGTCTCCATTTCTCTTCAATATCCCGCTTCCCGCTCAGATTGCCGGAATAAATATCAGTGAGCAGCTTGGATGCAACCTCGGACATCGACTCCCGGACAAGCTGTGACAGATGCACTTGATTGGTGAGCAGTTCCCCGGCAAGCCTCTCCAGATTGATGCCATCGGGGCCGTTGGTCTTGCGGTCATATTTGCTGAACAACTGCTTCAGCCGGCGGACAGGGCGGAAAGCCGCCGCATTAATATAGAAAATCGTAGCCCCGCCCAGCACGAGAGCCGCGATAGACACCAGCAGAACCACCTTGGCCACCCGTTTGGACTTGGCCAGTAGACTATCCTGCTCAATAATGGACACATACCTCCATCCCGTTACAGGCGAGGCGAGCTGATTAATGAGCAGCTGGCGGTTCTGGATCGTGATATCCGCGCCGTCGTCCTTTCCCAGCGCATCCATCGCATGACTCACCGAATCCTGATCGAAGTCATAGTTAGAGACGGAGTAAAGCAGCTCGTCATGCTCGTCAATAATATAGCGCATCCGGTTCAAATTGTTCATAATTGGCGGATTCAGCTTGGCGAACAGCTCCTCGGTTTTAAGATTGACGGCGACGATTCCCTTGAACTCTCCTTGAATCATAATCTTGCGAAACAGGGTAACGCTCGAGCCCTTGGCCCCTGCCCCTTCAGGCACCATCCGTTTCTTAATGAGCGTAGTCCTTTCACCGAATTCGGAAACGACACTGGTCCAGTCGGAATCGGTGAAGGTCAGCTTGCTGGAGCTGAAGCCTTGCGGTATTGCCAGGAAGCTTTCCCGGGTCAGATCATAGACATAGATACTTTTGATATACTTGGAGTTGCTGATTAGTGTCGACAGAAACTGATATGTCCCCGTAATATTCATATAAGAGCTCTGTACTTTGCTGGTCAAAAATTGGTAGACATTATCATTCAAGGCAACTTGAATTGCGACCTTGTCGCTTTCGCTAACCAACTCGTCGATCACATTCATTTCGAGCTTCAGCATCTGACGCTGCAATTCGCCCAGCTCTTCTTGCATCACCGACTTCGACGTATAGTACGAGGTCAGACTTACAGCCAGAATAATGAGAAAGACTGAAACGGTCAAAATAAGCACGAGTCTGACCTGGGTGTGAGCCAGATTGTATTTCAACCATTTCTTGATAGACTGTGTCATGGTAAATTCCACCTTATACCGAGGATCCTTCCATTATATCTTGGTGATCCTGCCCTCGTAAAATACGACGCCTGTTCTCCTGTTCAGCTTATGTTTTCTCTATCAGCCATTCTTTCATCAGCTGAGTTTCAATACCTGCAAGCAGCACGATGCCGATACCGTGTGTATCGTTCAAATTCCAACCCAGATCATGCTTATAGTAAGCATGAGAGTATGACCAGCTGGAGCCTTTGCATACGCCGTACAGATTTCCCCGTTTGTCGATAGCCCGCTCGCATAATCCCTGCCACCCATCCAGCGCCGCCCGGACATAAGGATCCGGGTTCTCCAGCCAGCTGCTGCGAACGCCAAGCGCGAAGCCGTATATGAACATCGAGGAGCATGAGGCTTCCTCGTACGACTCCGGATCGGTCAATACTTGATGCCACAGACCATGCTTGCCCTGCAGTCTGCGGTACCCTTCCGCCAACTCCCGATAGAAAGCCAGTATAGACGGATGGCCCGCATGCGTCTTCGGCAGTAATTCGAGCAACACGGCCAGTGAGAAAAACACCCAGCCATTGCCCCTGCCCCAGGCCGTACGCGAAGGCTTCCCGTTGCGCACATCATACACATGAGACATAATCTGCTGCTCCGCCATATACAAATACTTCTTATAGAGCAGAAGCTGCCTTGCAGCTTCGTCCATGTAACGCGGATCGCCGGTAAGCCCGGAATACCTGCACAGGAATGGAACGCTCATGTACATATCGTCGCACCACATCGTGTTATGCATACTTGGCGAGACGCCGACCTTGCGGTACAGAGCTCCGTCCTCCATGCGGTCCTGTACGTTCATGATATAGTGAGCAATATCGTCAGCCACCGCACGCGCTCCTTCAAGCGGACGGAGCCGTTCAGCCATAATGGTAAGCGTCCCGAAGGAGCCGCAGTCGTCGAGGCTGTCGATATGCGACAGCTGATTGTTCAAGCCCGCTGCTCCGAAGCGCCCGCGGTCCCACAGCGAGTATGCATAAGTCGAGGTCGCGAATTCGACATGGTCTGCGACATAATTTGCCAGGTCTTCACGCTGCAGCAGCCGGCTCGTCCCCAGCAGTCCGGACAGCGTGACCCCAAGCGGATAATTCCAACGGCCGTACAGCTCATTTTCGAGAAATGGACGCACATGCGCCCCCGGCTGATCCGTCATCCAGAAGACGTTGTTATGCCGATCGGCCGTCACCTTATCGAGGTCCGGATAATCGTCCGGATCGATATCCGCTTCCGGCGGGAGCGGGCCCAGATGCAGCCACTGACCTTTGTAGCCATGCACGCGCCGCCCGGCAGCAAGTTCAACCTCCGTACCAGCAAGGTCCCGAAGCCGGAAGCCCCATCCTTGAAGTTCACAATAACAGCGAGCAATCAGATCGCCCCGCCCCGGGGCTGCGTCGAGGGCGAAGGAGAAGTCACCCGGCTCCCGAGCTTCATACAGCAGCTTCCCCTGCCATATGAACCGTACAGGACCATAGGCAGTTCCAGTTAGCATAACGCTCTTATTCGAAGCGGAGCGGTTGACAATCGTCGTCCATGCAAAGGAGGAACAGCCCGAATGCATGCCATATATAAGATCCAGATGCCCAGTCCCCTCTGATCGGGCTGGAAGCCATTCCGCTCCGGTGGCGGCTTCCGTCTGATTCGTACCCGGGATGTGAACCATCGGCTGGGCCAACGGAAGCGTATAAATCCAGCCTTCCTCCCCTTCCCGCTCAACGGAGGGAGCCAGGAAGTGCAAAGGTTTATTCTTGCGGCTGCCTGTCCCGAAGGCGGCTCCGCAGTTCCTTTCCCGGCCCTTTGCCAGCTCCAGAACGAAATGATTCCATCCCTTCGCCAGATTTACCTTCAGCTTTAGGGGCAGCGCCTCCGAGGCTGGCTCCACTCCGGAGAGCTCCTCCTCCGGGGAAGATCCGAAACGCTGAACCCCGTTGTGATACAGCTTCACCTGCCCGAAGCAGCGAAGATGGAAGATGAATTCCTGCGGTTGATCGATCCACAGCCTTGCCCAGGCATATACCCGCATACCTTCTCCCATGCCCGAAAACATGCGGCGCGGAAATTCATACAAATGATCCGCTCCCTTGCGAACATCGCTGGTCCGCGTTACCCGGTATACCGGTTCATGCGGCGGATTGTCACCGACATAGCGCTGCGCGATGACCTTAAGCACATGCGGTATGCTGCCGCCATCCGTCTGTGCGGCTATACTTTCGATCGCATCGAAATACCCGTTTAGATTAGCTGTCACAATACTCCTCCTCTCTGGCCGCTTAGACTTTCGCTTCGCTCCTGCGCTCCGCCGCTATCGGTACCGCTGCCCAGCACCTCCTCGATCGTGACCAAACGATGCTCCTTCACCGAGCGCCATACCGCTTCGCCCGTCGCCACCGAATAAGCGCCATCCACCGCGCCCGATAAGATGCGGTACGGCCGTCTGCGATCCTCGCCCATGAACAAGTCTTCAAGAAGCAGCGGATCTCCCCCGCCATGCCCACCTTCCCGATGTACGACATGAATCGTTTCCTTCGAGCCGAACAATGGAAAGTAGTCGATCGTCTGCACTGGCGTAGGGAAAGGGGTTCTGCCAGGCATATGATATTCCACCGTCTCGATTCTCCCTTTCGTTCCGTTGATGGCAAGCCGGTAGCCCTCATAAGGCAGCGAGAAATTAACCGAGTAACTGAGGAGCGCGCCGCCGCTGTATTTCACGGTCGCGGTATACGTATCTTCAATCTGGATATCCGAATCGAAAATGCATCGGTCAGGACGGTAATCGGAATAGGGAAATGCCGGGGACTTCCCTGCATCGAGAGATCCCAGATGATCATCCGGCACTTCAAGATTCCGGCTTCGGGCATTCCAGCGCGAGTAATACGAGCAATCTTCGGTATGCGCGCAGGTACTGCAGAACCGGCCGTCTTCCTTCTTCGGATTCGCCTCTCCATCAGCGCCGTAATAATTCAAGGCGCCAAAGGCGAACACCTCAACCGGCTTCTGATTAATCCACCAGTTGACCAGATCAAAATGATGCGTACTCTTGTGGACGGATAATCCGCCGGACAGCCGGCGGTCCCTGTTCCACCTTTTGAAGTAGCTGGAGCCGTGATACGTATCCAGGTACCAGTTCAAGTCAACCGACGTTATTCTGCCAAGCCTCCCTTCCTGCACAATCTCCTTGATCTTCGTATGAATCGGGGCATAGCGATAATTGAATGTCACCATAACAGAGCCCTTGCTTGCTTTCTCCGCCTCCATCACGCGCCTGCTGTCCGCTCCTGTTGTCACCATCGGCTTCTCTGTAATAACATCCAGATCACGCTCAAGGGCGGCTATCAGGTACTGTGCATGCGTGTCGTCACGACCAGCGACAATGATCACATCCGGCTTCGTCTCCTCTACCATTCGGTCGAACTCACCCTCCCCGTACGTCCTGATGCCGGCATGTTCAGGGAATCTTGAACGGTAAAGCTCAAAACGCATCGGATCACGGTCGAGCAGACCGATAAGCTCACAGCTTCCAGCAAAAGAAGTGAGGATAGGCTTGGCGAACATGCCCAGCGCACGTCCGCTCACTCCGCAGATTGCGTATCGTTTTTTCAACTGAACCCATCCTTTCAGGCATTTACGCTATCAGTCAGATAGCTGCAGACCGCTTATTTCTTCACCTTGGCATACCATTCCTGTGCGCGCTTGGTGACTGTCTCACCGCCAGCTTTATTCCAGCGGTCTACAAACTCGTCAAATTTCTCCAGCGGCCATTCTCCAATGACGATCTTCGTCAGATACTCCTGGAACAGCTTGTGTGATTGAATATCCGGGAAGCCTTCATACACCGTATTCGGCAATCCATCGCCTGCGATCCGGTGCGCGTCAGCCGTGCTGACAGTGAAGATATCCTGAACCATCTTCTGCATGTCTTCCGGAATCGTCTCCTTAATCCGGATGTCCATATCCTCTTTCGTCGTCAGATTGCGCATCCCCAGCGCGATCGGGCGGCTGTCCTCTGGCGGAAGCACAACCTTCTTGCCATTTACGACTTCATGCTGCTGTCCCTCGATGCCAAAGCGAATGAATTCATCATTGGCTTGATCATAGAAGAAATCGAGCAGCTTAAGGGAATATTCCGCTTTATCCTTTGCGACAGTCGGGATCATCCACTCCGGCTCACCCATGCTCTTCTGCGTAACGAATCCTTCAAAACCCTCTGCCTTCGGCATCGGCATGCCGACGACATAAGCATCCGGCGCACCCTTGAGCATCGCAGTATAACGATCCCGGAGGTTGGCGGGAAGATGATACCAGCTTCCAACCAGATTATTGTTGATTTTGGCCTGCCAAACATCGCCTTTGTTCAGGAATGTCTCATTGTCCAACAGCTTCTCTTCGTAAAGCTCACGAATATAAGCGATAGCAGCCTTCATATTTTTCGTAACGCCAGCGTATTGAATTTCACCTTCATAGACATCCCATTCCGGAACGCCTTCCCACATCGCGACACCATAAATGCCGAACAGGTGGTCCATCCACTTGCCGAACTCGCGGCCCGTGGTAGGCAGCTCATCCGCTTTGCCATTGCCGTTCGGGTCCTTATCCCGGAATGCCCGCAGTACTTCCTTATACTCCTCTGTTGTTTTCGGCATAGACAATCCTACCTTATCAAGCCAATCCTGACGGATCATCGGCGCCCGCTCGGGAACAAGAAATACCTTGGGCACGTAATAGATGTGGCCGTCCGGGGAAGCCGACCGTACGATATCCCATGCTTCTTCCGGAATGTTTTTCCAAACATTAGGCGCATACTTAGGCAGCAGATCATCGAGCGGCAAAGCACCGCCTTGCTTGATCAGCGTCTGCTCTACGCCTCCAATCGGGCGCAATATGTCAGGCAGATCATCGGACGCAATCATCAGATTCAGAAATTCTGTCGGCTCCGAGCCCGGGGCTGTCGTGATCAGCTCATATACGACGCCCGTCTTCTCTTCCACATATTTCACATGCTCATTATTACTGTCGGGAATGGTCCCTACGCCCATATGGCTTTTGAATACCTTCACTGTAACAGGCTTGTCCTTCTCCTCATTCCCCCCCGAAACTTCCGGCTTTTCTCCGCTGTTAGAGCAACCGGCAACGAGCGAAATTACAAGCAGCGACGCCAAGACGGATCCTTTGACTGACTTTCCAAATACATGCTTCATCATGATTTCAGCCTCCCTTATACATTTATAAAAGCTATATATCAAGCCGGCGAACCGGCTTCATAACCTCCCGCGATAAGACGAGCTACTCTTTCAAGGACCCGAGCATAGACCCCTTTACAAAATATTTTTGCAAATAAGGGTATACGAGAACAATCGGTATGGTGGCGAATAAGATTGTAGCCGCTTTCAAGGTTGTCGTATTGAAATCGTAATCACCCAGAACCAGATTGACTGCCGCCAGCTCCTCCGGCGAAGTCAGATAAGCGCGAAGCTTCGTTTGCAGCGGCCATTTCTCCGGGTCGCGAATGAACAGCACCGCCCGTTGAAAGGTATTCCAATAACCAACTGCATAAAACAGGCTTACGGTCGCCATCACCGGCTTCGAGAGCGGCAAATAAATCCGGATTAACAGACCGGCCTCATTGCAGCCATCGATTCGTGCAGAATCATCAAGCTCTTTTGGGATGCCCATAAAGAAGGTACGGATAATGATCATATTGAACGTGCCGATCACCCCGGGCAAAATGAGCGACCACAACGAGTTCATCAGGCCCAGCTCGCGTACCGTCAGAAAGAAAGGGATCATCGGTGCATTGAAGATCATCGTAATGATAATGCCGAGCATGATCGGCTTACGCAAGAGAAACTGCCGATGCGACAGCGGATACGCCGTCAGCACCGAGAACAGCATACTCAGTAAAGTACCCGCCACCGTAATATACACGGTGATGCCAAACGACGTCCACAGCCCCCTGTTCTGCAAAATGTGCGACCAGGATGCCGTCGTGAATTCAACGGGAAACAGGAACACCAGCTTGGAATCCGCAGCGATTGGCGAACTGAAGGATACGGCCAGCAGCTGAATAAGCGGCAGCAGCATCGTCGCCGCGGCTGCGATCAGAAATGCATAGTTGATTAATTGGAATAGTTGATCTCCTTTGGTCTGTTTCATTACCACAACCCCTGTTCTGTTTTTCGGGCCATCCGGTTAAATATCCACAAGAGGATGAAGCCAATCCCCGACTGGAATAATCCGATTGCTGTCGTTACGCTATACTGCCCCTGCAGCACCCCTGCCCGGTATACATACGTCTCGATAATATCTCCGACCGAATATGTCATCGGCGTCAATAAATTATAGATCTGATCAAATCCAAGCTCCAGGAAATTGCCGATATTCAGCAGAAACAGCACCAGTATGGTTGGGAACATCGTAGGCAGCGTAATATGGAACGTCTGCTTCCACCGGTTTGCTCCGTCCATGACAGCCGCTTCATACAGGCTCGGATTAATGCCGGCAATGGCAGCCAGGTAGATGATCGTTCCCCAGCCCACATCCTTCCAAATGCCGGATATGACGACGATCGTGCGGAAATATCGCTGCTCCTGCATGAACAGGATCGTATCCAATCCGAACCAGCCGCGCATCATATTGAGGACGCCCTGACTTGACAGCAATTCGAATACGATGCCCCCAACGACGACCCAGGATAAAAAGTGCGGGAGATAGAATAAACTTTGCATCACCCGCTTGGCCAGCATCACCCTGACTTCATTAAATAGAAGAGCGAGGATGATCGGAGCCGGAAAACCGAATACAAGCTGATAAAAGGCGATTGTCGCCGTATTCCTCATAACTAGATAAAAGTCTCTATACGTGAAAATAAATTTGAAGTTGTCCAATCCGACCCATGAGCTTGAGAGCATGCCTTTGAAAATCTGGTAGTCCTGAAACGCGATGACGCTTCCGGCCAGCGGTAAATACTTAAATACAAGATAGTAGATGACGCCGGGCAGTATCATTACATAGAGCATCCAATATTTTCGCATATTTACGATGTAACGATTCCCGGTCAGGTTGAACCTTCCTGTCGGCGTACGGGTGGAGCCGGGCTCCAATGGATTGTGCACTTTGGCCATCATGAACCTCCTTCGCTTCTTGTACCGCCATCTTACCTGTTCAAGAGCCCCCATAACAATTGATCATTTCTCCATGTGATGAACAAATCCATGATTTCGCCCAATTTGGAAGATTCGCGCATTCAAACTGCAATAAGGGGATGAGCAAATGCTGATAACCACTGGCGGATGCTCTTCTTAAATAAACGTAAAAAAGCCGCAGCAGCAAGGCTTCAGCGGATTGGTTGATGCTGTGGCGGATTGGTTGGTAATGAGAGCCGCCTTGGGGAATTGCGACATAAGGCTAATGATGAATGGAATGGCAAGCATCCAGAAAAAAGTGGCCGTACAGAACTTTTCTAGTTCTGACTGCCACTTTTTATCGGCTATGCCTGTAGAGACTCGCTGCCAAGTTACTCTTAGCTTATCGGACCATTAGCTGCAGTGTAATGCCGTTAATTTTTATAATTCAGGCCAGGGTAATAATGATCATCGAATGTTTTGCCTTGCCATGCAAAGAAGTTATCGAATAATTTCTTTGCAGCAGGCTCCAGCTTCTCGTCCAGCCTCATTTCATCATACCATTCTTTGAATTGATTCAGCCGTTTGGTTCCTACCTCATAATCCGAGCTTGCTATGATGTAATGCAGGGTACGCCTTTTCGTGCTGGAGGCCGCTTTTCCCCGGTGCAGTACCGCGGCATGCATAAACATGGCGTCTCCAGGCTCAAGCGTGCATATCAGTTGATTCGCAATATCCTCTACGCTGCGGTATTTCGTATCTTCCTCTTCTGTCAAAGGCCGAAGATGAGACCCGGGCACAAGACGAAAACTTTCATCATGGTACAATGCGGTGTTGAATTGAATATAGGCCTGTGTCCCGTCCTCCGAGTAGATGTCCTTCGGACCGTCCCGATGCCAGCCTAAATCATAGTTTGCGCGGATTGGAGACCAGATGGCCTTCAGCCCGCTGATGCGAAGATCGTCGCCAAGGATACTGCCTAATGAGGTTAACAGCTTCCTGTTGTTTAAATAATCCGTAAACGCGGGCTCATACAAATCGGGATGCAGCAGGAAGTCGCAGCCCCAGCATTCTTTATCGTTTCCTTGAATGAGACGGGTATTATACTTCTCACGGCCGGGGTGCGCACGGACCTTCTCTACCATACGTTCGTAGGCTTCCCTGTATTCGGGAAGCTTCGTATGGGGAATCACATCCTTCACAACAGTATATCCTTCAGAATAGAATTGCTTGATTTGCGAATCTGCCAGCATGTTTGAAAGCTCCCTTCGATTCCCGAATGTTTATTCCTTATAAGGCAAGTTGGGATACCATTCGTCGTTTATCGTCCTGCCTTCCCAGTTCAAGAAATTGCGGAAGAGCTTCCTGGCCGTGGGAGCCAATTGATCGTCCAGGCGCAGTTCCCCGTACCAGCCTTTGAACTGCTTTAACAGCGCTGTCCCGATGGGCAGATCCGTCCGTGCCAGAATATAGTGGAAGGTTCTGCGCATATCGGTGCGCGGCGATTTCCCCCTGTGCAGTACCATCGAATGCATGAACAGCACGTCGCCGGGTTCCAGGACACAAACCAGCTGTCCCGGCAAATCGTCAACGCCTACTCGCACCTGCGCAAGCTCCGCGTCCGTCAGCGGTCTGCGATGCGAACCCGGAACAAGCCGGAAGCTGTCGTCGCGGTATAAGGCCGTATTGAATTGAAGATGCTTCTGGGAGCCGTCCTCGGAGTAAATCTCCTTGAGTCCGTCCCGATGCCAGAAGAGATCGTAATCCACTCTCTCAGGGGACCAAAGCGCCTTCAGCCCTTCCACGCGGAGATCGCTCTCCAGAATGCTGGACAATGAGGAGAGCAGCTTCTCATTGTTAAGATAATCGGTAAACGCGGGCTCGTATAGATCGGGGTGCAGCAGAAAGTCGCAGCCCCAGCTTTCCAATTCACTGATCGCGTTCGGGTTCTTCCTGTCGATATTCTTGACAAGACGCGTATTATAACGCTCCCGGCTGGGATTGGCGCGAACCTTTGTTACCATGCGTTCAAAGGCTTCACGATATTTTGGGAGCTCCCCCTGCGGTATGACATCTTTGACGATGCAGTAGCCTTCTTCGTACCATTGATCCAATTGTTCTTTAGTCAGCATATTTTGCGTTCTCCCCCTACTGTTTGGATTTCACGAAAGCATCCAGCTGCGCTTTCAATTCCTGGTCGATTTTCTCGAAGCCCGCCTTCATAGCCTGATCTTTGAATTCAGCCAAGGTTTCTTCAACGTTGCTGACCAAACCGAGATCCAGAAGAGGACCGTACTTCGCTTCAAGCGACATGAAGGTGGCCAGCTCGGATTTGACTTTGGCCGGATCGAATTTAAAGCCCTCCGTAACCGGATGGACGGTTTTCGGTACCCAGGCTTCCTGCATTTGCGCGACTGCGGGATTTTCACCCACAAGCGTACGCAGGTTTTCCGAATTGTTTACGCCCCAGGTCCCGTTCTGTCCGCCTTTAAACTTGTCAAAATCAGGACCCGGTTTATACTTGTCATCGCCCTCCGCGATCCAGTGCTTGCCCTCTACCCCATAGATAAAGAGTTCATTGTAGGCTTTGTCGAACTTCAGCTTATCGAGCAGTATAAAGCTGCGTTCGACATTCTGGGAGGTATAGGCAACCGCCATGCCATCATTCGTATACAATCCCAATTGTTTAATAGAGTCGGGTGTAACATCATAAATTTCAGGCTTCCATTCCGGATGCTCCTGAAGGACCTTATCCGCAGAAACGGCCAGAGTGCCGATATTCCATACCATGGATGCGGAAGTGCCGCTCTCAAACGCATCCCTTGCTTCCGTTTTATTGACGAGCGCGTTCTTGGACCAGTAGCCGGAATCTGCCCAGGATTTCATCTTCTTCGCCCAATCCGGATAATCCGGCTGAAAGAAATTGTAGCTCACTTTATCGGCCGAGAACGGCTCGCCTTCTTTGTATAAATAGGAGAACTCTCCAACCCCGACCATCGTCGTATATACGGTCACATTGTTGCGCGCCTGGCCGAAGGTGATGCTTTTGGAATCGTTGTCAAGCGAATTGGCAAGCGGGAATATGCCTTTTTCATTTGCCGCAACCGCCTTATAGTAATTCTCCAAATCATTGACCGACTTAAGCTCCGCAATGCCATATTTCTCCCTCAAATCTCCCCTGATCAGAACGGCGGATTCTCCGGTGTATGTCGCGTTGCTGCGCGGAACAAAGTACAGTTTGCCGTTAAGCCTGCCTTGATCCAATGATACTTTGTCTTGTTTTTCCGCCGTGAGCGGCAAGTACTTCTCCAGGATATCGTCCGTTACTTCTACGAATGCCCCTTTGGCGGCTTCTTGCTGGTAAAGCGCCCAATCCGACGTATAGATCAGATCCACATTCTCGCCGGATGCCAGAATCAGCGGATACTTCTGCTGCCAGTCGCTCCATGGCAAATATTCGATTGTCATTTCCGCATTTAAATCCCGCAGGATCAATTTGTTCAATTCCGCCAGGACGACATCGCCATCCGCAGGCTTGTCGCCCAGCAGATACATCTTTAAATTGACTTTCTTCGAAAGATCAACGCCGCTGGCTGATTGCCCCCCTTCCGCCGGTTGATTGCCGTTGCCCGATTTCCCGTTCGCGGGCGGCGATTTTCCGGAATTATCGCCGCTGCCAGTGCAAGCGGTCATTAAAGAAATCAAAAACAACATAATCACCAATACGGTCTTGCGCGTCTTTGAAATCCTTTTCATCTTTACGGCCTCCTATTGGATTCATGATAGATGAATGGTAATGCCGGTATTACCCTTTGACCGCCCCGATGGTCAAACCCTTCACAAAATATTTCTGAACAAAGGGATAGAGCAGAAAGATCGGTCCCGTAACAATAATCGTAAGTGCCATCTTGATGGATTCTGTCGGGAAGGAATCAACCACCATGCCGGATGCCGCCATGACCATGCGCAGCGATTCGATGCTGGCCAGCAGATTATAGAGCAGGTATTGAAGCGTGTAGAGCTTCGGGTCGGATATGAAGATCAAGCTCGCGAACCAGTCATTCCAATAGAACAATGATGTAAATAACCCGATTGTAACGATAACCGGTGTAGATAACGGAATGATAAGCTGCATGAATATGCGGAAATCTCCGGCTCCATCCATTTTGGCTGATTCCGTGATTTCATGGGGCACGCTCATCATAAAGCCTTTCACGAGCAGAATGTTCCATACGGAAATCAATGTCGGCACGAATAGGGCAAGCAACTGATTTTTCATGCCCAAATATTTAATGCAGAGAATGTACCACGGCACAAGTCCCCCATTAAACAGCATTGTGAAGAAGAAGTAGAAGGAAAAGTAATTACGCCATTTGAAATCCTTGCGGTGAAGGACATAACCGGTCATGGTGTTGAGAAAAACCGCGAGTCCCGTACCTGCAATCGTGACGAACAAAGTAACCCCGTAAGCCCGGATAATAATCCATGGATTCTGGAATACGAAACGGTAAGCCTCCATGGAGAAATCCCTGGGGAATAGAGTAAACCCGTTCGTTTGAATGTATCGCTCGCTCGTTAACGATGAAGAGATCACCATAATAAACGGAATGATGCAAAGCACCGCGAATATGGTGACTAAGGTATAGCCAACCGCATTGAAGATAAGCTGATCTTTCGTCTTCACTCTCACATGAGCAGCCTCCTAGAACAGCGCATAATCCTTGTTCGCCTTTTTCACAATTGAATTCGTGATCAGAATCGTGATGAAGCACATAACGGATTGGTAGAAGCCCGCCGCCGATGCCATGCCGATATCCCCCGTGTTCACCAGCGCCCGGAATACGAAGGTATCGATGATATCCGTTGCATCGAATAACGCGCCGTTATTGCCGACCAGATTATAGAACAGTCCGAAATCCCCCCTGAAAATTTGACCGATGGCAAGCAAGGTAAGGATCATTATGGTTGGGAAGATGGATGGGATTGTAATATGAAAGGTCTTCTTAAAGATATTCGCTCCATCGATTTCGGCGCTTTCGTAGATTTGCTGATCGATTCCGACGATTGCCGCGAGATATATGACCGTACCGTAGCCGACAATTTTCCAGGCGTTGAAGAAGACCAGGAGATACTTCCATAATTCCGGCGTGTTGTAGACGTTGACAGGTTCCATGCCAATGCCTGTCAATATGCCGTTCAGGATGCCGTGCTCGAAGTTCAGCAAATTGTAAACGATCGAGGCTACAACGACCCATGAAATAAAGAACGGTAAAAACATCGCCGACTGCACCATTTTCTTATAGCGCTTACCGGCTATTTCGCTCAAAATGATGGCAAAGCCAACCTGGAGGATGATCGTCGAGAACATAAAAACGAGGTTATATAAAACCGTGTTGCGCGTGACCAGAAGAGCCTGCCCTGATTTAAAAAAGAACAAAAAGTTATCCAGTCCCACCCAGGGACTGTTAAAGATGCCCAGACGGTAGTCGAACTGTTTAAACGCCATCACCAAACCGATCATCGGGAAATAAGCGAACACAAGGATCAGGAGAAACGCCGGCAACAGCATCAATAGCAGCGTTTTGTCCTTTTTTAATGTTTTCCATAAGCCCCAGCGTCTGTCGCGCCGAGTTGACAACGCTTTCATATTTGGATTTTCAACTTGAGCAATCTGGGCTTCGTTATCCACCTCTTTCCCTCCAATGCTCTTAATGTCATGTAACTGCTACTATCGTAACAATGATACCAGAACGGGTAAATCGTATTATTCATTGAATAAGGGTAAATTCTTTCGGCATTGCTTATGCATCCAGCCGTCTCATCAGCATTCCGTCAGATCCATGGAACGGACAGCCGGAATATGGATTTCAACCGTTGTTTCGACGCCCTCAACGCTTCGGAACACCAATCCGTACGCATCCCCGAAGCGCTGCGAAATACGCAGCTTAACGTTCTTTACCCCATACCCGCTTCCCGAGCCGCTTAATGTCTCCCCCCTGGCAATCCCCAGCAGCTGTTCTTCTTTCATTCCGATGCCGTCATCTTTGACGCAGATAATAAGGTCCGAGCCTTCTTTTCTCCCCGTCACCACTATCTCCCCCGTTCGGCTCGCCCGTTCCAGAATACCGTGATAGATCGCATTCTCTACAATCGGCTGCAGCGTAATTTTGGGAATGATATATGCCATCACATCTTCATGCACATCGATGCGGAATGAAATTTTGTTCTCGAACCGCATGTTCTGGATTTCCATATAGAAGGATATATGACTAAGCTCGTCACGAATCGTTATCATATCCTTCCCGTTATTCAGGCTGAGCTTGTAGAATCTGCTTAGCGCTTTAATGATGCGATGGATATCCTTCTGCATCCCCCTGGCAGCCATCCAATTGATCAGATCCAGTGTATTGTATAGAAAATGGGGATTGATCTGGGATTGTAAAGCCTTTAGTTCGGCATTCTTCACCTCCTGTCCCAATTTGAACTGCTCCTGGTTCATCTGCTCGATGCGGTGGATCATCAAATTGTAGGTGTGAACCAGTTCACCGATCTCGTCCTTACCTCCCATTCGGTTCAATGCGACCAAGCCGCCTTTCTCAATGTTCCGTAAACGTCTTATTAGTTGGGATATTCGCCGCGTAATTGAATGCGCGAGCCAGAAGGCGAACAGGTAAGCGATTGTCGCGATGGCAACGACCCAAAGATACAAATCGTATTTGAGCTTTGCGCTCCCGGAAACGATTTCTTGCAAGGGGATTGACGTGACCATTGCCCAGTGCGAGGACGGAATCGAATGGTACAGATAATAGCGGTCGCCGATATGAACCGATGCCGATTGGAATTCCGAATCCGGCACAGGCAGGTTTGGCAGGTGAATTAAATCGGTATCGGAGACGGATGAGACAATAATCCGGTCGTCCGATGATACCAAATAACTGACGCTATCCTTGACTACATTGGCACCGTTAAGAATCGTCTGGATCGTGGTGTTATCGATCTCAAGGCTTACGCGGGCAACCGGCAGCAAATAATTGTTGGAATGGCGAATGTAACGAGTCAGATAAATGTGTCCATCGCTGGTTCCCGTTTCATATCCCAATTCCGACGGGGTACACCATAGGTAGGCCATCTTCTCTGTTTTCATTTTTCGCAGGCATTCGGAGTCCGGTCCCAAGACCAGGGGGTAGAAGTTTTGATGATCCGAGGCATAAATAAGGTCATCCGGCACGTATAGAGCGACCCGTGACACATCTTTGTTCTGCAATGCGCGCAAAAATTGTTTCAATGAAGTATAATCGTCCAACTGCCGGTTTACGGTGGATCGCGCCGAATCTTCCATCGCCTGGACGACCGGTCCATTGACCACGATTACATCCGTCGTTTCTGCCATTTTATCCAGCTTGTAGCTGAGGAATGAGAATGTCTGCTCGAATCCCTGCTTGGCCGAGTAATAAATATGCTGCTCCAGCAAGCCGGACATTTTATCCGAAGCAAGCCACTGAAACAGCCCGAGCGGGATGACGATCAGGACAAGATAGGATAGCAATATTTTGTGGCTCAGCTTCATGTCATACAAGAGTTTGTGATATAGGCTCCGCATAGGCTTCATATTAATCCTTCCCTGTATTCCGTAGGCGTCATGCCAACCATCTTGCGGAATACCTTGGCAAAATAATTGCTGTTGCTGTAGCCGACAAGCACAGCGATTTGCTGGATCGTCAGCTTGGAATCAGACATGAGGGATTTGGCTTTATTAATGCGGTATTCGGTTAAATAACCGTTGATTGTTTGATTCGTGTGCAGCTTAAACAAGCTGCACAAGTATGCCGGAGTCAAAAAAGTATGTCCGCATATTTTTTGAATGGACAGCGCTTCGTCCGCGTATGAAGCCTGGATATAACGGATCACTTCCCTGACGATCCGCCTCGTTCCTTTCTGCTTTTGAAACTCGTCGAAGTGGCGATGGAGCGTCTCCAGTGCGTAGTCGACGATGTCGTGAAGCGATACAAAGCGATTGAGAATGTCCCAATACAGCGAATGGTCCGTTTCATGGCCGCACCACTTCTCATTGTCTTCAAAGAGTGGCGTAAGCAGCTTGAAGAAATAATACTTCGTCGATTCGACTGGCGTCTGGTCATGCAGCCTTAGATCGACCGCCAAATCGACAAGTATTTGTTCTGCTTTGGATTGCTTCTCCAAGGCGATGCAATCCGCGAAAATACCAGGTATGGAAGGATCGAAGACGATCACGGGGGTCATTTCCGTCCGTGTCAACACGGAACCGCTTGCGTGGTAAAAAGAAGCAGGGAGCAGCGAGTTTGCTTGTTTATACGACTGGAAAATTTGCTCCATTTCACCGACTGGATCCCCGCAGGCAACGGTCAGATGGAGCTGCTCCGAATTCGCCGCAGACAGCAGTTCGGCAAAGGCCTCGAGCACACTTATGGAAATCGGTGACTGCATGTTTAACAGATGGCATACCATGGCCGAGCCATCCTTCAAAACGGACAGGCATTCGTAGCCTTTCCCGATGAAAAACGCCTCTGCCTCACGATTAATCCGCAAGCGTATCGACATCCATTCCGAATCCGTCCAGCCGCTTTGGCGGGGATCGAATCTTACGATGACCGTCTGACAAAAACCTCGCCTCGGCAATGCAAGTCCAGCCGTGCGCGCCCTGGCCAGAAGATGCTCAATATCGGATTTGCCGGTCATGAGCTGCGACGCAATTTCCGCCTTAATCAGCGGGATGCTCTCAAGCAATGTACGGTTCAGCTCGGAAACACGCTGCTTGTTCAACTGTTCTTCCAGCCTGAGATTGACGGCCGTTTGCAGGGCTTCTTTCAGCTCGTCAAAATCGATCGGCTTTTCAATATAGTTAAGCGCTTTCAATTGTATGGCCGATTTTAAATATTCCTTGTCTGTAAATCCGCTCATGAATATGATCTTGCAGTCCGGCAGCAGGATCCGGACTCTGGCCGCAAATTCAATTCCGTCCATGAGCGGCATGCGCACGTCCGTCAAGATAATATCCGGCTGAAAGGCGTCCAGCTTTTCGATTGCGGTGATTCCGGAGTCCGCAAGCTCGATCTGTTGAATAGACAGCCCGCCCTCGATACTTCCCGCGATTCCCTCTCTCGTCATTTTCTCATCGTCGACAACCAACAGCTTCAAGCTTCTCCCCCCTTATTTTGGAGAACTCAGGCTAACCTGCGAAACTTCTGCTGCGGACTGTAAATAACAACTATTATTATAGAGAGCACGCCTATCATCCGTTATAAAGCGCTTGCATTATTTAATATAACGTTTTATATTCCAGGAGAAAAGGCGTAAATTCCCAATGTTCTCTATGATCATGAAAATTCAGGAACTTTAATACTTGGAGCTGCCGCCAAAGCCATTTGACTTCCATGCATCATTCCGTTCGGTCTACTCCTGTTTTGCCTGAATAATCGTCTGCGCAGCCTCCAGACCTGCTGCTTCCACCCGTACTATGATCGATCCCGATTGAGAGTCGGACTGAACGATTGCCAGGCACATGCCGCCGTAAGTTGATCTGATATTCGATTTGAAGGACTCGTGGCTCTCTGGATTCCCGTTATCTGCCCCGATCAGGAGTCCCGCTCCTTCCACCGTGACAATAACCGGACAATCGGAGGTGCGCACAAGATTGCCCTGATCGTCCAACAAACGGACCGTGACATGCGCGACATCCATACCGTCTGCCGAAATCTGGTCGCTGTCAGCTGCTGCTTCGATCCGTACCGGCTTGCCGGTCGTCGCTATCTCCGCAGTACAAACCTCTATGCCATCCCGGGTTCCGACAAATTCAAGCCGTCCCGGCTCGTAAGGAACGTCCCAGGTCAGGTGCAGATCCGAGGTTGTGGCATGAATGAAGTGCTTGTCGTAATGGCCGTACCGTTTTGTCATCCCTTGCAGAGGGAACTCGCAGCTCTTGACGCCGTATGATTTGCCGTTCACGAACAATTCGACTGTATCGCAATTCGTGTAACACAGAACCGGAATAATCTCTCCTTCGCAGCCCTCCCAGTTCCAATGGGGAAATGGATGTATCATCGGTTCCGCCGTCCATTGGCTTTGGTAGAAATAATAGCCGTCCTTCGGAAAGCCGCACATGTCGAGGACGCCCGAGCTGCTGTTCTTATTCGGCCAGCGCGCTTCGCCCAAATGATCAATTCCGGTCCACATGAAGTCGCCTGCCACGTAATCGTGCATTCGCGTAAATTTCCAAAGCCGTTCGGCACGGATCATGCCCGAATAATAGGGGGGATTTCGCCAAGGCGCAGCTTCATCCTTCCTCGTATCCGCCATAAGCGGCTGATGCAAGCGATAATCCGCCCTTGTGCTGCGCACGGTTGAGTGTTCGCTTCCGATGATTTTCATCCTCGGATATTGGATCCTGTCTTCCGCATAGAAGGTTTCAGTCCGTCCGCGCCACCTGTTTACATAATTATAGCCCACCACATCCAGCAGTTCGAAGAACGATTCCGCTGCCGCGTTGATGTCCGCGCTGATATTATCGCAAGCTAACGTAACCGGACGGGTCGCGTCCTCCCTGCGGCATACCTCTATGAGCTTCTTCAGAATTTCGGGACCGACGGATTGCGACTGCTCCGGTATTTCGTTGCCGACGCTCCATAGTATGACGGAAGGGTGATTCCGATCCCGACGAAGCATGGAAGTCAAATCGCGTTCCCACCATTCATCGAAATATTTATAATAGCCGAATGCCATCGATCCGCTCTTGGCCTTGGAATGCGTCCATTCGTCGAACGCTTCGTCCATGACGAAGAAGCCCATCCTGTCGCATAGATCCAGCAATTCGGACGAAGGAGGATTGTGGCTCATCCTGATGGCATTGCAGCCCATCTCCTTCAGCAGGCGGAGCCTTCTTTCCCAAACCCTGTCTGGAACGGCCGCACCGACGCAGCCGCCGTCATGATGCAGGCATACCCCGTTCAGCTTCACTCGTTGGCCATTGAGAATAAAGCCGCGATCGGCATCAAACGAAATGGAACGAAAACCGAAAGGCGTCGCGGTCTCATCAGTTAAGCGGTCACCCATCCATAAAGTCGATTTCAGCGTATACATGTATGGATTTACGTCCGACCACAGCTTCGGATCGTTTATCTGGAGCTCCAGGGTCATGTCATGCGTATCCCCGGCAAGGAAAGCACCTGTCTGCTTCGAAGCAAGGGTATTCCCATCCGCATCGGCGATTTCGGATCTCAGGAGTGCGTACTGACTCTCTCCGGGCTCATTTATAATTCTCGTGGTCACCTTAGCCACGGCCAAAGTCTCCGAAACGTCCGGGGTAGTTACACAGACACCCCAATGATCGATTCTCGCACGTCCGGCGCGGATCAGCCAAACATGTCGATATATGCCCGAACCCGTGTACCAGCGCGAGTTTGGCTGTTCCGAATTATCAACTCGAACCGCCATCGTATTGCTGCGTCCATCCCAATGCAAGTAAGGCGTCAAATCATAATGAAAGCTGACATAACCGTTCGGCCGTTTGCCCAGACAGCATCCGTTGATCCAAACCTCGCTGTTCATGTATACGCCGTCGAATCGGACGGAGACGTTATGCTCCTTCCAGTCCTCGGGAATAGAGAAGCGCTTTCGGTACCACCCGATCCCTGCAGGCAAATAAGCACCGTCGCCCCCTGCCGGGTGATCAATGGCGAATTCCCCTTCCACGCTCCAATCGTGGGGAAGATTCAACGTTCTCCAGCCTGTATCGGGAAAATCCTCCGCGGATGCCCCTTCCAAATCGCCGAGTTGAAATTTCCAATTGTTGTCCATCCGTTCCGTAATCCGAACCGGCTTCGCCAGTTGTTCCATCATTATACGCTTTCCCTCCTTCATTCTTCTGAAATGGAAGATTCCCAGACATTCGAGTCTTCAATTAATCCCACGTTTATGTTGGAAGCTATCTCATTTAAATCATAACATTCACCCCATATCCATGTAATAGCGCTTTCTTCTCATTATGGGTAATATTATCTCTTAAGATGGCCGCCCATATCGATACCGGCAACAAGCAAGAGTCATGGTATTTCGATCATGCCTTATTCATGTATATCTTGTCCCCAGGCAGTTGTAGAACAACTTAAAAAGACTGCTCCCCGGCTCACGTACCGGGAAGCAGTCGCTGCTGGAAGCTTCTTCAAGGTTATTGGTTTGCTTGTTTGTCAGGCACGCGAGCCGTTACGGGAAGCGTCACTTCCCTGGTGCCCCGAGCGTCCTGACCACTACGGAATTGGAAGGTTCCGATTCTCCGCTGGCGCTTTTGCCTTTGATATAGTACGTGTACTCCACTCCTGGTTTGACGGTGCGGTCATAATACGTATCTACCTTGGCATACCCCACATATTGAGCCGGTTCTCCTTCGGATTCCCTGAAAATATTGTATTGGGTCGCTGCGCCATGAGACGTCCATACAAGTCCGACGAATGTTTTACCCTTCAAACCGACAAAGAGATTCGAAGGCTTGGCGGGCAAGGGCATGGCGATATCAAGTTCATCGGACGGAGCCGACTCGCCCATCTCGTTCTCCGCTGTCACCTTGTAGCTGTAACCTGTATGGTCTACGCTAACGCTATCGTCGATATAACGGGGTGAAACTGTGCGGTCTATTCGGACAAACTCGTTCTCGCCATTTCCTTTCCTATAAATATTATAACCTTCAACATCGTCAACCGGTTTCCATGCAATTGCCAATGAGGAGGACGTAATAACGCCGGCAGACAAGCCTGCAGGCACTTGCGGAATCGCCACTGGCGGATTCGTCGTCGTACTGACGCTGTCGGACGCTGCGGATTCTCCGCCAGGCGCCGTCGTGGAAACTTTATAGTAATACGTCATAGAAGGGCTCACCGTCTTATCGGTATATGCCGTGGTTGAAACACTGCCTAAATTGTGATACGCACCCTCCGGGGAATCTGCCCTGTGAATCACATAGCTGACGGCGCCGTCAACAGGTGTCCATTCAAGCGCTACGGAGATACTCTTTGCCGCTGTAATCTTTAGTCCTGCCGGCGCTTGCGGGAGCGGCTTCGTTGCATCGTATGCCAATACCTCCACCGATGCGGAGTGCGGGGATTCGCCTCCGGCATTTAGGACGGACACTTTATAATGATAGGCAACTCCCATCATAGCGGCAGTGTCCTTGTACTCTGTAGTATCGGAATGACCAATGACTTTAAAGTAAGGATCTATTGACGTGGAACGGTAGATCAGATATGCGCCCGCTCCGCTTACGGGCTCCCAGCGGAGTGAAACCTCAGGGCCGTCCATCAGCCGCCCATTCAATCCCAAGGGCGATTCTGCAGGAGGAGCTGTTTCCGGATTTGTCGGTTTTAAAATGACGAAGTAGTTCATGCTGGAGGTGCTGTTATTGACCCCCATTGTAACGTAAGAGCCCGCTGTATAATGCTTCTTGTAAAGCTTGAACTGCACCGGTTGGTCATCTGCGATGATCAGCGCCGTATCTTCGTAGGAGGATGTCAGCCAGGGCGGCCGGGTCGTTATCCTCGAATCGTGGGCGACATACACATCGGCATCGGCTGCCAAATAGAAGGAGAGCAAATCGTCGCTCGTGGCGCTTCTGGAACCCACCGCCGAGCGAATCCATTCCATGCCCTTCAATTCATCAGGGATGGTAGCGAATTTATACACACTGCTGCCGGTCAATCGATCCCCAGCCACGAAGTCTCCCGTCTGCAGATTCTCTTCTACCGACCAGTTGGCCGCATTGCCGTTTCCGTTGCTGCTGTTATCTCGGACGACAACGCTCCTGACCGCTTCCCCGTCCAAACTGGGCACCGGCTCTGATTCAGGCTCCGTCGTTGGTTCGACTGGCGGGATGAATGGCGTTCCAGACCATGCCGGCGGGGCTTCGGGGTAATTCGCGGGGAAGCCCGGCGCCGCCAGTTTATTCAGGTAATCCTCGAGGTTCGTATAGCCGTCTTTGTTCCTGTCGCCGTTTCGGTCCTCCGGATTGTTCGGATTCAGTCCTTTCGCCTTTTCCCATGCATCGGGCATCCCGTCAAGGTCCGTGTCGCGGGGGGCTCTTCCTTGTGCCAGATGCGGAAACCCTCCGACGTCGTTCTCATGACCGATGATGACACCAGTTTGCTTCCGTACGCTGTTGATCACCCGCTGATCCACCTTGTCCCGTACTAGCGACGCACCGGAGTGATCCAGAATATAATCGTATGCGGCCTCAGGATCTTGCATATGAACCGGAGGATATCCGAAACGCTCCGGAACCACGACGCTGGGCTTTTCGGCCTCCATCATCCCGGTCCCTGTATCCGTTCCATCGAGAATGCCGTTTTTGTTGCTGTCAATGCTGTTGTTTTCAAGGTACAGGCTATAATTCTCGTTTCCGCGCACAACCGCATATTGGGGGCTTGCCGAGTTAACGCCTGCAATAAAATAATTTCCAGCCACATTTCCATAGCCTTTCGTGCCGGATTCACCGCCGGCTACATAGGGGTAACCGCCCCAGTTGTAGATGATATTGTTCACGAAATCGATCTGGCCCTTCGTTTTGGGATTGCGGTCGTTGTTATGGGCATAGAGGTTATGATGCATGGTGATCGTATTCATTTCGATTAACCCGCCCATGGAGTGGGTGAGAAGCCCTTCTGAAATGATCGACCACTGCACTGTAATATTTTTGGATTTAGGATTATCGTAATCCTTACTCTTGATGGATAACACTTCATCGGTCCCCCATGAGAACGAGGAGTGATCGATGATCACGTTCTGGCAATCTTCGAAATACATCGTATCGTCATTAAAATTCTGAACGCCCATGCGGAAGCGCAAATATCGGATGACGATATCACTGCAATTGATAAAGCGAATATTGTTGCCCCGGATGGTCACTCCGTCCCTCGGCGCGGTCTGACCGGCAATGGTGATCCTGGATTTGTCACTTACTACGATCTGGGGGATCGTAATTTCGCCCGAAATATCAAATACGATGGTTCTCGGTGTCGTTCCGGCGGTCATGAGAGCATCGTGGAACGTCCCCGGACCGGTAAGCTCGTAGCTGGTCACGTGGTATACTTCGCCTCCGCGGCCCCCTGCTGCGGAATAACCGAAGCCTTCTGCCCCCGGAAATGCCGATATCGCATCATAGCTCGCTTTTGCAGTTGGAATCGGTGGCTGGAATAAAGAAAGACCAAGGACAATACATAAAACGATTGCTAACCATCTTTTCATGCTGAACCTCCTGTTTTCGATTTTATTTCCTTCTATACCCACCAGATTGGCCGCAACCTGCTTACAACATTCGGGTTACGATTGCTTCTTCTCCCGCTATTCACCTCCTTTATCTGCATGTACCGCCATCTTACCCGCGCAGTGCCGCCACATTCAATGGTTCAATCCTCCAATTCATGCACAATAACGGGATTTCGCGCGCACATGACGGTTCATCCACGATAAAAAGCAGAAAACCTGCATCCGAATATCGGCTGCAGGTCTTCAAAGGATACCGATCCATACACCATACCCCGCTCAGGTAGTTCCTTGAACGGACGGAAGGCCTAGTGCCGGATTAGTCAAGTCGAGTTTATACATCACCTGATTATAGTTATAGCGCGGCGTCGCAACATGATCCGTGAATGTATTCGTATAGGTCGCCTCGAAGTAAATGACGCGGCCGCCGTCTTCGAAGAAGAACTTATGCTGAGCCGGGTTATAGAACGTGTAATTGTTATGTGTAATGATTTTTTTGGCCGTTGTCCAAGGACCCTGCGGCGCAGGCGCTTCCGCATACCAGATCTCCCCGAGAACCGATGTTTTCCCCAGAGTCTGCTGTCCAATCATCACATAGCGCTGCCGGTATTCGTTCCACTCGACAGAGCTTTGGGCCAGCGCAATTTCATCACCGGTATCGGCATCTTTCAATTGATAGTAGCGCTGATCGTCCGCTTTGATCAGACCGAGATTAATCAGCTCCTTCTCCTGATCCTGGCTGACCGGCGGGGTGTTCTTTTTCCAGGCCCAAACGAGCTTGCCGTTCCGGTCGCGTTCGAGCGGCGTATTAGCCCCGTCATAGGTCGCTCCCGGCGCAAGGCACGTAAACGACTCGTATTCGGTATAGTCAATAATGGCGTCATAACTGGCGGCAACGCGCAAATTCGGAATCCGATGCTCGGTAAAGAGCCAATAGCCCTTGCCGTTCTCCTCGTAATAGGTCGCCTGGCCGCCCGGATGACGCCAGTCGTCCTTGGAGGGGAACTGGACGACCTGCTCGAATTGCTCTGTCCGATCGTTAAAGACGAGAATGCCGCGTGCGGCCAAATCGGGATTAAGCGTGCTGTAGCCTGTGAGGAGGCGCTCTTTTCCCGTGCTGTCCTTGGCCGTCATCAGACCGAAAATCCACGCCATGTTCGCCCCATCGGGAAGTGAAGGCACCATGCTTTTCACAAAACCGTCCTCATTGGTGAAATAGTTCAGATTAACACCGACATCCGGGTCCAATCCGCCTTTTTGCGGCAGCTTTGACGTCGCGCCCGTCGTGCGGAAATTCCCCAGCGGATAGGCCGGTCTGTCCGTATCCCCCCAGAACCAGTACAGCTTATTGTTATACTCGATCGTTTGCACGGAATCCTGGCCCATGACCAGACCGTTGATAACCGGCTCTTGAATCGGCGCGTTCAAGCCGAGCAGCAAACTGTCGCGGTATATGCCCTGTCCGGTAACCCGGTACAACCGCTCCGCAATGTTGACCCGGTTCATCTTCAGCGTGACGCTCCCGCCGGGTGTTACGTCGACGGCCTGGCCGCGGTAACCGAACATGTCGGTTGGCACCTCGTAGCCGTCACTGGACATATGAAAGAATACTTGCTGATCCATAAGGCCCGGTTCATCAAACGCCATGATACCGGCGCTGTCCGTGTAATATAGGATGTTATTGGTTGTCTTCAACTCCACAAGCGGAATGCCGCGGCCCGTCCCGGCATCCACGACCTTAATCATGAACGGCGCCTTTTTCTTTTGGACCGCGCTGCCTGCCTCCTGCTTGGCGCTTCTGTCCGCTGCCTGCGCCGCCGTCGTAACGCCAGGCGCCATCATGACCATCAGCATGGCGCATGCCCATAATCCCGCATTCTTCCAAGGCTTCTTTTTCATCTCTCGTTACCTCCCGACTGTTGTCGATTTGTGATGGTTACTCCAATTATTTGGATAGGACTCTTTGCGCAGCATCGTTATAGATCTTTAACACTTTATCGATATCTCCCATATTTTTAACCTGATCTATAAATTTGGGCCAGTTATCAAAGCTCTGCTTGCCGGCAACAAACTTCGCCTGCTCTTCAGTAACGAAGGTTTTTACCGGGTTCATAATCTCGGATATTTCCTGGCTTTCGTCCGGTGTAAATTGAATGGCCGGCTCCGTATACCAGGATGGAACATAATCATTGTTGGGCATAGGTAAATTTCTTAAATACGGCGACTTTTCAATGGGTACTTCTTCATATTTGTTATCAAAAACAGTATAATCAGTTGCCGCGAAATCCACGAATGCTTTTGAATCGTTTACCATTTGTAAACCGGGATTATATTTTTTACTTGCCCTGATACCGTATTTATCTCCTTCCACCCATGGGTCGGCTGCCGTTTTAAAGGAATCCACAAAGGTCGGGTTGCCGTCTTCTCCGATTTTATAGGTGGTGCCCTCGATTCCCCAAGTAACGAGCCTCATATTTTCATCGGAATATTGCAAATCAATAAGCTTAATCAGCTCTTCAGGATTTTTGGTTTTCGAACTGATACAGAAGGTAGCCCAGCCTAAATCCGGTGTATTTCCATTAGCAACTTCCTGCCAGGCTGTACCATACTTTGGATTATCCGGATACAATGAAACAGCAAATGTTTTACCGTCATTAGCCGTTCTGGTATAATCGCCCGGTTCTGTAAACCACTGCGTTAACCACATGAAGGTATCTCCATTTAAAGCCTTTTTCTTGATCGTATCGTCTGTATCGATTGTATATTCAGGATCCAGTAACTTTTCTGCATAAAGCTTATTGGCGAATTGAATTGCGTCATGATATCCTTCATCAAAAATGCCATACACATATTTGCTTCCATCCCAGAAAATATCATCCTTCACGTGATTGGCGGAGAAAAGCGATCTTAAGCTGTTCCATTTTGTATCAATAGGATATTTATCCGGGTAGAGCTGTTTGAGTTTTATTGCCGCGTCATAGAATTCATCAAGCGTTTGTGGAATTTTTATGTTATTTGCCTGATATATATCATATCTGTATGCAGATACATTCTGAATCAACATTCCTTTATCCAAAGGAAAACGGGGCGTAGATGTTTCTTTGAAAGAATACATTTCACCTTCGGAATTTGTTACTCGTGCCATGCCATTTTTAACCTTGCTGAGATAGTTCATATAGTTAGGCATATCATCCTTGTATTGACTTAACTCAAGAATCTGGCCCTGCTTGGCCATATCCGTAATATCATAGAATAAAGGTGTCACGAAGAAATCTGTCATATCATCACTTGCAATCATGAGTTTAACTTTTTCATCATATTCGGATGCTGGAATATAATTAAACGTTATATTCAGTTTTTTGCCCAGCTTTGCTTCCATCTGCTTCTTCCATTCTTTTCCTACCAAACTATTCTCGTTATCCACCCCATTCGAACTTAGAGTCACAGAAAAAGATAAGGTATCACTTTCATCAGAATCATCTGAAGCTTCATTTGTGTTGGTGCAGGCCGATGCGGAAAAGGCGAGCAAACAAATCATGATCAGGCTAAGCATTTTTGCCTTTTTAATCACCCAAATTCCTCCCTATGAATATATTTTTTATGATAAGACGTAAAAGAGAATCTTTTACATCAAATCCTTGATCCCTTTCATTAGCCCTTAATCGCTCCGACCAATACACCCTTTGTAAAGTGCTTTTGAAAAAATGGGTAAATGACCATAATGGGGAACATGGTAATAATGATTACACTCATTCTTATTGCCTTAGGATCGAGGGCAGTTCCTGATGAATTAATGGCAATATTACCAGCCCCTACTCTTCCTTGAATAGCACTTGTATCCATGGTGAACAGATAGTTTCTTAAAATCATCTGCAATGGATACTTGTCCTGATCCTTGAGGTAGATTAAAGCTTCAAACCAGCTGTTCCAGCTTCCTACTAAGCCAAACAAAGCAAAAGTTGCAAGAAGAGCTTTCGATAACGGTAAAATGATTCTAAATAGAACCACAAAATCATTTGCTCCATCGATGACCGCTGATTCTTTCAACTCTGCCGGAACATTTAAAAAGAAAATTCTAAATAAAAACACATTGTATGCTCCAACCGCGCCGGGAAGTATCATAACCCAAACCGTATTTAACAAATGCATACTGCGCATAAGCAAGTAGGTAGGGATTAAGCCTCCACTGAAAAACATCGTGATCATGAGAAATATGGTAATGAATTTTTTTCCCGCAAATCCTGGAACCGTGAGCGGGTAAGCCAATAAGGATGTAAACAACAACATAATGCCAGTCGAACCAACTGCATAAAGAATAGAATTCATATACCCCTTATAAATCAGGGCGTCGTGAAATACATCTACATATGCCTGTGTAGTGAAGCCTCTCGGCCAAATCGTAAGGCTTCCCGAGGATATGTACCGTGCACTGCTCAGGGATGTAGCTATAATGTTCAATATGGGGTATAGCACAACGACAAGGATCAATAGCATAATGAAAATATTAATCGCATCAAACGTTCTGGAACCCAAACTGACTTTTCTCAATGTTCTCCCCCCTAAAACAAACTCGTTTCTGAAGCCTTGCGGCTAACCCAATTTGAGATATAAAGAATGATAAAGGATATAACGGACATGAATAATCCGATTGCAGTGGAATACTCATATCTTGCACCTAAAATTCCTTGTCGATATACATAGGATCCGATGACGTCAGCCACACTATACGTTTCGGGTGAATAAAGCAGGATAATTTTCTGGAAATCCGTTCCCAGTATTCCGCCTAAGGCGAATATGAGTAATATGATTGTTGTCGGTCTAATTGACGGCCAAGTGATGTGCACGAGCTTTTTCCATCTGCCGGCACCATCCACTTCAGCAACATCATAAAAGGTAGGGTCTATCCCGCTCAAAGCGGCAAGATAGATTATGGTTCCAAAACCAACGCCCTGCCATATGCCTGAAGAAATGAATATCGTTCTGAAATAGCCCGGTTCCAGGAGAAACATGATCGGGCTTCCGCCAAAATATGTAATGATATGATTAAAGAGACCATCTCTTGCAGTAAAATCCTTAAGCATTCCCGCAACGATTACAACAGATATAAAATGAGGAAAGTAAGAAACCGTCTGTACAATCTTTTTAAAATGCTTGTTTCTTAGTTCGTTAAATAATAGTGCAAGTATAATTGGAGCAGGAAATGACCAGAGCAACGTATACAGACCCAAAAGCAATGTGTTTTTTAAAACTCTGAATGCCACCGGGTCATGAAAAAAAGTGTTAAAATATTTAAATCCGATCCAAGGACTTCCCATGATCCCTTTTGAAGCGCTGAAATCCTTAAACGCAATGGTTATCCCATACATCGGAAAGTAACTGAATATGAGTACCGTTAGAAAACCAGGCAGCACCATCAGGTAAAGGTATCGGTGTTTCCACATTTTTGACCATCGATTTTTATTGGTTGTTTCCAAAAAAACACCCCTTTTACTTTTTGCTTCGCGTCATCGTTTGCTCCCCGTCAGTCCTTCAACCGAAAGAAGTCATTGGACTTGACTTTGCGCAGTTGGAAGCGCATTCAAATTTCGGCTTAAACAAGTTTGCCTTTAACATCGCATACTAACTGCATCTCATATAGAGCACTGATATTATCAGACTCCCTTCGCAGATGATGCGAATAAACATGAATTGAATAAGCTTGCAAACTCAATTCTTGTGCTCTTCTGCCAACGTTTAAACGCTTCCAAAATAGACATGCAGCGTGTTTGCCGAAGGTCCATCCATACGACTTTGCACTTCCGTTAGCTACACGATAATGCCGGTTTCTCCATACCTCAAATCCTTAAGTTATTATGCTAAGCGAAGAATAACACATACTATTTTATGCGTCAATATGGATTTTTTTTAATTTAATATAAAAAGTTAGTATGCTTAATTTTTTACTGCGTAATCATCCGCTCGCGCCACATGGGCTGGGATGGAGGCTGGGAACAACCGGTTTGATGAATTGAAACACACCGGGAATATAGGATTGGCGGGCGATTGCTATCCTTAGTCTGTGTCAACTCAAGTGCTGAAACGCTTGTCTGGCCAGGAAGGCTTATTTGCCGATGGAAGTCGAGAGGTTTAGAATAAGTTAGTATACATTCTATTATAAAGTGCGTTATAATTGAACATATGTCCAATAAGAGGAGAGCTTACATGAGCAAGAAAGATACGATATTGCCAAAGTATCAGCTGGTAAAGGATTATGTGCTTTTACAAATAGAGAAAAATGAGCTCGGCAAGGATGATCGAATTCCGAGCGAATCAGAGTTTTCCAAACTGCTCGATGTTAGCTCGATTACGGTGCGAAAAGCGTTGACGGAGCTGGTCAATGAAGGGGTCATTTATCGGGTGAGGGGAAAAGGAAGCTTTGTCGCGAATCAGGAGGCTTCTGTCAATAAAACGTCCAATTACGTTACCTTTATTATTTCCGGCAACGAAATGTATGACAGTTCCTATATGCAGATCATTAAAGGAGTTCAGTCCTTCTTGAACCAGCAGGGCTGCAAGCTCATTATTGAATTTGTGGAAAATGATGTTGAGCAGGAACGGGAACTCATTCTGAAACTGATTCAATCGGAGAACCGGGGGCTGCTTATTTATTCAGCCAACCCCGACGCGGCAAAAGAGTATCTCAACGAAATTCGCAAAAAATCAATACCTTTTGTCATGCTCGACCGCTTTCCGTCCGGATATCCGGTCAACTGTATTACATGCAACAACCATGACGGCGCATATGCAGCCGTTGAGTATCTGATTGCCCAAGGCCACCGGAATATCGGATTTGCCGCTTATGATTTTCATCTGAGTACGGAGAACGAACGGTACAACGGGTACCGCAATGCCATGGTAAACGCCTCACGTACTCCAGATGACGATATTTTATATCTTCAGCGGGATCTGGACTATTCCAAGCTGTTGAGTCAAATTCAAAAAGGAGAGCTTACCGCTCTCTTTTGCGTGAACGACAGACGGGCTCTCGAAGTGATTGAGCAGCTTACGCTGCAAGGCATCAAAATACCGGAGCAAATATCCATCATGGGCTTCGATGACATTGAAAGCTCCAAATTCGCCAAAGTTTCTTTGAGCACCGTCAAGCAGCATTTCGACGTGCTTGGTTATGAAGGGACAAAACTTCTGTTCGAGAGCATCAACAATACCTCGCAAGGTTACAAGAAAGTATTACTGTCTACCAATCTTGTCATTCGAAAATCGATCAGTACAATTTAACGCCACCGATATCCTCATTTCAGCTTTCGAATCCATTAAGCCGGCAGCCTTCGAGCGGTTTTATGGAGCTGGTTCACCGGTCCGCATCGACGGCAAACCGCTCCACAATACTGTCCTCAAACCGATGTGGCAATTCAACCTTGCCTCCGTATTCAGCAGTATGGTAGATGGCCATAATGACTTGATACGACAGCATCGCATGAGCCAAATCGCAGATGTGACCGGCTTGCGGATTCGCCACGTATCCGGGAATGGAATTGACATAATCGATCAAAGCATCCATGTAACTGTCTTCCCAACTCGACTTTTCGATCGTATGCTCGCCCGTTATGTAATTTCTCACTTCCAGCGATTGATTAAGCGCGATCTTCAGGTGCCCTTCTGTGCCGTATACATCCACTCCGATATGATAGAACGGGTTCGTTTCACCTTTGAGCGATCGCGCGAATGCGCCGCATTCAATCGTAGCCCGCACGCCGTTGGCAAACAAAATCGAGGCCATCGCCTCGTCCGGCGCGACGATTGAAGAGCTGTCCTTGCCCTCATACGGACCGGTTTGTCCCATCACCCAGCGGACGGGACTAAAATCATTAAAGTACATTACCATATCAATCAGATGCGAGCCTTGCTCCATTATGTTGACCTTGGTGGAAGCGCGAATAAACTCGATCTCTCCGATCGCGCCATCACGCAGCAATTGCTGCGCCTTGCGCCATGCCGGCAAATATTTATGCTGATGATTGACCAGCACCATCTTGCCGTATGTATTGCAAAGTTCCTCGATTTCATAGGCTTCCGACGGGGTTAGCGCCAGCGGCTTTTCGATATTGATCAGCTTAACGCCAGGAAACCGGACGGCCACCTTTATCAATTCCAGACGAGCGTCGGCGCTGCTGACAATGTCTACGATATCGGGGCTCGTCTCTTGCAGCAATTTGGCCAAATCCAACGAACGGGTTGCAATCTGATAGCGATCAGCCAGTTTATTCAATCTCTCTGTATTCGAGTGTCCGCAAATCCCGACAACTTCGATACTGTCGCTTGCTTGATATGCCTTGGCATGCGCATCGGCCCAGCCTTTCGTTCCGACAAGTACGACTTTCAATTTCATCGTTGTTTCCCCTCGCAAATTATTTATCATTAGTGCGCGTCTCATCGATCGTTATATCCAGAAACAAAAAAACGGTATCTCTGCCATCAGCCTGAGTGGAGTTAATCCACTCAGGCTGGATTTGACTTTCTTTAAGATTAAAGACTCTTGCCTCTTATTACAACCCTTATAAAAGACTTAAATGATGATTTAAATACTACATTACATCTGATCTTGGAAATCAGCATTCACCGATACTTCTTTCCATTCTTTGAAGTGTTCCAGTAACTCTGTATATTTGTTCACCGCAATATGATAAGAATCCGATCCAAGTAACAATCGAAGCGGCGGCTCTTCTGACCCGGCAATGCTAACGATTGCTTTTGCAGCTTTTATTGGATCTCCGGGTTCTTTTCCATGGGTTTCTCCATTTACAAATGGAGAGATGAGATCCTCATACTCCTTGATAGCTGATTTTGTTTTAACGGCAGAGCGTCCGGACCAATCCGTACGGAAATTGCTTGGCTCAATCAAAGTTACACGAATTTTAAATGGAGCCACCTCTTGGGCAAGGCTTTCCGATATACCTTCAACAGCATATTTGGTTCCATTATAGTAACCCACTCCAGGAAACGAAGATAAACCCCCGATTGACGATATATTGATAATATGTCCTGAAAGTTGGCTTCGCATATGAGGTAAAACAGCGTTGGTCATGTGCATAAGGCCCCAGAAGTTGATTTCGAACATTCTCCGGGTTTCTTGAGCTAAAATATCCGATTCCAGCGTTATTGACAAGTACGTCAATCCGACCAAACTTTTCTATAGTGGCATTTACCGTGTTTTCAATTTGATCGGGCTTTGTAACATCAAGTTCCATTGCCAGAACGTTGTCAGTATTCCCACTGACAAGATCCGTAATTGAATTAAGATTCCTTGCGGTAACAACAACCTTATAACCTGCTTTAATCGTTGCTTTTGCAAGTTCTCTACCGAATCCGGTGGAACATCCAGTGATAATCCAAACACTGTTTTTGCGCATTTATTTCTCTCCCTCAGATTAAAGTTTTAGATGCAAAAAAATTCTAAACCTTAGAGTATTGTCTAAGTCAAGCCTTGTACGAGATATTTTCGCGCCGGTCCAAACATCATTTCCAATCGTCCCAGCCTGGGTAATATAAATTTTTGAATATTTTTTGACTTAGAGTGCACTCTAATCTATATAATAAAATTATTATTTTCATAAAAAAGGTGGTTTTATTCATTGGGATACACGATTAGTCAAGTTGCCGATATGACAGGACTAACTGCACATACATAGCGCTTTTATGACAAGCAGGGCTTACTGCCCTTTGTTGATCGTAATAAGGTGGGTAACAGAAATTTTAAAGAGAGTGATTTTGAATGGCTTGCCGTAATAACATGTTTGAGAAAAAGTGGTATGTCAGTGAAAAAGATTAGACAGTATGTTGATTGGGGCATGGAAGGAGACGTTACATTAAATCAGCGTCTTGAAGTGTTTGAAACACACAAAAAAGTTGTTAAGGAGAAAATTGCCGAATTAGAAGAGTATTTGCAGAAAATAGATTATAAGATTTGGTATTACAAAACAGCTATTGATTTTGGGACAACAGCGGTACACTCACAAAATAACTGTGTGTTTGCAGATGAAACGTAATGTAAGCTGAAGACCGGTACCGTAATTTAAATCGCTTAACCTCTATGGATATCCTATCCTATCTATTCCCCATTCCTGAGAACCATACAGCTTCATGTTTTTCGAAAAGGACAAGAAGTTGTACCCATACAAGAAGAACCTGCTGTCGCCGTCCTTTGGTGGCGCAGCAAATTTCTTCCCTCAGTCCTTATTGAATGGATAAATGTGAAACTTATACATTCTATAAGGTAAATAAAAACCCGCGCTCAGCGCGAGTTATTATGGATATATGTTCTTGTCCGGCACAATTGTGCTAAACGGCAGATTACATCAACTAATGTTCGGATTAAGGGACTATATAGTACATGTTCATGATAGTTTATTATGCATTATAAATAGCTTCAAGTCTTTCCGCGCCTTTGAATGCGACGGCTCCGCCTTCTTCCAACGCGCCTACCATTCGGCGAACGAGCCGTCGTCGTAAGCCAGTCTCGGCGTATCCCAATCGCCGCCGTAGCCGCGTTCGATCAACGCTTCCTCGTTGATCTCGATGCCGAGGCCCGGGCCTTGCGGCACGGCGATATTGCCGCCCTCGACCACAAACGGCCGTTTCAGATAGCCTTCGCCGAGGTCCCACTTCTCCGCCATGGACGGATGCTCCTGGATGAGGAAGTTCGGCGTGCAGGCATCGAGCTGGAGACAGGAAGCGAGCGAGATCGGCCCGAGCGGGTTGTGCGGCGCCACGGTTGCATAGTGCATCTCGGCCATCGCCGCGATTTTGCGGCCCTCGAAGATCCCGCCGGCATGGCACAGATCCGGCTGGACAATGGCGACGGCGCCTTTCTCCAGCACCTCGCGGAAGCCCCAGCGGGTGAACAGCCGCTCGCCGGTGGCGATCGGAATGCTCGTCGACTGCGCGACGCGCAGTAGCGCATCCACGTTCTCCGGCAGGCACGGTTCCTCGATGAACATCGGGTAATACGGCTCCAGGGCTGCCGCAAGCCGGATCGACATCGCCGGGCTGACGCGCCCATGGAAATCAATGGCGATGTCGAGCCCGCTGCCGGCTGCTTCGCGGATGGCCGCAAACTTATTCGCCACGTTCTCCACGAACGCCAGCGTGTCGATCTGCCGCACCGGCGCGTCGACGCCGATCTTGATTGCGGTGAAGCCCGCTTCCATTCGCTTCTTCGCGTTCCCCGCGATCTCGTCCGGCGTCGCCCCGCCGCAGTGGCTGTACATGCGGATGGTCTCGCGTACTTTTCCGCCGAGCATTTCGTAGACGGGCATGTTGTAGAACTTGCCCTTAATATCCCACAGCGCCTGCTCGATGCCGCTGATCGCGCTGACCAGCACCGGGCCGCCGCGGTAAAAGGTGCCCCGGTACATGATCTGCCAGTGGTGCTCGATGCGCAGCGGATCTTGGCCGATCAAGTAGCGCTTCAGCTCTTCCACCGCGGTCGCGACAGTAAGCGCACGGCCTTCGACGATCGGTTCTCCCCACCCGCTTATCCCTTCGTCGGTCTCGATCTTCAGAAACAACCAGCGCGGTTTCACATGGTATAGCTTCATATCGGTGATTTTCATAATGATTCGTCTCCTCCTGCGTTTCACTTGGATTCGTCCTGCTTCGCCTGCCGTCATCCATTTACCGGTCAATTATGCCGCATTCTCGGATGCTTTTGCTTCCGCCTAGCCTTTATCCGCCCATACCGGCAGCAGAGCGCCGCCGTCCATGTATACCGTCGTTCCCGTCATATAGCCCGCCTTGTCGGAAGCGAGGTACACGGCCGCCTCGCCGACCTCGTCCGTCGTGGCGAAGCGGCCGAGCGGAATACGCGAGGCCACGCCGGCAATGCGCGCGCGCACCTGCTCATCCTTCGGTTCGCCGAGCAGGGTGTAGCCCGGTGCGATGCCGACGACGCGGATACCGTAGCCGGCCAGGTCGAGCGCCATGTTCTTCGTCAGCTTGTTGACCGCCGCCTTCGCCGCGGCGTACACCGTCGCGTTCGACCACGTGCCTTCCGCATGGTTGGAGCTGATATGGATGAGCGCGCCTTTCGTCCCCTGCTCCGCCATGATGCGCGCCGCCCGCTGCGAACAGAAGTAGAGCCCCTTCAAATCCGTGTTCATCACTTCGTCGTACAGCTCCGGCGTAGTCTCCAGAAACGGCTGCATCCGCGTAATGCCGGAATTCGCCACGCTCACGTCCAATCGGCCGAACGCCGCGCGCGCACCGTCGTACAACGCGTCCACGCCTTCGATCGTCGAGATATCCGCCTGTACCGATTCGGCGCGCACGCCGATGGCCCGAATTTCCTGCACGACAGCCTCCGCCTTCTCCGCGCTGCGGTTGTAATTCACGCAGACGTCATAGCCAGCTCTCGCAAATGCCAGCGCGATGCCTCTGCCGATGCCTCTGCCGGAGCCCGTAACCAATGCTACTTTGCGTTCCATATTCTATCCCTCGCTTCCTCGCGCTGTCGGCCGCGACCGCAGCCACAACCGCTGTTATCCTTTCAGCCCCGTAAACGACACGCCTTTCTCGATCAGCTTCTGGCAGGAAATAATAATGATCATAAGCGGGATGGTGGCGATGACGAGACTGGACATAATGACGTTCGCTCCCATGCTCTGCCGGTTCTGAAAATCGTTCAGCGCGACCGTGAAGGTCCACACCTGCGGCGATTTCGCCACGACGAGCGGCCATAGGAATTCGTTCCATACGGCGATGAACGTCATGACCGAAACGACCGTGAAGATCGGCGTGGACATCGGAATGATGATCCCCCAGAAAATATGAACCTCCGAGGCCCCGTCGATTCTCCCCGCCTGAATGAGCTCACCCGGCAGCTGATCGAAGAACCCCTTGAACAGGAAGATGACGATCCCCCACGCGGTATGCGGCAAAATAATGCCCCACAGCGTGTTAACCAAATGCAGCTTATCCATCGTCAAGTAAAGCGGAACGAGGATCGCCAGCTCCGGAATCATGATCGTCGCGACGAAAAAAAGCGTTAGCCAGCCGCCAATGTGCCTGCGCACGAGATGAGCCAGCGCATAGCCCGCCATGCCGCCGATCAGCAGCTGGGACACAATCGTCGCGCCCGTCACGATCACGCTGTTCAGCAGGAAGTGCTGGAAGCCGTAAGCGTTATCATCGCCGCTTGCCATCTGCCAGAGCACGATGTAATTATCGAACAGCCGCTTCCAGTCCCCTGACTCTGAAATCGTTTGCAATTCTCCTTTGATGACCTTGGATTCCAAGATCAGACGCTGGACCGTGCTCGCCGTCTCCGGCAGCTCAGCCGGGACCGTCATTGCGCCGTTATACTCAGCTCCGCCGGAGCCGAGCATGCGGAAATCAGTCAGGCCCCGCTCGCGGATTTGCGGCAGCTTGATCCGCATCGTCGCGTCCGTGGCCAGCTGGGTCGGCACGATTTGCGGCCGTCCGATCGTGAAGTTGTACGCGGGCATGTATGCTATATATACGACATGGCCATCCTTGATTCCTGTCACGCGCATGGAGCCAATCGCTTCGTTTTGCATTTTTTTCCACGTGAACCAGATCGCCTCCATGGCGTCCAATTCGAGCTCTTCCGGCTTCTGCAGCTTCGTGCCGTCGTAATTCAAGGTGATGTTGACGGACTTGGGCACCTTCGGGACCCAGGTCGGCGGAAACTTGTAAATGGAGATGTTGTCCTTCATCGACGAGCTGATCATCCACAATAACGGAATGACGGAGACGATGATGAAAAACGCGGCGACCGAATAGGAAACGATTTTGACGGATAAAGCGCCGCGCTCTCTTATGCGTTTGTTCCGTGCAGCCATGGCTGGCTCCTTCCCGGCAGGTTCTGAGTCATTCCCTGCCCGACATTTTGATTTGTGCGTACGTAATGAGCGCGATGATGAAGAACATCACGAAGGAGACGGCGCCCGCCACCCCGAAGCGGAACTCCTTGAAGGAGCTGTCGAAGACGAGCATGGACAGCGTTCGCGTGCTGTTCGCCGGCCCGCCGCCGGTCATGATATACATCGGGTCGAACGTCAGGAACACGCCGGAGATGAACGCCACGAACTGGATGCCGATGACGAATTTCAAGCTCGGGAAGACGATGGCGGACATCCGCTTCCAAGGTCCGGCGCCGTCGATTTTGGCCGCTTCGATGTTCTCCGCCGGGATGCCCTTGAGCGCCGAGTAATAGATCAGCATGCCGAGCCCGGTGCCGAACACGCCGGGAAACACGATCGCCCATTTGGCCATGTGCGGGTCGTTCAACCAGCCGTAAGGACCAAGCCCGACGAAGTGCAGCAGGTAATTCAGCAAGCCGTAATCCGGGTTGTACAGCCACTTCCACAGCAGGTAGCCGGCAACCGCCGGAACCGCCGTCGGCAGCAGGTACAAGACGCGGATCGTCTTGTTTGCCGTCGTGATTTCGTTCAGTAGAATCGCCTGCATGATCGGAATCCAGAACGTCAGGATGAAATAAATGCCGAAGAAGGCGAACGTGTTCTTGAGCGCATTCCAGAATTCGGTCGAATGGATCAGGTACGCATAGTTGTCGAGCAAGACGAAGCGCCCTGGGGGATCGATGACCTTGTAGTCGAAGAAGCTCATGTAGACCGCTTGGAACAATGGATAATATTTGAAAATCAAAAAGGCGAGCACCGCCGGGGTCAGGAAAAATATCGGCGTCCAGGCGATCTTGAAGCGGAAGCCGGGCTTCGCTCGCAACGGTGTCCCCGGCTGCTGCAGGGCTGTTTTCATTCTCGTCCGCATCCTTTCGCGCGAAATTGGTGAGCGGAGCCCTCTGCGGCCGCCCGGCCCGCTTCAAGTCTCCGCTCCGGTATTTATTTCTTCACGGATGCGTTGTACGCATCGATGACTTCCTTCTGCGCGGCCGCCTGCGCTTCCGCGAGCAGCGCCTTCGGATCCGATTTCTCATCGGTCAGCGCCTTCTGGACTGCTTTGACCACGTACGGCGTCAAGCGTTCCTTCAGGAAGTACTCCAGATGGGTATTGGCTGCCGCCTTGTTGACGTTGTCGATCAGCTCCTGCGAGACGTTCTCCGCGAAGTCCGCCGGGTTCACGTCGCTGCGGACCGACAGCAGGTTCGGGAATAAGCCGTTGTCGGACTGGAATTGCAGGTATTTCTCGAGCACTTCCTTGGAATTAATGTAGGTGATGTACTTCCAGGCTGCGTCCTGTTTCTCCTTGGACGTCTTCGGATTGATGATCCAGTACGCGCCGCCGATCTGGCTAGGGCCTTGGCCGGAGGGACCGACCGGATACGGCGCGAAGCCGACGTCCGCGAGATCCATGCCGTTCGCAGCGTAATCCCCGAAGCCGCTGGACGCACCGTTCGACATCGCCGCGCGTCCCTGGAAGATATCGTTCATGTTGTCCTGGTAGCTCTGCAGCACGTTGTTCTGCACGATTTTGTGCTTCCACTTCAGATCCTTGTAGAATTGCAGCGCCGTAACGGACGGCTCTTCCGTGAAGGCGAGCGTCACCGTGCCGTCGTCGTTCAGATGCGTCAGGTCGCCGCCCGCCTGCCAGACGTAATACTCGAACCACCAGTCCGCCCATTCCATGCCCAGCAGTGTGATGCCGTACTGTTTCTTGGCGGTGTCCGTGAGCTTGATGCCGTCCGCGACCAGTTCGTCCCAATTTGCCGGCGGCTTATTGGGATCGAGCCCCGCGGCCGTGAACATCTTCTTGTTGTAGAACAGGCCCGTCGCGTACATGTCATGCGGAATGCCGTACACTTTGCCGTCGATCGTGCCGGCTGTCATCGAAGAAGGAATGAATTGATCCTTATCCGCATATCCGTCCCAATAAGGCGTCAGATCGAGCGCCAGGCCTTGGCCGACCCAGTCTCCGATGATCGGGAAATGCGCCGATTGATAGGCATCCGGGCCGTTCCCGCCTACCATCGACGTCACGAACACCTCGCGGTCGTTTGTGCCTTGCGGCATCGTCTCGTGCGTGACCTTGATGTTCGGATTCGCCGCTTCGAAGCCAGCCTGGATTTCTTCCCATACCGGTTTGTTCGGATCCTCGGGCTGCGGCTGGTCCCATACCTTGATCTCGACCGTTCCGCCGGCATCACCTGCGCCCGCGTTCGCCGTTCCTTCGTTCGCCGCGTTCGTGCCGGCATCCGCATTGGCAGCCGCCGCGCCGTTGTTGCCGTCCATGCTGCCTGTGTTCGTGTTAGAGCCGCCGCTGCTGCCTCCGCAGGCCGTAACCGTTAGCAATAATGACAGGATGATTGCCGCAAACGTCCATCTTCCAAACAGATTTTTGTTCTTCATCAGTTGGCTGCCTCCCTTATGGTAATCATTCACAAATCAAGTGTATAATTTGATGAGAGCGCTTTCTATATAATTTCGTAACCTCTCTTTAGCAATATTCTAAGCTCTTCCGTCCGCTGCTTTGCCGCCGACAGGAATAGCCTCCTGCCTGTCGAATACCAACCCTTACCCGCAACCTGTCTATGAAGGAGGTTGATCGCCTGGATCATCGATGGCTGAGATTGGGAAGGCCGCGCACCGTTCAATTCCGCAGCAAGCTGATTCTCTCTTTCTTCGTCGTCATCGGCTTGACCGCGCTCATCATGGGTTACTCCTACTACCGGATCATGCAGAGTGAGCTGCAGGCCTCCACCCTGGACGGTCTAGAGAAGATGACGGAGCAGACCGCCGACACCTTGAAACTGCACTTCAAGACCATCAGCAATATCGGCTACAGTTATTTCAGCGACACCTCCCTGCAGAAATTCCTGAGCGGCGGGCTGCCGGACTTCGACGACCAGCAATATTACCGCAACAAGCTGGAAGGACAGAAGCTGCAAAATCCGCTCATTGCCTTCATCAAGATCGCCAGTCTGCGCGGCGACGAATACTCCAGCTATTACTACTACAATTCCGGGGTCAGGGAGCTGTTCGAGCAGGACCAGGAGCGGCTCTTCGAGCAGGCAAAACGGCTGGACGGCTATCCGCTCTGGACAGCTTCCATCACGAAGATCAATACCTCGCGAACGCCCGTGCAAACGATCAGCTACGTCCAGCAGCTCAAGCGGATCACCTCCAACTCGCAAACGCCGATTGGCTATATCAAAATCGACATGGATCCAGCCATTATCGAAAAGGCATTCATCGGACTAAGCAACGACGACGGCAGCGCCTACTATATCGTCGACCGCCAGGGACGGGTTATTTTCGCCAAAGATCACGAGTTGATCAATGCGTCCATCGCCGACTCTCCGCTCTTCGCCGGTTACCGCGCCCATCCGGTCCCGGACCGATACGTCGACTACCGGTTCAAAAGCGGCAGCCAAATGAACATCGGCTTCTACCGCGCGCTCGGCTACGGCGATTGGCTGGTTATCGGCAGCGTGCCGCTCGACCGCATTGTGAACAAGGTGAACACGTTCCGCAATCTGCTCGTCCTGATTGCGCTCGCCAGCTTTCTTGCGGCGATGCTAATCGGTTCCGCGATCGCCGCGGGCTTCACGAAGCCGTTGAAGGAACTCAACAAGCGGATGAAGCAGGTCGAGAAAGGCGATTTTCAAGCGTTCATCGACGTGCGGGGCACGGATGAGCTCTCCACCATTCAGCACAGCTTCAACAAGATGACGTACGAAATCCGCTCGCTTATCCATAAAGTGTACGAGACGGAGCTGCTGAAGAAGGAAGCGGAGATCAAGGCGCTGCAATCGCAGATCAACCCGCATTTTCTGTTCAATACGCTCAGCACGATCGACAGCATCTCTTCGATCGACGGCGACGAACGCATCTCGTATATTTGCCTCGCGCTCGGGGGCATGCTCCGCTATAACCTGAACGGCGGCGGGCTCGCCACGGTCCGGGAAGAGGTCGCGCATCTGAATCAATATTTGTCCATCTACCAAATCCGGTTCGGCGGGCTGTTCGTCTACGAGATCGACGTGGAGCCGGGCATTGAGGAGCTGATCGTGCCGAAGTTTCTCGTGCAGCCGCTCGTCGAGAACGCCGTCATTCACGGTCTGGAGCAGAAGCTCGGGCCCAAATTCGTGCGGGTGGCGCTGACCAGCCTGGACGAAGCGACGCTTCGGATCGACGTTTATGACAACGGCGTCGGCATGGATCCGGCCATAATCGAGCTGCTGCGCCGCAAGCTGACCGATTCCCCGGACATCGTGTCGCGGCAGTCCTCCGCGCGGACGATGATCGGTCTGGCCAATGTGTTCAAGCGCGTTCAGATGTATTTCGAAAGCGATCCGCAGGTGATCATCGATAGCAAGCCGGGGGCGGGAACGCGAATCTCGTTCCGGCTGCCCAAGCAAACAGGAGGAGGACATCCCGATGAAGGTTATGATCGTTGAAGACGAACCCCTGCTGCGGCAGGGCCTTATCCGCAAAATCGATTGGGAGACGCTCGGTCTGCAGCTGGCTGGCGAAGCGGGCGACGGCTTCGAGGCGCTGTCCAAGCTGGCGGGCTGCCAGCCGGATATCGTGCTGACGGACGTGCGGATGCCCGGCATGGACGGTTTGCAGTTCATCGAGCAGGCGCGGACGCAGAGCCCGCGCTTGAAATTCGTCATCATCAGCGGCTTCAATGAATTCGAATACGTGCGCACGGCGCTCCAATACAATGTCAAGGACTATCTGCTCAAACCGATCGACAAGGATAAGCTGCACGGTTTGTTGGGCGACTTGTGCAAGGAGCTCCGCGAAGAACAAAAGGACGCGGCGGATCTGACGCAGCTTCACGAGCTGGGAGCCTGGATCCGGCAGAGCCATCTGCAGCCGCTGGACTTCCAATTGACCCACCTCATCTCGGAGGCGGATGCGAGATGGGACGGTCTCCCGCCCGCGATGTCGGCCTGCCGGAGCTTCGCCGCGGCTGTCGTGCGGATCCGCGGCGGAGCGGACAGCCGATTCGGCCCGGACGAAGGAACGCTGGCCAGGTTCGCCGTTCAGAACGTGCTGGGGAATACGCTGCTCCCGCTCGCGAATATCTCCTCCGTCGTCTTCAAGCACGCTTATCATAAAGAAGAGATCGTCGCCCTTCTCGGCTCCGAAGCCGCCTTCTCCCTTAAGCCGCTCGCGGAAGCGCTGACCGGGACCGCGGCATGGATCTCACGCCATCTCGGCTTGACCGTGTCCATCGGCATCAGCGGGACGAAGGAAGAGCTGACACAGCTCCGGTTCGCGTATACCGAGGCACGCAAAGCGCTTCAGTACCAGCTGCTGCTGGGAAGCGGCAGCGTTTGCACCGAAGCCGGAACGGAAGCGGGCCGGCAAGCCGCGGACGCCAGCCCGCGGCTGATGGACGAGGCCGAGCGCGTCATGCCGGCCATGCTGGATGAGGGCGCGTACCGTGACTTCCATGCGTATGCCGGCGGACTCTTCCGCCGTCTCGCGGAGTCGCCGGATGCCCGCTACGACCAGCTGGAATTCGTCTATGCGGAGGTGATGCGAATGCTGCGCAAGCACGCGGCGAAGCAAGGCACGGCCTTGCCGAGCGCATCGGCGGGCTCGCCTGCCGCCTCTCTGGAGCAGCTCTCCGGCTGGTGTGAGATTACAGCAGTGATCGACCGGCAGCTGAAGCATTTGGAGAGCATCGCCGGCAGCGGAACCGACCGTTCGTGCGACGATATCATCGCGCACGTGAAGCGGCATATCGAGGAGCATTACGCGGAGGAGCTGTCCCTTCAGTGGGTGGCGGAGACGTATTTCATCCACCCGAATTATTTCTCCAAGCGGTTCAAGCTCGTCGTCGGCATCTGCTTCAGCGATTACGTTACGCGAATCCGCATGAACCGCGCCCGGGAGCTGCTTCGCACGACGAACTTGAAGATCGCGCGGATCTCCCAACTGGTCGGCTATGAGGACCAGAATTACTTCTGCAACGTCTTCAAGAAAACCGCTGGCGTCAGTCCGTCCGCCTACCGTGTCTGACAAGCGCCAGAAGGAGAAAGAGCTCCGTCCCCTTCCGGGACGGAGCTCTCTTGGTATCCTCTTATTCAGCCAAATCAAGACTGGCATGTTATCGTAATGCCTCTTGATGATTTCCCATAACAAACAACATGCAGCATATCGGATCCGCGGAAAATCCGTTCTTTCATGGTAGTTCAGTATGAACCGACCTTAAAGACAGGAGACTGCTTTCCATCAGAAGATAATTCGCACTCCTAAACGCATCAGGCTCTAGAGGGCTGCTTCCTTCAATTTTATTAAAGTGCACCTGCATCTCTTGCCGAATAGTACGAAGGGTAAATCGGTCGATAATGCAATTCGTCTCTTATACGCGTTGTATCGACGATCATGTCCCATGGATCAAACTCCTGCTGCAGCGCTTCCGACGAAACTTCGCTATTATGAAGCTGTAACAATTCCGCAGCGGCGATCGGCGCATCGTCGGCAACATTGTAGATTCGGCCATCAATACCTGGTGTGGAAGCTGCGAGCATCAGGGCTTGACTTACATCCGCATGGTGTGCCATAGAGAATCGTTTGGCTGGATTCCAATTACGCAATAACGGCAGAAATTCTGCGATATGGGGATCGCGATCGCCATAGACAAATGGAAGCCGCACTATGCGCAGTCCTAATCCCTGCTCGCGATAAAGCCGTAGCAGCGCCACTTCGGCATCAGCTTTGGATTGAGGTTAGGGAAAGGCAGGCCTGAGCTCGTCATCTTCACGTTTTGGTCTCGAATGATCCCCGGAACCGTACACATTATTGGTGCTGGAAAAAACAAACCTTGGCACATCCGCCTTCAACGCAGCGTGAGCTAATGCTATGCTGCCATCGAAGTTTGACAATCTGGTGGTGTTCTCGTCTACACCACGGAACTGTGCTGCCAAGTGAACCACAACATCAGTGCCCCGGAGAGCGTCAACAACTCCGAGAGCTATTCAGCTCATCCCCCCTACTTGTTCAACCATGGTTAGGCTGGTTGGGACGTTGATCCCGTATCACATGCGATAGTGTCGAAAACAAGAAGGTTAGGGCTGCCGGTGAAAATACTAGGGGAGTCATGGAATGAATCCAGTCATAGGTTTCGATGTGTCCAAGGGAGAGAGTCATGCCCAAGCTTTTTTAGACCGTGGGATACCTCAGGGGAAGATTTTTAGGAGATCGTGTGTGCTCAGACTGTTAGCTGCCTTCCAAACTTTGATGCAATAGGAGAGCAATTGTTGCGCTAACCTGCCAGTCTCAAGCAGTTTAATTTCCGTACTATCGTGAGCGGTTAGCGTCAACATAAGCCTATTTCTACTAGCCTAATATGTGACCTTCAAAGTTTAAATTTACGAAGGAATTTCTCTTGATTTGACAAATATTGTCTTCAGGAGGCGATTCGTATGTTTGCTGTAGGCCAGGAATTATACCTAGAAATTGATCTAAAGAAGGCAATGTTTGCGCAGCTACCGGTCCAGGTTAAATACGACGATTCTGGCGAGATCGCCGATTACGGTGGCCCGATCGAGGAGCTGACCGCCGATGCCGTCAATATCAATGGTATGTACAACACAAAAGCTGCATGCCGGTTCTATGTTCGGTAAGTGGCACTCTATATTTGCTAACTGCATTAGGCTGACGGATTCATTGCCGGCAGCCTTTTAATTGAGCTCTAGTGCCCTTTAGCAAAGTAATAAAAACGGCTGCCTAAGCAGCCATACTTGTCACTTGCCTTTATGTGTTCTTGATTAAATCCGCAATCAAAAGCTGACAGTATCAATATCGAGCTCCTCAGCTCTGACTTTCCTGCCACTTAGACCCTGAGACCCTGATATATCTGCTTTTAGCAGAGACAATGGTTCCACCTTTAAGCTCATTCTCATATCCCCCTTCGAATAATAAATTGATCTGTATTTGTCACTTCAACATACACCCATCATTTTCCTTTATTATCCACGCGCAGCGAAGACCGCTTTTAATGCTATGGCAGTCTCCACCTTGCGATTTCATTCACATTGATTGCCGCAGAGATGCCGGTATCTTTCCTGAACAAATCCGCTCATTACTGCAAGGAAATTTTGGAATGGTCGACAATAAGCGCCATCCCTCGCGGCTCGTTTGCGTTAAACTTGATCTGGCTTATAGACGCGGAGGGGGAATCGATGTTGAACAAGTACGACGTAATCATGATTGGCTGCGGCCACAACGCGCTGATCGCGGCCGCTTATTTGACGCAAGCGGGGAGAAGCGTCTTAATGCTGGAGAAGAATGACCGCCCAGGTGGATTTTTGCGTACGGAAGAACTGACGTTGCCCGGCTTCAAGCATGACGTCTACGCCGCAGCCCACCCACTGTTCCTGAGCGGCCCCGCTTATGCAGACTTCAGGGAAGCGCTCCAGGCGCGAGGACTGCGTTACGTGAACACGGAACTTCCAACCGGCGTCTCGATGGAGAACGGCGAGACGGCCGTCTTCTCACGCTCGAGCAAAGACTTGGCCGTTGAGGCTGAGCGTCTGGCCCCCGGTGACGGCGCTGTGCTAGGACGTATGTTCGAGGCATTTGCACCGTATGCGGGGAACGTTTTTGAGTTGTTTAACCTAGACTTATCTGGTCAGCAAGCTTCAGAGATTATCCGGAAGTTGCTATATGACCAACGAAATGGGGGCAAAGGCTATTCGGCGTTCGCCGCTTCCCTATTTTCCACCGCCCGCAATGCGGTGAGCGATTTCCGGTCTCCAGTCATGCGCGCCATGCTGGCATCTTGGGTCACGCATCTGGGCCGCACACCGGACGAAGTCGGTAGCGGTATCTGGGTGCCGCTCACAGCGATGGCGCTTATGGGCGGCGGGATGCCTATTCCCGAAGGAGGCAGCGAGATGCTTGCACAGGCATTGACTCGATTAGTGCAGGATCAGGGTGGCACGATCGTAACCGGTACACGAGTTGAGCGGATCATTGTCAAAAACGGCAAAGCCGTCGCCGTGCGCACAGCGGAAGGAGACGAATACCACGCGAAGCATACTGTCGTCGCCTCCACCGGCCCGGACCAGTTGTACCTGTCGCTCTTGGCGGATGAGCAAATTAGCCCCGACATACGCGGCCAAGCAAAGCGATACCGCTATGGAAGAGGTTGCGTTCAGATCCATCTGGCGCTGAGCGAAGCGCCGAAGTGGCCCGATCCGCGGTTTGCCAGAGTCGGCCAGCCCCATCTGACCGATGGGCTCGACGGCTTCACCCAAGCCATCGCGCAAGGGTTTGCCGATCTTCTGCCGGCCAAGCCGACCTTTACGGTCGATTGCTCTACCAATCTCGATCCCAGCCGAGCGCCGGTCGGCAAAGCGATCATGCGGCTCCAAGTCCTTGAGGTGCCTTGCCGCCCCCGCGGCGATGCTGCCGGTCAGATTGACGTCGGCGATGGCACGTGGACGCAAGAATTGACCGAACGATTCGCTGAGCGCGTGATCGCCATAGTAGGCAAACATATTCCGAACATTCCGGGCGCTATCATCGGCAAGTCCGTCGTCACGCCTGACACCCTTGCCCGTTTCAACCCGAATTCCGGCCCCGGTGATCCCTATGGCGGATCGCGCGACTTCGCGCAAAGCTACTTGTTCAGCCCGCTGCCTTCCCAGCCGGGCCACCGGACGGAGATCACGAATCTTTACATGCTGGGCGCTGCCACTTGGCCAGGACACGGCATCAACGGCGGATCGGGCTACATCGTGGCGCAGCAACTTCTATCTCTCGATCAATAGTGAATATACTACTCGTTATTGAGCTCCCTCGGTACGATTAAGTTTTCTCACGAATGCTCGCTTATTCGCAGGATTTCACCCTTGTTAGACATGCATGAAGGTCGTTCGGGTGACCAATTCATAGACCTGGACAACATGAAGGCGTGAGGAAATAGAGGGGGAGATTGAAACCCCATATTCTTCCATATCCTGCACGTATTCTCCA
>NZ_JBWDNQ010000031.1:0-33070 GCF_056269285.1 Paenibacillus sp. JT31N11
AGTGAGAACCTCCAGGGGCGGCGTGGAGAATACGTGCAGGATATGGAAGAATATGGGGTTTCAATCTCCCCCTCTATTTCCTCACGCCTTCATGTTGTCCAGGTCTATGAATTGGTCACCCGAACGACCTTCATACATGTCTAACAAGGGTGAAATCCTGCGAATAAGCGAGCATTCGTGAGAAAACTTAATCGTACCGAGGGAGTTTGATAAAGACATTTGACGAAGGAACTGTCGCGGCATTTGTAATTAGAATGAAATTTGGTTTTCATCTGGCGTTAATGAATCGAGCCTATAATAGAACTCGACCCCCTTTAAAATAAAAAAAGGACCTACATCAACGAGTCAACGAGATGTGGGTCTTTTTCTGCTTTCTGTAGATCTTCACAAAATAAGAGATTTAACACATATGTACAAAAAAAAGACCCCTCTGCTTAAAGAAAGGATTCGTAATAAGTATCATTAACATCCAAGCGTTTAGAGATAATGTCGGAAGACAACATCGATTTGGGTCCGCACATTGGGCGGATTTTTCATTTTAAGGCTATAAGTTCTTATCAACTCGGATAAGAACTTATAGCCTTTTCCGATTGAAGACAAAAACATGAACTGCAGAGATTCGGTTCGTCGAATCAATAAGGCAGTTAAAACGATGGAAAATGGACGACTACTGGGTTAACGGCTTCTCCTACCGGCAACTAAATTATAGATCAGTGAAATCAAAGCTAATACAAGGAGAATGTGGATTAATCCACCTGCGATATGAAAAGAAAAGCCCAACACCCATAGGATGATTAGAAGAACAAAGATGCTCCAAAGCATGTAGCAACCCCCTCTAGATTTGTATTTCTTATTTAGTTATTACCACGCATAAAAGGAATTAAACCTGCCGTCGCGGCAGCCCTTCGCTCGTTGAGATATGGGGAGTGAGAACCTCCAGTGACGGTGTGGAGAATACATGCAAAAATATGGAAAAATACGGGATTTCAATAAAATAAGCGAGATCAGGGGCTTACATAGCCTTGAATAGAAAGTTCAAGCTCATCCTTTTTTCTTTTCATCGTATGTCTAGTGAAGTTTCTTCACCGGCTATAAGGCAGAATAAAAGAGAGGATAAAATAACCAGTCCTTTTCTTGCGTGCTCGTTGCCTGTGACGGGTATATAGGAAGGGACCTTGTGCAAAGGAGGAACCGGATGAAGAGAAACGAAGTGCAGACGTCCAGTGATCCGCAAAAACGGCTTGAGTCGGAAGAGATTCTGCTGAGAGAGCTTGAGCAATACCCAAAGCAGAAGTTAAGTAAAGACGATGTGAATCGTGTCGCCCTTATGGTGACTGAATATCAAGGAAAGATTAAATCTCACCTGTATGAGCAACAGGAGAAGAAGGCGACTTGCATGGATCGCTTTGCGGACCGGGTCGCTAAATTCGGAGGCAGTTGGCGTTTCATCATCCTGCTTGGCGTTATCCTCACCGCTTGGCTCCTATGGGACAGCAGCCGTACGTCGCTGTTCATCGTCAGCTTCGCACTATCTATCTTTACCGCTTTCCAAGCTGCACTTATTCAGTCAAGCCAGAACCGGCAGGCTGGCAAAGACAAACAGGAACAAATGTTGGACATTGCCATTAATTACAAGGCGGAACAAGAAAACCTGGAAATCCAAAACATTTTAAGATCGATAGAAGAGCGCCTGCAGTCCATGGAAAAATGGCAAGACAAGGACTTATAACCTTAATCATATTGGGATAAAAATATGTATTATGAACGTAAAGTTAACTGGTCATAGCTCAACAAGGGAGGACCATTAAGGTCCTTTATTTTTTTCATTCCCCCTCGAAACAGCATCACCTAGACTGTCATAGGGTGAACCTTACCCCTCTGGTGCTGCAGCTTTTTATTAGCTGCTATTCATTTTAAGCGCGTATGTTCTGACGCTACAATCTACTCTCGTTTTATAGAGCCTATTTATGAAAATCCGCAACCCATATTTCTTTAAAGTCTCAGAGGGAATACTGTAAATTAGCAGGGGTACGATACATATTTAAATGAAAAAAATGGAAGGCTACCTGTATCATCGCTTTTTAAGGAAGGAGAAGATTAACTTGGAGATGCGTCAAGTAACAACGATCCAGGTGGCAGCCGTTCTGATTAGTACGACTGTTGGAGTCGGTGTACTAGCTCTTCCTCGCCTTGCCGTTCGTGCGGCTGGTACGGGAGCTCCGCTTATCACATTGCTCGGGGCGCTTATCGGATTGTTCGGGCTGCTTCTCGTTACAGTGCTCGGCGTACGTTTTCCTGAAAAATCGATCGTACAGTACAGTGAGGACATTCTGGGAAGGGGTATCGCATTTGTGGCAAGCGTGAGCATCGTTTCGTTCTTCACCGTATGGACGGCGCTCATTTCCCGGGAATTCGGAGAAGTAGTCGTAACATCCATACTGAAACGGACTCCCTTGGAAGTGACTGTCCTTTTGATGCTGCTGCTTGCTGCAATCTTTGCAAGAACGGACATCCTGACGTTTGTCAGTACTCATCTTTTTTACATGCCTATTATTATGGGGCCAGCCCTTATTTTGTTAACGATGTCTCTAAAAAATTCCCACATCCTGAACTTGATGCCGATATGGGGGAACGAGCATCACCAACTGTTTAATGGGATATTAATGATTGCCGCCTTGTTTCAAGGCTCATTCATCATGACGCTGATCATTCCGTTCATGCGTTCCCCTAAGAGAGCCTATGCATCTATGATTTGGGGCTGGGCTCTTCCGGTCAGCCTGTATCTATTCATCACCATCGCTTCTGTAGCCGTATTCGGACCTGAGGAAGTCAAATTATTGATGTGGCCCTCCTTGGAATTGGCAAAAACAACCTCATTTCCGGCCAATATATTGGAACGGCTGGATGCAGCGCTTTTGGCGGTATGGGTTACCAATGTGTTCACGGCGCTGTTCTCCAGTTTTTATTTTATCATTAGATCCTTAACCCATATGTTTCATCTGCGTGACCATAAAATGTTCTCCTATTTCATACTGCCTTTTATTTTTCTGATCGCCATGCTGCCGCAAAGCGTGCTCCAAATGTATGAGATCATAGGACTTGTTGGAAAAATAGGACTGATTATTACAATCGGGTATCCGGTTTTATTGCTAATTATTGCTATCATTCGTAAAAAAAGCGGAGAACTGAATGTTATCAGGAACAGCAGCGGGAAAAGTTAGCATCGTCTTCGTTATATGTCGTTCTTGCCCGGATATTCAAACGACGATGCCATGACAAAACAGTCGAAAGTTAACGGATAAGTGGTTTCTTCAAACAATACGCTAACGGCTCACACTAATAAGTTCTAGTTAAGGACTACCTGCTCCTTAACGCTTTGTCGTATTTCTTCCCCTGTCCCATTGTAAATCCCTCCATCATTTACTTTAGAGGTTTTCTCTTTGTCCATCTATTCGGGGGTAAGGTCATAATATCCATCGAGCAGGATGCATAGGCGTCCTGTTCTTTTTAGTTTTGTTGAGCCTATAGGTAAAATTTCTACTGCCAACTGGATATATTCGTCACAATTTGAACAACTTATTTTTAGATAACGATATAACGATGGGGAGGTTTCATTTTGATGTGGATTTTAGGGCTCTACATATTGAATGCTGTCTGTATGTTAGTTTTAGCCATCCGTGAGGTCCGCAAGCCGGCAAAAGCTCTGAATTGGCTGGCAATAGGTCTCATTCTGCCTGTTATCGGTTTCGTTGTGTATCTTATCATTGCAAATCCAGTGCGCATTCGTCGGGAAAGACTCACTTCTTCACATAATGATTCAGATCCCTTACCTGATTCGTTCAGCCGTACATCCTCAATCATCGCGCAATCTGTAAGGCAGTTGACCGTGCATGGGCTCAATGAAGGCCATGTCCAAATCCTTACGAACGGTATTGAAACGTATGAGAAACTTATCGAATCCATACAGAAAGCGCAAAGAACCATTGATTTGGAATATTTTATATATCGGGATGACCAGGTAGGCAAACCGATAACGGACGTACTGATCGAGCGGGCTAAATCCGGTGTGCAGATACGGTTTGTTAGGGACGGCTGGGGGAGCAGGCAATTTCCGCAAAGTCAGATTAATCGGATGATGGACGCCGGAATTGAATGCCGGACGATATTTCCAATACGTTTTCCCTGGTTACCCACTTTGACTCATCGGGATCATTGTAAGATTGTCGTGATTGATGGAAAAGAGGGCTTTACAGGCGGTATTAATGTCGGGTATGAGTATACCGGATTAAAGCCTGACGTAGGGTTTTGGCGTGATACCCATATACGAATAAAAGGGAAGGCTGCTAACGATTTGCAGACTCTATTCGATGTCCATTGGAAAATCGCTTCGCAGGAAAGAATGAAAAAAAAATCACCGCAGAAGCCCAGTCGAGATAAAAGGCATAGGTTACAACCCATCACTCCTTCAGCCAGATTTTCTTTTTTGTCAGAAGAATCAAGTGCTGAACTGGGTACGGATGTTGATCCCACTCCGGGTACTGAGGTGCTGCACCACGCTTACATACAGACGTTGGAAAGCAATCCTGGACTGCCAACGCAAGTCATCCGGCAGGCTTACTTCATTTGTCTGACGCAAGCGGCTCGGACCATTGACATAACCACGCCATACTTTGTGCCTGAAGCAGATATCATTATGGCTTTAAAGACAGCCGTGGCACGGGGTGTGCGTGTAAGATTGCTGGTTCCGCGCCACGTTACCCCCAAAATCGTTGGACCTGCGAGCCGTACCTACTATGGAGAACTGCTGGAAGCAGGGGTTCATATTTATATGTATGAGAGGGGTATGGTCCATGCGAAAGTGGTGATCATCGATGAGGACATGGCTGGAGTAGGCTCAGCGAATTACGATATGTCAAGTTTTCGTCTGAATTACGAGGTGATTGAATTCTTGTACAATGCTCGCGTAGCGCAGGAACTCACAGAGCAATTCGAGCGCGATCTCATTGATTCCGTTCCTTTGCTTATAGAAGAATTGAAACAGCGCTCCTATCAACAACGCTTTATCGAGCAAGCAGCACGTCTATTTTTCCCTTTATTATAAAACCTGCCTAAACCTCTCTCATGGGGATTATAGGCTCAATACTAAGAAGGTTTAAGAATCACTCATGCTTATTTGGAATGATAATATTGAATCTCAATGCGGTAAGCCAAAAGGAGAACCCAACCAAAAGCATCAGGCGATTCCTCTCTTTTGTTATGAGCGTAATAAAATGCCTTACTTAGTGTTTGACATAGAAAGAAAGCAATCTATGGGAGGGTCAACTTGTGGTGGTTCAAAGTGAAGATATTCAAATGTATATTTATGAATGTGGGATGAGGCGACCAAGCTCCTGCCGGTATCCTTTGATGAAAGGGAGAATAGGACCAAGCAAATCTTTGGGACAGCGTTTTCTTTCCATTCAGCATATAACACGTTTTTCAATTCATCTATGCCGTGGGACTGGATCTGCAGTTCCAGCCATTTTTTATCAAACATCTGCAGTTTTCAGATTGTCCCAATTATTTCTCCCGTCAGTGATCAACGTTGTTGGCAAATATTCGTTAATGAAAGAAGCCAGGAGCGACTTGTTCCTGGCTTTACTTTGGAGCCAAACGGAAGCAAGCATTAGCATTCTTAAAAAAGCGGACTACGATACCGTAAAACGTCAAGATTTGAATCTACCTTTACAAAGCTTTATTATTGATAACTCTGTTGTGTAGTTTGTCCGCTTTGTTGCTGTTGTTGCAACTGACGGGCTAACTGCTCAATTTGTTGTAGCTGCTGAGCTGAATTTTGCTTCGGCCTGATACAAATTTTGAAATTGTTGGATTCCCATTAGAGCGTTGTTTTGTCCTTGCGTTTGAGAAAACGCTGCTAAAGCGACTGCCGCTGCTCGCAGAATTAGCGAATGAGGCGGTCCTTATTAAGTCGGATCGAGCCAGCGCCATAACTGGCACCGTCGCCAACGGACCTGCGGCGAAATGTCGACCGACAGACTCTGGAAAAGTCTTATTTGCTTACACTGGTCAAAGGGCGGATGACAACTTGATAATCCACATTAATCTTCATATGCTCCCAGTAGTCTTCCCATCGTCCACTGGTCATCGCTTTTTTGAATGGGGTAATCGTATGTGTACCTACCTGTAAGGGATCTACTTTCCACCGCTGCATTTTGTTTAGAAGGTTCAAGGTATTTTTATTTAAATAGGATTCAATCTCAACCTCCAGATCACTTAATCCATCGTGTTCGGACAGATTGTTCTCCTTTTGATACTCTTCAAGCTTGGCTTCAAGCTTGACTTGCAGGGAGAGAGCCGAGTAATCGCGGCTAATTTTCATACTGGTTTCAGCCCGGATATTTCCAAGACTCAAGAAGAGCTTAGGCATAGGAAACTGCTTGAGGTAATGATCGTTATCGATAAGCTGGAAGATTTCATCCTCTTCATTTTGGATTGTTCCCATGAGCGTATCGCCATGTAACAATGCCGTCCCATCGTAGGTGAAATTTGAAGGATTCGCCTTGAAGACCGGGAGAACCGGATACGGCGAGGGGGAATAGCGACGTTTCAGATAATTATGCAGATTGACAATGGTCATCTCTCCTTGATGATGTGTCTCATAGTGCTTGAACATGCGATAAAGAAAATATTCCAAATTATCCTGTTCGGCCAATTGATCATTCAAATATTCATCAAATCTTCCCCGTACTATGACAGGGAAGATTCGCGGGGAAATATCGGGATCGATGAGAAAGGTTTGGAGCGCCTTGGTTCCGTTATGCCTTACATAATTCTCGTTCAGAAACAGCATCCGGAGCTGTCCAAGCTTTAATTCCCGGTAAAAGTTCAAATTGAAATTCTTTTCGCCTTGCTTCAACATATCCACCTGGATGGATAACAGTTTTTTCTTCTCATTAAGTAAAGGCGGCACCACTGTGCTGATTTTGAGCTTTTTCCCGTTTCCCTCGTCAATGGACCATAAAATAGTCGGAGAGATTTCTTCAACCGTATTCTTATCGACAAAGGGGGAGCAGCCGCTAATCCATATGCAGCCGCCAAGCAAGATCCATAGGTATGTCCGTTTGGTGATTCTCATGAAGGTAAGCGTCCTTTTTTTAGTTTTATGGCAATGAAGAGTAAGGAGGGAACAATCAAATAGCTGAAGGCGCTGGAACAAATTTCGACGACTACCATGATATTCAATGAAGATTCCGTACGCCAAATCCATTTGTATGCCACAATCATCCATGCATATAAAGCCAAGGAGCACAAGATGAACCCAATACGGCTGGTTGGCTTGAGATTGATTCCCAAAGAAATCCTTCCTGCTCCATAAATCAATAGCAAGAACAGCGAGATAAAAAACAAAAAGTTGAACATGTGAAGGGTAATAAATAGCATATCTATTCGTTCAAGCACGGGATATTGAAGATAACGAATCATGTTCAGGATGGGATAACTGACTTTATCAAGATGGGCCGAGCCGAAATAAAATAATGAACTGATAAACAGGATTAAATATTCAATAATGGTGAGGGTATTCGCCAAGCTGAACGATTTGATCATCTTGGATTTCGGCTTTAGCCATGGGGAAAGGCAAACCAGATACTCCGGACCGGAAAAGGCAGCCCATATAAACAATAGGGTTTTCCATGGAGAATCTATACCGTCAATGGGAAACAAGGGATATATATCATAAAGATGTGCAAAAGGTGGCAAAAGGAAAGGGATGTAAACCATAATGACCCAGACTGAGCATAAGAAAACGACAACAATAAACCGGATTGTTTTATCTATACCATATGAGGCAATGTAGAAGCCAACCAAAAGCAGGGATAAAGTCAACCAAACGGCATTCATGGAGGGAAAAATAAATTTATCCAAAATTTCAACGTAACCGAGGGTGATGACCGATAGCTTAATAACAAGCAGGAACAGGCCAATTACAGCAAACAGCCGAAGCCTGCCCATTCCAAAAAAATTGACCAGCCCTTCATAACCGGAACCGGAATGCCCTGAAGAAAACCATTTTGATAAGAGGATTAAATTAAACTGTGAAATAAGGCCAACCCCAATTATCCCCCATATCATATAAGGGTGGACCAAATAGGTAGGCATGATTAAAGGATAATATAGAATTTGAATGCGGTTGATCAGCAAAAAGGCATAGACGCCGCCGTAAGTATGCTTTTTCTCGAATAATGCGACAGGATTCATGAAAGTCACCTCTTCCGGCTTGTTCGCCATTTCTGTAAAGGGTGCAGCGATGCTGGCCGGTCCTTCATCCAGCTCAGCGGCGCCCGAACAAACAGATCCGCCCACTCTTTTCCGTAAAAAGGGGAAACAGGAGCAAAAAAAGGCTCTTTCAAGGAGGAAAGTCCATTCAAATGAGCCAGCAGGCAGGCAAAGCCAAGTATCAAGCCGTATATTCCCATGGAAGAAGCCATCACAAGAAATAGAAATTGAATCAAAGTGCTGGACTTGGTCATCAGGTAGTTGGGCACCAAGTAAGAAGCGATAGCTGAAATACCGACCAGAACGATGAGGACTTTACTGACAAAACCCGCTACCACTGCAGCTTGACCAATAACGATACCGCCAATTACTCCCAGGATTTGCCCCGATTTGGTCGGCATTCTCAAACTGGCTTCCTTAATGATTTCCAGGGTGATTAGCATCATAAACGCTTCCCAGAAAGGAGTAAATGGCAATTTGCTGCGGGATTCCATCAATACATATAGAATTTGCAGCGGAATCATTTCGTAGTGATGGGTGGATACCGCCACATATAAAGGAATTAAGAATATCGACAGGAAGAAACTGAGATATCGGATAACACGAAAAAAACTGGCAACGTTCCAGCGAAGAAAATAATCCTCCGGCGATTGAAAGAGGTGGAAGAAGGTAATCGGAGCAATTAATGCGTAAGGTGTATTGCCTACCAGAATAACGAGCTTGCCGAGCCCCAGGGAATAAACACACTGATCCGGGCGGTCTGTTTCCAGAAATTGAGGAAATACAGTATATTTATGGTCTTCTATAAAAGCGGCGATCTGTGATGAATCAAGAAACATGTCATAATCGATCGCTTTAATTTTTTCTCTGGCTATGGAGATAAACTCGGGATTAGTCAGCCCTTTGATATACATAAGGACAACTTCCGTTTTAGTTAACGAACCGACGATAAATTTCTCCGTTTTGAGTGCGGCAAGAGGCAGACGCCTTCGGATCAGTGTGATATTGTGTTCCAATTGCTCGTCAAAACTATCCTTAGCTCCATAAATAATCGTTTCCGTGACGGATTGTTCTATGGCGCGGCTAAGCGGGTTCTCCAACTGCACTGCCAGCCACTGATTCTCAGGCATATTGACGATAAGAACATATCCGGTAACAAGCTTGTCCTCTGCCTCCTGCATGGAGGTAATAATCATTTTTGATACAGCAGGTCCTTCTTCTAGCGTCTCTTGTGGATCGATATTTAAGGGTTCAACGATGGCTTCGTTTAATCGCTCAGTATCGATTAACGTCTTAATATAAACCAGGGTCGTCTTCCGGTTTTTGTTGAACTCATGCTCGTCAAATTGGGCATCGCTCATGCCTTCAAGAAGAGCCTTGAGATTGTCCATGGTTAGCATGGAGCTGGCATCAAACAAGGAAATTCACCACCTTAGTCCATATTAATTGTCATTTTTAATATGCTACAAGCCTGGTTTGTTTATCCTCCGCTGGTCTGTTTAAGATTGAATAAGTTCAATTTCCAGGAACAAGATATCTCTTTTTGAAATATTTTAAAAGAAGGTGAGTACAAACGTTAGCCGCCCATGAGTCCCCTGAAATCCATGAGGCGCTCAACTTCAAAGCCTATGCCCAAGTCCACATACAGCAATCCAGGCAAACAATTGCAAGATTTTAATCGGCCCCGGTATCGACTGGGCAGTGATTATGACGGGATTATAGCCGAATGGAAGTATATTACACGGGAAATGAACGCAGTTATTATCTGCTTGGATATCAAACGTTGTTTGATTCACGGAAGTTTCGGACGATGGGCGACTTTGGGAAAGTGATGAGGATCAATTTTTAAGTTTGCTGGCGTATGCAGCCGAGCAGGAGCGTAAAAAGAATCGGCAGCGGCAAGCCGAAGGAATAGAAGTTACCAAGGCGAATGGAGTAAAGTTTGGTAGTACCAGGCAGGAGATCGATTCCAACTTTATTCAGGTATATAAGGAATGGAAGGGCGGGGGATAATGGCTGTTTCGGCTATGAAGACCTTAGATATGAAACATCGGACATTTTATCGGCGTGTGAAGGATTATGAATCATCACAACTATAATGTCGATGGGTACATATCTCTTTTTAAGCTAACTGGGCACGAAAGCACAATGTCGAAGGGAAGTCGCGCGGCTGCCCATAGCATGCTAATGGAGTGTAATTCCAAATGCAACATGAGCTAATAACCATAAATATCCATTTGATTGCCCTGGTGTTAGCGACGCTGGTATTACCCAAGAGTGGAGGAGCTGACGGGTTTTTTTAACGGTCACGGTAAGTTTATTTTAATCGAATCTGGTCCAAACTTATTTTTCAAATAATACAATTGTTCTTCCGAAATAATCGATTGTAATTTATCTTGTCGGAGTAAGCATCATCATAAATAGGAATCGTTAATAAGTGTTATGCGTTGAATAGGTTCAATTTCCGGAGGAAAAGATATCTCTGTTCAAATATTTCAGAAGAAGGTGGGTAAATGATCAACCAGCAGGAAACGTTAGCCGCCCATGAATCCCTTGAGATTCATGAGGCACTCAATTTCAAAACTCTCTGTCTGGCCAAGTCTAAATTAATGCAGGGCCTGGTGTTCGACCAGGAGCTGAAAGATTTGATGCAGAAGGATGTAAAGCAGAGCATGCAAGCCATTGCTGATCTGCAAGCTGTGTATACCAGAGCTCCCTTTCATGCCCCTGTCCCGGAATTCCGACCAACCCCCATTTTGAATTGAGGTGACAATATGACATTGAATCAGGCAGATCCGATTAAGATGGATTATGTTGATCCCGCTAACTCGCTGAATATGCCCGAAATGGCTGATATGACATTTGCCATGGACTTTCTTATCCGCGCCAAAGAGGGGGTGCGAAACACCGCCACAGCATTGACCGAGGCTGTTTCACCCGATGTCAGGGCACTTTTGCGTACTCAGCTTCATCAAGGCATTGCGCTTCATCAGGAAATTACGGACCTGATGGTTCGCAAGAAATGGTTTCACCCCTATGAGCTCCAGAAGCAATACCAATTGGATCAGCTGTCAGCTAATAATACGGTGGAAATCAGCAAGCTGAAGCTGTTCCCTGATGATACAACACGCAAAGGCATGTTCGATCGCACGCCGGACGAGCACATAGGAGGAAATAAGGCATGAAGGCAGTTACGTACCAAGGCATCAAGAATGTTGCCGTGAAGGAAGTCCCAGATCCGAAGATTCAGAAGGCGGATGACGCGATTATCAGACTGACGACCACAGCCATATGCGGTTCCGATTTGCACCTGATCCATGGGATGATTCCGAATCTGGAAGAGGATTATGTCATTGGACACGAGCCGATGGGTATCGTTGAAGAGGTCGGTCCCGGCGTGAGCAATTTGAAAAAAGGCGACCGTGTGATCATCCCGTTCAACATCGCCTGTGGGGAATGCTTTTATTGCAAAAATCACTTGGAAAGCCAGTGTGACCAGTCGAATGAGCATGGGGATATGGGAGGGTATTTCGGATATTCCGGCACAACCGGCGGCTATCCGGGCGGACAAGCCGAGTATCTGCGTGTGCCCTTTGCGAACTTTACGCATTTCAAAATTCCGGAAAACTGCGAGCATCCCGACGAGAAGCTGTGTCTCATCGCGGATGCAATGACAACGGCGTTCTGGAGCGTCGATAACGCCGGTGTTAAGGAAGGGGACACGGTCATTGTCATCGGCTGTGGGCCGGTTGGTCTATTGACGCAGAAGTTTGCCTGGTTCAAAGGGGCAAAGCGTGTAATAGCGGTGGATTACCTCGATTACCGTCTGCAGCACGCCAAACGGACGAACAAGGTAGAGATCGTCAACGCAGAGTCGGAGGAGAATATCGGCAACCACCTAAAGGAAATGACCAAGGGAGGTGCGGATATCGTGATCGACTGCTCGGGAATGAGCGGCAAGATGTCTCCGCTTGAATCCCTGGCAGCCGGCCTAAAATTGCAAGGCGGGGCGATGGGCGGTTTTGTTATTGCCTCGCAGGCCGTACGCAAAGGCGGCACGATTCAGGTAACAGGCGTGTACGGTGGGCGATACAATGCTTTCCCGTTGGGTGACATTTTCCAGCGGAACGTCAATATTCGTACAGGACAAGCGCCTGTCATTCACTATATGTCTTATATGTATGACCTGATCGATAAAGGCAAGATAGATCCAGGCGACGTTGTGACGCATGTCATCCCGTTAAGCGATGCCAAACGAGGCTATGACATTTTTGACACGAGACAAGACAATTGCATCAAAGTATTGCTCAAGCCGTAATTTTACGATATAGGAGGAATTCTAACGATGTATGCCCTGCATGAAACGCTCGAGGTTCACGAAATGGCCGCGTTCAAAACCATATGCTTGACCAAGGCCAAGACGATGCAAGGATTAATTTCGGATGCGGCTTTGAAGGATATTTTACAGCAGGATGTTGAGATCTCGACCCGCCAGCTGCAGGAGCTAGGGGCGATTCTCACGCAAGCTGCCGATCAGGAGGTTAAGGTATGAACACTCTTCTAGAGCATTTAACCGGTATGAACACCCTGACCGACCAGGTCATTGCGATGGACTTTTTGATTAATGCGAAAAGCGGAGTGAGGAACTACGCAATGGCGGTAACGGAAGCCGGAACACCGGAAATCAAGGCGATACTCACGAAGCAATTGGAGGAAGCCATTGATATCCATGAGCGAATCTTGACCTACATGCTGGAGCGTGAGTGGTACCATCCGTGGAACGTGCAGGAGCAAATGCGGTTTGACCTGCAGAATATTCAGACAGCCTTGGATGCACCTGTGCTGTAGTGTGAAAACCCTTATCAAAATTTCTATTCAGTAAGTGGAAAACGAAGCGATTGTCTCCGATTCCATGATGGTTGGTTTTCATCGAACAACAATACAAAGTCTTCTTATCACTAACCAAGGAGTGAGTACCCAACTGCGGCTAAAGTGTTGCAGGAAATACTGGGTGGTCGATTTGGAGAAATGCGCACGATGATGCAATATTTTTTTCAATGCTCCAATTTCAGGGGCAAGGAGAAGCAATATCGCAACTTGCTGCGTGGCATTTTTATTGAGGAAATTTCACACGTCGAACTCGTTCAGACTACCATCAGTCAGCTTCTGAACGGGGCGGGAGAGACGATGGCTGGTAACAGCGGGGTGGATCATGCCCCTCTGGATGAGGCTATTAAACATGCCAATCCTCATCACTTTATCATCGGCGCTCAAAGCTCACTACCCGTCGATGCAAGTGGAAATCCATGGAATGGTTTCATGGGTATACAGCCATGGAAATCTAATCAGTGATTTGATGGACAATCTCGTCCTGGAATCCACTGGTGTGCTTCAAAAAACGAGAATTTATGAAATGAGTTCCAACAAAACCTTCCGTGAGACGCTTGCCTTTCTGATTGTACGTGACAACGCGCATCAGAATGCCTTCGCTCCAGCAAGAACTGCAAAATGCTAGCACATTGGAGGATCTGGCCGGACAGAACAACAAGCCGCTCAGTTAACTTCGACAAAGCCCGAATAAAAACCTCCTCCCCGCGTTCGTTTTCATGAAGGGCGGAAATGAGGTTTTTTGTTTTTTACAGCTGTTAAGCTGGTGCTTTAGCTGCATCTTAAATTAACGTTGGTTGTTCATGCCGAAATTATTTTGTCCGGTTTGAAAGCTACCGGCTTGCGAACCTGCGGAATAACCGACATGCGAAAGAACGGGACCTTCCTGCTGGTAAGCTTAAGTTGCTTGGTAAACCGGGTTTTGTTGAGTTGATGCGTCCGTAAATGCTTGGTTAAACTGCATAGCGTTTGTTGGCCGGGACCCCATGTTGTTATTGAACGATCTTGCCGAGTAGCCGGTATGGGCTATTACAGGTGACTTCCATATAAGTGGACTTGACTCAAAAATTTAAGCGCTTGCGTGCGTTATTTTCTATACTCAATTTTTATTTCATCTTCTTTCAATACAGTAAGATAATACCCAATTTTACGCATAAATTGACATGCAGAATCGAACGATTGGAAACACGAGCTCTGAGTGTGTGTTTCGGCAACAAACCATCCGTTGTAATGAACTACATTACCGATTCTCCTGCCCTTTCTGTATTCCCATATCATTAACTCACACCTCCTGTATATGCCAATTTATAATTGATACTTCAGTGGTTGAGGAAATCGTCACATGGGGCGAGTAACTCGCACTGTGCTTATCCGTTGATGGCAAGAAGGTCCTGAGGGAAATCTCTGAGCATTTGCTCATTGTGTATAAGGTCTGAGTTGAACACTAAATTATTTAATCTCATTTCATAAAATCCTCCGGCTTCAACTTAAACCCTGAATGACCTTGTTATTCCCAATAAAAACAATACCATTCCTAAAATGACTTATAAAACCTTTACCAAAGCATGAAATTGACGGATAAAACTCAATCTTTATGAATGGTTATTCCAGTATTTCAGCGGGACGAATATGATCGACAAATATTGAAAATAGCTAACTACTCGTGCCGCGCGGCATTGCTCAGGTGCGATATCTATTCGGAAGAAGGGGGAGGTATATTGAGAGGTCACATAACAAAAGTATAGATATGGAAAAGAATTCTTTACTTTAATAAATGATTCTCTCAGTGTCCCTTACGACAACGCGTAGACTCAAACCGCACGGAGAAGACAGGTGATTTTGCTAACGCAAGACGAATTTAATTAAAATACAACACGAGGCTACGCAGGATTGAGCAGCAAACTCGCTACACGGAGAACGTTAGTTTAAGTATCAAAACAATGAAGGAGCTGCCGCGGCAGCTCCTTTGCTTCTTCACAAAATCAGAGATTTGACCCCCAGTTGACACTGGATGACTCACTTCCGCACGACGAATTGTCCAGGTTAATTGGCGCCGATGACCTTGAAGTCTGCGCTGACGAAGACGTGGTGCGGCCAGCTGACGCCCATGATGTGGACGTTATACTCGCCGTCGCTCATCTTCGCAACACGGTTGACGACGCCCCCCGGATAGGCGTACAGCACAGCTTCCGTCACTTTATCCGCCTCTGTTCCGCTAACGATCGTTCCCGATCCCTCACTATAGTTTGCCGGGATTTGACCGACAGACTTTGTCGTAGTCGCTTGGTCTTGATCTTGACCTTGATCTTGGTCATTACCTTGACCTTGTTTTTTCACGAAGGGGATTACTTCTGAGGCAGTAGCAGATTGGCCGTCAGGCGGTGTCAAGATAACCTGAGATGCCTCAATGGTAGGTCCATTAGCCGTTCCTAGTGCGAGGACAAAGTCTCCCTTTGTAATGGCATTCGCCGATGTTGAACTCGTTCCCTTCATGTACGTCGTAGAGGACGTTTCGTTGACGGTCACCTGCAGACCCGTTGATGTCGTCATTGTGAAGTCAGACGTGGACACACTGTCGACCGTGCCAGATGCTCCACCTTGAGCCGGGGCAGACCGAGCGTTTGGCGCCTGGCCGTTTCCTCCGCCAGATCCGTCCTGTGACTTTATAGGACCACCATTATTCTGTGTTTGTTGTTGTGTTTGTGGAGAACTAGCTGAATTAGAAGCTGGTGTATTCGTATTCGGAGAAGAGCATGCTACTAAAGAGGCAAGACATATTCCCATTGCAGTTACTGCAAAAATCTTTTTCATAATGATCACTCCTACTCAATTTAAATGTTGTTGTGTCTTTCAATAGCTTTAATATATACGTACTAACTGAAGATACGTTGAATGTTGCCTGAAACTTAACTGAAAAGAATCAGCATGGATGAAAGATGATCGAGAGAAGATCCACGTTGGCTCGTAATGTATCGGGTAACCGTCTTAAGCTAATCGTTCCGCTAACTGGGTACCATAGTTGAATGAAGGCGCAACGGCAGCTGGTCACACGATCGGGTGCCGTTGTCCATTGAAGTAATGGGCAGGATACTGGGAATAACTTGAAGAAGTTATAAGTCTGATGGATAGTGATGGGAATTCGTTAAGCTAAAGGGTAACGATAGTGCAAAGACCAGGAACAGATCGCCGCGGTAGGCAACAGTTCCTTTTTCGTTGAAGTAACCGGCAGGATACTTCCAATATGTGCTGTTATAAAATCGGTTGTTTTCAGTGCAGAAGCCGGCGTGGCAACTGCTCTATTTTTCATTACTGCATACTAACCACCTCCATAATCTCATGAGAGGGACTTTTGATGATGCATTTTTTCACAGTAGCTTTGTTTTTTGTAATCTAATGTCCTGAAAGGTCTTGAACGGCTAGATCAGTATCAAGAAGGAACATCGTTTGGTGCATGGCTGTACAAAATTGCTTACCATGAGTGTCTAAATAGAATTAATCGAGCTAAGACATTTAAAAGGTTACTGCGAATACTCAGTCGGTCAACTGCCACGGTACAAGCTGAAACGACCATTACGAAATTGCAATTTAATCAAGAGTTGCATGGAGCAATGTTGCAACTGAACCTAAAGGATCGCCACATCATTTGGCTGCGTATTGTTGAGGAGAACCGTTTCGAAGACATAGCCATTCAAATGAATATGAGTTATGCAGCTGTAAGAAAAAGATATGAGCGAGCAAAGGACAGATTAAGACGTACCATCGCCATTAAGGAGGATGATAAAGATGGGCGAAGCTTTTCATACTGATGAACTTGAACTAAAAGAGATGTTTAATGAAACAAAATTACCCCCAATCCATTTGGAAGTAAAATTTCTGAAAGCGGAGCAAACACACAAAAGCGTTAAAATAAGAAAAGCAGTTACTCACAAATGGGTGATAGCGGGATTTTGCTCATTTTTAATTATAGTCCTGCTTGCAGGGGCTGTTTTCTCCATCCCGGTTTCAGCGGAACAATTCAAAAGGATACCACTCATTGGGAAGCTGTTCTCAGGGAATATCTTCTCAATTGCTGGGGATAGCGGCATTCAAACTGGCCAGAACGCTGGAATGTCTACGAAGGTTCCTTTGGAAGCAAGCGATAAAGGTGTGACTATTAAGCTGCAAGATGCTTTGTTTGACGGAGCCAGACTATCTATAAGCTATGAAATTAATTCTGCAAACCCTGATAACTTGATGTTTATCAACGACATTACCGTAGCAGTCAATGAAGGCCCGCTAAAAGCAGCTACATTTGAGACAAAGCCTCGTCAAATGAATGCAAATCAGTCCATAGGCATCTTAACTGTCGATATGGATCAGATGGAATGGATAAAAAAATTTATATTGGAGCTAAATATAAACGAACTAAGAGCCTCAGACTTAGGCGAAACAAGTAAAATCGCTGGAAAGTGGAGTTTTAAGCTATCCGTTGATAATCATGCATTAGAGAATAGCAAATATAAAAAGCTGGTAAATGGACCTTCAGTAAAGTCTGACGACGGAGAGTTTCAATTGACGGATTATTTGATTACACCAATAACAACAAAATTGGGATATCGTTTTGTAGGAAATACAGAATGGCTGGGGTTTCAAGTCAAAGACGCAAAAGGTATGATTATTGACTGGTTAGATAATCATTCTGACACCACAGCGAACGGAGTTATCGGTACTTCTAGATATGTTCCTCTTCCAGAAGGAACGAAGGAGATTTTTGTAACGCCGTATTACTTGCTCCCCGATAATGTGGATGAGGAACTAAAGAAAGTCAAAGTCAACCTGACGGACAATTACCCCATTACTTTATCTCAAGGAAACGTTGGAGAGATCCGTGTAAACAAAGTAGAATTTCAAACTGAGAAGACACTAATTTATTATGAGGTGATAGGAAAGAACCCTAAGTTTCAATCCTCTTCATTATGGATGGAGACGTCAGACGGTCAGATGGTTATTTCCGATCCTGGTATCCATAAGCGAATAAGTGATTCCTCCAATAGTTATGTATTAGAGTACCCTGCTCTTAACCCCAATGAGTCATATGTGTTAGGTACGATGATACAGACGGATCTTAAGCTATTAGAGGATTTAACGCTCAAACTCGCTGTAGATTGAAGAAAAAAATATCCTCTAAGAGATAAACCGAAGCCTTATTCATTGAGCTAACGGGTACGATAACTCAATGAATCTTGGAGCAGTTTGCCGAAGGCAGCTGCTCCATTTTACGTACTATCACAGATAGGATAATAATAACTCCTTCTTTCCAAATACAGAATAAGGTAATATTAATAATAGTTGGAGGTGGGGTTTATGACTCGGTTAATCATGTTCTCTTTCTGGATTATCGTTCTATTAATAGAAGTTATGTTCTTCTATAATACGATCCACAAAGTGCATGACTTTGAAGAAACTTTGTTTATTATTGTGCTCATTACAATTACGTTAGTTGTGGGAGCAGTTGGCATAATAATCACTCGAAATGATTGGCATAAATGAGTTCGCGTAGTTCCTTGTCACACAAAATCGAGTTTGTCTTGAACGGGTACGATAGTGGAGGAGTTGCTTCGTCCTCTTCGGTTTCGAAGTTAGTTAATGAGCATTAAAAAGGAGGAATATGAAAAAACAAAGGAAGTTCCTGCTTAACCTAGCGATGGGTGAGTTAGCAGCCGCTTGTGTTTTCCTGGTAGTATACTTCATTTATTTTGACTTTGGATTTGCAAGTCTGCTTGCGTTATTATACCTTGTCTTCATCTTATTCCAAGGTGTTCTGTACTGGGTATTTAGATCTCAATTCTTGAGTAAATTCTTGATGGTTAGGAAAACCCTCAGGGTTCTTAGAATTACAAATTTTATTTTAGCGTGTTTAGTATTTATTTTAATGATCATACTCGCACAGAATAAAAGAGATCTTGTTATAGGAGCTCTAATTTTCGTTTTTTCCGTAATAGAATATATAAATTACTATTGGTATCGTCTAAGTTACGGTAAGTCGGGTTTCAATATAAAATTACTTATCCAAGAAGGCTTACGGCCGTCGAGTATACACAAATTGCTAAAAAGAAGAAAATAAATCTTTATCGGGCACGTAGTTTCATGGCAAAGGTTTAGAGGGAATTATCAGTACCTTAAAAACAAGACGGAGTTAAACTCCCTCGGTACGATTAAGTTTTCTCACGAATGCTCGCTTATTCGCAGGATTTCACCCTTGCCAGAAATCCAGAAAGATAGTAAGAGAACTCACGTGGTAGACCTGGACAACATGAAGGCGTGAGGAAATAGAGGGGGCGACTATTCCCTCCCATGTTCTTCCATATTATGCACGTTTCTCCACGCTGCCCCTGGAGGTTTTCACTCCCATGTCTCAACGGGTCGATGCCCTCTCATTCCTTCGTTACACCTGTCCAAGGGGTGGAGTCCGGTCTTGCTAACGGTACGGGTTGGTGCCCTTTGGTTTAACGCATCCGGTACGCCGTGCTTTCTTTGAAATCCCGCGAATAAGCCAAAACTCGTACAACGAAACGGTAAATGTATTGATTAAGCTGCTAGCTGGATTGGCATTGTTTTAGGAGGGTTGTAGGCCTCGCCGCTACGAGCCATTCCAACTAATATTCTCGTTAATTTGCCGCATAATTTCATAATGGACCTCATTTTCTTCATCTTCTTTACCTGTACATTGTAGGCATGCATCGCTTGGAACTCTGGGTTGTTCATGACCAAACTCATCGTCATCATGAAGATGAAACGTCGGAGTCGGGATCGTCCCCGTTTGCTAATTTTCATCTGTCCGGTCCATTTGCCTGAGCTTGCTTCTGCAAGGTTAAGGCCAGCATGCCGCAGTAGGGCATTACCATGAACAAATCCGCTCAAATCTCCTGCCTCGCCTAGAATACCAGCCAGTGAAATGGCGCTGATCCCTTTGACAGCAAGCATAAATTTCGCAAATGGAATGCGTTCTAAAACGGCAACAATCTCCGTCTCTACTGTTTCTAACTGCAGGCAAGCAAGATCGTACTCATCGAGAAGTTGCTTCAAGTGAAGCTTGTAGGCATGCAAGGCCTGCTTAGAACCCACAGAACGGCTAGCAAGAGCGATAAGGGCTCGGGCTTTTCGCTCACCAGCATGCCGTTTCATCAGTGATTTCCAACCTTGTATGACGTCTTGGGGCTGTAAGGTACACACGTCCTCGGGTGTAGGAAAAAGACGAAGTGTGGCCAATGAACCCGTGCACAGGATGTTTTTGAAGACTTGCCGTAGCTCCGGGAAAACCACGTCGACCCAGCGATGAATTTGGTTCTTCGCACTCACGAGTCTCTTCACGACAAAGTCGCGATTGGAGAGAAAGACACGGAGTTCTTCAAAGGCTGCTGGTGTCGTACGAGTGAAGGAGTAGTATCCGTTCTTGACCATGTCGGCGATGACAAGAGCATCACTCTTGTCGCTCTTGGATGGTGTATTGTCGCGGTTCTCCTTGTTCTTTTTCACCAGATGTGGATTGACGAGAACGACTTCAACTTGGCGATCCGAGAGCCACTTGGAAATGTTAAGCCAATAATGTCCGGTAGGCTCCATGCCAACAATGGCCGCCGTTAAAGCATGGGCAGATTGCAGCGACTGGATCCACTGAAGAAGGCTGTGAAAACCTTGCTCATCATTGGAGAAGGATAGAGGATTACCGACCACGATTCCTCGAAAGTTAACCGCACGAGCGACATGTGTTTGCTGGGCGATGTCAATCCCGACGACTAGATGTTGGGCCGAAATTTTTTCAAGGAGTTGATTTTGTTTGTCCTGCGATTTAAACTTCATAGTAGAGCGTCCTCCTGGATGATGGGATTTAAAGGGCTATGACCCGTTGCGTACTCCCATCGTACCGAGGCGCTCGTTTTTTTGCAAAGCGGAAATTTAACGCTCTACAGGAATGCTAACGGGTACGTTAGTTTAACGATTCAAGGAGCAGCTGCTTCTTTTGTTTATTAAAGGCGGGCTCAGTGTATATTCTCGTTAGAATGTTGGCGGCACCCCTAAACGCTCTTCCAAAATCACGCGCAGCTCATCGGGAATCCGTTCGAACTCGACACCTTTCCCCAAAAACAAAAGCCAATCCGCATAATACGCCAGCGAATCAGCATCGGTCACATCCAGTTGAATATTGAATATCCCGCTCGACTGAAACATCCCGGTGAATGACAAAATAATTCCCGGGGGGTGCATGCGCTTAAAACGCTGAATCCCAGTCGTATCAAGCTTCACAACAAGATTGGACTCACGTGCAAAAAGCAGTTTTTTGCTTAAAATCTCTTGCTCTGACCACTTCAACTCCCGTTCAGAAATTGCCGAATCCCGCAACATCACAACAGGCAAATAATGAAACTCACTCGTATCAAGATCATAAACCTCGGCCAGCCACTGAGCGTTCGTGTTAAATATATGCAGCAAAAAAACGTCCATCAATTGAGGCCAGCCAGGACTCAGCTCATAAGTCAAGCGCAAGTGTTTATCCCGCACTGCAAGCGAAATCAGCTGGTTCAGCTCCTCAGGCGCCGCATCATCGAGCTCCAATAGATTCGGATTGGAAGGATTTGTATTTTCAAAAAGCAAGATATTATTCAGCTCGATTAGCTCGTCTTGCTGGGTTTGTGACGCGATGCCTATGAGTTTTTCAGTGATTGAGCGGCGATTTTGCAGATAAGGCAGCTGCGAATTTTTCGAGGCGATAAAGCTGATAAAAATCGCTTTTAGTTCTTCTGACGTGAAGCGGACGGAGGGCAGATACTGATTTTGCAGGACATTGTATCCGCCGCCGCGCCCAAGCTCGGTCGTCAGCGGAAAACCCATCGCCTGAATCTCGTTAATGTCGCGAATCGCCGTTGCGCGGGAAATCTTAAACTCCCGCTGAATCTCGGCAATCGTAAAATGCGCGCGGTTATTGATGTAGCGCATGATAAGGTTCACTCGTTCTGTTTTTTTCATGATTTTATTGTATCAAAAAAGTAGCAGAAAGCACGAAGATGAAAATAAAAAGTATCATTTTTTGATACATTCGGGAAATAGAATCAATCTTGTAAAAACAAATCCACAAAGGAGAGAACAAAATGTCTAACTACTCAATCAAAACAATCTCGGAAAACTACAAAATGACTGCTTTCGGTGTTTCACTTGAAGACTACAACGACTGGGCAGGTAATGCAGCAAAAACTACAGCGAAAAAAGCTGAAATCACTGAAAACAACAAGCTTGCTGAACTTCTCGCGCTCGCAGACGGGCAAGAATATCAAATCAATTACGTCTTCGCCGGCAAGGCTTGGCGCGGCTTCGGCGTGATTGGCGAGTTCGACGCGGAAGGCGCGGACGTCCTCGATTTCCTCGCTGGCGACTACCTCGTCGTACCTGGAACAAGCGCTGACAAAGACCGCCTTGCTGACGAAATCACTGGCAAAGTTTTCGGCGGTATGTTGCAAGGAATCACAGACTACAAATACGTTGGTCCTGGTAACTCAACATTTGTGAAAGCAGTTGAAAACGGTGAATTCTACGGCGAAATGTGGCTTCGTGTAAAAAAAGTCGAAGGCTAATTCCTGAATATAAGGAGAACTCACATGGCAAATTACACACTAGAACACAAAAAATCATTCACATTGACCGCTTATGGTTTTTCAATCCAATCGAATTTCCAAGACATGCCGGCTTTGCAAAAGGAAAAAGCTGAGTTTTGGGGCAGACTCAAAGCTGACGGGCGTTTTGATAAGCTCAAAAAATCCGCAAAGGACGATCGCGAATGGTCAGTTAACGAAGTTTATCAAGGCAAACCGTGGAATTATTTTGCGGTAGTAGCTGGCAAATCAGTGGCAGACGCAACGCGCATCATCGAGTTTCCAGAGAGTGAGTACATCGTGGTCGCAGGAAATGGCGACAAGGAAACTTTGTTCGATCAGCTGACTTACCGTGCTTTTGGTGAAATCTTGTCCCAAATCACTGACTATGCTTACATCGGCGGTCCAAATGCGACTTATCGAAAAGATAACGGAGACGGCACATTCTACGGCGAATTTTGTGTGCCTGTGGTTAAAAAATAATAAGAATAAATGCCTCAATCTTCTTGTCCGTAAGAAGTCCTCGGTTACTGCGGGCTTTTTCGTTTATCGGATTAAGGTGCGTGGCGCTTCATATATGGACAATAAGAACATTGGGATTGAAGCTTTGGTTCGCTATTTTTGGTGCAAATGATTTGGGGAACGAACCGGCACAAAGTCTATTTCTTGGGTTCCCATTTATAGTGGGTCTTCTACTGTTCGTTCTTGGCTTGATTGTGTTGGTGGTTGAGTATTTCACCAGGGATTAGTGCTAGGTTAGCTCTAACCACCAATTTATTAAGCTAAACATTCCTGTAGGGCCTAAGATTTGGCCTTTGTCAAAAAAGGAGCGCCTCTGTATGATGGGTTTGTCGAAAGGTTAATAACCCAACACCATCAAGGAGGCGCTCTTACTATGAAGTTTAAGCAATCAGCCGGACAAAATCAACGCATTGAAAGAATATCTACATCTCACCTTGTTGTGGGTATAGATATCGCGAAGGAAACTCATGTAGCACAAGCAACTAATTTTCGCGGCATCATACTGAGTAAACGACATCTAACATTCTCAAATACAATGGAAGGATTCGAAAAATTAGAACGATGGATCGATGGATTACAACAGAAACACCGTTTAAAAAGGCTCATCATTGGTATGGAGCCGACAGGGCACTACGGGTATAACCTGGCGAATTGGCTTGCCGACAAGAGCAAGAGCGTTGTCATGGTGAATCCGGCAACCACCAAAAGAAACAAGGAGAACCGGGATAATTCTCCCTCCAAAAGTGATCCGAAGGATGTTGTCATTGCTGACGTGGTTAGCCGAGGGTACTACTATGAATACTCGCGACAGGCTATCGTTTTTCAAAGGTTGAAAACGATTATGAGTGATCGGGAATTTTGGGTGTCGAATAGTGTACGGCTACAGAACCGGATCATTCGCTGGTTAGACATTCGCTTCCCTGAGTATTTCTTAGTGTTTGAAGACTGGACCTGTAAACGGTCCTTAGCTACTTTGAAAAATTTCCCTTCACCGCAGGATCTAGCGTCTCTATCCTGAAGCGAGCCGGTGGATCCACTGGCATGCAGAAAGCTGCGCAGCTCATCGCTCAAGCTAAGCGTAGTGTAGGCGAAACGACTGCCCTCGATGAAGCAAAGCAAGATTTACAACGGCTATTTCAAGAGTTCGAACGGGTTGTTGAGATACTAGAAAGAATAGAAAAGGATATACAAGTGTTGCTCAGCGAAATTCCTATGGCCAATCAGCTTCGATCTATCGGCCTGGGCACGATCTGCATGGCAGCAATTCTATCAGGAGCTGGCGACCTCAGACAGTATGCCCATGGGCGTCAATTATTGCGTAAGGCAGGCTTAAACCTAGCCGAAAGCACTTCGGGGAAGCGCAAGGGACAGATCGTGCTTTCTAAAAGAGGTGATGCTATGCTGCGAAAATATCTGTATCTGGCTATGCTCCAACTCGTTGGAAATAACGCTGTTTTCCAACAACTGCATAAGAATAATGTTCAAGTCAAGCAAATGAAGAAGCATCAATCGATATTTAAACGGATAGGGAAGTTGGCACGAACCATCATCGGCATTGTTAGTCGGGGGGAACTTTTTCTCCTGAAAAAGCTGTCCCTACCTGCATTCAAGCTGCCTAAGACGGATTAAACGATTACGTATATTGACTCATTCGCAGGATTTCACAAAGAAAGCACGGAGAACCGAGTTCGTACCCGATAAGGGCTCAGACCCGTCAGCTAAACGCTATCGGTCTCCACGCCTTGGTCAGGTGTAACGAAGGAATGTAAGGGCATAGACCCGTAGAGTTATGGGATGGTGAACCCCCAAGGAAATTGTGGAGTATGCGTGCAGAGGAAAAGTAATTGGAGAAATGTCCCACACGCTTCTTCTGTTCCCGCATGCCCAAGACCAGAGCAACGGTGTCTAATGAGCTTGCTTTCTGAACAACAGCAATATTCCATGGCGACGAAATCCTGCGAATGAGTGAGTATATGTGAGATAAACCCTTAAAACCGAGGGACGGGTACGTTAGTTTAATCAAGGCATTTGACGAAGGAGCTACCGCGGCAGCTCCTTTTTTGCTTCTTTGCAAAATCTCGGTTTTACGAACAACGAGGAGGATAATAGATTAGATTACGGCATATAGATCAAAGTACCGCCAAACCTTGCGATCCAAAATAGGAGACATAACTCGACGCAGCAACCTGTAATCTAACTAAACGACTTCCCTCGTCATTGATTTGAAATACCGATACTGTACCCTGATTTCCGTTAAGCGTATAGAGATATCGTCCATCTTGACTGACTTCAATATTCATTGGAAAACCGGTTGGTATTCCTGCCGGCGTACTGGTAACATGCCCGGCTACTGTTAAGGCACCGCTGCTGCTAATTAGAAAGATGGTTATTGTACCGTTTAAGGTGTTGGTCGCATATGCAAAACGTTCATTTTTCGATGCCGCCACCCAACAAGTGGCCTTTTGTCCCGTCGGTACAGAGCCACTTATTACTTGAAGTATGCCGTTGTTGCTTAAGGAATAGGAAGAAAGCGCATTAGAACCTACTTCCGTAACTAAAAGCAGCCCGGAGGAAAGGAAATAAGAGCCAAACGGCATGTTACCATTGGATTCATTAATCATTGGTCCTGTTACCGTGCCATTTTGATTAACGTTAAAGACGCTGAGACGGTTTGTGGTAAGTTCAGGTATAACTATTTTGCTTCCGTCTGGAGTAAACAGGACTTGCGCGGGTTGAGCATTAATGGTGCTTAGAGAGCGAATAGATCCTGGAATAGGAATAAGACGCCCGTTATCATCTACATAAAAACCAGAAATATTCGACGCAAAATGATTGGCGGCATCTCCTACATTGGAGACATAGAGAAGGTTTCCGAAAACACCGATACTATTGGGTTGGGCACCTCCTGATGGTTTTATGTCCGAGAAGATAAGATGCCCATTTTTAGTTACCATAAAGCTGCTGATACTATGATTACCTGCATTAACCGCAAAAAGGAAACGACCATCACGGGACAAAGTTAAAGAGCCTTGAGAATGAAGAGGATCGATTCCATCGTTCGGCGTTGCGGTTGAGACCTCCTTTGTCCCCGTACCTTTTCCATAGGTCGGATAGGAAGCCATAAAGGTGAGCAATCCATTCATGTCCCGGTAAAATGCCACGACCTGATTCATATCGTTCGTATTGGTCATCATGTATACCATACTGGGCATTTTGTGATTCCCTCCTGCATATAATAACCGAATTATAATGGGTCAAGTTACGAACAATTGGTCCAACAATGATATGTTCTATATTATTCTTCGGAATAATCTTTGAGACCTAAAACCAAGCTCTAACAGATAAGATACAGACCAAGCGATTACAATGAAGAGCAAATCACGTAAGAATAAAAAACATTGCCTTCAGAGGCGATGTATTTTGAGTATCAAATAACCTGAGATTATGGTAAATAAACCAAATATTTATTTGTTGTATATTTCCGATAATTTATTTAAATAAGCATTCATTACATCCGGTAGAAAGACCAAACTCATATATTTACCCTCACGAATATTTTGAATAAGCCCAGCAATTTCAAGTTCCTTTAAATGATGGGAGATCGATGGATTCTTGCATCATGATTGAGAAATTGCTTTATAACACGTGTTAAGAAGGGGGGCGATCAGCTTGCCGCATATCAGTAGTAATCCACATGTAAAGAAAAAAGATAACTAAGTCTATAAAACGGGGTCTAAATATTTACATATAAAAGATAGTATTTATGCACGTCTAAACAACAATAAAATGCCAAACAAAATGATCAAAATAAACACAAACCTTTCAAAATTGTGGCTAGGAATACGTCGATGTAAAAAAGTCCCCAGTAGCGTTGCGATAACAATTGCTGGCAGAGATAATCTGAAAGGGTAAACAAATCTTTTGTCCATAACCCACCTAGTGCTTGACCGGCAACCACAAATATACCAGAAATAAGAAAATGAGCTTGTAAGGTTCCTCGGAAGCGATCTGGGCTCCAACGACGTATGGTACCGTAGACGACGATAGGTACCCCATTAAAATTAAAGGCGCTACCAAGCATCCCAGCAGCAAAGCCAAATGGCAATGCCCAAGCGGGATTATTCAATAAAGGAGGACGTTGTGATGTCTTAGTTAACATAGGCTTCGTTAGCGAGTAAACTCCATATGCGATAAGTGTCCGATGAAAATGAAATCTTAGACTGGAGTCGTTGATTTGACGCGGTTTTTAGGAGTAGAGCATCGGCAGATCTTAAGAAATAAGTATTAGACTAAACTTCACTATTACGAAAGGCAGTCTGAAGACTTGGAAAATAAAATAGTAGACTGCCTCTTGTTATTGAGCTATCGTTCTCCGTTAGGTTAGTCAGGACACGATTTTTTATTATGCCCTCAAGAGCTACCTCAACCAGTGGTGAAGAATTTTTCGGTCTAACTTCATCGAAAGGAAGCCATTCAAAGCTTTAGAGTCTTGTCCCTCAAACGATTCGACCTATAAAGGAAGCATTCTCCACCCCAATATGAACTTCATATAAAATTGCAATATGATGCAAGATTTTAGTGGAGCAATCATGTTGTGTAGCACCTATTTCCTCTCTAATTTCCCGTTTTAATGCTTGCTCTAAGGGACTCTGAAGCTTCTAGGCGACTACCAGGCAAGTCAAATTGGACGGTGTAAGGACCTAAACTTTTCATAGCTAAGTTCTTTTCGTCAACCGCAGCTATCCCGTAAACCCCTATTGGTCGATAAAACTTGTCCTCCAATTAAGGTCGCAGCCCTGCCTGCTCCCGTCATAAAAATTTATCAATGTAAACATCTTCATATGTTCAAACATACACCACCTCGTCGCTCTGGGCGTCTATAAAGAGCGGGCAGTCCACCATGTGCATAAGTCGGTACCCATTCTTCCGAGCACTCCATACACAGGAAGGCTTGCAGGTTAAGGAGCCGGCAATCCGTTCGAAGGCTTCTTCTTTGCTAAATACTGCAGGCGAATGCGGCGGCATCTCGGATCTACGGCGCCGATAATGACATAGGTCCCCGCATCGACAAATACCTTGGTTCTTCCGAGACCGACCTCAACCGTTCGAGCACGGCGGAAATCATGCCGCTTCTGCGTAGAACAAGAGAGATCATCCGTTAGCCGGACTCGTTCGGCCATCGTTCCATGGCCCGTTCCGGACCGTCTCATAAACGCGCTCAAGTTCATCTGGGCGGATCGGAACCGTATCTGGGTGCGTAGCCTCACTGTCGATTACATCATCGTACCGCTCCCTTTCTAACAACCTAACCAGGAAAAACCACCGGTATGCTTTTGTGGGGAGATGGCAAATGCAATTTGTTTCTCGCCGCACGAGAAAATATGGAGAAATAATGAAATAGATGATATATTCAAAATTCTAGTAGACAATATAAGCATATTATGGTGAAAATAGGATTAGATAAAAATTACGCATGCAAATAAATATTGACAACAAGTTCACCGTCGTTAAGAAGGGCGCCAAACACTCAGAAGCAGTGATACTTCTGGCCAATCAATCGGTCAAAAATTAGTTCGGCGAAACGGCTGATGCCGGCAAATTCCACAGTCAGGAGGGAATCTAGTTCTTTCTGAAATGCCATAATTTTATCGTAGTAGCCTTTATTCTCGCCGTCCAGCGTGAAAAACTTCCGAATGCAGACTGGAAAGCGTTTCCGATTCCGTAAGACGCCACTTGGGAGACGGCTGGAACTGGCGCAATCTCCAATATTGAAAGACACGAAGCAGTCGTCGAAATTTTGAAGTCGCAGGATCCTTCCAAGCTATGGCGATCGCGAGGCATGGGGTTATCTGCGCGTATTCGGTAAAGGCGGCTCTCAGGAATTGCTAAAGCAGTACTCCGATTTGAGATAAATCATGTAACTTTGTTACAAATACATTATATTAGGAGGGTATGTATGAAAGCACATAAGAAATGGATCGCCTTTATGCTGTCCATTTGCATGTTGATGGGGACGTCTGTAAGTTTGGCAGCGGCGCCTGTCACGGAGGCTCCCGTGTCTAGCGAGGGGGTAGGAAACGCCGTTACCCTCACCCTCGACCCCGGCGTCACGTATCAAGTCATGGAGGGATTCGGCTTCTTCGGCGCTATGAGAAACTGGAGTAATAGCGTCATCAACCCGAATCAATACTATTCAGAAGCTTGGATTGACGAGATTTTGCTTGACCTTGGCCTTACTATGTGGCGCAACGAGGTATATCCTTTTATACCTCCGGACACGGGGCATACTACCTACGACAGCCCCACCTATGGCACTCAGGATACGGACTGGGCAAGGCAAAAGCCTATGGTAAAAGCCCTGAACGACAGGGCTAAGGAATTGGATATCCCCCTGAGGATTATCCTTACCGCCTGGACGCCGCCGCCGCAATGGAAAAGCAACCAGCATTCAAAGAGCATATCCGGCGGAGACGGCAGTCAGGAGACTTTGATAGCTATCGGCGGGCATACGGGATACCTTCTACCCGAGCATTTTGAGGATTATGGCCGCTGGTGGGTGGAAGTCCTTGATATGTACAAGGCCGAAGGAGTGGACGTATACGGCATAAGCCTGCAAAACGAGCCTTTCTTCCCTCAGACCTGGAATTCCGCCTATATCATCCCCACCCAGTACGTAGCCATGTTAAAAGCCGCCGTGCCTGTTATCAAAGAGGCGTATCCCGACATAATTATATACGGCGCGGAGCATATGCTGGAGCATGAGAACCGGGGTTGGAACCCATACCATCCAGTGATTATGGCCGACGCCGCAGCAAGAGAGAACCTTGACGCTTTCGCTGTGCACGGCTACTCGGACGGCACCCAGGCCACCGATATCAGTATGCATAAAGGGTTTTGGGAGGCTGAAAAAGCTACAACCGCGCCTTCCGGCAACCCCAGATGGATGACCGAAACATCCGGCTACGGCAATAACTGGCTTAATCGGGAGAGCAACGGGAACAGCACGCTTACCTTAGCCATGGCTATACAATCCGCCTTGCTATACGGCGATGTTTCCGCATGGACATTCTGGCAGGGCTATGTGTCGAGTACCAATCCAAACCAATATGAGCTGACGAGTCAGAGTTTAGGCCGAAACAGCAAAAAGTATGCCACTTCAAAGCACTTCTACAAATATATCAGGCCTGGTGCCGTCAGGATTGACAGCCAAGTGACAGGCGTGCCGGAAAGCGACCTGCTTGTTACAGCCTTTACCCATCACGAAGACCAAACCCTGGTTATAACCTTGGTAAACTCAAGCCTAAACAACCAGGTGCTAAACATCGAAGGCGTAAGTGCGTTGGAATACGATATGTATGTAACTAACGCGACTGACAATTTCACATCCAAAGGTAAAGTATCAGGCGACATCACTATCCCGGAACGTTCCGCCGTGACTTTGGTAGCCGATACCAGCGGCACAAACGTAATACCGAGCCAATATACTGTTACCTTTGACGACGAAGGTGTTAAATCCCCCACCAAGGTTGATGTTGGCCAAACTGCAACGGAACCCGCGAACCCAGCCCGCGCGGGCTATATCTTTAACGGCTGGCGGGTAGGCAGCGCGGATCGCGGGATCCTTTATGATTTTAGAAAACCCGTGCTTTCCAATTTAACGATTTACGCCTCCTGGATACCGGAAAGCATGGTGCTGACCGATGTCGCCATAGTCGAAGCGGCCCAAGTGGGCGGCGCAGATGGTACAGCCGACAGCACAGGCATACAGATTACATTCAACAAGGCGGTAACAGGCCTGACTGCCGATGATATAACCGTCACCGGCGGCTCCACGGATTTTTGGGGGTCGTCGCCGCTCAATACGGGCGGCATCACCGGAGCGGCAGTCAAGGGGGCTACATTGACCGGCTCCGGCGCGACTTACACCGTACACCTCTCAAGTGTGGCAAGAGGGGGCATTGTCACCGTCGGCGTAAACAACTTCGGGACCTTCAACATAACCGGAAACACAATGCGTACCGTGGAAGTATTTAAGGATAGCAGAGATCCGGCGGATATATGTACGGTCACCTTTGACACCGGCGAGGGCAGCGAAGTTCCAAACGCCACTGTAACACTTGGCCAAACCGTCGCCAAGCCAACCCCGGACCCAACCCGTGAAGGCTATACTTTTGACGGCTGGCGTATAGGCAGCGCGGCTGGCGACGCTTACAACTTCGACGACCCTGTAACCTCTGACTTAACATTGTTCGCCGCGTGGGTGGAAATCACGCTCGTCAGCGCGACGCCTTCCGCATATGTGACGAAACTCACCGGTAATATGAACGATCTGGCGATCACGGTGACAGAGAGCTATTCCAACGGGACGAAAAATTATATCACTGTGAAGCTGAAGATCAAAAACAACGCCGCGGGGACGTATCAAGTCGGCGGGTATAGGGTCTATGTCGATACGAAGGGCAACACGCAGATTCACGATATCCGCATCGTGAACTAACGATTTCTTATGTGTTAATCAATTAACGAAATCGTTACAGGTGATTGCAATGTATGACTTCCGCGGGCGGCCACGGCGCGAACATGGTTTGCGCTTCGGCTGCCCGCATACTGTTTTTGTAATAGGCTCTTTTCTAGAAAATTGTTGCCCTCACATCTAAAAGCAAAATAAACCCTTACCGTTAATTAGTAGGGGTTATGCTTGTTTTTTAACCTGTTCAAAAAGCGGTTCTTCCAGCCATCCCCAGCCCTTCTGCGTGGATACCAGTTCGTAACGATTTATTAACAATTCCAATAATTTAGTCAGCCACTTGGATTTTGGCCCAGTTTGTTTATTTGCAACTCCTATAACATACTCGTAGATAAAATATTCGTAGTCAGGATCAGTAAAATGGAGTTGTGGGACAAGAGAGCCTTCATAGCTTTTAAGAAAATGGGTAACCAGCTTTATATTCATCGGGGTATCAATTTTCAATACATAGCGAGGTTGATCGTTGTGGGTAACAACGTAAACTTTGCCCTCGCCTTGCAACTAAAGGGTACGATAGCATTCCTGTAGAGCGTTAAATTACCGCTTTGCAAAAAAACGAGCGCCTCGGTACGATGGGAGTACGCAACGGGTCATAGCCCTTTAAATCCCATCATCCAGGAGGACGCTCTACTATGAAGTTTAAATCGCAGGACAAACAAAATCAACTCCTTGAAAAAATGACCGCCCAACATCTGGTCGTCGGGATCGACATCGCCCAGCAGACCCATGTTGCACGAGCCGTTAACTTTCGCGGTATTGTGCTTGGTCATTCCCTTTCCTTCTCGAATGATGAGGAAGGTTTTCACAGCCTTCTTCGGTGGATACAGTCGCTGCAATCCGCTCACGCTTTAACGGCGGCCATTATTGGCATGGAGCCTACCGGACATTACTGGCTTAACGTATCCAAGTGGCTCTCGGATCGCCAATTTGAAGTCGTTCTCGTCAATCCACATCTGGTGAAAAAGAACAAGGAGAACCGTGACAATACACCATCCAAGAGTGACAAGAAGGATGCTCTTGTCATCGCCGACATGGTCAAAAACGGATACTACTCGGTTACTCGCAACACACCAGCAGCCCTTGAAGAACTCCGTGTCTTTCTCTCCAATCGCGACTTTGTCGTAACGAGACTCGTGAGTGCGAAGAACCAAATTCATCGCTGGGTCGACGTGGTTTTCCCGGAGCTGCGGCAAGTCTTCAAAAACATCATGTGCACGGGTTCATTGGCCACACTTCG
>NZ_JBWDNQ010000052.1:0-3625 GCF_056269285.1 Paenibacillus sp. JT31N11
TAAGAACCAGCGCGCCCGTGCTCGCTCGAACCTGCCAGCAGTCCGCGCGATACCAAAGAAAAATATGAACAGTAAGATACCAAGTATAAAGGTAATCATGAGAGCCGAACTCGCAATTAATCCGGGTATGGTAAACGCGAACCATAGAGCACTAACGGGGAAGCAAAGAATACCGTAAAGCGTACGCTTCCATGTATCCAAGCGGAATGGCGCTAGCCAGAATCCTCTCCGATGGATGGATGATGAACGAACATCAGGGTAACGGGGCATATATCTCCTTCTTTCCTGTCACAGACTCCAGAAGAAGCTCTTTAGACCGATTGATCTCCAGTATAGCAATCCAGAAAACATGTTGCGACCATCATTTGGATAAAATTCCATTAGACACCTGGTCGGGGATGTAATCAATGATTGGTGGAGTTGTATTATATGTCTTTGATAGCCTGACCGTTAGCTTAGCGAAGGGCTTCCACGTGGAATCGACAGACTCCTCCCGATAGCGATTCATACATCATACGGTTCTGTGAAAATAAAGTATTAGACCGCGAAAATAAAGTTGTAGACACAATAAGGATGATCTGTTCAGCACGGTGATCAAAGTCGCATGCGGCATGAACGATCTGGAAGATGGGAACTCCGCGGCGGAGGATCAGCAATGGCCGCAAACAGAGGATTGGCTCTCCAAGCCCCCGCATCTTGCGCTTGCAAAGGCCGGCGTTAAGTACCTCTCCCATGCGCTGTCGAGGACGCAATTGGCGCTGTACCGCGTTGTCAGCCAGGATTCGTTCCGGTTTCCCGAGATTGGAAGAAGATACCGGAAAGAGGTCATTCAGAGCCGAAACGCTATCTTCGTGCGCTACCTCGATCGCTGGATGACTGCCGAGGGCTGGGAAATCAACGACAAGCAGCGCGCTGCGGGAATATTCTTCGCCTTGCTGCGCGCCGATTTGTTCGATGACGTGTTTCTTGGCTTGCGCGAGGCGAACAGATCTGACATCGAGGCCCAGGCAGGACTGGCGGCGGAGAATTTGATTCTTCTGCTCAAGAGCGGCAAGCTGTAACCGAGCTTGCAGTAGTCGTACGTTCCCATTTTCAGCGGTTTTTTTGCGCTTGAAAACCGGTTCCGGGGAAGCGCTCAAATTCGAACTAGTTTAAAAATTATCCAGATGATAAACAATAGGGAGAGCGCTGAAACGTTTCCGATATCGGAAACGCCATCCCACTGCCACCAAGCAATGTTGCTGAAGGAATACCAGGGGCCAATTCGATAAGTGTTTCAATCATCGCAACAGGCAAGGCCCAGCGTGATTCCGGAACCATATGCATCGCATAGCCAGCGATTGTCCCCGTGTCACACCTGCTGCAGCACCTGCAATGTGTCGTCCAATCTCTGCTCGGATATTTGTTCAAGTTCATCAACGGCAGCTGGTTTGCTCAAATCGTTGGACTTTTCACACATGTGGCATGCTACTCCATTATTGTGCCCCATGACGGTTTACGCAGCAGCACTTGCACCCCTGCCGCTAACGAGATGAGGAAACAACCGTAGATGAGAAGCGAGAGTGCAGACCATTCAAAGAGGCTGCGGCCAAGATATGTCTGCCAGCCAATTGCGATTAAAGCGAGTAAATAGGCAATACCTGCTAAATGAGTCCATTTGCTGCGAGCATTTGCAGTAAATGAATTGCGGTCAGACAGCCAAGCGACAAACGGCAAAGCTTGCAAAGCATGGAAACCAAGGCCGTGCAGAACAATAATATTCCCGTCTACGCCGACGATTCGGCCGTTGTTGACAGAAATCCAAATACCAGCCATAAATGAGAACATCACTGCGATCATTGCATACCGGATACCTACAATCAGCGCTGGGCGGCGCATGTATGCTTTTTTGCGGAAATATTGAATGGCTAAGAACAGGTAGCACAGAATCAGAAACAAAGCTACAAAGGTAAAAATATCACCGACCATGTTGTCAAAGGGCATGCCGCTCTTCACAAACCTCGGGTTGACGCCGCGAAAATTTTGCATGGTTTCCGCAAAGTAGGAATAAAGAGCAAGTAGGATATAAGACCATCGGAAGAATGCTCTGCCTTTCATACCCATTGCGGAAAACGGAGCGATCGCCGCCGTTGACAGTAGAAATATTCCCAGCGCCGCATTAAAAGAGAATGCGTTGGAGACATTCCCGTCAGGCGATACAGGTCCTCCATACATCAATACCCATACTGCACATATCCCCGCAAGCAGAAAACCGAGTAACCCGGTAAGTACTAACCATTTCTCTCCTTCAAAAAACTTTACTGACGACTTGGTTTTTTCAATGTTGCGCTTCGTCCCCTCAACAACCATCATGTCCTCCCTTTTTTGTATCGTTCGTCTTTGATATCTTTATTGTACTGCGTGGTCGTTGAAGCGAGATCTTGCTCAAGTCCAGACATTAGCCTAGACATTAGTCGTAATATGGCTAGACCCAAGGACTAGACGGGCCGGTCACTGCAAAAAGAGCCTGCAATCATAGCGAAAGGAATCAGCGATGATCGTGGTTCTACTTCATCGGGATGATGCTGGATAAGAGCTCGTTCCTCGGGACTTTTCCCGTTGTTGGTGTTGTCCCGGTTGGCTAACCGAGAGTGCAAAAATAAATGCATCGACTCCGTCTTCTGTTGTCCGACTCCAGGTAGCGGCCGCTCCTCCTACTGCCTAATAGCAAAACAAGGCTGCCGGATAAATTTACCGGCAGCCTGGAAGTTCAGGAGTAATATTTGTTGCAAAACCAATTCGACTAATTGTGTCGGGACCATAGTTGTAAAAAGCAAATTCCTCTCCATGATCAAATTGATTCAAAAGTCCGATTAATTCATTAAATATTGTTCTGTATTCACTTATGTCCCCCCAATAATTAACACTTCACACTTGTTTCTCTTATTCGGCCAGTTACTCAATAAACCTCCTGTTACGTAGTGAAGGACTGCCGCGCGGCAGCCCTTCGGCATTATGCTATCGTACCCGTTAGCGTAATCGACCCATTTCATAAGCTTTCTCTATTGCTAACTTATAGTTATCCCAATGAAAGTAGAATGGGCCTAAATCAAGAGGTTGATTACTAAGTTCTAAGTAAAAATTACTCCACTCAACTATATCTGCTTCTTTATCAATAGCTACAGAGATATAACCGCATTCCAAATCACCGCACTCTGAACAAATCAATATTGGATACCTATGATATTTGAATTCAAAGGGATATTTAAATAAAAAGTAATCCGTTATAAGCTGTTGATGTTCATCATTCCCCCAACCAAAAGCCGGCACAAAGTCGTACTCTTTCAGCCTTTGATATACGGACACCGAATCAACGATTATGTCAGCAAATACCGTATTGTTATTTTCTTCTGAACCATCTTCACCATATCTGCTAGCTAATCTTGTCTCCAGAAAATTTATTTTAGTCATGGCTCCCCCATTTAAAATATTCATGTTTTATATCCATTCGGCAGAACGATTAACTATCCTGCCAGTTACTTCAACTAGAGTAAGGGACTGAATAATTTCAGCCCCTCCTCATCAAACCGTACGTGAGGTTTTCCCTCATACGGCTTTCCGATGTTCGTCATTCATGTGCATGCGA
>NZ_JBWDNQ010000051.1:0-3647 GCF_056269285.1 Paenibacillus sp. JT31N11
CTCCTTAAGATGGTTAAAGGGCTATGACCCGTGACTACCCCATCGTACCGGAGTCGCTCGTTTTAATGCAAAGCTCAAAATTAACGCTCTACAGGAATCCTAACGGGTACGTTAGTTGAATTAGACAAGCTGCCAGCAAATCGGTAAAATACGCCCGCATGTTCGGGCTTCCGCCGATCAGCGTCGTCCATTCGGTGCGCGGGACGTTGCTCGCTTCTCAGCGGCGGTAACGGTAACGCGGCCGGCCTTGAAGGCTATTCGTCGAGATTTCAACGAATCTCGGCATCGTTATTTTGACCGCGGACTCTCTGGGTATAGTGCATATCTCCCAAGAATCCCTCACTTGAAAGAAGCATGCCTCGCTTCAATTCGGAACTTACAACATACAGCTGTTCTAACAGAATCATGGTTGAGCGCCATACGAATGAACTTCTTCAATTGGGAATGACCCATGAGGCAGAGTCGTTACTCGCTCGCTTGTTACGCTCCCTCGAAATGATTCAGTTTCCTCACTCAGACTCATGAATTCGCAGAATTTCACCCTGTAGTCAGTATGAAAAAGGGGATGTTGGTGAAGCCGGTGAATGATCGATATTTTGACTATTAAACCACTTGACATGGGAGAATTTATATTTTAATATTAACTCAACGATCGTTTAGTGAAAAGGCGGAGAGGGAATTGTTGTCTAACACTGGAAGAAAAACGAACCGCGATCTCTTGGCGGAAGAGAGGAGACAGCAGATCCTCGATATCGCTAGGCGGCTTTTCGCGGAGAAGGGGTTTCATGCGACTTCCATGCGCGAATTGAATAAAGAAATTGGCATGGCCGAGGCGCTGACGTATCATTATTTTCCCGGCGGCAAGCATGAAATTTTACTGGCTGTATTGCAAAATGCACAAGAAAAGCGGATGGCCAACATTCTTACGTCATTCGCAAGTACATTCCGTAACGATCTGCCACTGCGGGAAGTGCTGCTGAATGCGATTCACGGCTTCAACGAACGGTTTATGAACGACAAGGAATACTTTCAGATTTTGCTCCGGGAACGCAACTTGGTGGAGCACGAGCAATTGGAATGGTTAAATCGTATGGCTGAACAGCCCTCCGATGCATTAATCAGTTTTTTGAAGAGGCGGGCGGAACTTGGCGAAATCCGTCAGATGGATTTTGAGATGGCGTCGTCCCAGCTAATCTCTCATGTGGCGATCGGTGCCTTCCAGCATATTTTATTTGGCAAAGAGAGAAACTCTGCACAGCTGGAGCGAATGGTCGACTTCTATGTCAAGATGTGGTCCGTTTAGGGCCCGTTCTTTTTTGTCTATTTAACTCAACGAACGTTCAGTTGAAAAACCTACAAATAGAAAATTCCCTGCGATCGTCATTATGTCAAGGGTTTAGGTTAATGGAAAATGCTCCCCCAGTTAAGCCTGTTTATATTCAGTTCATATACCAATAACATTGGAGGAAAACACTATGAAAAAACAAAAATATCCTGTATTGATCGTTGGCGGAGGATTGGTCGGTTTATCAACAGCCTTGTTTTTAAGTCATCACAACATTTCTTATTGCGTGATTGAGCGGCATCATGGAACATCTATTCATCCCAAAGCACGTGGGATCAATACACGGTCGATGGAGTTGTTTCGCCCTTTTCAGATCGAAGAGCAGATTCGCGCAGCAGGTGCAGCCTTAAGCAAAGGTGGCGGTGGACTGCTCCAAGCAAATACATTACTCGAAGCAGATTTCTCAACCATGAAAGACTTGATTCAAAAGCTTGTCGCTGAAAATGAACAACTTAGCCCAACACGTGGTAGTTTTACGACCCAAGATTTAATGGAACCAATCTTATTGCAGGCGATTCAAGAACGTCAAGCGGATGTCCAATTTAATATGGAATTGGTTTCGTTTACTCAGGATGAACAAGGGGTTACAGCAATCATCCAGAATGGTGAAACAGGCACTCGCGAAACGATCTCCGCGCAATATTTGATCGCAGCCGATGGTGCCAATAGTCGGATTCGCGAAGCATTAGGGATCCAAATGAGCGGACGCGGAACGCTTAGCTATAATATGAACTTGTATTTCCGGGCCAATTTGAAACCATACGTCGAAGGTCGCGAGTTTAGCATTTGTAATATTAATCATCCAGAGGCGACCGGAACGTTGGTATCGATCAATAATGACGATCTTTGGACCTTCCATGTGACTTTCGATCCGGCCAAGGGAGAAAGCTTGAGTGATTTCCCTGATGAGCGCTGTATCCAATTGATCCGTAAGGCAGTGGGTAATCCAGAGCTCGATGTGGAGATGATCAGTGTCCTTCCTTGGGAAGCTGCGGTAAAGGTGGCAGATCGGTTTCAAGTCGGTCGTATCTTTTTAGTCGGGGATGCAGCGCATCTCATGCCACCTACTGGAGGATTTGGTGGAAACTCAGGGATTGCAGATGGACATAATTTAGCTTGGAAATTAGCTGCTGTTCTAAAAGGTATGGCCGCGCCTGAGCTCTTAAGCACATATGAGGTCGAACGAAAAGCAGTTTCTCACTTTACCACCGAGCAAGCTGGTCTGATCGCGAATACAGGACAGCTTAATATGGTTAGTAAAAAAGAGAGAAAATCTCCCGTTACAAGTAATAATCATGTCATTATGCGGTACCAATATCGTTCATCAGCAGTTATCGCTGAGCACTCTGATTCAGAGAGTAGCTTATCACCATATGTCGAACAACTTGATGGAAGACCAGGTACACGTGCACCCCATCTCTGGTTAGAACAAAATGGAAACCCCATTTCCACCATTGATCTTTTTAACAAAAATTTTGCCCTTATAGCCGATGAACACAGCACATGGATCCATACAGCACAATATGTGTCTGCTGAATTTAACAACCTAACAATCGATATGTTCACCATTGGTCAGACAGGAAGCTTACAAGATCCTGAAAACCGGTGGCAAAAAATCTATCGGATCCCAGCAGGTGGAGCCGTACTTATCCGCCCAGACGGTTTTGTCGCTTGGCGCTCTGGTCAGGTAGAAAATTCAACCGAAACATTGTCATCAGTGATGAAACAACTGTTATCTTTAGAAAAATAATTAAAAAAATTTGAGTGTGGGAGTGGGAATTAATTCAAAGAGACACGGCATAGCTAAAAACAAGATAATGAAGGGAGAAGCCCTGCATCATGCTGAAAAACCGACGTTCCAGGGGTTATGGTCGGGAAGCCATGAAAAAAATCTTGGAATTTATCTGCACCTTTCCAGTAGGGCCTGCATATTACTGCTGGATTTCTTATAAGGCTGGAAACTTGGTCGCCAAAAAGCTTTATGAAAGCTTCGGCTTCCGTGACAACGGCGAAATCTTCGAAGACAAACTAATAATTGTATTGCGACTCTGATTTGCTTCTTGTATCATATTTCAATTTTTCGAGGGATCGTTAAAAGGTGTGCACCCCTTTGATACCAATGCACCTTTTAGAGTATGCACCACTTGGAAAAGGAACCGCTAAATTGTATCAATTTCTGCGTTCTTAAGATTCAACTACCCCGAAAATTAATATTAGCTCAGACCTAAAAATGGCAGCACGAAACTAAACCCAGCTTTTATGGTTTTTAAAAACTGTGCTTCTTCGCAATCTATGAGACATT
>NZ_JBWDNQ010000050.1:0-3834 GCF_056269285.1 Paenibacillus sp. JT31N11
CCAGTTGGTACGCATCTGCAACATCCGTTTTCACTTTGCGTAAATGGGTCTTTTTTGCTTGGTATGAAATTAACGGATTGATGACAATGTACAGGTACTGATGCTCATCCAGGAACTGAACGACTGGGCTGTGATAATGACCTGTTGCTTCTAGCACCACGGCTGGACGCTGTCCCGTAAAGGATTCCAGGTCTTTAGCATAGCGGAGGAAGGACGCTAATCCCTCCAGATTGTGCTCAAATCGGAAGGTCTTTCCGTGGGGTGTTCCTCGATCTGAAAAAGCTTGTGCGTGACTTTCTCCTTTCGATACATCCAATCCAATGACAGGGTTCATTAAACCACTCCTCATATGATAGTAGCCGGCACCCCCTAACCTTTTTGTCGTCCACATTATCGCATGTGATTCGGGATCATCGTCCCAACCAGCCTAATCATGGTTTAACAAGTAGGGGGGATGAACTGTATAGCTCTCGGGATCCCAGTCCCACGGGCACGAACGTTCAATCCCCGGCTATCGCTATCTTACGACCACACAAAAATGAGGTCCACCAGAAAGATCTGGTGACCTCATAATACGAACGGGTACGATAGTTGAAAGAAGCAGAGCGCTCCGGCACTCTGCTTTTTCATAGCACTTCGAATTCATGAGCTGCTAAAAAATGCAGAATAGGGCCTTAGTGTCTCAGACCTTGTTGATTTGTTAATTACAAATCATGATAATAGGTTCAACAGCGAGAATCGATGCGGAAACCATCAAAACTTATGACGTTATCATTAAATCCGCTTTAAGATAACGGATACAATAACAAAACAGGCTGGAGGTTTAAAGATGCAACCCTTTCGCATTGTCTTTCATGCTTCGCCAGAGACTGACCTACGGTATATTGACCCCAATAGAAATGGAGAGGGCAAAGTATTTGCTGCACGGGATCAATTAATGGCATCTGCTTTCTTAGGGCGGGCAGGGAGAGGTCTTGTAATGAATCAATACAGGCGGCAGCATGACGGTATTTCTGTATTCGAAGAGAGATGCAGTGGAGGGTTCGAGTATCGTTATCGGCATGTACCAGGGGCAATCTACACTCTTCATTCACAAAATTTTCGTGAAGGCAGCTGTAAAGAAGAACTTGTTTCCCGAGAAATCGAGCTCCCCATCGCTGAGCCAATGATTATTAAAGATATTCGGGAGTACTTATTGCTACTCGAGAGAACTGGGAACATCGTTATTAGGAGATGGTCAGGGCCAAACGACGATCAATCCGTCCTAAATCATTGGTTGGGTGTCATCCAGAATCCACAAATAAATCGAGCCTTCGCTGAAGGCGAAGCACGTGCATTTATCGAACACCTAAAGCCGCATCTTTGTGTAGAATTCGAACGTAGGTTGAGTAATCCGCGAAGAAATGGATTCATTTATTAATCGGTAAGCCAGTATGCGTGGAGGTATTTGAAAGGCTCAAAAGAATATATTATTTCACTTATTTTATTAGCAGTCGGCCTTATATATATTTGTATTTTTATATTCTAAAGTTGTTTGGTTTTTTACCATTTGTTAAGATGCGTACTTTAATAAACGTTGATTGAGCTAACGGAGAACGATAGTTGAATGGAGACGCAACGGCTGCTGGCTACAGATCGGCGGCCGTTTTTCATTGAAGTAACGGGCAGAATACAAAAGAATTATTCGGGAAAAATACCATTAAAAATCTGTGAAGTCAAATTGTAACGAAGGAGTTTTTATGAGCCAAGGAAAGGTGAAATTATGTCAAGAATGAAACGAAGATTTGTTCAATTAATAATAATTGTGACAGCAGGAATTGCGACAGTCTCCTCAGCTTCAGCAAACACAGAGCTTCCCGTTCAGACTGAGCTAAGTCAATCTTTTTTAAACCAAAGTGATATGGTTTTAAGGACGCCGACAACGAAACCGAATAAATCAGAAGAAGAGGCAATTAAAGAAGCTTCGAATTATTGCAATGTGATCGCACAAACAGCAACGAGTATTCATGTCGAATATCAATTAATGACTTCCGTTACCGAAGGTTTTTCAGAATCTGCCAAGGCAAAGAATGCTCAATTGAAGCGAGATGGACATTTAAACAATACGCCTGTTTACATTGTAACCTTTAAGGGGGTAAACTTTAGGGGGCAAGCGGAGGAGCACATGGTGTAAAAACAAAGCCTGTAATATTCCATGAAAACAATGTAGTAGTCGATGCGAACTCAGGAGAAATTTTGTTTTCGTTTAGTTACAAATAATTTGTTAAACTAAAGGATACAGGTGCGTAGCGGTGGAACTAATCCATCGCTTATTTGGGTTACTGCGGCTGCCGCTCAACGGGCAGAATAATGCAACTATACTCATATTTGCATCGTTTAGTTATTAGATGTATTTTCTTGGAAAGGGAGGAATGAGATGAAGAAATTTCACTTTTTTTCAGTTATTTTTATCCTGATTGTGTTAGTAGGATGTTCTTACTCAAAAAAAGATTCAGATCAAAAGTTAGAACAAATAGCTGAGAACGATATTACTTCCATCATTCTTGCGGTAGATCAGAATCCAATAAGTACAACGAATACCAAGTCGATTAAACGTTTTATTACAGCAGTTAAATCAGCCGAATATTCAATGGCACAATTGGATATCTCATCACCTGAATACGAATCCACTGTTACATTGAAAGATGGTACAAAAATCAAATTCTCTTTCTGGGTGAATGAAGACAACTCTGGATTATTTATTGTACCAGGACAGAATGGACATTACCGTCTTTCGAAAGCTGCAATGAATGATTTATTAGATCTGTTTAATACTGGTTATTGATCTAACGGGGAACGATAGTTCAATTAAGACACGAAAGCAGCTGATCGTAAATGATCGGCTGCCTTCGCTCGGCTAACGCGCAGGATAATTTAAACCTTGACGCATATACAAGGTTGTGATTATTATTACCATAATGTTGGTGATATGGAGAGAATCGAATGTTTAATTTGAGTTTGATACAATCACATCATGAGAAGCGTTAACACATTCCTGAAAAAATAGGGGATGGGTTAACGCCCTTCGCGCTTCCCATCCTGCAATATACAACGCGCAGGACCAAGGGTCTAGCGCGTTTTTTTGTTTCAGCAAAAAAAAGAAAATGGAGGATTCAGAAATGGCAATCATGACAGATGCAAAAGGGAATATTTTCTTAGAATTCTTTGAAATCGAAGAGGATCAACTCAATACCACCGCACACGATGCCCCACTAACGCATGCATTAATTGTAGTGGAATACCAAGGGAAGTACCTATTCATGCATAATAAATGGAGAAACAGTTGGGAGTTGCCTGGAGGTATTATTGAAGATGGAGAAACTGCTAAGCAATGTGTAATTAGGGAATTATTTGAGGAAACCAATCAAAAAATCGATGAAGTTTACTTCAAAGGTTTAATGAAATTTAGACTCCAACCGAGTTACCATGGCCCTGAAAGGATAGAGTATGGAGCTTTGTTTTCAGGTCAACTAAGTCAACTTGATGATTTTGTTGAGAATGATGAAGCTAGGTGTATTATTTTATGGGATGGCATATCGGATATTGGAAAGATTAGCGAGATAGACGAGAAACTGATTGAGTTCGCCTAACTTATCATTGTGCTAACGGGTACGATAGCGCAACAAAAAGGTCATTAAAGTAACGGGTACGATAGTGCAAAGTCCAGGAACAGATCGCCGCGGCTGGCAACTGTTCCTTTTTCATTGAAGCAACGGGCAGTTTAACGCAAAGCATTAATAATTCATAAAGGGTTTGGCTGCCACGGGATCGAGCGGCGGCCTCAGAGACGAATTT
>NZ_JBWDNQ010000008.1:0-404121 GCF_056269285.1 Paenibacillus sp. JT31N11
ATGGGATTTAAAGGGCTATGACCCGTTGCGTACTCCCATCGTACCGAGGCGCTCGTTTTTTTGCAAAGCGGTAATTTAACGCTCTACAGGAATGCTATCGTACCCGTTAGCCATACATGCAGCGCAAGCGCCGCACCACAGATTATAGAAGTTATACCGATCTTCCATGGGAGCTTAACGATGTTCGGCAATATCTGCCTTCTCTAAAATTACTAATGAATAAACAGCGGCACCACAATTTCCACCCATTGAACTTTGTTTTATTACTTTCCAGCCATCTTCAAGTAGTGTATTTAATTCATCGAGATTATTGTTCTTTCCAGCATAGTATACAACGATGGCTTTTTGCATTTTTCAAGTCACCTTCCTTAATAATTGATGGTTACACGTGATATCTTTCTACAATTGAAACCTGCCCGTTACGTTAATGTTTTTCCACTTCCACGGAAACCATTTTCCTCTCAATGACGAAAAGACTGGTTCTTTTATCTTTTAGTGCAAGCAGCAATTCTTCCTTAGTTTGATCACTTAGCGGATTCATATGGATCACCTCAAAATCATTATAACAATGCAGCCTCGACCTGGTGATTATTCAGCTATCGTACCCGTTACTTTAATAAGCCTCTTGTTTTTTTGTTATTTGAGAAACCCTTAAGCTCTGTTCTTAAGAGGCCGATATCGTAATTTGCATCAAGACCATTTTCTCCTCGTAAATCATTTAGCTCTGACAGCTTAATAATAAGTTGCTCAGCAAAGAGTTGGATGTTTCCCTGGAAAATAAATGCTTTTTATATGCAGACTGCTTTGTCCCCAAATCACTCTATCTTTCTTATAATGAACATCAATATAAAATCCCCCGCAACCAAAAATGCCACAAGAGCAAGTGAACATAGGAAACTTCCCACTTCTCGTTAGAGAATTAAAGAACTCCGTGACAACAAATACTTCACCCTCATCTTCATTAAGCCGAACCTCATTGACATAAATGTCCACACACTTCTAACCGCCTTAATATGGTATTCCAATATATTCAAGGCATTTACCACGTTATCCTGCCCGTTACTTCAACGAAAAAGGAACAGTTGCCTGCCGCGGCGATCTGTTCCTTGTCTCTGCACTATAGTACCCGTTAGCGTAACGATATCAATCTAAGTGGTACGGATTATGATTAATTCGTTAAGGTCCTTCTTTGGTTTATGAATTCTTCCCCTCATGATAGTTTTCCCATAGTGGACCGATGTATTTTTCTAATGTATTTACAACGTCATCTCTTCGGCTCTCTTCGACATTTACAGTGTCATTAGAAATATCATTTCTAATTCGTATGAGCACAAATAAAGGGGGTAATGCAGCCTCACGGAGAGCCTTTATCAAGTGTTCTTCTTGTGGAGTTATATCCATAGTGTATCGTTTTCCTTTCTAATTAGATTTCTGCATATAAACTAATTATAAACCCTGGCTCTGTGTCTGGGGCAAGAGGAGGTAAGCTATCCATTCACTATCGTTTCTCATGGACAAAGTCCATTTTAGCTCCTTCAGTTAGAACGGTCAGCACGCGGGCGGTCATCTCGTCCACGCTGATCTCCTCGTAACTTTTGCCCCACTGAACCGCTGCCCCGAAGATCGCCCAACTCGTCATGAGCGCCATCGTATCGACTGGAACTTGCCTGTCGGCTCGAGCCGTCTGGATCTGCACAAGCCAGTGCCTCAGCAATTCAGCCAGCTCGTCTCGGACCGATCGTTCAAACAGCGGATCGACGGTATCGACTGGACTGCAGCGGCCATAAAGCGACCGTACGTGCTCCAGCACCGTTTGAACCAAAATGCTCAAATGCTCCGTACGCCAGCCGGAATCCGCCGGCAGCTTCCGCTCCAGCAGAAGTCGGAACTTATCTCTGATGGACTGTTCCAGCAGCGCGAATTTGTCTGGAAAGTGTGTGTAGAATGTCCCTCGGTGCAAATCCGCCCGATCGGCGATATCCTGGATCGTCATCGCAGTAAATCCCTTCTCCCGCATCAGCTTTTCGAACGACTGCTTTAACAGACGCTGTGAACGATTGCGCCGTCTATCCGTTTCCTTCTTTTCACTTTCCATAGCATGCACCATCCCTTGCTCTACGAATTCGAACAGTTATCCCGGCTGGCCCGACAAAACAGCCGTTTTGTCAGGTAACCGACATTCAGGCACCACTGTCCGTTGTTTCCGGGCTATACTTTTCCTACTATTGTAATGAACGGAGTTGAATTATTCAATTCAACGAAATGAAAAGAAAAGAGGGAGTAAACATGGCAATAGGAATGCCTGAGACAATGAGAGCGATCCGCTATTATTCCTTCGGAGGGCCTGACGTACTGCGTTTGGAAGAAGCGCCCGTTCCGAACGCCGGCATAGGCGAGGCCATCATCCGCGTTCATGCCGTCGGCGTCAATCCCGGCGATTGGCAGATCCGTTCGGGTTTGGCCGGCGATCGGTTCGAACTGCCTTATACCCCCGGCTGGGACGTCTCAGGAATCGTTGTGAGTATAGGGGATGGAGTGACCAGCTTCCGCCCGGGCGACGCCGTCTACGGCATGACCACCAATAGCGGGGGATGCGCGGAATACGTCGCCGTGCCGGCCGGAAATCTAGCACTGAAGCCTAGATCGATCAATTTCGCAGAAGCGGCGGCTTTACCCCAGTCCGGCTTCACAGCTTGGCATGCGTTGTTCGTCCAGGGGAAGCTGGAGTCGGGTCAGACCGTGCTGATCAACGGCGCCGCCGGAGGAGTCGGTCACCTGGCTGTTCAGTTGGCCCGATGGAAGGGCGCGAGCATCATCGGAGCCGCTTCCGCCCGTAACGAGCCGTTCCTGTGCGAATTGGGCGTCGATCGGTTCGTAGACTATGCGGCTGCTCTGCCGACGGCCATCGCACGGAGCGCGGACCTTGTCCTCGACACGGCCGGCGGTAACCAAGGGGATTGGCTGCTCGATACGTTAAAGCCAGGAGGCCAGCTTGTGCCCATTGCATGGGGGAGCTACTCGTCTGAGCAAGCGACGAATGCGTCGGTTACCGTCCACGAAGTGCAGTATCCACTGATAACATCGGCTTATTTGGAGGAGTTGACCCGACTGATTGACACAAAATGGCTTAACGTGACGATCGATTCTATATTTCCTTTTGAGGAGACGGCCAACGCGCACATTAAAAGTGAAAGTCACCGGGCACGCGGCAAAATCGTAATCCGCGTTTTTTCTGAACTGCAATAAAGCAATACGAGCAAAGGCTGCCGGTCATGCCGGCAGCCTTGTCCTGGATCTTTACTCAGCTATCGTACTCATAGCTTAATGACATTGTTCCGACTGCACAATCGCCAAGCGATTCGGACGCTTTCGACAGAAGGCAGGACAATTGTGCTAAATCAGGTATATCCCCTTCACGCAATTTGATCCATTTCCGTTCGGCTGGTCCTTCAAAGCCTTTTGGAAACTCAACGCCAGCTGCATTCATAATCATGAACGCAATTGCATCCTTCGAAGGCGAAATAACCGCTGCAAATTGCCCGTTTTTTAGAAAATGCGGCTTCTTGTATTGAATTTTTTCTTCCACTCCAGGAATCGTCTCATGAACCATCTGCCGCAGCTTGCCGCTCAGTTCAATTTGCCATTGCGGATTCAGATTTTCAATAAATGTGGTCACTTCTTGATTCATTTCATTCATTCTCCATTTGTAAGCTATTGAGCCTGCTGAAGCATTGCCAAGTATTCAGCATAGCGTTCCATGGATGCAATTGCGCCTTGCTCCGCACCGGATGCAATGGAACCTTGAAGGGCTTCAGCAGATGCGTATTCCGTGCGCATAGTCAGTTTGGTTAGGCCCACATCAAGTTGTTCGAACGAGTCGAATATGAGGGATTCATGCTCGTTATACGGGGCCATATCAAAAATCATGGTGTAGTTCAGCCGTTCAGGCTTGGCAATCTCGCGATATGTGCCAGTGAAAGGAAACTCGGTCCCGTCTTGGCCACGCTGAACATATCGATAGGTACCGCCAACGCGCAAATCGATCTCGCAAGCGAAAAGAGGTACTCCGCCATATCCCCACCACCGGGCCACATGCTCCGGCTTTGTCCAGGCATCCCATACCAGCTCTCGCGGCGCTTGAAAAATGCGTTCGACGATCAGTGCTTGACCTTCTACTCGAGTTGTTGCTTTTGCTGCATGTTGATTCATATTAATCTCCTCCTAATAATGGTATGGGTTCTCCAGGGGGAACCGAATACAGCAGAATGAAAACGTAACGGAAGATGTAATGAGCACCGCTCTCTTGGAGCGTTGGAAGTCACGCGTAAGCACCAATTTTTCGACTTAATTTTCTGCCATCAAGTCCTGCTATTCCGGAAATTGAAGTAGTGCCTGAGAATTACTCTTCTTCTTTGGAAGCATCCAGAAATTGGGTGAATATGGCAACAATCAAATCCGTATTCTCCATTAAGGTCACATGAGTCGCACCGGGCAACACAGCCAACTGAGCTTTGGGAAGGCCAGTCAGGTCTCCAGCTACACCACCTCCAAGCAGCTTAAACATCTCCAATGCATGTTCGGGACGAACATTGTCAGAATCCCCAATGACAGTGAGTACGGGAGCTTTAATTGATTTGATCAGAGGTGTCCAATCTAGCTTTACGCTACCCATCGCCTTGATTTTTTCAACCAGCTTGGGGAAATCTTCCGGACGCGGCGCCAGCTTTTTATATTCCTCTTCAATTGGGGTGCCTACGAAAATTTCCGGCGTGATGAAATCCATCATTCCATTAACCTCATCATACATGCCGTCGCTCTTAAACGTCGACGAGGCTACTACAAGCTTTCGAACCTGCTCCGGATGCCGGGCAGCCATTTGAATTCCGACTGCACCACCTAAGGAATGGCCGATTATATCGGCATCCTTAATCCCGATTTGATGCAGGAGCTCAGCCACATCGTCAGCCATCTGCTCGCTGCTTAACGGACGTTCAATGTCAGCGGTACGTCCGTGACCTTGCATTTCGAGGGCAATCACCTGCCGGCTCTCGGAAAGTTTGGGAATGAGTGTGCCAAACGCGGAGTCAATAGACATAAATGCGCCATGGAGCAAGACTACCGGATGCCCGCCCGTGCCATGGATTTCATAATACATGTTGAGCCCATTCACTGTGGCGTAATGACCGCGTTTCTCTTTTAATTGCTGCGACTCGACAAATTGAATGGTTTTATGTAACCACAATGCTGCTTCTCCCCGAGTCATGGCCTCGTTATTTCGGTTCTCGAAGAAGGCGGGATCGCTTAAGTCTAACCCTTTGATGCCAACGGCTTTTTTCAGCAACTCCGCATATAGCTGCCTGGACAAATCAGCGTTTGGATTAACGTCACTCGAAAGCTCCAATCCGTTCACACGTGCGATTACAAAGGAATCGCTATACCATGCGTGATTGGAAATCGTATGAAAGAAATCTGTGGCGACCGGCTTTTTACCCGATCCGGTCTGATCAAGTTTCAGATTCAAGCCTTTCACAATTAAATTGACACCTTGTGCAACACTGGCTTTCTCACGCGGTGCAAACTGGCTACTTGTGATGCCGGATACAATACCTCGATCCTTTAGCTGAAGAATGGCTTCTCGTTCAGCATCATTTAAATCGGTGAAAGCAGACACGGGACTGCTGGCCAATGCTCCAAGCAACACGACGGCAACGATCAGGAATGCCAACCTCTTCAAACCAACTCACTCCTTTTTCATATGTTTTCGGTTCTTGCTTTGAATATACCCGTAAAGGTATATTCCTGTCAAGGAATATTATATATTGAAATTGACCACTCTCGCCTTGAATGCGCCTGAGCGCGAAAGCTGGCCAAGAATTATATATCCTAGGAGCGTACGTCCAGGCTTATGCCATGTTCAATTGGGTCTCGGACGGCTCGACGCGTTGGGTTCTGCCGAATGCGAAGTAATAGAGGCCTAAGCTGACAATTTGCAAAATCGCCAGCACGAGCCACATATTGCTGAAGATCACGCCCCGGGTTGCAGAAATGTAGAACGGATTCCAGGACGGAATCTCCAATCCACTGAGGCCCGCCAGCTTGCCGTAGATCCCAATCGCCACATGCCCCTCTCGGGGCACCACAGAGTAATGAAAATTTTGGTGCGCCATTTTATACTATATTTACGGCGGGGAGCCCAGTACCGCGCATCGCCGCCCGAAAAGGGCGAACAAATCTTAGCCGAAGTTGGGACTGACGTCTGCAGATATTCCCTAATACTGTTATGGGAATTAATTAACCACTTCGGCAATCGGACAATGTTCTTGTCTGACAATTAAAAAAGCCCGCTATTTAAGCGGGCTTCATTCAAACAATGTTCTTCCTTTTCGACAGATTTGCTAGCTGTCGGAAGACAAGAACATAGATGGATTTTCAGAATGGGCTCAAGGCTTATAGATGGTCTTTGTCATAGATAACTACCTCGGTCGTCGGCCACGTGCCGAGCCCTATACTGTCGTCCGGGTTATTGTCCAGCAGCCGAATCTGGAACGATTCCCGGAACTCCTTAAGCGCATCATCGGTGATTGGAATTTCCAATATTTTAATTTTCTCTCCAGCCCCAAACGTGATACTCCCAGTCGTTGCGGACATATAATCACTGCCACCAGCCGTTCCGGGGATAAGCTCGTAATCAATGGTGGCCGGTATGCTTACATCGCCTGAGCGCCTCACCTTGATCTGGGCTTTCCCTTCCTCTTCAATTGCATAGTAAGCACCATCTTCGAATTGAAATTGCATGTGTGGATCGTCACTGTAAATGAACACATCTGTTTCATTAAATTGTCCAAGTGTAGCCCCGCCAGACGGATTACTCAGGGCAAATCTGAAATTTTCGGGATTTTCATATTGCATATCATCCCTAATTGGGATATCGATCCGTTTCGTATGCTCGTCCTCGGCAAACGTCAGCGTTCCTTTCACCGGCGTGTAATCTTCATTCTCTGTAGCCGGTTCAGCATATTTGGAAGCTTTCCCATGCCGGGTTTCATAGTCGACGGTTACGCCTCCTTTTCTCCCGCCTCGATAGACAGTAAGGGAGACATAGCCCGCTTTCTCGTACGCCGAGTCGAAGTAGTAAAAAGGGGCATTCTGATCATCAGCCGGCAGCTGTACGAACTGATCGAAGGGCCATATCGTTACCGAACCTGGAACAGTAACCGAGCCCTGAGTATCATTGTCAAAAATCAATAGAGTTATTATAGACGATTCTTCGCCATTCGAAATAGTAAGACTAGCGGTACCTTCCTCGGTTTCCTCTACGATGGAATCGTCGATAAGAGTTACTGTAACCATCTTCGTTGACTCGCCCTGAGCGAACCTCACGAGTTCCTGTGGATATGTAATGTCCTCTCCCCATTTGCTGCCCCAGATAGACATACCGAACTGGATATAGACTGTATCCTTCGTGTCTTGCCGGGTCAGGATGACGTCGAATGTGCCAGCCCCCTCGTTTACGGCATAAAAGGTATACTTGAAGCTGACTTCTTGATGATGTGCCCATCTCCCGTCAGGAAACTTGTCAGGATAAGAGGACATTTCAGAACTTGCAGATTGAGTTTCTTCCTCCTGTCCGGTGCCTGCTGCGTCACCTTTCGCGGGGAACAGCAGTGTACAGGTGAATAGAAACACCAACATGAGGCAGATACTTCTCATCAGTTTTTCGTTGGTTGACATAGCTACTCCTCCTTTAATTTCGTTTATCTTTTGGATACGATTCGTATCATTATTCATATATTTTCCCTTTGAGGGCAAGTGAACTATAACAAAGCTATATGGACGGGGAAATCCATATTCAAATCTTTATTTAAAGAACCGTTTTAAAGTATTCCATTACATGGTCATGGAACTTGACCATTGTTCAATCACAGGGCTAAATGGGCTCAAGACTTACAAATGGTCCTTGTCATAGATAACTACCTCGGTCTCCTTCCAACCGAGCACTTTACTGTCGTCTGGATCAACGTCTATCAACCGGATCTGGAACGACTCCCGATACTCCTCAAGCGCATCATCGACGATTGGAATTTCCAATATTTTTGTTCTATCTCCATCCTTGAACGTGATGCTTCCTGTTGCAGCGGCCGTATAATCACTGCTCCCAGCCGTGCCCGGGATAAGCTCGTAATTCACTGTTGTCTGACCACTTATTTTAGAGCGAATTACCCTGATCAGAGCTTTCCCTTCTTCTTCAATTACATAGTTGGTTCTATCGGTGAAATGCAATTCCTCATAAGGATCGTCGCTATCATCAATAAATACATCTGTTTGTTTCCATTCACTTATTGTAGCCCCGCCTGTCGGATTGCTCAGGGCAAACCTGAAATTTTCGGGTCCTTCATGCTTCCTATCATCTATAATTGGGATGTCGATCCGTTTAATATACTCGTCTTCGGCAAACGTCAATGTACCTTTAACTGGCGTATAATCCACATACTCCGTAGCCGCTTTCGCATAAGCAGAAGTTAGTCCAGCCTGGGTTTCGTAATCGACGGTTACGCCTCCTCTTCCTCCCATGCCTCGATAAACGCTAAGAGTGACAAAGCCTGCTTTCTCATAGGCTTGGTCAAAGTTGTAAAAAGGGGCCATCAAATCATCAGCTGGCAGCTGCCAGAACTGACGGCTAGGCCATATCGATGTATATCCTGGGTTTGTGCTCCAGCTTGGGTCTTCATTGTCCCAAATGTCGATAATCATACTTTTCGACGATCTAAACTCCTCCCATTCGTTCCCAAGATAAACGAGAACCTCCTCGGTGCGCTCTACGACAGAATCGTCGATAATAGACACGGAAACCGTCTTAGTCTTTTCGCCAGGAGCGAACGTCACTATAAAAGGATGAGTTATGTTGCCGAACATATATAATTGAGCATAGATTGCTTCCGTCGCCTCTTCCCGGGTCAGAATGACGTCGAATGTGCCAATTCCTTCACTTACAGCATCAAAGAGATACTTAAAGCCGATTTCATTTTTACTGGCCCATCTTCCTTCGGTTGGAACGCTCACTGCGGAGCTTGCAGATTGAGTTTCTTGCTCTACCTGCCCGGGGTCTTCCGCATGACCGTACTCGGGAAACAATGTTAGGGCGAATAGAATGGCCATCAACCCGCAGACGTTTCTCATCCGTTTACCATTGAGTGACACGAATTCTCCTCCTCTACTTTTAAAAAATTTGATGGCCCCACTGAATGTCGGGCAGGGACTATACTTCTGCTCCTTCATCTATGGAATCGTTGATAACAGGCACGTCGATCCGCTTCCCACCATTCCCCATCTGCAAAGGTCACAGCACCTTTCACCGGGATAAAAACTTCATTCGCTGTCGCCGGATTCCTGCCATAAACCGGCACGGTTACGGCTGCAGCCTCATAATAGACAGCCACTTCCCCGCGGGAGTTTCCCATCCTTTGAATATACACACTTGCAAAACTATCTCTCTCTCCTACTTCCGGACTTATCGCTATGAGTCACTGCGCTTGATTCCGTTCCATTCTATCATGGATGTCCGCCTCACTTATCTTTAAATTTCTTCTTAGTCTCCACGATTCTTTGTGACTGAACAGAACGGTAATCATTCAAAAAAGGAATTATAACTGATACATTTTGTATCTATCGACACATACATTTCCAGATTTCGGAAGTGCTCCGATATTCCGATTATCCCATGAAGTCCAGTTTTTGTTAACTTACTTTAGCCTCATCTAATTGCAGAATGAAGTCGATTATTGTCTTCTCCCCGCAAGCACAGTGCCAAAGCGAAACTCACAAAGGTTTTGCTTCGCAGTACACGATCACCGACTTTCAGTTCAACCTTCTACTGGCCAGCTTATATGTTTTCACCAATTTAACAGATTGTGCATTTTGTTAACTTCAAGCTAAAAGCATGCTTTCTGACACAAAAAAATGCAGTTCTTTTCCCCGGATATGAATAACTCCATAAATCTCAAACCCCATACTTTCATAATGATCCAATGGCCACTTTGTAAGTTTAAACTTTTCCGTCCTATCATAAAGCGGTCAAAATTGATAGGGGTTATCTGACTTATCTTTTCCCCAGTATAATATAAAGCTGCAGGATGTTCGGTCCTTTTGTCAAGGATCTGAGGTCGTTATCCGGTCGCCGTCGTTGACGGTCAGCACCGGCTCATGCGAGCCGATCGTATTCCAATACCTGCTTGGCGCCAACAGATGTACAGCCATTCAATCACCTCAGTTTCAAATTGTTTTTGATCCTTTAAGTATACTCCCATTAAGAGTAGGCAAAGCCCTACATAATCGGGCTTTGCCTGTTTTAAATATACACACATCTACCTTTATCGTTGATTAGGAAGCTTTTGGATAATATCAGAATAAACATTGATTTTTGTTTTTAACTCTACCGATTTGCCATTTTCATCACCGTAAATAGCTCTTGCTGTCCCGTCTCTATTTTCAATAAACAGGACGTTACTATTGTGATAGGCCTCAAAGAGGGGATCGGTATCAAAAATAAAATTGGGAGGAATATCCCCAGCTGTATGGGATAGATCACCACCCGCATATTGACCGATAGCCGTTGCCTTCTCATCTTTAATTTCAATAAGAGTCCAGAATCGACCGTCCTGTAACATGTATACATCTGCTCTTCCGACAGGAAAAGAATACTCATGGTAGGCCCCAGAGAAACCAAGCGGTTTAAAATCATACGTTATCGGCAAAGAAATGGCTGCTTTACGTGCAGCTTGTAAGTCCTCTTGCGTAATCTGTTTCATATCAAATTTATAACTGTCGGACTTCACAAAAACCATTTTGCGAATGGCTTCATAATCTACATGATAGCCTAAGGCCTCACTCACAAATCGAATAGGGACAAGCACACGTCCATCCTGATTTTTTGCGGCCTGATCCATTTGTATCTGTTTATTACCCTTATATGCCACCTTACTGCCTACAGTAATCTTCAAGTATTCTCCGTTTGTATTCTGTAAAGTCACTACCTTTGAAGAAGGATTCCAGCTGTAATGAATCACTATAGACGCTAAGGATCGGATAGGAATAAACAAGCGGTTATTATCCATAATCGGGTGTACATCCATGGAGATGAATGTACCATTTACATTGACCTCGACTGGCCTCTCCTCATAATCTTTTGGAGCTGCATTAGAAACATGAGGATAGCTCACTAAAATCAAACTTAGTACCATAATAAAGGCTAAAACCATTTTCTTCATTAGTCATTTCTCCTCTTTATACCTCAGCTTCTCAAATAGACGTATTAAGCTGCAATGAAGTTGTGCTAATCTGCCCATTCGTTTATAAACCAAGATGGGCTTAATAGACGTTATTGCCAACGTGCAGATGAAGCCGAAAAAGCCCCAATTGTTATTTTAGAATCCACGGAACACTATCACCAAGCCGTTATCCAGTATTTAGAGGAGCACAGCATCTTATTCTTAGTCGTAAATCCTCTCATTTCACATCAAGCCAAGAAATCATGTCTACGCAAAGTAAAAACAGATGCGGTTGATGCCTTTTCGGCTATGTGAACGGTATGACAAAGAGGAATTTGAGAACCACAAAAAACGTGGCGTTCAATTATTGAATCTCAGACATGTAACACATCAGTACGACTCTCTTACACAAATGTATGTACAAGTAAAACTGCAGTTCCAAGCCGTGTTAGATCAGGTTTTCCCGCACTACAGAGGTATCTTCGGTGATCTCTATTCAAGAGTTTCGCTACTACTTCTTAAGCAATTTATCATTCCTACAGCCTTTGCAAGAAAGCTTTAACGACTTAGCTTAATTAGCATATTTATCATTCAAACGAAAAACCTCCCAGCATTTGCAGAGAAGGTTCTGTAGTACGCCTAATTTTAGTATACTGCCTTCGCCAAATAAATTTAAGAGAAAAATGTAGACAAGATTAGCTGGTTCTAACGCAGTGGATGGACTATTCGTATCCAGGTGCACCGGTGTATTGGGCTGTCCGTGAGCGACCGTAAGTTACTGTCGTTGGCGTTTATTTCCTTCGCTTTGACGGACGATCTCGTCAACGACGTGCTCGATCGGTGCGGTGGCGTCGATTATAATTCCGTTTTTCGGAATGTCTTCTTTCGTTTGGTGCAATCGCGCAATGAGTTCCCGTTCCGTTTTCTTTCCGCCCCACTCATTTTCCGGTCGCTCGTCAAGCCGCCGGTTCAATGTGTCAAGGTCGATCTCGAGGACAAACACGCCGTCAAATAGATCTATGAATTTCGAAAAGTTCCTAGAACCACCGCAGAAAAATGCTACCGCCTCCTCCTGGTTGGCGACCAGCGCTTTTACTTTATCTACATGCCAAATGTGGTGCTCGTGCGTGACGCCATCCGTCCGTGTACCCGTTTCCGGATCGCCTTGATAAGCCAATTCACGGTCACCATTAATGGCATGGTAGCCGCGCCGCTGCAATTCTTTGCAGACCGAGGTTTTGCCGGTACCGGAAACCCCTTCAATCAGATAATTCCTAATGCCCATGGCTAGACCCTCCGCGTTTTAATAAAATGGACAGTAATACAAATACACCCATGCTAAAATAAGAAGATACTGTTTTTGTGAACCCTTGCGGCCCACGCTCAAAGGACTGAAAGTTGGCTACACTATGCACAAGAATGAATACCCCGAGCGGTATGCCCCCAAGCAGTGAATGCAGATTACGCCAGTAGTAAGAGTTCTTGCCATTACTCAATTCCTCATTTTGATAACTGGTATCCGGAGCGAAATAAACCCAGCTTATCCGGGTTCCGGATAATATAAATGTTGTGAATCGTATGTCCTTCGGCATGAATCATCACGACAGATTCCGCTTGCTCTCTTACACGGACAACGACCCCGGCCTGGCCGTTAATCCTACTTACCTCCAATTGAATGCCACCCTCGTAATGGAGCGACTTGCGGAAAAAACCCAAAAGGAATTTGGAGACGGCCTCGCGGTATTCGATCGGGCGAACAGCGGCGAACACTTTCCCTCCCCCGTCTGAGATGAGCGCGACATCGTCCGCAAGCATGGAAACGACCTGCTCTGTGTTATCCTGCTCAAGCGCGGCAACGAATCGGCGGATCCATGCTTCTCTATCGGTCTCGGCATGGACCGGTTCCCCTTCGCCGATTTCCATCTTTCCTTTCGCGCGGCTGAAAAGCTTGCGGCAATTGACCTCGCTTTTACCGATGATCTCGGCTATACCGGCATAATCGAAGCCGAGCGCCTCACGCAAGACGAACACCGCCCGTTCTGCTGGGGACAGTTTTTCCAGCAGTACCAGTGTTGCATAAGACAGCAGCTCGTCTTGTACTATAAAATCGAGCGTTTCGTCTTCCGAGGTCGGGATGGGCTCGGGGAGCCATTCTCCGAAATACCGCTCCCGCCGTTTGCAAGCCGATTTGTATAAATCGCGGCAGCGATTGACGACCATTTTGCACAAATACGCCTTAGGTTCTTCGGCGAGACCAGACGGATGTACATCACACACCTTCAAGAACACGTCCTGCACTACGTCTTCTGCATCAGACCACGTACCTGTCATCTGATAAGCAAGCGTGAGCAACAGTCCCTTATAATGCATGTACAATTCCTCCATCGGTGTACCGTCTCCTTTTCACGTTTTAACCTGTCTTTCATTTCGTCAGCAAGCTTGCCGTGTCCCATGTATACTTTTTGATCTTCCAGCCCAACTTACCCGTGATGACGATATCGAGTCCCCATTTGTTCACCCAGGTTAATCCTTTGTCGGGACCGAGCCCGATGCTGAAAGATTTCATATAGCTTTTATGCACCGGCGCCTGGCGTCCTTCAAGATCGGCCAGCAATATTTTTTGGCAAGTTTGCAACATCGGATTGAGTTGCAGCCCGAGCGTCCATATGCAGAGGGGGACTCGAATTTCCTCATCTGTGACAGCGGGTCTAAACATCAGTACCTTGCGCAGATGAAAAGGGTTTTTGTCAATCAGGACGAGCCGAAGAGGATGCTTGATTGCCTGATCCATGAATAGGTTGCGGTTTCCTTCACGGCGTAAATCCCCGCATAACCGGCGCCAATGACGACGCAAGTCAATGTTTTCATAAGAGCCACTCCTTCTGTTTGTTTGCACCTAGAACGAGGCAGAGGCTTCTGATGGACACCTATCTGAGAAAGTCATAAAAAATCCCTCGAGGGGGATTTTTCGCATCACCATGCAGCGGCAAGCTTGTAAGCTTTCGCTATGGCCGTACGGACGATTTCTTTCGCATTCTCAGGTTTATTTTCATGCCCTTCCACAAACAGAGCTTCTACATCGCTTACCCCAACAATACCCAAAACCATTTTTAAATAAGGATGGCTATGATCCATCACCGTAAAAGGCCCTTCGGAGAAAATGCCGCCGCTCGCTTGAATATGAATCGCTTTTTTGCCTTTTAAGTGTCCGACTGGACCGCTTTCCGTGTAATGGAACGTTTTTCCAACAATGACAAAGGAATCGATAAATGCCTTGAGACGTGGCGGGACTCCCCAATTCCACATGGGAGAGACAACCACATATTTATCGGCACGCGTCACCATTTCGGTTACTTCGTTCAGGGCGTGAAGTTTTTGCTGTTCGACGGGACTCAGCTCGGAGAAGTCCATGTTCAACTTTCGAATTTTTCCCCATGCCATTATGACATCGCCGTCGATCGTCTGAAACGTTTCTTTATAGATATCGAATTCTTTCACTTCATCGTCCGGGTGAGCTTCCCGATAGGCTTGAAGAAAAGACTGGCCTACTTGAAGACCGACTGAATGTTCCGGAGACTTGGGATTCGCGGTAATATATAATAATTGTGCCATGTTGTTTCCTCCTATGCTTATCGTACGCCGACGTTAATCGACAAGGTTTAGTTTTTCCAATGAAAAGTAAAGTAATGTGCGGCCGCTTCCTCGATCCCGATTAGCGCGAGCCAACACTCCATCTCGGCTTAACAAGGCCGTGCTCTGGACCCGCAGGATCTTGTATTTCAAGGCCCAGGTAAAGTGAAGATGGCCTGCAAATGCTATAGCTACCTGATATTTGACGGGCCGAAGAGGCGGCGGATAATATCTCCTACGGCTCCTGACGGCTCGCCCATACGCGGCAAGGGAAGTTTCCGTCATTTTTAACCGTGAGGATGCGAAGCGGCCATTCCTTCGTTCTACAGTTTTACAGTCCGAAGCGCGAACGGAGCAGCTCCTTATAGCGCAAGCCGTCAATGTGCTCCTTCGTCACGGTTCCGTCCTTCCATTCCGTAAATGAATCTTCCGTTAACGTAACGTTACCACCGGCCGTCAATTTCGTGGCGAGCGGACGTTTGTTGAACTTCGATCCGGGATGCTCCGCAACTATCTTCCGAATGTCTTCGCTTTCCGATAGGTCGGTGATCGGCTTCCCGGAATCAAAGGCGTATCCGATATGCCAGTCCGAATCCTTATGCATTATCTTCACTTCGAGTTTGTAATCTCCAAGACTGCCGTCCTCCGGCCGGATCCGAAACGAACCGTTCCCGGAAACGACGGCTTCCCCGGTTAACGGAACGGGCTTCAGCGGCAAATTCGCCCCAAATCCCGTATCGACGAGATAAAGCCGTCCTAAGTGGGCTAGAAGAACGGCGATATGACTCCTTCCCCATGACAAATAGTTTTGTGCTTCCCGGTCATAGATGATCCCTCTTGTCAGCACCACGTTAAATCCGTTTTCGACAAGGAACAGATATAAGAGCGAATTCAGCTCGTAGCAAAGTCCCCCTTCTTTCTCAAGCAGCAGCTTGTTAATCAAATATGGCTTCGTAATCGGAAATGCCAGACCGTTCAGCACGCGCAAATTTTCAAAGGGAAACGTTCTTGCCGTTTTCTCCAGAAGGCGATCCAGCCCATCGAAATCGAGCACTTCGTCCGCCGGCAGTCCGATTCTTTCGCGAAATAACAAATTAATCCCGTTCATAGGTTGTCCTCCGATCAATGAATGCGATTTTCGTTCCATACCTTAAGCATAATGAATACGTAGGAGACGGACCATCGCGAATATCGCGAACTGTACCAATACAGTTTGATGAAGGCGAAGGGAGTCCGGCGCATATAATCTATATCCTTCAAGGGTATATTGAAGTTCCGCAGCGGCATCATAAAGACAAAGATGTACTTTTTGGCCCGCTTAAACTGCTGCAGCACCCTTGGCCGACCCGTACCATAACGCATGAATATTTTCAGAAAATGATAAAACACATTCAGACTGAACTAAGCGGTATCATCGGATGGGTCTTTTCTGGACATTTTTACGCTACAGCCAACATCATTGCGGCGTATGCCGATTGACCTTGTAATTCAATCTCATCCTCTTCACTCCTCAGAATTTTATTTAAATTTGAATTTCCGGGAGGCAGCCGCTCTTTCCCGGTTTTCGTCATCTTAAACGAAATAGGGCCGATGTCTGTGACACGTCGTATCATTCCCAAATCGAATTAGGCGGCATCCGGAACACAGACCAGTGGCATTGCGGCAAGGGAACGTCCGCTGGCGCGGCATTGTCACATATGAGGCGGCTACATCGTTGTATATTCATCAATTCAACAGGAGATGGTGATTAAAGGATATGTCTGATAAGGCAAGCAAACTGGTTTGTCATTGTTATTGGCGCTGGGATTGCCGGTTTGATGGCATTTTGTCCGATTATCCGCTGTCTAGAAATGGAAGCATTCCAGGTGTTAACTCCATTCTGGACAGAGTGGTCTTCCCCCATGATCGGTTGGAACTTTATCAGCTATTGAGGGCAGCACTCATCATTGGAGAAGTATTCGAAATTCATAGCTTGCAAAAAATCAAAAAAACGGAGGTAGATTCAAGTGAAAATTTTAGTGGCGGGAGCAAGCGGGGTCATCGGGAAATCGCTCATTCCGATGCTGGTACAAGCTGGACATGAAGTGACCGGATTAATACGCAATCCGGAACATGCTGCAAGAATGAAGGAAGCTGGGGCTTCATTTATTCTTGCAGATGTATATGATCGCGATGCCCTGTTCGGAGCACTTGCCGGGGCATCTCCGGAGGTAGTCATTCACCAATTAACCGCATTGCAGGCCATGAATATGGAGGACAATGCACGAATCCGCAAGGAGGGAACGAGAAACCTCGTGGACGCTTCGCTCGCAGCTCGCGTTCGCCGAATGATTGCACAAAGCATCTCTTGGACATATGCACCTGGGGAGGGGCCGGCGACGGAGGATTGTCCACTAGATCTTGAGGCGCCCGCGCCACGCATATCAACTGTACGAGGTGCTCATGCACTGGAGACCGCCGTGGCGGAAATGCCGGAGCATGTTATACTTCGGTACGGCTTGCTATACGGTGACGGAACCTGGTATGCTCCGAATGGTTTGATCGCGGAGCAGGTGCGCCGGGGGGGGCTTGCCGCTACAAACGGCGTCAGTTCCTTCGTTTATACGGAAGATGCCGCAGCAGCCGCTGGGCTAGCACTGGGCTGGCCGTCAGGAGTGTACAACATTGTGGACAGCGATCCGGCAGCCGGCACTAAATGGTTGCGCGTCTACTCGGAATGCCTTGGTGCTCCGGAGCCAAGGATAGAGCCGGGAAGTGCAAGAGGCGAACGCGGAGCACTGAATGCAAAAGCACTTCAGCACGGCTGGAAGCCGAGGTTCGCTTCATGGCGCGAAGGATTCCGCCATACTCTTCGAGGGAATTCATAAGCGGCGGTTTCTGTGTAATGAAGCAGCTGTACAAATGAATGGGTTCAAATCAAAGCAGAGGTTTTCGACCTCTGCTTCTTCTTATTAGATATTTGCAAATCCTGTTGTGCAATAGTTTGAACTTCTCCTCGGTTTGCTAGCCGCTTTAATGCCCACCTTATCGTCGGAATTTTGTGCTCGCATTTGAAGATTCTGCCTTGTTCTGATTGTGAAAGGCCGTACCTTATTGGTACGGGCCTTTATGTTATTACGTTACTTAATGGCGTATTCATGCGCTTCAGTCGATCACTGCCTGATAAATCATTGTCCAGAAATCATGAGCGATCAGGCTGGTCTTAGGAAGCTGCGCCCCTCTGAGCTGAATCATTAGCGTCGCCACTAGCTCCTCACGCGGATCTGCGATCCAAGTCGATCCCAGAGCCCCCGGCCAGAAAAACGAGCCTTCGCTAGGACCGATTCCGATTTGCCTGGTCCTGACTGAGACGCCATACCCGTATCCTTTGTTCGTCCACATCATCGACCCGTCGTAATCGGTCTCGTCGAAGAAGGGATGCGCATGCTGTTCGGGAGTGAGATGGTCGGTTATCATCGCCTCCACGGATTTGCGTGACAGAATGCGTACCCTGTCCAGCTCCCCATGGCCAAGCAGCATTCGTCCGAAACGCTGGTAATCATCCGCCGTGGAGAGAAGGCCGGCTCCCCCGGATAGGAAGAGAGGAGCTTCCGCCCAACCAGTCGATTCCGGACGGTCCAGTGCGAGGAGGCCTCCCCCCTCCTTCGGCGCGTATGCGACTGACAGCAGGCCACGTTTTTCCGGCGAAATCGTGAAACTTGTGTCTCTCATCCCAAGGGGTTCAAAAATCCGTTCATGGAAAAACTCATCCAGCGTTTGACCCGTTACCCGGGCAATTAATACGCCAAGAACTTCGTGTGCAATGTGGTAGAGGAAGCGGGTGCCCGGCTGATAGAGGAGCGGCAGCTCGGCCAGCCGTTTCATCCAGGAATCAGGATCGAGATGCTCCTCTGCATTCTGAACCCCCAGCGGCTTTACCAATGGAGCGGGAAGCAGCTTCATCACCTCGGACTGCAGCTGGTGATCCCCCCAGCCGATACCGATACGTGAGGTAAGCAAGTCGTGAAGCGTGATAGGGCGGGACGATGGCAAGACGTCGTCCAACCTTCCGTTCGGATCGCGCAGAACAACCCGGTTGGAAAGCTCCGGAAGCCATTCATTCACCGGATCATAGAGACGAATCTTTCCTTCTTCGATCAGCATCAATGCGGCTGCAGCCGTGATCGGCTTTGTCATCGACATGATTCGGAAGAGCGTCCCGTCGAACGGGAATGCGTGCCTCTTTGTCCTGCCAGCCGATCGCATCGGTATAGGCTTCCTCGCCTTTGCGATGAACAATGGCGACCGCCCCGGCGATCTCTCCGCGATCCACATAACCCTGCAAGACGCCGCTTAGCCGGCGAAGACGTGTTGCGGAAAAGCCCGCTTTTTGCATCGATATCTCTCCTTAGAACAGTATTACTTTGATAAACCATCACAAAAAGTATTCACGCTGTTTTCTATAAATTCCTCTTTGGTGTCACTGATAAATTGAGTATTCCATAATGCATTAGAAGAAAAATAACCGTAATACATGGTTAACAACACCATGGCTTGTTTAGAAGCATCAGTAATGACCATTTTGTTCTGATCCTGCATTACCAAAAAGTAATCTGTTAATAATCTTTGCAATTGCTTTGTATTTTCAGCAATAAGGTTGATTAATTCGGGCATAGTCGTTCGTTCTTGAATGGCAATTAAAAAAATTTCTCTATTATTCTCCATTAAGTCAAGATACGACTTTGCAATAAGTTTTAGGTCTTGTTCCAACTCGTGTATGACTTTTTGTTCAAATATTTTTTTTAAACTAGGGGCATATGAATATTTTTTAACGGCTGCTTCGAGCACCCCTTTTTTGGTCTTAAAATGGCGAAATACCGTCATCTCGCTTACTTCCGAGGCGATGGCAATATCCTTTATTGTTACTGATTTAAATCCCTTTGCTTGCATTAATTGAAGAGCAGCATCAAGAATTCGATCAGAAGTACCTATCTCTTTTTCATGCATAAAGACGCGCCCCCATTCTTTATAATAATTCTCTTTACTCTACTCCTATTCCATATAACTTCCTCCATTTACTGGCGTATACGTACCTGTAGTGAATTGACTGTCATCGCTTGCCAGGAAAGAAATGACCCTTGCCACATCATTGGGTTGAGCCAAGCGACGAAGTGGAGTGAAATTGCTTATCGATTGCTTCATTTCTTCGGACATAAACGCAGTAGCATCTGTTTCAACTACCCCTGGAGCAACCACATTAGAAGTGATCCCATAGGGTCCGAATTCACTGGCGATATACATAGCGAAAGTATCAAGGCCCCCTTTAGCTGTGCCGTGAGCAATCATGTTGGGGGCAATATGCTTGCCTGAGCCAGAGGAGATATAAATAATGCGCCCATATTTTTGTTCGACCATAAAGGGAATAACAGCCTGCGTCATGACAAATACTGATTTTAGTTCATTATTTAACTTTTGGGAAAACTCATCCCATACCATATCAGCAAATGGCTTTGTTACAAAAGACATGTTTGCATTATTCACTAAAATATCAATTCGTACACCAAAAGCTTCTTTCGTTTTCTTTATAAGCTCAGCAACTTGGTTCTCATCACGAATATCTGCCTGAACAGCTATGGCCTCACCGCCATCTGTTCGAATAGCGTCAACCACTGCATGTGCTGCATCATGATTACGAACATAATTCACTACGACTTTTGCTCCGCGTTGTGCTAGTAATTTAGATGTTGCACTTCCAATACCGCGCGCTCCTCCAGTTATAATAGCCACTTTTCCCTGCAAATTCATTTGCACCTCTCCTTTGCATGTATGTTATCGATAACTAACATCATTATAATGATTGCTTAAACTTACTGTCAAATTACAAACATAGCCAATAACCAAGATCACTCCATTTTGCTCAGTTTGCCTCAGGCAACGGCGCCATCCGTCGAGCAATTCCCTGCGCTTCTTATTCTTACAAAAACTTTACCATTCTATGATTTTCCATTTACAGTGCTATGTTATTGTAATGCAGTTACGAACAGAAACTGTTCAAAATCAGAATGAGGAGGGTTTTTATGAAAACTCACACGAATCGCGTAAAAATCGCAGCACTTCTTTTGTCAGGATCGTTTATGTTAGGCGCATTCGGTTTGCCGGCATCTGCTGCGAACGTACAGCAGCCCGCACAGTACGAACAAAGCTACGAAATCACTAATCCTTATGGAAATACGAAAACTGCCAATATCTGGTCGCCAAGGGCAAGCAACCCAGCCTTTGCTCAGCCCGGTCAGTCTTTCGATGTTGAGGTTAGATCTACAGCAGCTTTATCCACTACCGGATGGACAGCTGAATTGCAGAATGACCTGAGATCATGGAACGCTACGGTTACTGTCAAAACAGGGAAAGTTTACTACGGCGGTGAGGATGGCTATATTTTTACGGTTACCGTTCCTGAGGATATTTCTCCTGAGCTTTTCACTCTAGTACTTAAAAACAGCAGCAATGATACTCTTACCTCCAGTCGTTCCATAAAGGTAGAGCAGAATTTAGAGCAGGACTTTTATATTTTACATACATCTGACGAGCATGTTATGAGGGTAGATGCAGTAAAGTCAAGCGGAAAGTCTCATCCTACCGGCGGCAACGGAAGCTTTGATCAGATAAACTGGGCTGCTTCTGTTATCAATATCATTAATCCCCGTATGGTCCTCCACACCGGTGACAATATCCAGTTTTATCATGAAGCGAATCTTCATAACGGAATAGACGCACCTACCTGGGCAGGAGACCTTACCGGACCTCAAATGCTCAGCGGCTATATGCAAGCCAAATCAAATTATACTGTGCCCACAGTTATGGTCGGCGGAAACCATGATACAGGCTACAGCGACTATAAGGATTCCGCGAGATGGTACGACATTTATGAAAGCATTGTGGGTGCGACTGCGTTTTCAATACGTATGGGATCATTCTATCTGTTAGCAAGTGAGTGGACCCGGGATGGCCATTTACAATATTCAAAAGATACATTCAACAACAGCTTTAACGATCCAACCATAAAATATCGTCTATGGGCCTCCCACTTCTATGGTAATGAAGGCAGTCAAACCCTTGACTATAAATATACGATCCCTACGGCAGACAAACCAAGTGATCTTGCACTTGTAGGTCATAACCACACAGCAAAAAAATTGCAAACAACTCCCTTCCCCGTATTTTCTGCAAGCGCCGGACAAAATTACGAAGAGCATGGCTTTTACAATTTCAAAAAGCAGACCGACGGATCCTGGGTATCCCCTCAGGCAAGCCAATCATCAATGGTTATGGGTGTTGACAGGTTCCGGATGTACAATATGAGCGAAACTGCAGATACCTCCGTTCCAACGACCTATGAGCCTACCGAATTTGCTGTTACAGAGTCCTTTGCCAACGCAAATGACGGCACAAAAAACCAAAACAGCGTGGTCGTAACCAATAATATAAAACAAAACTTCTATGACGGCAGGGTGCGTTTCCTTATGCCTAGAGGCGAATATTCTGTAGAAGGTGGTACAATTCTATCACAATACAACTATGATACAGACAAAACTGCCGTTTTAGTTAAAATCGATATAAAGGAAGCTACAACAGAACCATCCAGATTAGAAGTTACTATTAACAAAGAAGCGAGCGTCCAATTCGTATCGGCTGTCACCTATGAATTGGAAGAATCCAAAGGTGTCAACGTCAAGCTGGTCCGGGCGGGCACAAGCAAAGGAGCGGTTACCGTATCCTATTCCACCCAGTCCAAGACGGCAATGAAAGGCAGCGACTTTATTGATTCGTATGGTACAGTGACGTTCGCAGATGGTGAAACCAGCAAGATCATTCGCATTCCTATCGTGGACGATTCTTTGGTGGAGTACCGGGAAACATTCGGGGTTAAACTGAGCAACCAGGGTCCTAATGACAATGCGAACGTGGGAGCCATTGCGGAAACAGAGGTTGTCATTTACGATCAAGACCATCTAAAAACAACAAAGTAAGCTGTTCCGAACACGCCTCAAACGAGAGGCGTGTTTCTTTTTTTTGAGACTCGATACTCTTGGTATTGAAGAATGAGGGTGATGAGAATCTTTAAATTAATCGAATAATTGTTTGGAGTACCTCTCAGCTTCTAATCAGCTACCATCCACTCAACAGACTGCTGTTAAAATTGATTTATGTTCGATGATTTTACTGCTTTCAAAAAATCCTCCGGTGCTTTTGCAAATTGTAACTTTTCAAAATCCTTTTGAAACATATTTGCTTTTAGAAAAGGCAAGCTTTCTTCCAAGTCATTTTGTCTATACCCGATTACTTGATCTGTCAAAAAAGCAAAGCCAAAATCTGAATATAGTTTTATTGCTCGAAAGCTGGGTGGCTGTGTATGAAGATAGACGGGATAATCATTCACTGCAAAACTATTCATGACAATAGAAAGCAACGCTCTGCCTATGCCAAATCCTTCTTCTTTTTTCAGAACCTTAAACCAATGTATCGTAGTGATTTTCTCGTACGATTTCCATCCAAAGCATGTTGCGATAGGAGTATCGTTCTTATCACAGACAAATAAACACTTCTGGAAAAATAAGCTTTCTCTATCTGCATAGACATCATTAAAATAACTTTTCATAAAGCCATAATATTCTTTGGCGGACTTCGCGTCATCAAAAGGCATCTCTTTCCAAATATTTATCTCGTTTCTTCTACATGTTCTTACATGATACTCATTTGACAATTCAGTAAGGGCACTGGGATTCAGTGCTTTGCACATCATAAATAGGCTTTTATCGGCGATTTCTTTTTCCAAAATACAACCTCCTTTATCTGGATTTATTACTACGTACACTTTATTATGACATGAGGAATTTACCTTTTATATCATTGGAATTGGTACAACCAAGATGACTGATAATTAATAACTAGAGGGGAGCTTAACGACGGCTGTACCAGTTGTTTCATTTAGCAGTTGTTTCATTTCATGTAGCGATATTCCAGGAGATTCTTCAAATTTGAGATTTTCTGCAGCAGCTTCTCCCCGACATTGGTTTCCCTCACCAGCTTCCGCTCCAGTTCTTTGTCCACCAGCCTTTTTACAGACAATACGTCCGTTCCGTTACATAATACATCTTCTTTTGAATTAAATTTCTGATGGGCAACGAGCTGCATGCCAAAGGAATTATACAACAAGGTATATCCGGCGATGCCCGTTGTGGATTGATAGGCTTTGGAAAAACCGCCGTCAATGACAACCATTTTCCCGTTAGCTTTAACGGGGTTCTCTCCACGAATTTCTTTAACTGGCGTGTGGCCGTTAATGATATGTCCATGATTCGGATTCATATCAAACTCCAGCATGATTTTCCGGCAGATCTCCTCATTTTCACGCAAATGGTAATAAGGGTTCTTTCTTTCTTTGTAGGTTTCTTTATCTTGGATAAAGTACCGTTCAAAGGTGGTCATTTCTCTCTTTCCAAAGAGCGAGGAACATTCCCCTGTCCAGATGTACCATACCATATCCGTAGCCAGATCATCCGTCTCTTCCGGATGCGCAAAGGCATAACGTAAATAATATTCAAAAACATCGAGCAGCTGACGGCCCGAATACGTCTTGTCTTCAATCTGCATTTCTTCCATGTTTCCTTCTTCATCCAAAGGAATACAGCCGTGAAATAACAAATTCCCGTTGTATTTTAAATAAAGGCTGCCCTTTTTCATAAGAAAATTCATGTGTCTGGCCAGCTTTTCGGAATGCTGAACGGAGAACAGCAGTTTTTCCATCACCTGCTGTTCTTCCTCCAGCAATTGTTCAGGCTGCTGCGGATTTACGGTTGCGAAACAGGTGTTTTCCAGCGGGTAAGTTTTTCCGCCGATCTTGATTTCAGTTTTGTCGTAATCGATCTGCTCAAGCAAAAGCCTTTTAGACATATTAAAGTATGAGCGTCTCTTGATAATCGGGATTTCAAGCTTAAACTGGATCATGGCAATGGCTTGATGAATTTTGGTAATCTGCAGGATTTCCTGCTCCGAACCGTTATGGTCGGTCTGCAGCTTCGGTCTAAAGGCCGGATTGTCATCATAGTATTTCTCCGCCAAGTTGAGCAGTGGGCGAAGATTGATTCCATATACGTCTTCGATGATGTCCATATTGTCGTATCTGGCGCAGATCCGGATAATATTCGCAAGGCAGACCAGGGAACCCGCATAGGCGCCTATCCACAGGACATCATGGTTCCCCCACTGAATGTCTACAGAATGGTAGTTGATCAGCGTATCCATAATTTTATCGGGGTCCGGTCCGCGGTCATAGATATCTCCGACCACATGAAGATGGTCAACCACCAGGCGCTGGGTCGTATAAGCAAGGCCGATAATGAGCTTGTCCGCCTGGCCCAAGGAAATAATTTGCCGGTATATTTCCTCATAATAAGGGTCCTTATTGTTGGTCGAATCCGTCTTGTATAGAAGCTCTTCTATAATATATACAAACTGCTCCGGCAGAGCTTTACGCAATTTCGCGCGCGTATATTTGGAAGAGGCATAAGAAATGAGCTTAAGCATTTGTTCAATCGTTTCTCTGTACCATCGGTTCAAGGCTTGTTTATTGCACAGGTCTCCTTTAACCAGCTGTATTTTTTCTTCCGGATAATAAACTAACGCAGTAAAATCATTGATTTCATGATCCGTCCAAACCTCACGGAACAAGGCTTTGATTTTCTCTTTTACGGTACCCGAACCGTTTCTTAGTACATGCTGAAAAGCCTGGAACTCCCCATGCAAATCACTGACAAAATGCTCAGTTCCCTTGGGAAGATTGGAGACCGCTTCAAGGTTGATGATTTCTGTTACAACTTTTTCTTCCGTATCATATTTCTGGGCCAATAAATCTAGAAACTGCGCATCCAAAACAGATGTCCCCCTTCAAGGAAATATGGTGATGTATAAGAGGTTTTTTTAATGGGACTAGCCGCGTACCTTTAAGCTTAGTGTAAACAGTAAAGGGAAAAACAATTAGGTTTCCGAGGTTCCCTTTGGTACTCTTACTAACAGCTATTATAACTGAAACTTCCCTCGTTATCCTGCCCGTTACTTCAATGAACTAAAAAGAGGAGCTGCCCGAAGCAAACTCCTCCACTATCGTAATCCGTTAGTTCAACAAAAAGCCCTGTACTGATACAAAGAATGAAAAAAGGAAGACAACAACCAGAAGCCAACCATATGTTTTTCGCTCTTTTTGAAATTCCTCTAACCCCATCACCAACATCATTAAACTCAAAAGTAATATCATAAGTGGTTGAAACTCAAAATTCTTTGTAATGAGTCCATAAGCAGCAATTATAACAATAACTGGTGATAAAACAAAACGTAATATCTTTAACAAAAAATACCCCCTTTTTTCTTATTGCACTTATCTGCCCTTTAGCTTGAGGCAGCTGCCGCCGGCAAACTGACCCATGATTCGTTGAACTAACGAACCCGTTAACTTAACGAAGTCGCTTTAATGTTGGCACTTAGTCTATTGGTTTTTTATTTCGTATTAATCGTTGCCATCTTCTTTTCATTATCCCAACTAACTGTTGCCCCTACAGCTTCACTTATGAATCTAAGATTCACATAAACAGTTCCTTCAGGAGAGTCAAACGGACCTTGAGTTAAAGTATATTCCTTTTCATTGACAGTTGCTTTAAAGCTCCCCAGAGTCATTTCAATTGTTAAATCATCTTCTCTTGCTGTGATATTCTTTGTTTTGGAATCCCAATTAACATTCATCTTTAAAGTTTCAAATAGTGGACGGAATGGCACCATCGTATTTCCATTTATCACAATCGGTTTTGCATCAAAGCTAAGGGGTTGTCCATCTACTATAACGGAACCGTTAACAGGAGGTGTTTCTGCATTAGCGATAGAAATTGAAAAACATGCAACAGCCGCCGTGATAACAAAAATTTTGATAAATAATTTTGATTTCAATATTCATCCTCCAATTTGTGGTTATTTGGTTATATAGATACTTCAATAAAATTGACGTTCCTATGCTCCTAAATTGTTGCATTTTCCAAAAACAAATTCGGTTTGCTTCATTGAATTTCATTAATAACCGGATGATTGTATGAAGTTAACCTGCCTATTTGCACGGAATAGGAAGCCGGTTATTTCGACTACCTCAATGTGATTTGTATTGAGCTATCGTACCCGTTAGCCATCCATGCCCCTCTCGGGGCACCACAGAGTAATGAAAATTTTGGTGCGGCGTTTTATACTACATTTACGGCTGGTGTGGAAGGTCGTTATGCTATGGTGTCACGAACCCATCCGTTAGTCTGACTACGACAATCACGGTGCACCACGGTATGTTTTGTCGCTACATAGTTATTAGGGCCTCGCTTATGCGGGGCTTTTTCTATTTTTATTTCGATATCCATAGAAATAGTTAGCATTAATGGCTAGGGCCTTATCTTGAACCACATCTAGATAATACGGACTGCTGAGATCATCGACCTGCTTCTCCAAATCTGCCACTCGCTGCTCCAGCGTTCGATTATCCGTGCCTTCACCGAAAGCAAGGCTTGATGTGACGAGTAATGAAATCGTCAAGACGGTCACCAAAAATTTCTTCTTCTTCAACAACATTCACTCCACCCGCCATTCTTATATGTTGGATTCGAACTGGCCAGTTCCAGTTCCTAACCAAGTATGCAATACCACCGAGAACTTGTTAATCCTGCAAAAGATTCTTTTATTTTGTCGAAATTGAGCGAAACGGCAGCGAAATCCATAAGAATTGCAAGTCAAATAAACAAGTTGCCAATCTGCGATTGAACTGAACGGGATATAGGTTCTGCCACCGATAGCGGCTACGGACTGCGCGGATTGGTAGGTTACGCCATTATGGATCATCTTGGCGCTCCCCATCACCAAGACCAACTTATCCGTGGCGGACGCCGGTTCCATGGGCTCGAGACCCTCCGCCACGCGAAAGCGCGTTTGCCGGCAGTTCATTTTGACTACATTGGCAAGCAAGACGATACACTACTTGTAATAGTTTATAAATACTGGAAAATATTTTTTTTGTATACCCCATACAAGGGGCAACAAATGAAGCACGAAAAAGCCGCTATCCGAAGATACCAGCTACAACTTGATTTTCCGATTAGGCAGATTCGAACGATTTCCGGCTTCAACGTACTGTCCGATTATCCCGTTCAAGTAATTCTATAGTTGAAATTAAAAAACAAGGTAAACGCCATTTGGCAGTAACCGTGTTTTCTGAAAAAGTAGCTGCCGCGCGGCAAGCTCCTCACTAACGTATCTTTTAGCTGTCCTGTAATTGTCCAAGAGGAGTATACTATATCATATTAACGCGAAGACGTGTTAAATTAGATGGACATAGAAACGGCTGTCGAGACACTCTCGACAGCCTGACAAGCAGAAACTGCTTGACTTTTACTTGTTTGAAAAAAAGTATGACCTCAATTTCGTTAGCGTCCTTTTATTACAGGCATTACATTCAGTCCGGGTCACTGCTCGCTCTGAAGATTCAGCTGTTTCCGGTACACGACCTTGGAAATCGCGATGCTGATTTCGTACAGCAAGAACAGCGGTACCGTTACAACCAGATCGGATAAAATATCCGGAGGCGTAATCGCAACAGCGACGATTAGGAGCAAGAAGTAAGCGAGTTTACGCGCTTTAGCAAGGCGATGCGGATTCAGAATGCCAAGACGGGTCAGAAACATAACGACCGCAGGCATTTCAAACAGCAAACCGAACGGCACGGTCATATGAATCATGAACGTAAAATACTTATCCGCTGTATACATCGCATTAAAATCAGCCGCTGCCATCTGATTCATGAAGGAGAGCACCATTGGAAATAGAATAAGATAACCGAAGCTGATGCCAATCATGAACAATAATGTCAATCCTGGAATGAACAAGAGAGTTGCTCGCCGAGCTTGCTCGGAAAGAGCCGGCTTCACAAACTTCCAGATTTGATAAGCGGCTATCGGGATCGTAACCGCGAGTGCAAACACGCCCGCTATCATAAAATAGACCCACATCACATCAGACGGTCCAAGAATAACCAGCTTCTTATCCATTCCGCGCACGAGCCATTGATAGATATCCCGCACATAGAGGAAGGAAGCAACCATTGCGACAAGAAACGCAAGCAAGGTTCGAATAAGCCTCTTCCGCATCTCTTCAAGGTGTTCCATTACATTCATCTGTTTATTGCTGTCCGTACCCATGCTACTTGCCAACCTCAATAGATGTCTTCGAAGACTCGGTATCGCTCTTTCCTTCATCAGCAGAATCGCCATTAACGAGTCCGCGCGTAGCACCTTTAAACTCATTTAGCGTTCTGCCGACAGCTCGTCCAAGCTCAGGAAGTTTGGACGGCCCGAATATAATAAGCGCTATCACCAATATCAAGACAAGACCGCCAATTCCAATGTTTCCAAACGGCATAACCATTCATCTCCTCAGACTATTATAGGTCAGCCACAGCTTTTTTGGATGCTGTGGCTGGCGGTTTTCTAATCGGGCTTAAATCCAGTGCGTTCTCTATACTGTGACCGCAGCATCGTAAATTTTCTGCAATCCCGGTTTGCCCTTTTCCATCAGGAAGGAAGCTCGGGTGAAAATCCCGGCGCCGGGACGGGTAACAAACGGAACAATCTGGTAATCCGCCTGAAAACTTTCATGCGTAGCGGTGCAGCGCACATAACCACGCTGGTTATTATAGAACTTGATATGCGGATTTTCCGCAAGTATGGCTTTTTGGGCATCGGTAATATCGACGCCGTCCCCTCCGGAGGTTATGGAAGTGCCGACAAATTCGGCTCCAAGGATCCCGGAATCCGGATTGTTGAAATCCGCCTTGATATCGCAAGCCCAGTTTGAGTGAACATCCCCGGTCAGGACAACAAGATTGGAAAGGTTCTTCTGTTTGGCGAAGCCTAGAATCCGGTCACGATTGGCGGAATAACCATCCCATCCGTCCATGCTGAACTCTTCCCCCTCTCCAATCAGGTAGTCCCTCTTACAGAAAAACACCTGCTGGGGAATAATGTTCCACTGCGCTTGCGATTGATTGAGCCCTGAAAGCAGCCATTGCTCCTGCTCTTCGCCCATAATCGAGCGTTCCATACTCGTGGATTCGGGTGTTGGGGGTTTGAGTCCGTCTCCACTCGCCTGATCATCACGGAATTGGCGGGTGTCCAGTACATGAACATTAGCCAGGTTACCGTAATTAAAATGTCTGTACAACTGCATGGTGAATCCGCTTGGCAGGGAAGCGCTTCTTAAAGGCATATTTTCATAATAGGCCTGGAATGCCGCAGCCTTGCGGGCCAGGAAAGGTTCGATCGGCTGATTGGCCTCAGGGATCAGACCGGCGTGATTGTTCTCGACTTCATGGTCGTCCATCGCAACTACCCAAGGGAACTTGGCGTGTGCGGCTTGCAAGTCGCTATCACTTTTGTACAACGCGTAGCGGTTGCGGTAATCGTCAAGTGTAATGATTTCGGGACCGTTATGGTACCGTGGGCTTGGAGTATTCTGGTTGGGGCCGGGCCCCTCATAAATGTAATCGCCCAGATGAAAGACGAGGTCCAATTCATCCGCCGCCATATGCCGGTAAGGGGTAAAGTATCCCGTTGGGTAGTTTTGGCAGGAAGCAAAAGCAAATGTCATTTTCGAAACGTGAGATCCGTATGCCGGCAGCGTTTTCGTCCGGCCTGTGGGACTGATTTCCTTTCCGGCTTGAAAGCGGTAGTAATAGACTTGGTTCGGTTTCAGTCCATCCACCTCGACATGCACAGAATGCCCGAGCTGGGCTCTGGCAAAGCCTGCTCCTTCACGCACGACCTTGCGGAATTTGTCGTCGATGGCCACTTCCCATTTGACAGGAACGTCGCTGCCTGTCATGCCTCCGCCATTCAGCGGGTCTGGTGCAAGCCGGGTCCACAGCACAACGCTATCCTGCCAAGGGTCACCGGACGCCACCCCTAAAGTAAATGGGTATGCTGAAAATTTCGGCGCTGCATCGACAAAACCCCCTTGAAGTGAAGCGGCGATCGTCAAACCAAGCGATGCGATTGCGACCTTTCCTGTTGCCTGGAGAAAATCGCGGCGATCCATCTTGCCTTCCCGAAAGCGTTGTTCCAGATCCTTGAATAATTTTTCCTTGCTCATTACATCGACCCCTTTTCATTTGTATTCAATCTTCTTCCCTTGTCCACTTCATCGACTCCTTGAATTAATAACGTTTATGATTTCAATTGTCTGCTTCAGAAATAAAGGTCACGCGTGTTGAACCTCTTTGGCGGTTTCTGCATGACGTATTTTGCCAATCTTTAGAACACGGTTCGGCTCCCGTCCATATCCTTTAATTTCTAACCTGTCTGGGTATACCCTGACTATTGAATACGCATTAGTCTTGGCGGTTTCTACCATACCTTTGAAGTTTACGAAATAGATTCCGTTCTGCTCCGCATAGTTGCCTTCATGATTATGACCATTGAAGTAGGCAACTACATTTCCGGAGGACTCCAGCACCTTGACCAGAGCTTCGTAATTCCAAGCGTTGTGAACATTCAGTGGAGCGATCGGGTGATGACCGATAACGATTACCTTTTCTCCAGCCTTGACAGACTTTGCAAGTATATCCTGCAGCCATATCATTTGAACCGAATCCACACCACCATTCCAAGTCTGGGCGTTGTCCGCTCCACTCCAGGTCAATACATCTAACACCGTCTTGGCCTGTTGGTGTTTCTCAGAATTTACAGGATTTGCGTATAAGCTGAGGTCATTCGTGTCAAGCACCACAAATCGCCAACCCTCATAGCTGAAATCATAATAAAAATTAGGCATGCCTAGCAGGTCGGCCACCTTTTTGGCATCCATTGCATAGTCATGATTTCCAAGCAAATGGTACTTTGGCCCTTTAACCTGATTGTAGACAGGTAGAATTTTTGAAAAACTGGAAGCGTTTTGGTCAATGATGTCGCCGAGATGGATGGTGAACGTGACATCGTTATCGTTGAAGGTTCTAACCGCTTCCGCAAGCTTGCCAAGTGAAGCCCGGTAATAACGTGTTGAACCGGACGGCGTATCGATATCGGCATATTGAGCGTCTGCCACGAGACCAAACTGAAAAATGAACTTCTTTTGGGAAAGAGTATTGGAATGATCGGGATCGTCTGAAGCTGCCAATACACTCCCAATCGGGTTCAACATGGATAAAGCGAAAGCAGCTCCAGCCAGCTTGGTTGTCTTTTGCAAAAAGGTACGGCGATCTATTTCTTGATCAAAGACAAAGACATTTTCAAGCTTTTGCTTTTTCTCTTCCTGTACTTCTCTATCATTTTTCATTTGTTCTCAACACTTCCTGTTCATCGTAGTTTCAAGATTCCCAGGACAAAAGAATAGAATATGCCATTTTAAGGGCTCCTCGCCTATTCCGATTAAGTTATCGATTCCTCCCTTTCAATTATTTTGGTCATAAAAAATCAAGGCGAGTACAAAACAGACGCCCCCCTCCTTCCATCTGGGTAATATGGCTATTCTTTCCTGAGTTGGCTTAATAATAACGTTTGTTTATTTGTACAATTTCAACTCAACTTGTAGATTTTGTAAATATATGCTCGAGTTGGTTTTCATTTTTCTTAGCATCTATCAATTTCTGCCTGCCCTTTGAACATATGCAAGGACCGATTACTTTTTCACAGAACATTTGTCATGAAATAATTGATAGATTTCTGAAACAATTGTTATAGAGAGGCATCTCCGAACAAAATATAATGAATTTAATACAACGTTGTATGTTTCCAATTGACAAGGAGGGCGGCAATTTTGAAAACGTTATCACTTTTGATCGTAACAATTGCTATGACATTGACTCTGGCGGCTTGCAGCAAAAGTGGCAACAAGCCGGTAGACCAGCCTTCAGCGACATCGGACGGCTCGGCGGTAGACGCGGACAACACGGCCTGGGATCCCTACACCCCTTATAAGGAAACCGTTTCCTTTACGAAGGGGGTCATCAAAGGCTCGGAAAACTTCCCGGAAGGCGACGATTTCGCCAACAATGACTTCACCCGTTACGTCAAAGATCAGATGAACATTGAAACGAAGATCGCCTGGGAAGTGGATGCAAACAATTACTCTCAGAAGATCGCACTTTCGATCGCCTCGCAGAATATTCCCGACATGATGGTGGTGGATCGAAAAATATTCAAGCAGCTCATCGACAACGACCTGATTTGGGATATGACGAAAGCGTACAACACCAGCATTTCTCCATTTCTGAAGGAGCAATACGATACCTACGGCGACCGTCTGTTCGATGAAGTGACGGTAGACGGCAAGCTGATGGGCATACCGGCGACGAATATCGGCTATTGTCAAAATGTGCTCTGGATCCGCAAGGACTGGCTGGACAAATTGCATCTCGACGCTCCCAGGACGCTGGACGACGTCATCAATGTCGCCAAACAATTCGTAGAGCAGGATCCCGGGGGCAACGGGCCGGGCAAAACGATCGGCCTGTCCGCGGCAGGCAACGTTTACAGTGGCTACAATTCAAGGTTCGGCCTTGATACGATCTTCTCCGTTTTCGGCGCTTATCCCGGTTCCTGGGTGAACGTGGACGGCAAGCCGGTTTACGGCTCGGTGATGGACGGCATGAAGCCGGCCCTGTCGCTGATGCGCGATCTGTACGTGCAAGGCATTCTGGACAAAGAATTCGCTATCCGCAAAGACAGCGATCGCGACGCCCTGCTCGCTTCCGGACAGCTTGGCATGTATTTCGGTGTCTGGTGGCCGGCGGGCGGGCAGACCGATGCGGTCAAGAACAATCCCGACGCGGACTGGATTGCGGTCTCCGCACCCGTCAACAACGAAGGGAAGCTGACGACAATCGAGAACGATCCACTGGCTGGCATAGTTGTCGTAAGCAAGAAGTTCGCTCATCCGGAAGCGATCGTGAAGGCGCTTAACGCCGGCTACGACAGTCTACGGGGCAACGGCGAGGCCGGCGCTGCATCCTATAAGCAATGGAACGAGCATTCGCCTGGCATGGGCTGGGGTACGATGTTGATTCCGATTGCTGTCGATTATCATAATTCTATCGGTATATTGCTGGCCGATTTGAACAAGGCGCTTAAAGCGGATGATCCCAGCCTCATTTCGCTCAAAGGCTTCGAGGGCGCCTTCGAACGGATCAAGGCAAATAGGGAACAGCCGAAGAAGGATATTAACGCCTATATGGAAGAGCAGGCGCGCATTGTCGGCACGACGGCTGCGGTTGACGGTAACCTGGAAGTTATACCAGCGGCATTTTTCGGCCAAACGGAGACAATGGCAACCAAATGGTCCAACCTTCAGAAGATGGAAACTGAAATGCTGATCAAAATTATTATGGGCGAGCGGCCGGTCGAGGATTTTGACAGCTTTGTCGATCAATGGTACACAGCGGGCGGCCGGGAAATTACAAACGAGGTCGCCTCCGAGATGAAGCCATAGGGAATGACCGAAGGAGGACCGTTATGACGAGACCGAATCGAAAAGCAAGAAATACTGAGGTGCTCAACTACCATTTGATGGTGCTTCCCGGAGTCGTCCTGCTGATCATCTTCAGCATCATTCCCTTGTTCGGGCTTGTTATCGCCTTTCAAAATTATATTCCCGCCAAGGGCATACTCGGTTCGAGGTGGGTCGGTCTGGATAATATCCGGTACATGTTTCAAATTCCCGACGGCATCCGCGTATTGAGCAATACCAGCATTATCGCCGCGGCGAAAATCGTGGCTGGCATTATCGTTCCCGTGGGCTTCGCGCTGCTGCTTAACGAGGTGCGGAACCGCACATATAAGAAAACGATTCAAACTATTGTCTATATGCCGCATTTTCTGTCTTGGGTCATTGTGGGGAGCATCTTCGTCTCGATGTTTTCGATGGACGGCGTCATCAATTCGGCTGTTGCCGCATTCGGCGCCGAGCCAGTTATGTTCATGGCCAGCAACTTCTGGTTCCGCCCCATTCTTGTGGCGACGGACGTCTGGAAGGAATTCGGCTACGGCGCGATTATTTATCTGGCGGCCCTGACCGCCGTCGATGCGAACCTGTACGAGGCTGCCGCCATGGACGGCGCCTCGCGTTTCAGGCAGCTAATCCATATTACGCTGCCCGCGCTTGTTCCCACCGTTATTCTGATGTCGGCACTCAGTCTTGGGAACATATTGAACGCCGGCTTCGACCAGGTATTCAATATGTACAACCCGCTCGTCTATGAGACCAGTGATATTATCGACACGTACGTCTACCGGATGGGACTGGTCGATATGCAGTTCAGCCTCGGTACGGCCGTCGGTTTAATGAAGTCGGTCGTCAGCTTCGTACTGATCTCCGTATCCTATTTTCTGGCAAACAGATTCGCTGGCTATAAAATCTTCTGAGGACAAGGGGGCCGTTCATATGGTGCATTCGGAATCGCTGTCAGAGAAGCTGATGAACGCCGTCGTCTATATCGTGCTGACGATTGTAACGGTGGCTTGCCTCTTCCCGATCGTTCATACGATAGCCGTTTCGTTCTCGGACAAAGCGGCGGCCGTTGCAGGCATGGTTACGGTCTGGCCGGTCCGGTTTACGACTGCCTCCTATCATGCCATACTGGAGGACGAGCAGTTCTTTCGCTCGTTTGGCGTCTCAATCTTCCGGGTTTTGCTTGGAGGAAGCATCAATCTCATCCTGAGCATACTGATGGCTTATCCATTATCCAGAAGCAAGCGGTATTTTCCGCAGCGCAACCTTTATATCTGGTTTCTGGTGTTTGTCATGCTGTTTAATGGCGGCATCATTCCGAATTATTTGCTCATCGACAAGCTGAATATGCTGGACACGATCTGGGCGCTTGTTCTGCCTGGCGCCGTGCCGGTGTTCAGCGTCATTATCCTGATGAATTTCTTCAAAGGATTGCCCGGCGAGCTGGAAGAAGCGGGCCGCATCGATGGCGCCGGCCCATGGAACATGATGATGAAGATTTTCGTTCCGTTGGCCGCGCCTTCGATCGCCACAATTACGCTGTTTTCCATCGTGGGGCATTGGAACGCCTTTTTCGACGGGATCATTTATATCAACACGTCGGCCAATTTGCCACTCCAGTCGTATATGCAGCAGCTCGTTGTCGAGCTCAGGGAAACGAGTATGCTGTCGATGGAAGAGCTGCAGCGCATGAACGAAATTTCCAACAAAACGTTTAATGCCGCCAAGGTGTTCGTGTCCATAATCCCGATCCTGCTCGTCTATCCGTTCCTGCAAAAATATTTTGTTACTGGCCTTGTGATGGGTGCTGTAAAAGGGTAGCATTCCCCGTCCGACCTGCCGGTCCAGCACCGTACCGCTTGCGGTATGCGCAAAGCCGGCTGGAACGGGAAAGCACGACGCGACGTTGGACGCTGCCCGCTATCTGTTTCATTTTTACAACAACCTTTAGCTACAAAAAAAATGCAACTGCCGCGAAATTGCAGTACGCTGGTCTTGAGCGGATTTCGTCATTTTCTCCCGCTGTATGAAAGCGACTTCATTTTTGATTATGAAGTTAAACTATTTTCACAAGGGAGGATGTCTATGTATCGTGTTCTGGTTGTGGACGATGAATGGACGGAACGGGAAGGACTGGCATTTCTGATTAAGCAGCAGGAGCTTTGCTTCGAGATTGACAAGGCGTGCAACGGGCTGGAAGCGTTTGAGCTGCTGCAGCGGTGGCCGGCGGATGTCCTCATTACGGACATTCAAATGCCGCTGATGAATGGGCTGGAGCTGTCGGAGAGAATAAAGGAATTGTACCCGCAAATGATCATCCTGATTTCCAGCGCATACGACGAATTCGAATATATGCACAGAGCGATCAAGGTGAAGGTTGAGGATTATATTTTGAAGCCAGTCGACGTCAATCAATTTGTACCCATCATTTCCCGTGTACGCTCGAAGCTGGACGAACGGAGCCGGGAGCGCGAAAATCGGCGCAAGCTGTTCGAAGATTATAACGGCGCATCCTTCTTCATAAAAGAGAAGCTGATGCTGCAGCTGCTAGACGATATCCCCCCTTCACAGCGATTCAATGATTCCGATACAGGAAAAAGCGAGAAAAAAGCGATTTCCCAGGCTGTTGCCTTAATCGAAAATCATTACTGCGAAGAAATCGGCCTGGAATGGGTTGCTGGGCGAATTTACCTCTCCCCCGGCTATTTAAGCGGTCTGTTTAAGAAGGAAACCGGCAAAAGCATTATCCAATACATCACACTTTGCCGCATGGAGAATGCGAAGAAGCTGCTTCTGGAGACGAATATGAAGATTGTCGACGTATGCCAGAAGGTCGGCTATAACAACGCCTCCTATTTCACGCTGATCTTTCGCAAATATTTTGGTGTTACGCCCAATCATATGAGAGAAAAAGGGGAACGGGCATGAATCCGTTTGTTCGTTTCTTCCTTAATCTCCGCTTCAAAAACAAATTGCTGCTGTCCTACCTCGTCGTTGTGCTCATTCCGGTCGTGACCTGGGTCATCTATTCGTTTATCCAGACGAATCGATTTATTATCGATCAGTCAGAAACAACCTTCCAGAATATTTCGGTCACGACCCGAAGCAATTTGGAGCAAAAGCTAAAAAAAATTGAAAACGCCTTCGAACTGATGACGTCGGACACGACGATGATGAGAATCATCAACGGGAAATACGCCAGTAATTACGATAAATATTATGATATCACCTTTAAATTCGATCCGATGGTCAACGCCTTGAAAATGATGAACAGCGAGATCTTGCAAATCAGCATTTTCACTAACGGCGATATTAAAAATGCCAGGGAAAACTTTATCGATCTGGAGGAATCGATCGATGAATTCGAATTTTTGTCCGTCGTCGATACGATTGATGCCGTCTGGATTTTCAAGGACGGCCATCTGAGCGTGGCGCAGCAGGTGCTGTCGCTGGACGAGCCGGGCCAGTCTGCCATCGTCTCTCTGGACATCGACGCGAACTATATACTCAGCAACAATGTTTCTTCCGAGCTGAAAAATTACGGAATGCTGATTATGGATAGCGACAATGACGTCGTCTATCGGGAAGACCGTCTGGAGCATCCTGTCGCAAACGGCCATGCCACGGTTGCAGAATTAGAGAAAATGAGCCAACGCAATGATGATTTCCTTCTCTTTCATGAAAAGGTAGATCCGGAAGGCTGGGAATTGTATATGTACACCGATACCCGCTCGTCGATGATCTCCTTCGGCAGCGCCTTCCGCTCCACCATAACGATTACCGTTGTTGTCGTTACGCTGATCTTTATCGTCATCATGCTGTTCTCCCGTACGTTCGTCAGGCGCATCGCACGGCTCAACCGTCTGCTTGCCGGAGTCGTATCGGGCGGATTCGAAGCGAGTATCGCTTCCGGCTACCGGGATGAGATCGGGGAGATGACCAATAATATCGGCGCGATGGTGAAGCAGACGAAACAATTGATTGACGAATTGCACGTCAGCCATGCGCAGCAGCGGGAAGCCGAAATCAAAGCGCTGCAATCACAGATCAATCCTCATTTTTTATATAATACGCTGTCAACAATCAACTGGAAGGCGATACAAAGCGGAAACGAGGATATTTCCAAAATAGCCGTCTCCCTCTCGGCTTTTTACCGTTCGACGTTAAACCGCGGGCACATGGTGACAACGGTCAAAAACGAGCTGGCCCATGTCCAGGCTTATCTCGATATCCAGTTAAGTTCGTCTCACCATTCTTTCGATGTAGCTTACACCATCGAAGACAAGATTCTGGAATATCACATGCCCAGCATCGTCCTGCAGCCCATCGTCGAGAATGCCATCGAGCACGGTCTCGCGTCCAGGATCAGCAAGGGTGACCGGGGCGCTATCCTTATCAACATTTACGAGCAGGGAAACGATATTTTGCTCGAGGTGATCGACAACGGCAGCGGCATGAGTGACGAAACCGTGAGTGATGTGCTGGTTAACGGCAAAAAGGGGTACGGCCTCCAAAATGTCGATCATCGGTTGAAACTGTTTTTTGACCGGCAATACGGTCTGACGTTCCATAGCTTGAAGCCATACGGCACAAAGGCTGTCATTCGCATTCCGAAATATGTCCATTTCTAGAGAGATGCGGCAAGCCCGGCACGCAAAGAAATCCAATCATAATCCGAATACGAAAGGAATGGATCATTATGAACCCTCTATTGGCAGGAAACTCACTGGACACGCTGTTCCAATTGAAAGATTGCAAGAGCAAAAGAATTTCAAGCCATGACAAATCGGGTGGGAACAAGGACTGGATCGATATCGCTCCAGGTGAAACGCGAATCTTCGCCGAAATTGATGAAACGGCCATCATTCGTCATCTATGGTGTACAGTAGGAACGAGTGATCCGCTGTATACACGGAAAACGGTTTTGCGAATGTATTGGGATGATGAAGCCGCTCCTAGTGTTGAGGCTCCCTTGGGTGATTTCTTTGGAATCGGTCACGGTCTGATTAAAAATTTCGTCTCCGAGCCGCTGATGATGAGCCCCCAAGGAGGTAAAGGATTTAATTGCTTTTTCCCGATGCCGTTTAAAACATCCGCGCGGCTGGAATTGACGAACGAATGCAAATCATCCGTCAGCCTCTACTTCTATGTGGATTACGAAACTTACGACGACCTGAGCGGAGATGTGGGGTACTTCCATGCCCAGTGGCGCAGAGAGCGGGACACGCAGGGCTGGGCTGATCCCGGCGTCAATATTCTTACCCGGAAAGCGAACAAGCCCGGTTATCCGGACTGGTTCCCCGAGGCGTGGCTGACGCCGAATCTGGACGGCAAGGACAATTACGTCATTCTGGAAGCGGTGGGCAGAGGCCATTATGTCGGCTGCAATTTGAATATAGACTGTACCGAAATGCAGGCTAATGACTGGTACGGTGAAGGGGACGACATGATCTTTATCGACGGCGATTCGTATCCCACCATTGTCGGCACAGGGACGGAAGACTATTTCAATACGGCATTCGGTCCCAGCGAGGAATATAACGCTCCCTGGCATGGCATCACGGTAAACCAGGGCGATGCCGAATGGCGCTGGAGGGGAAAAAACGCCATGTACCGGTTTCATATCAAAGATCCCATCCGCTTCTCCTCATCCATTCGCGTCACCATAGAGCATGGACATGCCAACAAGCTTTCCCATGATTATTCCAGCACGGCTTACTGGTATCAGACGGAGCCGCATAAGCCTTTCGCTACGTTCCCTCTCGCGGCACTACGACTTCCCAAAGATGCGGAAGATATGTGAGAAGAATTCAGGAATGTGAAATCCTTTGCAGACTGGTATAGGGACAATAAGCGGTAATTGCGGTTCCCGGCCTCAGCAGCTAATTTATTCGAAACGTCGGCAAGTATGTGGGTCAGTTTGATTCACGAACTTTGAGTCGTTCGAAGAAGTAAAGGAGCTGCCGCAGCAGCTCCTTCGTCAATATCTTTTAGCAAGCTATCGTGCTCGTTCGTGTATTATTCCTGTATTTTCGCTGATTCGTAATCATCTACTATTATATTAATAATTTTATATGATTCTTCTGCTATTGCCTTGCTTGTATTTTTATTACCATTGTAGGTTATTAAAGCCTTCCATAAAGCCCATCCTCTTGCTCTGTTCCAGGTTTCTTCATCCATCTTTAATACATTCTTGAATATCCTTCTACTATTAGCGTCAAAAAATGTCCATGCCATTGCCGCATCGCAAGCAGGGTCCCCTGCACCCAATATTCCGAAATCAATAACTGCACAGAGTTTCCCATCCTTAACCAGCAGATTTCCTGGTGCTATATCGCCATGAACCCAAACTGGAGCTGATTCCCATTTAGAATCTAATGCCAGTTGCCATATTTCGTTCAATACGTGTTCATTAAAAGTATCTCTATTATTCTCAATTGCATTTCCAGACTCTTCATCGTATACAGCTATAGCTCCACCTCTATAAAAATTATGCTTCCCGGCTAATGGACCTCCACTAGCATCAATAGATTGTAATTCAATTAAAAATGTCCCTAAGTCTCTGGCAAATTGATTTAAATCATTAATATTCTTTTGAGCTGCTGTCTCTCCCTCCAACCACTTGTTGACAGACCAAGGGTATGGATATTCTTCACTTGGATTACCCTTAGCTAAAGGTGCAGGAATGGGTAAAGAGAGTTTTTCAGATAATATTGGCAGCCATGTTTGTTCTTTCTCCACTTGAGGAACATAGGATACTGCACTTGGTAACCTTACACTCATATGTTCGCCTAAATGAAAAGTTCTATTATCATTACCGCTAACTTTTACAGGCCTGACATCTAAATCAGACCATTCTGGAAATTGTTCATTAATTAATTTTACAACCAAATCGACGTTTATATTATTCATTAAACACCTCTCAAACCACCCGAAATTTTATAAGAGTATAAAATTTTATGAAAAAAAAGACATCGTTCATACGTCTAATTAATTGAAGGACAGACATATAGGAATGAGTCGCTACCGGTGATCCTTATAACGGTTCGGTCTGGTCGCAGTCCGTATTGCTTCTCGTTCCTCGACGGACAGCGGTACAGCAGCGGCCGATACGTTGTGCCGCAGCTGCTCCAGACTACTTGCGCCGGGAATTACCACACTCACCGTTGGATCGCTCAGCACATACCGAATGGACGTCTGCGCCAGCGTTCGCGTATCGCCAGCGAGCCCAAGGAGACTCCGGCGCAGGGCGGGCAATTCCTCGCGGCTGTAATCGAGATAGTCCCGGTCCGCCTTGTCCTCCCCGCCCGCTGCGAGGATGCCGCCAGCGAGTGGTCCGCGTGCGATTAAGCCGATCTCGTGCTCTGCAAGCAATGGAAGAACTTCCTCCTCGGCACGCCTGTCAAGCATGCTGTACTGGTTCATTACGCTTACGATGCCGCTGCGCCGGACGTATTCCCTGATTACATTCGGACGTATGGACGATATCCCGTAGTGGCGGATCAGCCCGTCCCGTTTAAGCTCCTCAAACGCTTCGATCGTTTCCCCGATCGGATCCCCAATCGTTCCTCCGTGCAGCTGGTACAGATCGATATAGTCAGTCCCAAGCCTTCTTAGGCTCTCTTTGACCGCTGATTGAATATAAGCTTTGGAAGGGTCCCAGGGCCAACCCTCTTTGCCCGGCTCCCGCCGGTTGCCGACTTTGGTCGCTACGATGACATCGGCGCGGCGGTGCCGGATCGCCCTGCCAACAATCTCCTCATTGCGCCCCTCATCATAGAGGTCGGCGGTGTCGAGGAAATTCACGCCATGCTCCAATGCTTCGTGGATGATGGAGACGGCCTTGGCCTCGTCCGAACCCAGCGACATGCACCCGAGACCGATCTCACTAACGTATAGATCCGACCTCCCCAAGCGATTTCGTTTCATCTGCTTCCCCTCCTTTGTGCGGATATTTCAAGTATACCAATTCAACAGGCTTAACGCCGTTGCCTGGCTGAAATAATATTAAAAAATAGTCGGTACCATTCCCCCATCCATACGGATCGGAGAACCCTTAAACGCGGATGCATATGGACTACATACAAATGCAGCCAGTCTGCCTATTTCAAGAGGCTTGATAAATCGCTGTATTTCAGATTGAGGCAGGTTTGCAGCCATAAATTGTTTTTCTTTTTCTGCAAAAGTCATATCTTCATCAGGGTATATACCCTCGATTATTTGATGCACAATTTCAGAGAGTGTTGGTCCCGGCATGATCGTATTGACTGTGACCTCTCTTCCTGTCGTTAATTTGGATAAGCTTTTTGACAATGATAACAGCATCGATTTTGTCATACCATACTGAGGCATTAGTCCTGAAGGCATAACTGCTTCTTCGCTCGCAATAAAGATAATGCGGCCATAATCATTTTTCAACATTTTAGGCAAATAAAATTTTGATAATCCATTTGCAGCAAGAACATTGGTACGGAAGTATTTTTCCCATACCTCATCGTCAACGTCCTCATATTTCATCATTTCATAAATCCCCATATTATTAACTAAAATATCGATATTGGGATATTTTTCAAATAGTGCTTCTCTTTGCGCAATATCCACAATATCGGCTGCGGCATTTTGAGGAGAGGTAGCCGGAAAATCTGACTTCATTTCATGTACAATTCGTTCTGCCTCTTCATAATTTCGTCCATTTATGAGTACATTAACACCTTCTTTGGCTAGTTCAATGGCAATTGCTTTACCTATCCCTTTTGTTGATCCTGTAACTAAAGCAGTTTTATTGGTTAATTCCATATCCATAATATATTTCTCCTTTATTTGGTATTTAAAACTTTATTACCCTTATTTTGATATAGGGTTAATAAATTTACGTAGGACAGTGATTATATTACCTTCTCCGGATTGTTCAGTAACTAGCATACTGCGCCAAAGTTCTTGTTTGACACGCCAAATGATAAAACTCAGTCAATACGGGTTCTCTGCCGTTTTGGTTAGGTTGTGAATTCTATATTAATGAATGGGCGGCATTCCTTGCCGTCCTTCTGATATTGAGTTTGTACCTGAATGTTCAGTACGGTAATTTGAAGGAGTGTCACCTTCCCAAAGGCGGAAGGCGCGGTAGAACGAGTTCTGGTCTTCATATCCAATCAAGAAAGCCACTTCTTTAATATCGAGCGAGGGGTCTGCCAAGTACTCTCGTGCCTGCTCATGTCTGGCTTCTGTCAACAGCTGCTTGAAGCTCGTATTTTCGTCAGCAAGCCGGCGCTGCAAGGTACGATCGCTCATATTGAGCTCCTTCGCAACAGCCTGAATGTCAGGGCGCCCTCTTGTGAGGCTGCGTTTCATGATCCATTTGACCATCTCGGCAGTTGAGCGGCTGCTCTGCTGTTCATTGAGCGACCGGTCCAGAACGGGAGTCAGGATCTCCAGCAGCTCTTCGTTGTACGAGACAAAGGGGAGGTCCAGATCTCTTCGATGCAGCGTCAACCGGTTACATTTTGCACCAATTCGGATACGGCAGCCGAAGTAAGCTTCAAGAGCCTGCACATCGCCCATGGAGTGCGAAAATTCGACGGACTGAGCCGACAAAGGCTGACCTGTGCCCCGGCGCCCAAGCTCCAGAAGATATGCCAGCGTGATACCAATCAGCATCGGCGGACCGGGTTGCCCGGTATGCAGCCATTCCAGTTCGATTGTACAGTACTCGCCCTCCTCGGTGATACGCAAGCTTTCGGGGGGACATAGTTGTTTGTACCTGACCATTCGGTTTAGAGCGTCGCGATAGTCACGAGCGTGGTAAGTAGCCAAGACAGACGGAGGGTACTTTGCTGTTTCAAAGACAGTCGCAAGCTTGATGATTCCTTTGGCAGTGTCGCCAATGAGATCGGAATATGCCTGCCAGATCGCGAAATATTGGGCGGTGGTGACCAGTGGTTCACTAATAATAGTGAGCGGCAGTCGTGCTTTGCGAGCTACTTCGTGCGCGGAAATCCCTAATTGACATAATCCTGCCCAAAATCCCGGCGGGAATTTAATACGGTCAGAGGTATGAGACTTCATATATACGGGCCTCCTTTAGCTAGTCATTAGTTTTGCCCTTAAAAATGAAAAAACCGCGATTTACGCGGCAATTGATAAGATAATGTTCTGTTCTTGTTTCTTGCGGCGAAGCAGCTTAACATCTTACATATTTGCGTTTGAAGCCAAGCTGTCCTTTATCGACTGCCTTTTGAATATTTTCGGAAGCGAGCAGAAACTTGCTTTTGGTCTTGTCCCGTTTGACTTCTACCGGACCTACTGCCTTTGCAGTCTCGAACGCCTTAGCATGAAGCGGCAAATAGGATACCCCGACTGTATAAATAAAATTATTCATAGCATATTTTGTTCGTTCGGGAGAATCTTGAATCGCAGTTTGCGCGATTTCAAGCATATTGGCAAGCTTGCTCTCGGAAAATTCACCATCGGGTCGATTTCCCAAAAGCCAGCAGTAACAGCTCCAGCCCGCTGACATTCTCAGCTCTTCGCCGCTTGCAATCCATTTATCGGCAACTTGTTGTGCAATATCTGTTTCTGCCAAGGTTACGGCCACCACATAATCGGAAAGCATATAAAAATATGCCGCATCTATCCAACGCTCAAAGTCAGCTTCAGTCATTTCTTTTGGATCGGAAATTACGCTGGCGAAGTACATGGCGTCGTAATTCCCTGTGGCGTAAAGCTGCTCAGCCAAAGACTGATTTTTTTTGATTTTCTTGGCGATGGGCTTCATTTCGCCTGTAGCCACACCAAAAAGCGGTTCGTGCGCGCCATTGGATACGTATATTTTCTTGGTTCGTTCCTTGCTGAGAGCTTCAAGCTCCTGCATAACCATTTCAAAATTCATTGTTTAACACTTCCTTATTTTGAAGGATTTCATCAAGTTTATCATATTCACATACTGCACAGCTATAGTGAAGCAAAACCGGCTGCGTTCGGGAAGCCATCGTATTTGCATTTGCAATCCATCGTCCCTATTGCTGACAAATATAACCGAATGTTGGTTTAGAAATCCGAATCCAATCCGATCAAACAGGGAATAATTAGTTTGGGTTACTCATTCATTTGGAAGAAGGAAGATGTCAATGCCAAATTATGTTTGGTACCTCTCTCTCGTCATTATAAGCATCATCATAGACGTATTTATGGTGATAAAAACAAAGAAAATCCAATTAATCAGTTTACTTTTCGGGATGATTGGAGTCGGTTATTCCGTCGAATTTTTTATCTGTATACTTTTTGACAGCTATCGTTACATCCCCGATATTCTTGATAATTCTTATGACGATAATATTCTTGGCGCATTTGTATCTAATGCGTTTTCTTTGCCTTCTGCTTCGATAGTGATAGCCGGTTTTTATTTAAACTTTGGATGGATTCTGCTGTTCTCCGGAATATTTTTCGGAATAGATTGTCTTTTCCTCAAGCTGGGTATTTATGAGCATCACTGGTGGAAATCTATATATACACTTATTGCCCTCCCGTTTTATTTCGGGTTCGCAAAAATTTGGTTTCGTAAAATAGAAAGGTTCCTCCACCCTCCTCTATACTTTGCAACGCTATTCTTCATCATTTTCAGTCTTCGCGTATCCATGGATTATGTAATCTACGCAATCATAAAGAGTCACCTTTTTTTAACCGGGTGGTTTGAGGACCCCTATCGCGATAATACCGTATTCGCTGCTGTTCAGTGTTTTTTAATTAGTATTTTAATCGTTGTCCTATTTACGCTTAAACTGCACCTATCCGTTAAAATAGTCCTCCTCTCCCTGATAACTGGACTTAATTCTTTAATATTGATTTCGTTGGGTATTTTACATATAAAGTCTTGGGATGTGTATTTTACATTTTTGGAAAATCTGCTTGCATTCCTTATCCTGTTTCCGTTCAGTCGGTTATTATCATATCCTAAAAAGAAGCTCCCGTAATCCGGCATCGGAAAACAAGAACCTGATGTCATTATTGAAATAAAGTACATGCTCCCTGATCCGGAGAACGGACAATAAGACACCTTCTCACATAATGAGACTGTGTCTTATTCGGGTGTGCCGTCAGTTTCCCTTTGATTCTGCTATGGCAGCTTCTCAAATCTATTTTCCTGGGCGTCAATCAACGCCATTTTATAGTTCAGCTTTTCTAATGTTTTCATTAACTTTTGTATTTGTTCTTCTACCTTGTATTTCTGGTGGGCCAGCATGCCTTTCCTTTGCTGCAGCGTGCTGTCCCCAGCCCTATAAAGTTCATTGTATTGTTTGATTTCCGCTAAAGGCAAACCTGTTGAACGCAGGGCTTGCACCGTTTCAATCCAATCGATGTTCGTGTCATTATATACCCGCCCCCCATTCATATCCCGGTCAACATGGGGCAGCACGCCTTCTTTCTCATAAAAACGCAAGGTATGCGGAGTGATGCCCGTTTTATCTGAAACCTCTTTAACTGTATAGAGCATACAATATTTTCACCATCCATATTAGAGTTACTTTAATGTATTTTACATTATGAAGGTCGTTTTTTCAACTAAATACCTGTAATTTATAGGGTTCAAAAAAAAGGTTGACTTAGAGTCACTTCTACCTAGTAAGCTTATATAGAGTTAGGACAAACGCTGCAGCGTTAACAAAGCGGGGTGATTTTAGTTTTCAGTTGACACTTCCTTCATGGGAATGGAAGGGCGAAGCCGTCATTCTGTCGTTGCATTCGCATTTCAGATTTTTTCTATTGTTTCGTCACATCATAACGATATTATACTGTTCTTGACAAGGAGATGCTTCAATGACAAAAACTGTATTCATCACGGGCTGCTCGACTGGATTGGGAAAAACAACAGCCAGAAAGTTTGCTTCCGAGGGATGGAATGTAATTGCGACAATGCGTAAGCCGGACGAAAGTATTGCGGCAGAAAATCCCGATCGGATTTTTGTAACAGCGCTGGACGTAACCGATCCTGTCAGCATTGAGACGGCAATTGCGGCGGGAGTCGCCCGGTTTGGGCGGATAGACGCCGTTGTGAACAACGCCGGTATCAGCGTTGTTTCGATTTTTGAGGCGACACCTATGAAGATGGTGCGCGACATTTTCGAAACCAACGTATTCGGCGTCATGAACGTGATTCAGGCGATCTTACCGCATTTTCGCGAGCAGGGCGGCGGAGCTGTCGTCAATATCAGCTCGGGTGTGGGCTACGCGTCGAGCCCGCTGCTGACGGTCTATACGGCGAGCAAGCATGCGATCGAGGGGTTGTCGGAGTCGCTGTCCTTCGAGCTTGAATCGCAAAACATCACGGTAAAACTTGTTGAGCCGGGAGCCATTAGAACCACAAACTTTACCCCAAGCACTCTGTCTGCCTCCCAGGATGCTCCCACTCCTCCTGAATATAAGGTGTATGTTGACCGGATGATGAATGCCATGATGAATTATCCGTTCGAAGATGCGAATGAGGAACATGTTGCCGCTATTGTCTTTGAAGCAGCAGGCGACGAGTCTGTCCGGCTCCGGTATGTCTCAGGTCCCGACGCAGAAGAGATGGCGAGGCTGAGATGGTCGACGTCGGAAGAAAATTACATGACAGTCATGCGTGACCTGATGGGCCAGACAGCGTGGCGCAACAGTCTTGGCAAGCAAAGCCTTGAACAGCCAAACACTTGAAAGAGGTCTCTTAGATGATTCGGGCCATCTCCCGGTTCAAACGCAATGTCCCATAAGCATTTACAAGAATAAAGCTGAATCCAATTATAGGGTTCAGCTTTATTACATAGAGCGCTTTGAGTATTACAACAAATATTTCATATTCCTCCAATTGTAAACCTTAACTTTTTCCAGTTGATTTTTTGCGGCATTATTCATTGCTTTGGCAATGTTTTTTCCTTCGGTACCTTTATAATGATTCAGTTTCCCAAAGAAAAACGGGTCAATTATCGTCCATATTCTCATTATGATTCTTTCTAACGGGCGATTTTCCTTTCGTTCGCCCATAATCATTGATGGACGAAAAAAGTGCGTATGATCAAAATCCAGCGCTCTAATATCCCGTTCGATTTCGCCTTTGGTTTTTACATAAGAAATCCGCGAATTGACATTTGCCCCGACCGCTGTAACCACGAAAACAGATCTTGCTCCTTTTTCTTTGGCGATTTGTGCCGCTAGAACCGGATAATCGTGCGTTTCGCCAAGTGTAATGAATATTTCATCTGCTTCCATATGTTCTTTCAAGCCAGGCAAAGAATAGTAATCACCGATCAATCTCTTTAATTTGGGATGATTGATATTCAAGTTTCTACGAACAACAGCGGTTACTTGTTCATAATCAGCATTATTTCAACAGCTCATCAAGAAGGTATGAACCTACGAAACCGGTTGCTCCGAAAATAATTGCTTTTTTCATCTTTGTCCTACCTCCTGCTCGCTCCATTCCCATAGTTTGGATGAAAGCTGTTTATCCTGTGCCTGGGAGGAAACAGGAGCAACCTTCTTTTTCTGAAAGTATTTGCCGCTAATTCTCTCGACACCGGGACTGTCCGCTAAAAATATAGCGGTTTGCGCTCCCTTTATGGGGCTTGAGACAAGGGGTTCATTAAACCATGTAGTAATTTTGCCCATGTCCCGTTTTCCCCACTCACGCCGATGTTCCTGGAAACCGTTCCGGAATCCAAACAATTGGCCGCAGCACGACTCCACTTTCAATTGATAAATGAATGCAACGTCACTGGCAATCGCCGTCCCATATTGTACTGGACGGCTATTGCACAGCACCTGTCCAGAGCATTGCCGCGGCGAAAATGCAAGACGCCGGGCGAAGTTCCGGTCGCCCAACAGTCGTTTACTTGAGAGATAAACCCGCCAGCAGAGATAGATCGCTGCCCTCGAAGTCTGTCGACTTGCTGACTTCTTCCCACTCGGCGGCAGCCTTCGCGTGCGATTGCATCCCCATCTCAAAGCCAAAGAGCGCGTCGCTCCCAAGTATGAGATGGCTTGGAAGTTCCTCACGGCGTGACAGGTCAAAGATGACCTTGGCGATCTTAACCGGGTCGCCGATCTCATTCCCCCGGTAATTTCCCAGCATAGTCAGCATGGCGCCGACACTGGCATCATAGTCCGGTATCAGACTAGGCGTGTTGCTCATGGCTGTCTCGGCACACTCTGTCCGCATGCCGCCGGGTTCGACCGAAATAGCCTTGACGCCAAAGGCGGCGACCTCGGCTGCAATAGACTCCGTGAATCCACTAACCGCGAACTTCGCGGCGTTATAGGCAGCCTGGCCGGGACCGCCGATCCGGCCGCCTACAGATGAGATGTTGATGATGTGACCGGACCGCTGTTCACGCATGACGGGGATGGCGGCCCGCATCAGATTGACGACGCCGTAAAAGTTCGTGTCGATCAACGACCTGAATTTCTTTTCAGATACCTGTTCAAAAGGAGCAACATAACTAAAACCCGCATTGTTAACCAATACGTCCAGACCGCCAAAGACATCGACCGCAAGCTGCACGGCATCCTGCGCTGCTTTTGGCTCAGAAACATCAAGCGTTGCCAGCTTGACGCGGTTTCCATAGCCTTCCTTAAGGTCGGCTAGACTTTCGATATTCCTCGCAGTTGCCACCAAGCGATCTCCATTCTTGAGTACAGCTTCCGCAATGGAACGTCCTAATCCGCGACTACTGCCCGTGACCAGCCAGACTTTATCCATATTCATCTAACTCCTTCATTTATTTGAGTGTGTTCTCACTCATTTAAAAGCTAAAAAGAATGCACGCGTTACCGGCGTGCGATGGCCCCCCACAATGCCTCCCAACCCATTGACTTGTATTGATCGAGTTTGACAGAATCCTCCGAGGCCTTCTGCAGAACCATGTCGGCCAAAGCATTGATGACCCCGCCTAAAAAGGAGATAGGCTGCTTCCGGAGAATACCCTCCTTGAAGCCATCCTCCACTACCGTCTCGAGGTTGTAGAACATCTCTTCGCTTTCATTCTGGCTCGCCTCGGTGATTCTCTCCGAGACGCTAAGCTGCCGCAGCGCCTTCCGCTTGTCCGGGCTGTTCGCTCCCCAGTCGATGAAGCTGCTCCAGAGATGCCCGATCTGCTCCCGGATGCTTGCATCAGCCGGATAGTCAGCGGCGAGGAAGCCCATTAGGTCAGACTTCAATTCCAGATAAAGCTGGTTAAGCAGGTCGTCTTTGGTCGGGAAGTAGACAAACAGAGTCCCCTCCGCAACACCTGCATTCTTGGCGATCCTGATCGTGGATGCAGCAACGCCTGACGATGCCACTTCATTCGTCGCAGCTGTCAGTAAAGCCTTTCGTTTCTCTTCGCTAAGGGGGCGGGCCATGGTTGACCTCCTTCATTTCAAATTATTGAGTGAGAACACACTCAATTATAAGACCCGTTAAATCAGTTGTCAAGAATGGCTATCAGAGCCACACTGGGGAATGCTGTTTCGATGAGGGGAATAAAAAAACCGGCCACTCGGGCCGGTTCATGAAAAGTTTTCTACCTGGCATGCCTTCCGGATTACCGGCGGTCGATCAGGATGCTTTGCTGCAGCAGTTGCTGCACGAGAGTCGCGGCTTCCGCTCTCTTCAAGTCGCTCTGTGGCCTGAACATGCCGTCTGCTCCTGCTGCAAGACCACTGAGGACGACGGTGGCGACCGCTTGTCTGGCCCAGCCGCTGATCTGCGCGCTGTCCCCGAAGTCTACAAGCGCTATATCCCCGTCGTCTCCCGCTGTGCCTGTCTCCAGGCCAGTGAGCTTCATCGCTCTGGCCAGCACTGTAACGGCTTCCTCGCGCGTTATCGTCTTTTCCGGCCGAAACAATCCGTCCATGCCACCCTCCATGAGGCCGTACTGCCGCGCCAGACTGACCGCTTCCGCGAACCAGTCGCTCTCTTGTACGTCCTTGTAGCCAGGCGCGCCGGCCTGCCCGGTCAGCCCGAGCGCCCGGACGAGCATCTCCGCATACTGGACGCGGGTTACGGCGGCTTCGGGATGAAACAGTCCATCCGACTTTCCGTTTACGACCAGACGTGAGCCTAGATCGCTGACGGCCGATTCGGCCCAATGCCCCGCCATATCGGGGAATGCGGCATCATGATGAATCAACGAATATGTGCTGCCCGTCATGCTGCTTACTACAGCGAAGGTATGCCCATTGCGGATGATCTTGCGCGTTGGCGCAGGATGGACGGAGCCGTCCGCATCCAGTACGACAGCCGTCGACAGCAGGCTTGGATTCATCCAACCCGGCAGGGCGATTTCCCGCTCTACATAAGCGTCGAAGCTGTCCGCATCTACCGTCTTGCCGCCGTAGGAGGCGGTGACGCGGAAATCAAGCGGCTGGGCGATCGTCATAAAGTTCGCTTCCTTGCCCGCAGCGTTCAACGCCGCGATTTTATCCGCGCTGCTCCTGACAATATCCAGCCGCAGGGCGAATTCCTCCGGCGGCGGCGTTTCCCCGAGCAGAGCGGTCAGCCGCTTGAATGACAGATGCGCCGCCGGCAGCCGATAGCTGCCTTCCTGTGCCCGCAGTTCAAGGATGGCTGCTTTGTCCTCCAACGCCTCAAGCGCTTCTCCCGACAGCTGCAAGGACGCTTGATCCGCTGCCGAATCCAACTCGACGGCCACAAGCGGATTCGCGGCCGTTTCTTTCGCCAAATCGGCGATGAGCTTGGCCGTGTCCAGCATCACGGTGATGATCGCGCGGCCTTCCGAATCCTCTTTCGTTATAGTCGCCGCGCCGCTTGGCCGGCCGTTCACGGTCAGATACGAGAAGGCAGCGGAATTGTCCTCGTCCCTGCTCTCATCTCCTGCGCCTGCGGTATCCGGGCTATCATCTTCAGGCGGCTGCTCTGCCGGTGGAACATCGTACACAGCTGCTCTTGTCACCATGATATTGTACGCTTGCGCCGTACCGTCCTCAGCCAAGACATTCAGCTCGATCCGGCTGCGGCCAAGATCGACCGGCAGCGTTCCGCTTGCCTGCCCGTCAGCCAGCGGGAACGGACCGCTGATAAGTCTCCTGGAATCGTCATACATACTGACGGTCATGCCTGCACGACTCTCATACACCGATGCCGTAACCGTCAATCCGGAGACGGAATTCGGCAGGGAAATTGCATAATCCGTCGTATTTCGCCCAAACGCCGGGCTGATCGGCAGAAATTCCGCTCCCGCGTAAACATTCAGCCCCTTGAGCGTGGCGTCGGCGCCCGGAACCGGGTCAATGGCTTCCCGGGCAGTCGTGAACGTCCACGCCCCCGGGCCGGTAATGCCGGCATAATCGTTGCCCGCTGCGTCCTTGAATGCTCCGGGTTCCACCTTAACGTTATAGGCCGTTCCGTAGGAGAGCCCGGAAGAGAGCCGTATCGTTGCCGTTAGACCGGTTATTGTTACCCGGTCCGGGTTGGAGGCGTCAACGGCTTCCACTGGACTGTCATCCTCTGCTCGGCTGACGACAATCGTCCTGCCCGCCACTGCGGAGATCGGCTCGTCGAATGTCAGCGACAGCTTTGTCCCGTTGCTCACACCTTCGGCACTGCTGCCAGGCACCGTGGAGATCACCTTCGGCGGCTCCGTGTCGGCCGCAGAATTGGGCGTCCACTGCGCGTACAGGGTAATATCAGCGGCATCGAACGTCAGCTGGGAGCCTGGCATATAGGGCGTGCCGCTGCCGTCCGCTGCTGTATTCCAGCCGGCAAACATATACCCGCTCCTGTACAGCAATCCCATATTTCCCTGTATGGTTGTCGACATGCCCTGCTCATAGCTGCTTCCGTCCGAAGGAGCGGCGCCCCCGGTATTCCCGTTGCCGTCATACGTCAGCGTATAGGCCGGAATAGAAGAGGTTTTCACTCGCAGCATCTTATAGGCGCTTTTGTTCCCTGCAAGATCCTCGGCAATGACATTGAAATAATAGGCCGTATCCGGCTGCAGACCCGCCATCTTGAAGGAGCCGCTGTCTACCAGATAGGATCCGGCCGCTTTTCCGTTGCTCTGGGCATGGCTTGCGGTGTCGATGTTGCCGCTGGCGGAGATGTAAGGGATATAGCGGATGCCGATCTGCTTCGTCATATTGTCGGCGGCTCTCGTCCAGCTCAGCGTCACTCCGGACGTCGTAACTCCGGTCGCGGCAAGCATGCCGTCCGAAGGAGCCGGCGCCGTAAGGTCAAAGTTGGCCTTGTTCTTGACGGGATAGGTTTTGGGCGCAGAGGTTCCGTCGCCAAGCATGCCGCCATCGTTGTAACCCCAGGCCCATCCTGATCCGTTGCTGTCCATGGCGATGCTGTGAAATTGCCCCGCTGCTACCGCCGCTATGCTGCTTAACCCGGGTATCTGGGTCGGGGCATTGCGCTTGACATTATCTCCGCCGCCAAGGCCGAGCTGATAGTAATTGTTCAGCCCCCAGCCCCACACCGTGCCGTCCGCTTTCAGCACAAGGTTGTGAAAGAAACCGGCGGAGATGGAGACGACGCCGTCGACTCCGGCGATTTTCACCGGACTTCTCCGTTCCGTATAGGTGCCGTCGCCGACCGCGCCGTTCGTGTTCTGTCCCCAGGCCCAAACGAAGCCGTCGGCATCGAGCGCAAGCGCATGGTTGTATCCGGCGGAAATCGCCACGATGCCGCTCAAGCCCAGGACCGGCGCAGGAGTCTCCCGCTGCTGGTCCGATGTCCCATCGCCCAGCTGGCCCTGCTTGTTCCAGCCCCATGACCATACTTTGCCCTCCTCCGTCAACGCCAGACTGAAGGAGCCGCCCATCGCAGCGGCTTTAATGCCGCTCAAGCCGGGAACCTGAACCGGCGTATTGCGCTGGTCGGTCGTACCGTCACCCAGCTGACCGCCGTCGTTCGCGCCCCAGGCCCAAACGCTGCCGTCGGTACCGACGGCAAGCCCATGAAGACCCGGGCCTCCTGCCACCGCCTTGATATTTTGCAGTCCAGGCACCGTAACCGGCACAAGGCGGTTATTGGTTGTGCCGTCGCCCATCTGGCCGGTGTCGCCCATTCCCCAGGCGCGCACCGTTCCGTCATTCATGACCGCATACGAGCTGTCGTACGTGGAGCCGATCGATTTGGCGCCGGATATGCCGGCGACCTGTACGGGAGAGGCATTGCTTTTGGCCTCTCCATTGCCGAGCTGGCCATCGGCGCCCCTGCCCCAGGACCACACCGTTCCATCGCTGGCGATACCTGCGCTAAAATAATCCCCTGCCGCCAGTTGGGGAATGAGCGTCCCCGTTTCCGCTGCGGCCGCTTTTTCGCCGTAATACTCGAATGCGCCCGATAGCAGCAGTAATACGAGCAATAGGCTGACTCTCCGTTTCATCGTACACTTCCTTCCGTATTGCCGATCTCACCTGCATCTTACCAAACCGGTGCAGAGCGATAAATTAACTAAAGTTAATCGGCGGCAAAATTTACGGAAGGACTTAATTGGTATACAACAAACAGCGAATCCTGCCCATTATTCGAATCAGCCTCCGTCTGACGGGTTAACGAATTTATAATTGAGTCTGCGGCATCTGGATACAGAAAATAAGAAAAAGCCGCAGAAGGTATGCGGCTTTCGGCTTCTGCGGAGTCTGAGTCCTATCCCTGTTTGCCATAGAACGAAGATATCCTTGGTTCTTGCAGGCAGCATCAGGCTGAGGCTTGTCTGTCGGCCATAGCTTCACCGATGGACAAGACATGCTGCATCCAGAAGTTAGGTATCAATTAATGTTGAATTTGACTGGAGGCAGAATGGTTATGCTCAGATATATTGCTTAATGCCTCTCCGGCTTCGTTTACGAATATTTCGCGTATGGCCATGTCTCCCAATGAAATGACACCCAATAAATCTCCATTGGAAACGACCGGCAGCCGGCGAATTTGCTCAGCAGCCATAATCTCGGCTGCCTCATCGACAGTTGCGTCGGGTTTAACCGTTACAAAGTCTTTCGTCAACACTTCTGTAACCGGGATGGTACCGTCTTTCTTGGCTGCATAGCCGCGGATTACCAGGTCCCGGTCCGTAATGACCCCGATCAGTTTATTTTGATCAACGACCGGCAAGAAGCCGATATTATGTTGATCCATTAACCCGGCTGCTTCATAAACCGTATTATCCTTGGAAACAGTTATACAGCTGGATGACATGATTTCTTTTATTTTGCGCATGTTGAACTCTCCTTTGTGATGTGGTGGGAAAAGCGATATAATGCCGCCTTCTATCTGCTCATGTCGACTAATCCCGGACTATGCTCATTCGGCATTTCCGGAAGCTGCGGTACCGGGAATCCCATAGGAGGCTGTGCAACAGTCAAGTCCCCACCGTTTCGGCTCGGAGATTGCCCTTGAAATATCTCGCCAATCCGGGTATTGTCCAGCCTGAAATTGAACTGCATATTATGATATCCCATATCTACATATTTCCGGCATTCCGGATATTTGTTGATATCATAATTCGGTACGGGGAAGAGTTTTCCCCAATTGACTCCCAAAACTTCAAGAGCCTTGGCGAATGCATTTTGATGGGCGTTGTCGCGTACGATCAAAAAGCCAAGGGTTTCCCGGAATGTTTTATTGGAGCTCATTTCGTAAATTCTTGTTTTTTGAAGAACACCGGTCGATTCGAGTACAACATTGTTCAGCATATCGCTGATTAAATTGCCATGACTGTATACCCAAGAACCATTCCATGGGTTTCCTCCGGCATCGACCGGCAGAGCGCTTTGGGCACCCATTATAAAATGATGGGGGTTCGCGTGCTTGACAGCCTCGTCAATCGGCGCATTATCCATGCCTGAACTGCCTGGCATCGATTCTCCCGCCCCATTCAGCAGTTGATTAATCGTCGTTTGGACAAGCTCGACATGAGCGATTTCCTCAAGGAACACGCCACGCAGCAAATCGCGGAATTGCTTCTCCTTGCCTCGAAAATTGGAGCTTTGGAAAAAATACTGCATCATGGTCCGCATCTCGCCGAATTGTCCGCCCAACGTTTCCTGCAGCACCTTTGCGGCAGCGGGATCGGGTTGATCCGGTTGGATAATGTTAATCAGTTCTTCCTTGTAATAATACATCGTTATCTCTCCCTTTATCGTTGCCAAATGGCAACCGGTAATCACGACTGGCGGTTTCAGTTCAGCCAAAGCTTCTACGGAATGGCGGGCCGCTAGGCCTGTCCGTCATACCGACAATGCAGATACTCCCACTTCGAACGGTCGGTATCGATTGACTGACCTAGTATTGCCTTGGACGAATGCATTATGTAAAAAAAGCCCTTGAAATGAATAAGAAAAACTTGCCTGTTTCATACTACATGAGGAAGGAAGTTGTACATTGACAGGGATTTTGAGAATTCAAGGAAAACAGGGTCATTTGGCGGGTTCCAACGCATGGACAGATAAGCTGCCGGGCCGCAAAGGAGGTACAGGCATGAACGAACATAGATCGAACGATAAATATTCACGCAAGCAGTCTCAAACTCCCGGCAAACTGCCGATTGGCAAGAACGAGGATGTCGAGTTCTCCGAGACACTTGCAGATGAAAACGACAAGGAAGCCCAGCAGCGTGCGGCAGAAGCGGATAAGAGGGCTGAACAGGAGTAGGTGGTGTCTTCTGCATGACTTTTGTTGGGCCCAACGGAGGGTTGGGCTGATGATTCAATTAATCGGCCTGTATTCCGGAAGTGCCCATCGATCGAGATACTTTAAAGCGGCAGCAAATAGGGCCGTTATTCTGCAGCCTGGCAGAATAACGGCCCTTTTCCTGCTACGGATTGTTTGTATGCTGCACGTTCTGCAGCTTCTGTGAAGGCTTGCCTTTACCGTTGTTTTCCTTGTTCTTCTGCTGCTTGGACTGCGTATCCTTGACCTTGTTCACGAATTCATTCGTCGATTCCATTCGCGCTTCAATCCTCCTTCGGCTCTGTCTCCCTTAGGTAGGCTTTCCCCACTTTTATCGCGTTATGCAGCCTGCGGCCTCACAGTGCCTGGTCAGATGTTAAGCGATCAGCACACCATTCTTTTATTTCATCGCCAAAACCACTTCTTCCGTTGTCCGGATCTTGCCCATTCTGGGGAAAATGGTCTTGACTACATAATCATGTTCCTCTTGTGCCGTAGCTGTCATGGCTTCTTCCACAAAAACTTGGTTATATCCATGTTGAAAAGCTTCTCTTGCTGTTGTATCCACACCGATGGAAGTGGAAATTCCGCATAACACGACGGTGTCGATTCCGCGGCGGCGCAGCTGCAGATCCAGGTCCGTACCGAAGAAGGCTCCCCACTGCCGTTTCGTCACCACATGGGCATTTTTAAAATCCGACAGTTCAGGAATCAGATTGTCCCAGCCTTCCGGCCACTGCATGGCATTCGGTTTGGCGTCCGTTTTTGGCATTAGCATATCTTTGCCGTCCAAGGTGGAGACTCTGACGAGCACAACGAAAGCGCCTTTTTCCGTGAAAGCTTCAACCAGCTTACTTGCCTGTCCAATCACCTGCTCAACCGAGTTGGGAGCGCACTGGCGACCCGGGGCTGCAATTCCATTTTGCAGGTCTATAACGACCAGCGCTGTTTTCTCCGCATCCAGCACTTCAGTTTCCGCTGTTTTTACATCTGTCATGTTTTTCTCTCCCATTCTGCTTAATTTTTGTATAAGGCCATGTTTATGTTAAGTTTCTTATACACTTTGAAATAAACCCACACCGCATTGAGCAATAACAGGGCGCTCGTAGTAAAAAATACATACCGGATTCCGAGCCAAGCAGCGACTTGTCCTCCAAACACCGAGCCTCCAAAGGCACCTAAATATAAGGCCGATATGTTAAACCCGAACACCCGTCCGGTTAGGGAATCCGGGGTAATTTTCTTAAGCAGGATGTTGATCGACGGGCCAAGCCCGGCCGCCGCAAGTCCAAACAGGAAACGCAGTCCTGTCAGCTGCCAGGGATTAGTAACGAAAGCTTGGGGAATAAATACGATGCCCGCCACGATGAGTGCGACCAGTACGACCTTGTGAGCTCCCACATTATCTGACAGTTTCCCAAGCCCGGGAGCGGCGAGAATATTGGCCAGCCCCGAGGCGGAGAATGCGATCCCGGCGATGAGAGCCACATGGCTGGTAGTCCTGGACAGCTGGGTCACATAGACGGTGATGATCGGTTCAACCGAATACAACGCTACCGTCAGGACAAAAAAGGTAATGAAAAGAGTGATCGTCAAACTTTTTTCAGGTACGCTGGCCCAGATCTCTTTCATACGCAGTACTTTTTTATCTTGACGGGTAAACGATTCTTTGACAAACAGGGCCGTTGTAACAAAGGCAATCAGCATAAGTCCGCCGGTTAAGAAAAATGAATTCTGCAATCCGAAATTTTCGGCTATGAAACCGCCGATCGTTGGCCCGATTAAAGAACCCGAAATATTGGCGGTCGAAAGGGTTCCCAGCGCCCATCCCGAATGCTCCTTATCTGTCTGGGTCGCAATCAAGGTCGTACAAGCGGTGCTGTAGCCCGTGATTACCCCCTGCAGCAGCCGAAGGCCGATCAATACGTAAACATTGTGCGCAAAACCCATGCAGCCTACAACGACCGCCATTCCCAGGCTCGCCCGGAGCAGCATCGGTTTGCGTCCGTATTTATCTGCGGCGATCCCCCATATCGGTGAGAAGATAGCTGAGACGATAAAGGTAACCCCGAATGCAAGTCCCGCTAATTGGGCAATAGATCCGGAATCGTGCACGCCAAGCTGCTTGATGTAAAGCGGCAGGATCGGGGCGATCTGGCTCATCCCAATACCGGTGACGAACATTCCAAACCAGCAAAAGAACAAATTCCGTTTCCACATGGGCATAAAAATAGCCTTCCTTCTGTCATGGTTCCATTACTGTGTTTGTACAAAAGCACTTCACAATAACATCCTCATCATAGCTGCCGGAAAGGCTATATACCATGGAACATATTAATCTCCATGGACATTTTTGCTGTAGAATTCCGAGGGGCTGAGTCCCTCCGTTTTCTTGAATATGCGGCTAAAATAAAATTCATCCGTAAATCCAAGAGCTCCGGCAACTTCTTTGATTTTCCTGTTCCCTTCCAGAATCATCTCTTTGGCTTTGTCCGTCTTCATCTTATTAAAGAACTCGATTATGGAATAACCGGTAATTTCTTTAAATGCTCTGGATAAATAAGCCGGTGACAATTGCACAAGGTCAGACAATTTCGTCAGGGTGATCTTACCATGTACATGTTCATGCATATATTGAATAATTTTCTCTACTTTCAGCGAAGTTGAGAAATTTTGGTTTTCTTTTTTGATGTTTTGGGCAATGGCAATGAGCAGTTGCTGGAACAAGGTTTTGGACATAAACTCATAGCCCGGCAATTTTGCATCCCAGCTCTCCGCCAGTTTTTTGAACACATCCTCAATTTGATAATAATCCTTTAATCCTTGCGCAGCCTGGAGGGGAAGAATTTGCCCTTCCTCTTTAATATTCCATTGGCCTTCCTCTATATTCACACGCGCAAAGCTGAAATGGACGGTAAAGCAGCTAACGGGAACCTCAGGATCCGTTTCGATTTCATGCAGCATGTCAGGCCCAATGTAGAGCAGCATGCCGTCCTTCAGCTCATATTTCTTTTTATCCATTGTAAAACTGCCCTTTGCATGGGCTATAAAAATAAGCTCATGATGCTGAAGGGTTCTCTTGACTTTGACAGGAAGGATTTCTGCTTTGTTGGACAGCCTGAAATTGCAGTAGTGTATATGAAAGAAGAGATTTTTAAATTTCATGAGCGCCTCCAAGGTTTATAATGGCTTAATTATCATCCAGGAACGGCCAAAACTCAAATTTTGCGATGCTGGGGTTGTATGGGATAAGTTGCGAGGGGCAGTAACAACCAAAAAAAAACCACATGGAGTGGTTTTACTCTCATGTGGCTAACATGATCTCTTTGCCAACAGTCCCAGATATGGAAGCGTCAAATTTGAGCGGAACCGCCGTCTACCTGAATGTCGGCACCATTGATGAAGCTGGCTGCATCTGAAGCCAGGAAGGTGACCACCGCGGCGATTTCGGCCGGTTGGCCGTTCCTGCCGAGGGGAATCTGACTGCCGAGGAATTCGTAAAACCCGCTGACGTCTGCGTCAGAGCCCGCCAGGGTGGCAAGGCCCGGTGTTTCGGTAGATCCGGGGCTGATCGCATTCACCCGAATCTTCCTGCCCTTGAGATCAAGCACCCAGCTTCTTGCCAAATTACGGATAGTCGCTTTCGTGGCGGAGTAAATGCTTAGGCCTGCCGTTCCCTTGATCCCGGATACAGAGGCCGTGAGGATAATGGTCGATCCCTCACCCATCAGAGGCAAAGCCTTCTGGACGGTGAACACCATCCCCTTCACATTAATGTCAAAATGGCGATCGAAGTGAGCTTCCGTGATTGCCTCCAGCGGAGATCCTTCTGCGATGGCGGCGTTCGCAAAGAGAATATCAAGTTTGCCTTTCTCCTGCTTCACCACGGAATAGAGCCGGTCCAGATCGGCAAGGTTCGTAACGTCACCCTGGACTGCAATAACGTTCTTGCCAATCTCGGATATGGCCTGATCGAGCTCAGCCTTTCGCCGACCGGTGATATAAACAAACGCACCCTCAGCGACAAATTTCTTGGCGGTTGCCAGGCCGATGCCCGAACTCCCCCCAGTAATAACGGCGATTTTACCTTCCAATTGTTTTAGCATGTTTGGATGCTCCTTTCTCATTTCCGATCGGTCTAAACGATCCAGGATTACCCCCTTAAATCGTGAATATTTCTCTTGTTTGTAAAATGTTCAAGTTAACACGATTCCCGGCGCTATGGGTTAATCGATTCATCATCTCTGGCGTCTGCGTATAGATAGGCGGTTGATGCGCAGCCTTATAATGGATCGGAATAAGCGTTTTGGCCCCAAGGATCTCGGCTGCCGTAACCGCCTGTTCAGGCGTAAGACAAATGGGCTGGTCGCTGTGCGGCGAAACTCCCGGAAATTGCGTTACGGCCCCATTTACAGGCAGACAGGCGGCATCAAACGTGCCGAAGGCTTTAACCAGCTTCCACCAATACCCATGCCATAACGTATCTCCGGCGTGAATCATCTGCTTGCCGTCGCCGCGTACAATCCAGGATACTTGCGGGTCACCCGAGCCGTCCACCGATTGAGCCGCAATTATCGTGAATGGTCCGATGGTGAAGGTGCTGCCAACCGCAGCTCCGGTTACGCGGCTTAATCCGTTGGAAGCCGCCAGATCAACGATTTCCTCGGGGACGAATACCGGAACGTCAGAGCCGTAAGCCGAAATGATCGCTTGCGGGTCATAATGGTCCGCATGTTGGTGCGTGATCAGCACGGCTGCGACAGGCCCGTACGATTCTAAAGGAAAGAAAGGCTCATTAGGCTCACCTAATTTGGCAGGGAAATGATAAAGAGGATCGATGACAATAGCGGAACTTTCTAATTCGACTCGAATGCCGGCCCAAGGAAGCTTCTGAATTTCCAAGAATATCAATCCCTTTCTTTTTTCAAATGGCTTAACAATTTCCATCACAATACCTACGATTTAGCTCTGATTCCGAATTATACTCTTTGGAAGAACTCGATCCATTCCTTCTCAGGTCCATAAATGAAAAAGTAGCGGATTCCGTTCGGCATAGTCGCGATCTCTTGATCGATGAACTCGACATCTTTTTGCTTGAGCCGGTTCCATTCTGCTTGAATATCAGTTACTGAGAGCGCAACGTGATGCACTTTACCTTCGGCTGGCAATTGATCCTTGAAGCCGTGTATCAATTCAATCTCCGTCTCGCCCTCAAAGCCGTAGCCCAGAAAAGCGACTTCAAGTCCATTGTCATGCATGTTTCGATTTTTCACCATGAGTCCAGCCACCTCCGTGTAGAAGAGGATGGATGTATCCATATCATTCACCATGATTCCCACATGATCGACCATTCTTTTCATGGTTATTTACGCCTCCTATATACTCAAGAAATCAATTTCCGGATTCACGGGTACCATCAGGAGATGAAATCTCTAATGGATATTGCAAATTCATCCGGTTTCTCGACATGGCTCATATGTCCGCTCTGATCGAAGACAGCAAGCCGCGATCCGGGAATCGCTCCCCGCATTTCCTCTGCCCATCTCGGACCGCAGATAAAATCGTACTCGCCGACAAGGACCAGCGTCGGAATGCGGATGGAATTCATAACATTCCGAATATCCCACAACTCGGGCTTACGGTGTGGATCGATGGTTGCGTCCAAGTTGGCTTTCCAGACCTCGAATTCCGCCGGAAGATTCTTATAGTCCCCGAAATAAGCAGGCAGCAACCGCTTCAGGACGCCTAGAAACGATTCTCTGTCCCGAAGTGAGACGGCTCCCGTCGCCACATCCATCCAGGCCTGTCCGGCTTCCTGGGCTTCCGGCCGTTCAGGCCAGCGCTGTGTGAATCGCTCTATGCCCCGTGTTGCTTCCATCCCATGATCGGGTCCTGTGCATGGCGCGCCGTCATAGACGATTAGACCTCCAAGTTCATCGGGGTAATCCAAGGCATATTGAAGTCCAACGAAGGCGCCGTGCGAGTGTCCCAGAAAATAAGGGTGCTTGGCTCCAACGTGCTGAAGCACCTTTCGGGCAAAGCCCGCATACCGCGAGACGCTATAATCTCCATCGGGCAGCATCCCCGATTGGCCTGTGCCAACCGGTTCCAGATAGACAGCAGTCATGAACTTTTCCAACAATGGCATGCGCAAATATTCCCAGTGAAACCCCGGGCCTCCGGGATGAATAAGGCAAATCGGTCCGCTGCCGGCAACGTGATAAATCTGCCGAACACCGTCGATCGTCATTTCATGCGCGCCGGGCGCAAGCGGACCGATAGTGTCAGCGCTTGGAAGCTTGGAGGATTTCTCGTTCAAGGGTATGCCTTCTTCCTGTGTTCATAATAGTATTGCTGACAAAATGTTTTCCATCGGATGATCGTCCGATGATGCGCATATTAAATCGAAAATTTCAGTCCGACCAGCTGCTCGGTTGCCTGCCACAAACGCTGAGCCTGCCCGGAATTAACGGCCCACTCAAACACGCCTGGCGCAAACCTCGTATCCGTCAAGCCCGCGATATCCCCATTCTCGCAATAAACGCCGCCTTTGTCGTTCAGCTGAGGGCTGGTTGCGCACCATACGATCGTAGCTGCTCCTTCCGGAATGGTTTTGAACTCATCGTTGAATTCGGGAAAAACAAGTTCCCCATGCTCGTTGAGCACACCCATGGCGCGCTTATCATCATCGGTCAGATAACGCGACAAATCCGTCAAGATCGATCCCGGATGAACCGAGAACGCACGTACGCCATACGCTCGGCCGCGCTTGTCCATCTCGACGGCGAATAAGACGTTGGCTGTCTTAGATTGTCCATAAGCGACAAATTTGTCATAGGGACGGTTATTGAAGTTGAGATCTTCAAAATCGATACCGCTCATTTGGTGAGCGCGCGATGATACCGAAACGATCCTTGCCCCTTTTGCCTTCTCAAGCGCCGGCCACAGTCTTGCGGTCAACTGAAAATGCCCCAGATGATTTGTCGTCAGTTGGGATTCGTAACCGCGGTGGTCGCGGACGAGCGGGTTCGCCATAATACCGGCAGCGTTGATCAGCATATGCAAGGGCCGATTCGACGCAAGGAACTTCTCGGCGAAGGCGTCGATCGATGCAGGATCCATGAGATCCATCCTTTCAAGCTCGACACCTGAAATTTCACTTAGTGCAGCTTGGGCTTTCTCCGCTGTCCGAACCGGCACAATGACCGTTGCCCCTGCAGCGGCCAGGACCCTCGTCGCTTCCAGGCCGAGTCCGGAGTATCCGCCTGTGATGATGGCAATTTTACCGGTCAAATTTTGACCACCCAATACCTGCTGAGCTGTTGTACGCGGTCCGAAACCGGACAAAATAGGTTCTTGTGGCGTTGCATGGTAGTTCGTATTCATGGTAAACCTCCGTCATAGTTGTGATTGTTTAATTGTAGCCCGAACAAGTCGTTAACTTTTAAGTCCTTTAAGGATATATGTTCTTGTCTTCCGACATAATGAGAAGAAGAAACATCAACAAACCGACAGCCATATAGATAAGACCGTTTGTGTCATATTTACAAGCATCCACATTATTGAGTGGACCTTGTTCATTTGTTATAATCATTTATTGTTGCAGCCAAAGTTATGACTTCTAATGAAAAACGAGGTGTTTAAATGATACATTTTAACAATAACACTTACCGCTGCACCTCTGAAATTTTCCTGCACTTGATTAGCGGGAAATGGAAAATACCGATCCTTAATCTGTTATCGAGCGGCACCTTACGGTTTAACGAACTGCAAAGACAGCTGCCCGAAGCCACCCAAAGAATGCTGACCATGCATTTAAGAGACCTTGAACGCGATGGTCTGATCATCCGTAAAGTCTATCCGGTTGCGCCTCCCAAGGTAGAGTATTTCCTTTCTGATTTGGGGAATGAAACGATTCCCATATTGAAGATGCTCTATGATTTTGGCGCGACCTATGTGGAGCAATTCCAACCAGAAGAACATGATTCGAAAATATAAGCGCTGATAATTTTCCTGTATTTCGCTTATGTCGTTACCCGGACCGGATACCAGTGATACCAGTCTTAAAATACCTGTATGCCGACATATTCATTGCACCTCACTTTCTTCTTGTATAGACTAGCAAGTCCTGATTGTTCTGAACAGTACGCACATTTATGTGCTGACGGATGCATTTTGTGCGATAGGATCAATTATGATCCTATATAAACCCGTCAAATTATCCAGCCGTTCCGTCCAACTCTTACATCGGGAATGGACCATGCTTTTTTCCCTTGATCCCATAAAAATGAAAAAAGCCGCTATGCAAGCGGCTTTAAAGGGTAAAAAAGTTCTCGTTCATTAACGGAAGAATGATGACAAATTGGCAAAGAACATATAATTCCTATTTCGACCAGTTCACCGGTTTATCCAGAATGACACCATCAGTCATCACCCATTGGCGGAGACTGTCTGCCTGGACTTGAATAACGATGAAATACAAATCCCCGGTGCCGTTATTGCGGAGCGTGCGTTCGCCTTCAGGTCCTACGCGAATTGCTGATCCTTCCTTGACTTCAAAAATCTGCCCATCCACTTGAAACTGACCGCTGCCGCCGATGAAAAGGTATAGCTCCTCATTCTCGCGATGTGTATGGAGAAACGGAACCGCCCCTCCCTCCGGCATTTGGTTAAGAGAAACTTCCATGCCAGTCAGTCCAAGACTGTCTTTCAGGAAGTACTTGCCTGCTGCAGGACCCTCCGTCACACTCAGAAGACCGCCAAAAGACCCCGCTTCCACAACACTGAAATTTGTTCCATTCAACATAATTAAACAGCTCCTCTTGACTTTCTGTGGTCCATTTTAATTTAACACACAGAGGATGCTATCGTTTCTTCCCAATTGCTAACATTCCGATAGTGGAAGGAATGCCTCCCTCGTAACAACAGCCAGATCTGATCAACTGCATTAGTCCCACCGTCTTGGTTGAGTCGCTGCCGGCCTACGCTCCATACTTCCCCTATATGCGATCGATAAATGGCATTATTTCCGGACGAATTCTTAAAGTACATTAAATTACAGCTACGGAACAACATGCTGTAATAGGAGAAACAGACGCCGGTACTGAGCCGGTGTCTGTTGTGATTATACCCACTGTATCATAGGGTTATTTTGGGATCATCTACTGCGTTCAAGCTGCTCATATTCCAGAAAAGGATCAGGAATCTCGATCTGATAGGCCTCGGCATCGCTTGCCCCTGCATAGAAGTCGGCCAAACCATTGGCTTTGCGGATCAGCCCCCCGCTAAAGATCACATCCGTCAAATCGATCCTCTTGCTGGCTCCCTCAGGGAAATTACTGCGCCGCGCAATGATTTTCACCGGCGTCCGCTCCATGGTATCCGGATTGAAGGCAAATCCCATGGCATGATAGTGACGCAGCCCGTTCTCATCGAAAGAAGCAATATGGCCGAGTACGCCGACAAGACCGTTGGCAAGCACATGCGGTTCGTTGGCCCCTCCCCACTCCTCTTTGATGAACATGTCCGGAAATAACGGAGCAAACGCGATATCTTTCACATTAATCTCTTCCAGGGACTTTACTTTATAAAATCCGATTTGCCCTCTTCCGCCTATAAATCCTTGCGGCCGTGTTAGCACGCCGATCTCGCCGCTTGCCAATTCTATCAGCCGCAAATCCTTCATATGATAGGGTCCCATGAGAAATAACTCCAGGTCGGCAATATCCTTGCCGCGATAGAGCTGGGTAACCCACGACACGATATTCTCCGGGTAGAGAGGATCGGGAATAACCCGTACTCCTCCAAAAATAAGCTCCCCATTAATCCATGTAAAGAATGGATCCTGCAAGTCATATACCTGGTACTCGGGATGAGGAACCCACACGTCATCTTCCTGACGGAAAAACATGACTTGCGAAAATTCAGTATGACGGACTTCTACGCGTCCGGCAATGATGAGTTCGCCCCGGTCCATGAAAGGAGCCGTAATGTTATAAACGTCTCTGCCGTTCGTCCCTTCAAACCGGATACGCTGACCAGTTTGAAGGTTCCGACTATCAAATTGCTGCAATAATTCCGAAGAAGTTTGGATATGAGTTCGATCTAATAGCATAATATGCCTCCGTTACAGGTTTCTGACGAAACCCTTATTGTTGCCTCAGGACTGCCGGTAATCCGCTGCATAGACAGGTCATACCGGCTCCAGGCTGTCGAGAATGTCCTGCAGGCTAAGCTCAGCGCAGGCCATCGACGTATCGGACACGCCGTAATACATGGCTATCGTATCTCCGTGCAAGAGGGCGCCGCAGGAGAATACAACCTCGCCGAAGAATCCCTTCTTTTCGTATTCCGCCTCCGGTTCGAGAACCGGCTCGCCGGATCGGGCAATGACCTTCGAAGGATCGTGCAGATCCAGCAGCACCGCTCCCATGCAGTAGCGGTGGTCTTTCGTCGCCCCGTGGTACAGCTCCAGCCAGCCGCGTTCGGTCTTGATCGGCACGGCCCCGCCGCCGATTCTCCCGCTGTCCCACATATCTGGGCGCAATCCCATCAGATGCTTGTGGTTACCCCAGTACAACAGATTGTCCGACTCGGCCAACCAGACTTCGGGACGGCCACAGCTTTTTGTTGTCGGGCGGTGCAGCGCATAATATTTGCCGTTTATTTTTTCCGGGAAAATAAGCACGTCCTTGTTGTCGGGACCAAAAATCATGCCGTGATGCGTCAGGCTCCTGAAATCTGTCGTCGATACCAGCGATTCCCCGATGCCGACAGGGGATACCGCGGAGTAATAGATATAATACGTCTCCCCGATCTGCGTGATGCGGGGATCTTCGATGCCGAAGGTCTCCAGGCTTTGTGACGGATACACAAAAGGCTGCTCGTCCACCGTAAAATGATGGCCGTCCCGGCTGCGCGCGATTCGCAAATACGACAGGCTTGTCAGGTATTCGAATGCCGGCGCGTTCTCTTTGCGTATGATGACGCGGGGATCGGAAAGATCGTAGCGCTCATCATCCCTGCGGATTTCGATCAGATCGAGATCGGCGCTTTCGACGTTGTAAAACGGAGCCAGCACGATGTCCGGATCGGGACTTATGGGTCGCTCCGCCACACGCAGCAGCATGATGACCTCGCCTTTGTATTCGGCAATGCCGGCGTTGAATGCACCAATGACTTCAAATCCATCCCGGTGCGGCGTTACGTCAGCCGGTGTAATGAGCGGATTCTGTTCATATCGGTCTATCTTCATCTGAGCAGCTCCTTACTTGTGTGAGTTTAGCATGATGTTATCCATTATTTCAGGCTGAACTGCATGCCCTCCTGGAATTTTTTACTGAAAATCAGAAACACGATAATGATCGGCAGCGTCAGAATCGTGGAGGCCGCATAGAGCGGACCAGGATATGATCCATAAGGCCCGAACATTTGCGATAACAGCACGTTCAGCGTCAGCATGCCGTCGCTTTTGACCACGATCATATCCCAGAGCAGCTCCGTCCACCGTTCCATCAGCAGGAACAGGAAGATGACTGTCGTGATTGATCTGGACATTGGCAGCATAATCCGATACATGATTTTCAAGTCGCTCGCTCCGTCCAGCCGCGCCGCTTCGATAAATACGGACGGCACGGCCTTGAAGAAGTTCGTATACATGAAGATCGCCCACAGGCTGACCGCCTTGGGGATGATCATCCCCAGATACGTATCGTACAGTCCCACCCGCTGAACGATCAGAAACGTCGGAATCAGCAAAATAATCGCGGGAAAAAACATATGAAACAGCACGAAGTTATTCATGGCATTGCGTCCGAAAAAATTCAGCTTGGAGAGCGCGTATGCCACCATTATGCCAAAAATCATCATAAGCGCCGTAGAAGCCACCGATACGATAATGCTGTTCATAAACGCGTGCAGCCAGGGCCGCGTCACGCCGGTTTCGCCTCCTGTGAACAGCCATTGGTACGATTTTGCCGAGAACTTGGTTGGAAACAGGCTTTTATCAATTTGCGCCCAATCCGCGAATGAGCTGAGCACCATGTAAAGATAGGGATAAACCATAACGAGCAGCAGCGCAAAAGCCAGAACATAGCGGATCGCAATTCGCAGACGACGGTTCTGTTTAGACCCAACCATAGCGCTTCCCCCACAATTCCAGTAGTTTTCGAATGATAAAGATGGAGATGAACGTGGCAACCGATGCCAGCAGCGCTACCGCGGAAGCATAACCCGCCTGCAGATTGGTGAAGGCCTGTTTGAAAATCTCCATCTGCCACGTATTCGTTGCGTTCTGGGGCCCTCCGCCCGTCAGCTGGTAGACCTCGGTGAAGATGCCGAACGTCACGCCGAACGCCAGAATAAGCGTCGTATAAAGCGCCGGATACAACAGAGGCAGTGTAATACGCCAGAAGCGCTGACTATCCTTGACCCCGTCAATGGCCGCGGCTTCATATACTTCCTTGTCTATGCTGGCAAGGCCCGAGGTCAGAATAAGCGCATAATAGCCCGTAAATTTCCAGGCCAGTATCAGTCCCACAATGAACAGCGCCGAGAATGGCGTACCCAGCCAGTCGATGTTAATGCCGATTCCCCGCAGGGAAGTATTGATCGGACTGTTGTAGGACAGAAGCCCCTTCACGATCAGCGAGGAGACGACGCCTGAAGACAAATACGGCAGAAAAAAGCCGATCAGAAACAAACTCTTGAAGCGTTTCAGTCCATTCACCAGTACGGCTACCGCTATCGCGAGCACGGTGACAAGCGGTACGAAGATCAGCATAAATTTGTAGGTCACCCAGAATGCGGCATGTACTCCGGGCGAACGGATAGCATCCATAAAATTCTCTAATCCGACAAAGTTGAACGTAGGCGCAATCAGATTCCAGTCCGTTACGGACAGGAAGAACGACCAGATCAGCGGCCCGAAGAAGAAGATCAGCGAGTAAATCAGGTAAGGGCTGGTGAACAGCCAGCCCAGCTTGTTATTTCTTTGATCCATAGGGGATAAGCCTCCCTTGCTGCGATTTTCCCGGCTATGGCTCCCTTATTTCAGGGCGCTCTCTATAGCCTTTTTCATATTGGCCCATCCTGCGTCGGGAGTAATGCCGCCTTTGACAACCTTGTTAAACGCCTGTTCCCCGATAATCGTCTGCAGATCATTGTACTTCGCGTTGTCCATGGGAGGAATCGCGTTGGGTACATTTTCAGCATAGGGCTTCAACTCCGGATGCTGGTCCAAAATCGATGTGAAGGCCTCGTTGCTTGTCAGATCGTCGCGTGCCGGAGGCAGCATCGTTTGCTCGAACCAGGCCGCATCATTCTTCGCGTCCGAATACACCCACTTGATAAAATCAACAGCCGCCGCCTGCTGCTCCTTCGTGGCAGAGGCGTAGATGACAAGCCCCTTTGTATCGGCAAATGTCTTGCTGTCCGCCGGGTCGACATCATCCGGTACCGGCGGCATCGTCAGCGTATAGTTGACATTGTATTTCAGCTCCGGATATTTTTCCGCCCAGGTTGTGAAGGTCCATGGTCCCACATCGACGAACGTACCAACACCGTTCTCGAACGGATCCGTTACCTGGCGGGCCAGCAGCCCGTTCTCTTTTCGTAGACTATCGACAAAGGTCAATACATCCAGACCTGCTTTATCAACGCCTGTAAACTTGTCGCCTTCAATGAATTTATTGCCGTTTGAGGCGGCGTCATAGAGCATATAAAAGTCAAACCAGCGTTTCCAGGCCGTCGGATCGGCCAGATCGGCCTTCGCCCACAGAAACTTTTTGTCCCCGTATTTGGCTTTCAGCTTCTTGGTAAGCTCCAGAATCTCGCTGTATGTCTTCGGAGGTTCGCTGTAGCCGAGCTCCTTCAACGTATCCAGACGCCATCCGAACAGCATCGCATTAGAGTAGATGGGCAGCACATATTGATGGCTGTCAGCAAATCTCCACGGCTCAATCGTATTGGTCATACTGCGGCTTTTCACGATATCCTGAAAGCCGTCCAGTGTATCAAGAGGTACGAGCGCTTTACTGTCTGACAGCTGCGCCGCAAAGCCCCGGTTAATGTTCTCCGACATTGTCGGCGCGCTTTTGGCAGCGATCGCTGCCTGGATGCCCGCTTCGGAAGTAGGTGATTCCTTCATCGCACTGACGTTAACCTTAACCTTCGAATTAACCGCTTCGTAATCCTTGGCCATTTTCTGCCAGAACGCCTGCTGCGTCGGATTCGGCGCAGCCCAGAATTCGATTGTTGTAACGCCGCCGGCGCCAGCGTTCGGGGCATTGTTGCCATTTTGCGTCGAGCTTTGGCCTGTCGAGCAGGCGGAGAGCACTCCTGCTGCCATGACAGCGGTCAGCAGCACCGAAATCATTTTCTTTTTCTTCATGATAAGCATGACCTCCAACTTGTATTGTAATCCCGATGAATCCGACAATCATCTTTTTGTAACGTTACTTTGAAGCGGAATAATAGTTTGTAAGCGCTAGCTTCCTCATTATGCTCCTTACTCCTGTTTACTGTCAAGTGATTACTCAATACAATCTACCAGGTTTGCATTACAAAAATATTATATTATAATGTTTGTAACGTTACAATAATAGAAAAGATGGTTGTAAGCCCTATCCCGTCAAGGATTACTTGACAATGATAAGGGAAACATTAAAAATGAAGACAGTCCCCTGTTTCGGGTGATTTATCGGCCTGATCGTCTTCAAGCAATGACCGGAGGTTGAATGTTTATGAAAAATAAAGTGACGATGCAGGATATCGCCGACATGCTGAATGTATCCAAAAACTCCGTTTCCCAGGCACTCACGGGCAAGGATGGCGTCAGTGAGGAAACCCGCCGGTTGATTGCACAAACGGCTGAACGTATGGGTTATGTATACGGCAATGGACGAAGGACCAGGATTGGCGAGACCTCAGGCTTCGGCACCATCGCCCTTATCGCTTCTGACTATGCCTTCTCGATGAAAAGCTTTTTTGGCGAAATCTATTTGAGTATTGAGAAAGAAGTAAAGAACCGCGGCTGCGAGCTGATTATCCAACCCATTGGCAGGGACAATGCCCAGGCTCTCTATTTACCGCCTTTCTTACAGAAACAGTCGGTTGATGGCGTTCTTATTCTTTCCCACATCACGACAAATTATATAAATGCTGTGATAGATACCGGTATCCCTACAGTGCTGATCGATCACCACGATCCCGACATTCAGGCCGACAGCATATTGACCAACAACCGTTTCGCCACTTATGAAGCGGTACGGCATTTAGCGGAGCTGGGCCATCTTCACATTGGATTCATCGGAAATATCGATGTCTCACCCAGCTATTACGAGCGGTTGGAAGGCTTCCGGATGGCGGCTCACCGGTTCGGCCTGGAGATAAGAGACGAATGGATGCTGACCGATGCTCTGGAGGAAAGCGGCTTTGTCTTAGAGAAGATGACAAGCTTGAAGCAGCAGCCAACCGCTTGGCTCTGTGTCAATGATGGACTTGGTTTCATGGTCAATTCCGCACTTCAGCAGCTGGGGCTGAAAGTGCCGCACGATGCCTCGGTTGTCAGCTTCGACAACGGCTACCTCTCGCGTCTGGCAACCCCGCAGATAACCACGGTCGATATCGACCTGCGCCTGTTCGGCGTATACGCAGTCGAGCAGTTATTCAAGCGCATTGCCCAGCCGGAGCAGCTTTGTAAGGAGACGCTGCTGCCGACAAGGCTGCTCGTGCGGGACTCGTCAGCCCCGCCGAAGACTGCCGATAGAGCCGAAGCAGCGGATGAATCCATAGAAGCCGGAGTTGCGAATGATAGAAGCCGGCCTTGAGAAATCAGGCTAAATGAGAGTGGATAAACCCCGAAAAAAGGTTAGGAGTGCCCCCCTCTGGAATAGTCATAGGGTAACCCCCAGGGACCCCGGTGAATGTTGACCAGCCCCCTTTTAACGGACATTGGAAAAACACCCGGCAGCAGCAAACTACTGACGCCGGTCATGAGCCGGCGTCAGCTTGCATGTTCTCTGGGTGTTAATAATGGTCATAAAATTCCACTGGTTAGAATACCCGATTCTGCCATCCGAGCAGTTTGCAGATCGTCTCTACATAAAAATAATCCCCATAAATCAGCGAGACATTGACATTCTGATTGGCTGGCTTATTGCCAGTGCCTTCGCGCAGCAGGCCCTGATAGACAGGCTCATCCAAGGATGTATAATGCTGCGTTAGCGACTTCAAGATATTCTCAGCCGCTTGGCGGTAGATCCTGCCCTCTTCGGCGGACAGCAGGCCGGCGATTTCCAGCAATCCGGAGGCGGCGCAGCTGGCAGCTGAGGTATCCCTCGGCTGGCTCTGCGGGTCCGGCGTGCGGAAGTCCCAATGCGGCACATGATCCTCAGGCAGGCAGCTGAGAAAATAATGCGCTACCCGCTGTGCGGCGCGAAGATAACGGATATCGCCCGTGTACCGGCAGGCTATGGCCATGCCGTATAGTGCCCATGCCTGGCCCCTGCTCCAGGAAGAATACGGCGCATACCCTTGACCGCCCAAATACTCGTCTACCTCACCGGACTCCGGATCGAAAGCCACGATATGATGGACAGAGCCGTCCTCGCGGATGAAATGCTTCAGCACGGTATCCGCGTGAGCGCAGGCGATCTGTCTGAACCGGGGATCGGCGATCTCCTCGGACGCCCAGAAGAGCAGGGATAAATTCATCATCGAATCGATAATGGCCCAACCGGTTTTTTCCTGGTTCCAGGCGCGGAGAAACCTTCCGTTCAGATTAAAGCGTCCCGCGAGAAAGTTGGCAGCGGCCAACGCCCTCCTGCGGGCGTCTTCATCTCCGGTCATTTTATGCTTGATTACCGCTGTGGGCAGGAACTGAAAGCCGACGTCATGATGGAGATTATTGTCAGCAACGAAACATTGCTCAATCCGAGCGTCCCATCCCCAAGCCGTATGGCGATACCGGTCATTTCCGGTCATGTCGTGCAATACCCACAGCATTCCCGGCCAGAAGCCGGATGTCCACCAATCCACCCGCATATCGTCATATACGCCTGCCGCCGACACATGCGGCGATTTATCTCCGATCTCATAAATCATCCGGTCTACCTTGCTTACGGCCTTATTCAGCCATAATGTCAATTGTTCCTGTTGCAAATTAACGGAATCCGTCATTCGAAGCTCCTCCTTTTTGCCCTGCGCGGCCGATAACGCGGTAAGACTTGCCGGGTTCCAGCCGGAATCCCGCCATCTCGGAGCGGGACGCTTCGGCGATCTTTTCCTCTCCGGCGAAAATAACAACCGAGACATTGCCGCATCTCAGAAGGCAGTCGACTTGTTTCTTCGCCGTGATGCGCGCCTCCTTCAGCAGACCCTCCTCCCATTCGAGCTCGAAGGTTAGTCCCCTCCTCGCCCGCAGCCCCGTCACCTTCCCTCCGCTCCAGGCGGATGGCAGCGCCGGAAGCAGTGCGATCTCCCCTCCATGCGACTGCAGCAGCATTTCGGTGATGCCGGCAGCGCCGCCAAAGTTCCCGTCGATCTGGAACGGCGGATGCGCGTCCAGCAGATTCGGATAGGTCGAGTGCGTAAGCAGCTGCTGAAGATGCGAATAGGCTTCATCCCCATCCTCGAGCCGTGCCCAGAAGTTTATGATCCATGCCCTGCTCCAGCCGGTATGCCCTCCGCCGTTTTCCAATCTGCGCACGATCGTCCGTCTCGCCGCTTCCGCGAGCTCCGGTGTCCGCCGCGCATGTATCCGTTCTCCGGGATGCAGAGCGAACAACTGCGAGATGTGACGATGACCGGGATCGGCTTCGTCCCAATCCTCCAGCCACTCCATAATCTGCCCGTGCATGCCGATCTCTGGACGCGGCAGTTTGGCAAGCGCCTTCTCCAGCTCTTGACGGAACTCCTCTTCACGCTCTAACGTCAGCAGCGCCTCGATGCAGGCGCTCCATAGGGCGTGAACAATCTGGCTATCAATCGACGGCCCCATGCACAGCGTGCCGGTTTCGCCGTTAGGTCGAACGAAATTATTTTCCGGCGAGATTGACGGTCCGGATATCAAACGGCCGGAGTCGTCTTCCGTCATGTAGTCGAGTAAAAACAAGGCCGCCTCCTTCATAATCGGATATGCTCGCCGCTCCAGGAACTCCTCGTCCAGACTATACCGGTAATGCTCCCACAGATGCAGGCACAGCCATGCAGCCCCCATCGGCCATATGGAGGAAGAGAGCAAAATACCTTCGATGTTCGTATCGCCCCAGAGATTCGTATTGTGATGGGCCACGAATCCGCGGCAGCCGTATACCTGACGGGCTGTTGCGCGGCCTGCGGGAAGCATGCTCTCAACAAGACCGAACAGCGGCTCATGGCATTCCGGCAGGCTTCCTGTCTCAGCCGGCCAGTAATTCATCTGCGTATTAATATTGATCGTATACTTCGACTCCCATGGAGGCGTGAAGCTGGCGTTCCAGATACCCTGCAGGTTGGCGGCAAGCGTGCCTGGCCGCGAGCATGACAGCAGCAAATATCGTCCGAATTGATAATACAGCGAGAATAACCCCGCGTCCTCCGCGCCTTCCTTCAGTTTCCGCAAGCGGACGTCGGTCGGAAGCTTCACGGCTTCCGCCTCCTGCGCAAGACCGCCTGATCCATGAAGCTCCAGATCTACTCTGCGGTAATAAACCGCATTATCGCTAATATGGCGTTCCCGAAGCGAGGCATAGGATAGTCGGCTTGCGGCTTGCAGCTGCCCCAGGGATGCCTGCTCCGGGTCGGAATGTCTGAATGACGTATTGGCGGCCAGCAGCAAGGTCACCGCGTCGGCTCCTTCGATCGAGAGGAAATCCCCGATAATCCGCACGCTTCCTCCTTCGGCAACCGCTTGTATAGCGGCGGCGAATCGCACGCCCCCGGGGCCGCATTGCCCGCGCATCATGATCGTACGTTCTCCCGCAGCCGTTGTCCCCTCATCGAAAGGCCGCCGCATCAGATTCACGCCGACCGTAATTGCTCCGGGCGTGTCAGCCGTCAGACGGACCGCCAGAACCTGATCGGCGGTGCTGCTGAAGTACTCTCTTTCATACATCGTATGATCCCGGACATAACGGACACGGGCAACGGCTTCTTCCAAACACAGCTCGCGCTCATACTCTTCGACGGGAACTTCATGCTTTTGCATCCACAGCAGCATTTCGCCCAAGGGCTGATAGGGATGAAAGTACTTCGGGCTGGACATGAGCCCCATCCTGGCCAGATGCTCGGCCTCGGCCTGCCTGCCATGCTGCAGCAGCCTCCGAATTTCCGGGATATAAGTCTGCGCGTCCGGATTATCCCCCCGGATTGGACCGCCGTACCAGAGCGAATCCTCGTTCAGCTGGATCGTCTCCTTCGCCACGCCGCCGAACACCATGCCGCCAATACGGCCGTTGCCAATGGGCAGCGCCTCCTCCCATTTGCTTGCGGGCGCTTCATACCACAGCCTGTGGTTCATTCTGTCGTTCTCCCTTCGGGTGCTGCTAATTTTGTCGTACTCCCTTCCGGTGCGACTTGGCTACTTGTCACGGAGATCAAGACCCATCCTGGCAAAGCTCCAGCTCACGGTGCTATAAGATGCCGGAAGCGCCGCCGGACCTGATAATTCGCCTGTATAGATGCCATCTTCCGACTTCGTCACGACTGCCTTCCACCAGCCGCAGGCACCGTGTTCATGATCCAGGGTTACCCCGTCGTCATCGTATAGCTCGCACTCCCCGGCGGCGGCGCCGAAATGAACAAATTCGAGAGGAGCCTGTTCCCCGGAGCGAAGCGCATGCGGCAATGCGGCCGTCATCGGAATGACCGCTCCATCCCGCACGAATACCGGAATCGTCTCAATGCCCGCGCGGACCCGTATAATGCCTCCTCCTTCGTACCGTTCTCCAGTCTCGAAGCCGATCCATGAGCCTGCTGGCAGCAGAACCTCCCGCTCTTCTTCTCCCTCTACGAGCGGGGCGGCAAGCAGCTGATCCCCGATCATGAATTGATCGTCCCATTGCGGAATGCTCCGCTTACCATATGCGCCGTCCGTTGTGTTCATCGTCATCTCAGCCGACCGCCGCTCCTCGGCGCGGACAAGCTCTTCCGGCGAGACGACGAACGGCATTGCCCGGAAGGGAGGAAGCCCCGTTTCCTTATAGCGGGCGAAGGCCGTGTATAGATAGGGCAGCAATCGCATTCGCAGCTTGATGTAGCGGCGAATGACCGGCTCCGCTTCCGGGAACGACCAAGGCTTCGTCCCGTCTCCCCAAGCGTTCAGCATCGCCAGAGGAGAGAAGCAGACGGTCTGCATCCTTCTGATCCAGTCCTCGGCGCTGCGTGCCCGGCGCACCTCCGGCGACCATAGAAGCCCGCTGAACGAAGAATTGCACAGCGCCCTAATGAAATGCTTATGCTCGTACAGATCCGAATAGAGCACATACGGAAGCGAAGAAGCCGCGGCATTGGACGCCCGCACCAGTCCGTAAGTTCTCCGATTGTCCGCCCGGTACAGGTCATTCGTCATCTTCTGAAACATCAGTCCGTACAGCTGTCTCATCTGCTCGCCGTCCAGCCCGGACGGGAAACTCGCATGCTCGGGGAAAATCCAGGCGTTGTTCGTCAGCTCGCTGCCGTCGCATTCGTCCAGCTTATAGCCGGATATGCCGATATCAATATGCTTCTCCTTATGCTGCTTTGCGTACAGCTCGCGGGCTTCGGGTAGCGAATAGTCGGGGACGAGTCCGCCCCATACCGAATAATCGCCGGATAATGGCTTGAGCGGACCATAAAGCCCGCTCTCGGGCGATACATACGGATGCTCCCACAGGTTAACGCGGAAGCCGTTGTCTAACATCCCCCTTACGAAGCCCTCTGGATCCGGGAAGCGCTCCCGGTCCCATTCATATGTTGCCGGATAGCTGCGGGTGTGCCAGCCGGGCTCAAGACCGATCACGTCGCAAGGGTAATCCCGATGGCGGAACTCCAGGGCTTCCGCCATCGCCTCCTCCGCACTGAACAAGGCCGGCACGCGATGCCAGAACCCAAGACCCCACTTCGGCGGAAGAACGCCTCCGCCGCAGAAGAGATTGTACCGGCTTACCGCATCGGCGAGCGCAGGACCGCTGAAGACATAGACGTCGGCGCCTTCCTCAGGCAGGCGGATCTCTGCCCTTGACGAAGGAGGCGTCGCCTTCCAGCCTGCGTCGCGATTGCGATCCCGCACATCTGCCTGGCATGTCTCATCCAGGCGCACGGCCGATCCGAGATGCATCGTAATCGCGCGCGCCGAATCAATGAGCACGCCATATCCGCGGTCGCTGACATAGAAAGGAACCGGCGCGTGCGTCTCGCCGGTATCCTGCTTCGGATCGCTGTTTACGCGGAGATACCGGGTCCTTCCCCGCTGGTTCATGCGCATGAACTGCAGCCCCGTACCATGAAGCTTCTCGTCGGCCGCCAGCGGCAGCACGAGCAGGCGCCGTCCTCCTCCCGCCGCTTCCACGCGAATGTCATTCCACTGGAAGGGCGGAGCGGCCTGCGCCATTCGTTCCAATGCTTTCATCCGCGGAACGGCGCCAACCAGGGCCAGCGGCGAAAGCGCCTGCGGATCTCCAATTCTGGCGCGCCATACACCGGGCGCTGCTTCCGTCCATGTCAATGTCGTCATTAGCTGCTCCTTTCATCTTGAACATCATGTGACTTTCCCCAAGTCCGGCAGTTCGACGGGCATTCTCCCACCTGACTCATTAGACAGATTCGTATAATGCACCAGCGCCTGCGTCAGCAGGTAGTCGCTGCCGCTCGATTCGGCCTCGCGCCCCGTCTCAAGCGATATCAGGAAATCGGTCAGCGTATCCCGTTCAATCACACTGGCGCAGCTTGGGATCAATCGTTCACCGTCATCATCATATAAACGTATTTCCTTTCCCGTCAATACCATCGCGCCGCGCGTGCCCTCGATACGCCAATCTCCGCTCCATAGCGTCTGCGGACCTCTGGACGCAATCGTCGCCGCATAGGCGGCGATTATGCCGCCATCCATCTCTATTATCGCGTTTGCGCTTTGAACTGCCCCTTCCTCTTCCCACCCACCAAGCGGATTATACAGCTTCGCCTGAACAGCCCTGCCTTCTTGTCCGGTCAAATAGCGCAGCATATCGAAGTGATGGACGCCGATATCGTCCAGAATCCGCACCGCATACTTTCGCTGGACCCGATGGTAGCGGCGGAACGAAATGTCTATCGACGAGATTGCGCCGATTGAGTCCTCATCGAGCAATTGCTTCATCTTGCGGACATAGGGAAAACGCCGGTAATTCTCGGCGATCATGAATGGGATGTTCTCCTTCGCCGCCCTTGCCACAATCCCGATTGATTCCGGATAGTCGAACGAAATCGGCTTCTCGCAGAGAACGGGAAGCCCTCTGTCGAACGCCGCATGGTTGACCTGCGTATGCGAGGCCGGCGACGTTACGTTAACGAGGAAGCCAACCTCCTCATGCGCGAGCGCCTCCTCCAAAGAAGTATAGAACGGAAAAGGGTCTCCATTCATCTTGACCTTCATCGCCGGATCCGCCTCAACGACAGCCGCGAGCAGTCCTCTGTCCCTCAGCTTTTTGTACCAGCTGTAACCTACGCTCCCAAGGCCAACCAGTATCGCCTTCATCGCATTATTTTCCTCCCGTCTGTTCCAAAGGAATGGCCATATTCCATGTATGGGCGGCATTGCGGAAGCCTCCCGGCCCATCCGCTGCCGCCATGAAGAGATGCGTCGGCTTCCCGTCCTGGAACAGCAGAAATGGCCGTTCGAGGCTTCCCATCGTCTGCACCGTTCCATCCTCCCAGAGGATGGTGCGCGAGTAAGCCTGCGGTTCGTCGGCAAGCTCCCAATGCAGGCCGTCCCTGGAGACGGCCTGAATGCCGCCGTGCTTCTCCCCGCCAAGCGTCCCGTCCATATCCTTGGCGATCAGCGCGTATCCTCCCCCCATCCTCCAGATGAATGGATCCTCGATATGGAACAGCTCCGGCGGGAAGACCGGCTCCTCCGTCATCACCCGGTACGGCCCGTCCCAATGCTCCGCGGCGGCGGCTCCGATCGTCATCCTGCCATAATCGCAGCCTTCGTAACGGCGGGCTTTGTAGATCAGCAGGACGGAGCCGTCTTGATCCACGCAAGGAGCCGGATTCGACGTCAAATAGCTGTCGAATCGGCCCGGGCGGACCGGCAGCAGCGGCGCATCGCGCCTCTTCCATGGACCGAAGACGCTATCTGCGACCGCAAGTCCGACCCGCTTATTCGAGCGGGCGACGATACAGCGCGCATCCTCGAGATTGAGGCCGCCGCCGGGAACCGGTTCTGGCAGCGGATGCGTAGAGCCCATATAATAAAGCAGATAGATGCCGTTATGCTTGACGATATGCGGATTATGCGTGCTGCGTCCGTCCCAGTACTCGGCTCCCCTGACCGGGAGCACGAGCTCCTGGAAGATATAAGGTCCCTCCGGCGTATCGGATACCGCTCTTACGATTTCCGATGCTACCAGCCACCCCGGATGCATAGGCAGACTTTTCGGCCATCTTGAGGCGAACATATGGAAGCGGCCATCCTCTCCCTGAATGACGGAGCCGCACCAAACCCAATAGCCTTCCATCCGGAAACCGCCGTTCCTCGGCGCCGGCAGTATCTTTCCCACTAAACCGCTTGCTGTCATCGCTGCTCACCCCTTTATTGTTTGGCGTACTTCCTCTACTCCGTATCGCTTAACCGCACTTCCGTACAGCCATTGCTGCGCAGTATGCAGAGCCGTCTCCCGGTCGATCCAGCCTGATTCGAGCCGTTCCCATAGAAATTCCGCCGCCAGCTTCTTTACGAGCAGAATCTTGCCATAGCTCCATTCCATGCACCGGGCATCGGATACGATGACGGAGCTTTTGCTCGCAGGCAGCGCCTCCAGCCGGTATTGCATGCTGTTCCGGTAGGTGCTTGCACGGAAGTTGAACCACCACATACCCCCGATATGGACGTTCGGAAAGTTCCAGGCGGCTTGTACCGCATCGAGATTATTTAATTCCGAGGCGAGCACAAGCTCGAATTCGCAGGCGTAATTCTCGAATAAAGCCGTCAGCTTCAGAATCCGCTCCGTGTCGTTCGCCGGGAACGCGGTCCCGCACCACGAGCGCTCCACGCCCAGGAAGAACTGGATAAGCAGTCTGTTTCTCTCTGCCGCGGCGCATATGATATGGAGCAGTTCCATCATGATATCGCCAGGCGTGCTGTCCGGACCGATTATTTGGCGGAGATGTGCGCTTGATTCGTAACGCGGCAGCGTTGTCATAATGCCGGGCAAGCCGGCCTCTCCATAACCGTTGAGAAGAAGGTCGGCTTCGTCCTTCACCTTCATGAATTCCTGGGCGGGATCCGCCGACTGGACAACCCGTTCGACCCACTGGCCAAGCGCCCCGTCAATCCGCGGTATGAGTACGGCATTCTCCCGCATACCCTCGAAGACGGCGTGTTCCGGACGATTTACGACGAATCGGCGGATGTTCATCCGGTCAGCCGTTCGCTGCGCCCAGCCCTCGTCGGCATAGGAGCGTTTGACCGCCGCATCCGCCTCCCTGACTGAAGCGGCATCCCGAATTTCAATGCCATACAGCTCGCGAATAATTGAAGTGAATACCCAGTTCATCAGTGTACTTCTCGTTGCCCGGTATGATTCCAGAAATGCAGCGATGCGCTCTTCTTCTGGAAGCTTCTCGGCATTTGCGGGATAGCCCCCGGCCTGAAGCTCCCGGAACAGCCAGAAGTAATGGGCAATTTCCCAGAAATCCCCCGCACAGAGCCGGTCGCCTACCAAATGGGTATGGGTATCAAACACCGGCAAAGTCATGATGCGTTCGAAAAATTCGGCTTTTTCGCTGCCATTGCCAATCATGCTCATTTGAATATCTCCTTCATTTGGCTCAAATTTGCCGCTTCCATTTCCCTTATCCGGCAGAGCCACCTTGAGTTCCCTCAACCGCTTCATGCTCCCTATCCCGCCTCTAGCTTGAAACGCCTTCATGATACTCCGCTTGCCGCTTCTTGACATGTCATTTCTTCAGATCAGAATGTGTTTTCCTAAGCTGGCGCGGGACGTTCCGTCTTATTCCTTGTAACCTGGGAGCTCTTCGGCATCAACATCGTGACCTTCATACCCTGCTGCTCCTCGCTCTCGATACGAAGACCAAACCGGTCGCCGAATACCATCTGGATTCGCCTGTGTACATTAAGCACGCCGATGCCGCCCTTGTGGCCGGCGTTGCCCTGATCCTCCTCATCCGCCAACCGGTTTGCACGAAGCTTCTGCCGCAGCCTTGCCAGACTCTCAGGCGGCATGCCGCAGCCATTGTCCTCTACGCTGACCCAGAAGACACCGTTCTCCTCACCGCAATCAATGCGGATAAAGTGGTACTCCTCCACACCTTCGGGGAACGCATGCTGGAATACATTCTCCACGAGCGGCTGCAGGGTAAGGCGGACCATGGCGTGCAGCAGGTACTCGGGCCTGGCGGCGACTTCGATTTCGAACTCCCGGCCGATCCGGTGCTGCATGACCTTCATATAATACATGACATGCTTCAATTCGTTAGCCACCGTAATCTCCTCCAGATTGGTCTGAACGGAGTACCGCAGCATATAAGCCAGCGCTGTGACGATTTCGGTAATATCCTCGGAATCCTGCACCGCAGCATAACAAACGATCGTTTCAAGCGTGTTGTACATGAAATGCGGATTAATCTGCAGCTGCAGGGACTGGAACTCGGCCCGCTGCCGTTCAAGCCGGATTTCCTGGTTGCTCAGCTCCACCTGTACAACCTTGTCCACGGCATCGGAAAGGCGCTTCACCATCAGATTGTACCGCAGAATGAGCTCGGCGACTTCGTCCCGATGCTTCGGCAGCGGTATCGGGGCCCAATTGCCCTTCTCCGTTTCCCGCATCCCCAGTTTCAGCGTCTGGATCGGCCTGGTGATCGATTTGCTGAAGCGGTACGCCAGCAGGATGGCGAGCAGCAATGTGAACATCCCGATGACGAGCGTCGAATTACGGATATTCGTAACCGGCTTTCTCACCTCGTCGACAGGCATGGAGACAATCAGCTTCCAGTGTGAATAGTCCGACGTTTCCGCCATATACATCCGCTTCTCTCCCTCGCTGTCGTCGAAGAACGCGGCATCTCCGGAATGTTCCAGCTTGGTGCGTACGGCATCCGGCAGCACCGTCCCTTCCTTCATCTCCTCCGGGTGATAAATGACGTTCCCGTTCGCGTCCGTGATGAACAGATAGCCGAATTTTCCAAGATCGACGCCTTTCCAGAGGGCTGAGAGATCTGCTGAACGCAGCTCGATTGCAAGCAAACCGCTCAATTCAGGTGAACTGTATCCGCGGATGCGCCGGACGAGCGTTACCATCTGATTCTCCTGGCCCGTCAGAATGCTGTTCTTCAGAATGCTCAGCTGGCCGTGCGGACTTGTATTGCCCATAAAGTAATCCCGCTGCCGGCGGATCTCCTCCGGCGAGAACGACTGCTCGCTTACCTCGTTGAAATAGTAGACGGCGTTGCCTTTGTCACTGATCAGGTAGATGGAAGCGATTTTCGGATTGCGGATGAACAGCGGGTCCGCCACGACCTCGCGTATCATTTTCCGGTAATTATAATAGTCGTATTCCTCCCTGTCGGTCGGCAAATCCATAAACTCCATCACGTAGCGGAATGTCAGCAAAGAAACCATGGACCGTTCGTAATCCTTCAAATACAGATCCGTATGATGGACCGCGTTGCGGACGATCTGCTGCATCTGTTTCTCGGCCAGCTCGTCAAGCTCGCGGGTGGAGGTCGTATAGGAGATGCCTACACCGCTCAGCGTAAGTCCGATTACGACAAGAAAATAGAAAGTCAGCTTTGCATAGAGGCTGCGGAATCTCATTTGATTCCAAGCGCCGCCCGGTATTCCGATGGCGTGATGCCGACGAGCTTCTTGAACGTCTTTGTAAAATGCGGGTAATCGTCATAGCCCACTTCCAGCGCAATGTCGACGATGCGGAAATGCGGTACGGCCAGCAGTTCCTTGGAGCGGTCGATCCGCCTGTTGATCCGGTATTTTACGAACGTCTCGTTCGTCATCTTCTTGAATAATGAGCTGAAGTACGTCGGTGTCAGACCGACCAGCGCCGCCACTTGGTCGAGCATGATTTCCTGCGACAGCTTGCTGTCGATATAACATTTTGCCTCTTCGATCATATCCCGGAAGTTGCCGCTGCGCATCGACGCAAGTCCGTCCCTAATATCGCGAAGTCCCGCTTCGAAGGCTTCGATCGCATCCTTCACGGATCCGGTCTGCATGAAGGAGAGGTTCGTCCTGGGAGAGAATTCCCGGGCCTGCAGCCGTTTCAACAGCATCTCATAGCAGTCATGAAGCAGCTCCTTCAATTGGGCCAGCGACAGATTGGCTGACTGGCAATACTCCCGCAGCCGGCCGCTCAGCTCATCCAATCCGTCCGTCTGGAGGGACCAAATCTGCTGCTCCATATGATCGATCCATTCCACATAACGGGAAGGCGCGACATATCCGGCCGTCTGCTTCTTGAGCAAACGACCCAGCACCTCATGCACATCCACCCTTGTAATCGGTTTCAACAAATAATGCTTCACGCCGTAATCCACACACTTCTGCGCGTAGCTGAAGTCGTTGTATCCGGAGATTACGACCGTCTTGATATGGGGGTAAGCCTCCTGCAGAATCCTGCACAGCTCCAGGCCGTCCAGCTTCGGCATACGGATATCCGTAAGCACGATATCGGGTTCCATCGCCCCTATTCTCTCGAGAGCGGCTTGCCCGTTCTCTGCAGTCGACACTTTGGCGAAGGCGGGCATGTATTGCTCCGCCATCCTGGAGATCCCTCTGCGGATAACGGGTTCATCGTCTACGATAAGCACATGCATGAACGTTCCTCCTGCTCGATAGTGGGTTATGCCTGCAACCTACATCTTACCGTGTAGAAGCGCTTTCATCAATGGACGAATAGAACTGCTGCCTTATCCTCATCATTGCGCATAATGAGCGATCCCGATAGGCTTAATTTCCGGTCTCCTGTGTTTTTTTACGATTTCATAGGCCGATTCGTATTCCACAAGAAGATGCGGCCGCGGCCGTCCTCTGGCGGCAAATTTAGTTTCTTCCCTTAAACCTTATAGAAATGTGTACCGGAGTGAAACTTATACATTCTATCAGGTTAACGAAAGAAAAGCTCGCCTCTATTCGGAGGAGAGCTTTTTCGTTTCAAGTTTCGGGGGAGCCTACTCTCTGTCGATCATGACAGCGCCCTGCTTGTTATTCCAGCGCTCCGTCGCTTCCTTGACAATCTCGTCGCCGCCCTTGGCTTTGTATTCCTCAACAACCTTCGGCCAGTCGGAGATGGGTTCCTTGCCGTAGATCATCCTGACCATATGGTCGATAACAAGCTTTGGTCCTACATCCGGCTGGGGAGCGGCCAGATCGGGATACTTGCTGAAGGTACTCAATTCCGGATAAAAACCGATTCCAGACAGACCTTCCTGGGACAACACATTATCGAAAGCGTCCAGTGTTGCCTGGCCGTCTTCATTAAGCTCCAGCCGCAGTTTATTGTATGTGGAGTCATGCACAGCCCACAGTGTACCGCTCCTCCAGCCCTCTTCCTCCTGCTGCTCCTTGGTCTCCGGGAATTTATAGCTCACAGCACCGCCCGCATCCTTCGTGTAGGTATCGCCTTCGACGCCGAACGTGAAGAACTCCTCTGCTTCCGGGGTGACCATCCAGTCGAAAAATTTCACGATCTCGGCGGCTCGCTCTTCCTCGACATTCTTGTTGATGTAGAACGTGCGGACAACCGGCGAATAGAAGAAGTAACCGCCCTTGCCCTCAGGTCCCTTCGGCGAAGGAATAATGTCGATCTGCGCATCCGGAACGGCGAGCTTCACATTCGCCCTGTAGCCCGGCATTCCGGCTGCGTTCTGCGACCAAATGCCCGGCTTGCCGGCATCAATGCTCTTCGTAAAATCAGTCGATGATATGGTGGCGAACTCCTTCGGAATCAGCCCCTCTTCATACATCGTCTTGTACACCTCAAGTGCCTTCTGCATATTCTCGCTGTCGAAAAACTTGGGGACCACCTGGCCGTCGACCAGTTCAAACTGGTCTTTGTACGGCAGGACATCAAAGGCGCCAAGAACGATATCCGCATACTTGAAGTTCTCGCGCATTTGGTACGGCGTCTCGACTCCAAGCTTCTTGAAGGCGCGGAGCACGTTCAGAAATTCATCGACCGTCTTTGGCGCCTGCAGGCCGGTCTTCTCGAGCAGATCGGTGCGGATGTATGTGGCCCGGCGCGAGGGGCTCTTCAGAAATTCCGGAATGCCGTAGATCTTGCCTTCATAAGAAGCCGTCTCCCATGCGGCTTTCGGAATCAGCTTCATCAGATTTGGCGCGTATTTCTGCAGCAAGTCGTCCAGAGGCATGAAGATGCCGCTCTCGATCGAGCCTGACATCGACTTGCTGCCGGGGCCGCCTATGCTCCCGACCACGTCAGGAATGTCGTTGCTTGCAAACATGACGCCATATTTCGCGTCCTCCATCACCTTGATGTCCAGATCGGTGTTCGTTAATTCCTCCAGCTTCAGCACCCATTTGTCCTTGTTCAGATCCGGCACCCGGGTATGGTAGCCCGAGCTCACTGTCGTCGGCAGCAGGAAGGAGAACTTCGCCCGCTCCTTCTGGCCTTCCGCCGTCTGCTGATTTCCGCCGTTATCCGCCTGCTGATCTGCCGGCTGCTGCTCTGCCGGCTTGTTTGCCGAGCATCCCGCCATCAGGCTCGCTGCCAGCACCAGCGACAATCCCATACCTGTCCATTTCTTCATACGACAACCCTTCTTCCCTCATGATTTGTAAGCGTTTTAGTGTTGAGAGCTGCTGCTTCCCCGTAGAGTCCGGTTGTTATACGTTACGACTTGATGGAGCCTACCAGCATGCCCTGAATGAAATGCTTCTGCAGAAATGGATATACGAGCAAGATCGGAAGCGTCGCGACGACGATGACCGCCATCTTGATGCCTTCCGGCGACAGCATGACGAGCAGCTCCGAGGTGACGTCCGATTGGCCGTATTGATCGGTAAAGACAATTTCGCGCAGGCGGACCTGCAGCGGGATCCACTGCCTGTCGCTGATATAGAACACCGCCTCCGCATACCGGTTCCAGTGTGCGACGGCATAGATGATCCCCATGGTCGCCAGCGCCGGCTTGGAGAGCGGAAGCACGATTTTCCAGAATATCCTGAACTCGCCGCAGCCGTCGATCTTCGCCGAATCGATGAGCTCCCCTGGCAGATTCATGAAGAATGAGCGCATGACAAACAGGTTGAACGCGCTGATCGCCATCGGCAGCATGAGTGCCCACAGCGTATCAAGAAGTCCCAGCTGCTTTACCAGCAGATAGTTCGGAATAAGCGGAGCACTGAACACCAATGTAATCAAAATAAGGATCAGCACGAACTTGCGGTACAGATACTCCGGCCGGGAAAGCGGATAAGCGAGGCTTGACGTCATGATCAGGTTGATAAGCGTACCGAATACGGTAATGATTACGCTATTGCGAAAACCCAACCAGATGGACGGGTCCTGCAGAATGAGCTTATAACTGCCGAATGTGAAACCGACAGGCCAGAAGCTCACCTCTCCCGCGTTGATGGCGACCGAGTTGCTAAGCGACTGCGCGATAATATGAATCAGCGGCAGCACCATACTCAGGCCGATAGCGCCGAGAAATACGATATTGCATGCGTTGAATATTTTCTGGCCTCTCGTCATTATCATATCGATTTTCACCCCGTTTCTCCAATGCCTTAGTACAGCCCGTTGCCGGTTACCTTCTTGCTGAATATGTTGCCGATCATGATGAGCGCAAGTCCCACGATTGACTTGAACAAGCCGATGGCGGTCGTGTAGCTGTATTGACGGTCAACAAGACCCGCCCGATACACATAGGTATCAATAATTTCCCCATTCTCGCTGTTGAGCGGATTAAGGAACACGAATACCCGCTCGAAGCCGAAGTCCAGGAAGTTGCCGATTTGTAGCAGAAACAAGATCGCAATGGTCGGCAGAATAATGGGAACCGTTATGGAGGTTACTTGCCGCAGCCGGCTTGCGCCATCCACCTGTGCCGCTTCGTACAAGTCGGGATTGATGCCGGCGATCGCAGCCAGATAGATAATCGTTCCCCAGCCGCTATCCTTCCATATGCCCGAGCTGATGAGGATCGTGCGGATATATGAATTTTCGCCCAAGAAGTAGATGGGCTCGACGCCAAACAGCGCCAGCAAATGGTTGACGATGCCGGTAGAAGGTGACAATACGCCAACCACGATCCCTCCGACAATGACCCATGAGAGAAAGTGCGGCATATAGACGACCGTCTGAACAATCCGCTTATAAGCCATGATGCGCAGCTCATTGAGCAGAAGCGCCAGAATGATCGGCACTGGGAAAGCGAAGCACAAATCATAGATACCGATCAGAATGGTGTTCTTCAATATCGGGACAAACTCCGCATATTCGATCATTCTCTTGAAATTATCAAGCCCAACCCACGGACTGCCCTTGATGCCTTTGAAGATGTTGTACTCCTGAAACGCGATGACCGATCCGAACATCGGAATGTACCGGAAGATCAAAAAAAAGATAATGCCCGGAATCGACAAGACGTAAAGCGGCCAATACTTCCGCATAAACTTCAACTTGTGGCCAGACGTCGCGAACTGAAACATCATCCGGTCGGAACTCTCCACCTTGCCTGCCATGCTCTCCTCCCCTTCCCGCGCTCGACACAAAAACGGTAAATACGCGCATATCCTCTACGATTGTTTATAGTGGCGGTGCGGACCGGCGTGGCACCAGAGCGTGACGATCGGATCCTCGGCGTCCGAGCAAAGATGATGATTCTCGCCAGGCTCGACGATTACGATATCGCCCGCTCTGACGGGATAATGCTCGCCGTTGATCTCCATCGTTCCAATCCCCTGCAGAATAAGGAACACTTCCCGATCGTCATGAACGTGAAAATCTCTGCCTTCCGGACCGTCGTTCGTATGGCTGCGCTCGCTTCGCCCGGCGAAAGCGAGCCCGCCGGAAGATAGATAGGCGCCGGGCAGCAATTCCCCGAACATATGCCCGTTCTGCTCCGGGTTCAACCGAATCTCTTCTATTCGAGTACGGATCATGACGCCGCCCCTTCCCTGTGATTGTTCTCATTGGCTTCGCCGGTATACACAATCTGTATCCCGCTCAACTTGCCATTAGCAGCCCTCATGAGATTCCTCCCCTTCACCTCACCATTATAGAATTCGGACATCAGTCCCGGTATGGCAAAACTTTAGTTGGGTTGTTGTTTTTTATTGTCGCTCCCGTAAAATAATCCTGCCGGCCAATCTATTTTCGTCAGAATAGCTATTCAACTCAAAAAGGGATAAGTTCAATATCTTCGCCTTTAAGCATATCGAACTCCAATAAAGGGCCTTTTAGTGCTATATTCTTGCCATCCGGTTTGCGCAGTGCAACCACGGCCTCGCCCCAGGGATTCCTTATTCTGCATGCTCCTCCCAGCGTTGAGCTGATTTTGACAAACGGAATGCTTCCCGACCGAATGGCGGAGGTGACATTGAATCCGCCATGGCACCATAGGGATATCTCTGCATTCCAGCCAGCCGGACACGCAGGGAAGACACGAATGACGGATTCCTTGCCCGGACCCGGTGGCCCGCTTTGACAAAGCGCTGCCTGCAGCGCGGAGGCGGCATTGCCTAAACGCTGCACGCTCATACAGTTGACTCCCTCTCTGACTGTCAGCCTGTTTTCAAAAAATTTCACTCTTCCCGTGTCCGTGAAGTAACAATACTCCCGTTCCGCATTCACGCATTCCAATTGTGCCAATACGGCCTGCTTGAACGGTTCCGCGAGTCCCATGTGGGCATGCACACGCGCCGTACTCGACATTTCGGATGCCGCACGGCTCCAGTCATGGTCTAGTGTCGCTTCCTGGTACCTGATCGTGGCCATGGTCGTTTCGAACATTTCCGGATTGTCATATGCCGTTTCCAGTGAGCACAGGCTGCCAAACCTCCCCGGCTTCAAATCGACATTGCTCTTGTTATCCAAAACAGGGCCGAGAGCGCCAACCCATACTGCGGGCTCATTTTCCGGAGTTCTCAACACGGCATCGGGATGATCGCTTCGCGGCAGCGGGGCAAGATTATCGTAAAGCTCCTGCCACACAGGCCGGATATCTTCATCCGCTTCCAATATTTCCGATGCCTTCAGGACAATCGGGAATATGGTGTGCATGCCCGCCATCGAATCCATTGTATTTTTGCCGCCGTAATATTTTTCGTCGCTGGTTGTTTGGTAAATGTGATAGCGGCCGTCCTCATCCTTTTTCAGATTCGGGAAATGGCGGAAAAACTCGGCGACTCCCTTCATAATCGGATATGCCCGTTCCCGCAGCCATGCTTCGTCCTTGGTGTACTCATAGTACATCCAGAAATGACAGGCAATCCCGACCTGGGATGCGAACATATGCGTAGTGAAGCCGAAAGAACCGAAGCCTCTCTCTACATACACTAGTTTGCCGTCCACGTATTTTTCGTGATACTTCCAATTCCATCTGCTTTCATGCGGACGCTTGGAGAAAGCGAAATCGCGGAAACGGTCGGACATTTGATCCCACGGCTTGCGCACCAGATATAAATCTCTCATTTCCGCCGCGATATCCTCCGGCAGCTTCTCCATTCCGTTAAACGTCACAACCTCGGGTATGAAGATACCCTGACTTCCCCACTGCTGCCTGGCAGCTTCAGCACAAGATTCGTACATGGACGAGTACATGTTGAAATACGGATGAAACAGCTCATGATGACCGGACGGAAGCACAGCGTTGTAGTACAGGCTCATGTTATTCCACCAGTGCATGGCTCCCCAGTGTCTGAGATCTCCCCGCGGGCTGAGCAGCATGCCTCCGAAGTTAGGCGGGAATTGCCCTCCCCTGGAGCTTGACGCCATCAGGTACAAATAATACGTGTAATGAAGCTCCACAAACTCGGCGGTTCCATCTTCGCTGCTTAAGCGGATATAGGATTTTTCCCAAAACTGATTCCACCAGGACTTGTGGTCCTGAAGCAGGAGGTCGAGTCCCGCTGCAGCTGCCTGCTCTACGATGTTGACTGCAGCAGCGGCAATATCTTCATTTTCGTCAAAACTGGCCGCGCTTCCTATAAAAATATCGAATACTCCCTGACCCGGCTTCACACATAAACGCATCTCGGTTTCATTCGGCTGACCGATCACTTTGCTCTCCCTGAAGCTGCCTACAGGCGCCCGTCCGCCAAGCTCATCATTCATTCTCGCTTTGGACTCCCGTCCGGAAATTCCAATTGCGACGGCTGAGCTGCAGTAATAGCTGCCCTCCCTGAATTCCTGTGTTAATACAATCATCCCGCCGCGCATGCTTAAACGCGATACAGCCGAATGATTCTTGCATACGGCCTCCGCAGGTCTGAGCATCTTCAGTTTAATGTTGATTACCTGGGGATCCTCTCTATCGTCCTGCACTCTGACTGCGAAAACATCCTGATTGGCCGAAGCAAAAGCCCGGGCTTGCACCCCATCGCCCGAGACCAACGCCGTCCCGTCAAATAAGCTTAAATGCTGCTTTATTCCGCCGTCATGAAAGACGTCCTCGCCATAATCGACAAAATCGATATCGACAAAGCCGCACGCATACGCATAATCCGAATGTCTCTCGTTGAAGCTGTTCGTGCTGCAGTCATTTGCAAATACATCAACCCGGTTGATCTGAAATTTAATGGCGGAAGGGGAAGTCCACAGCAAGCTGCCCATTCTCCCGTTGCCCAGCGGCAATCCGCCTTCACTTCGTTTGACCGTATGCTCATAGTGCAGATCCGCACGCGACACAAGCCCGGCATAATCCATTTTTGAATCGGCAGCCGTGTTTCCATGATCCATCAGAAGCTCTCCTCCCAAGACCGTTGATTTTAATCATTGTATAGAACAACACCGCTTCCAGGGATGTTGAAATTTATGATAAAACTTGTTTTTTTTATTATTTGCGGTCTCTCATCCAGAGGAGGGCAGCGCAGCGAAACAACCCTATGAAGCACTCACTCGCATAGGGTTGTTTGGTTTGATTAAATAATTTCCAGGCTGTTCTTTACTGTCCGGACCAGGCCTTGATCAAGGCGGCCGCATCAGCCTTGAGGACGGACTTCGCGGCTTTGGAGATTTTATCCGCCACCAGTTTGTTATCCAGATGCTTCAGGAAATCCTGCATATGCTTGACCGCTTTGCCTCTGTCGCCTTTGTCCAATTGATGCTGCGCCTGTTTCAGGCTGCTGCGCAGCTGGTCAACCAGCGGTTTCTTCAATTCGCCTGCCTTGACATAACGGTCCATCAAGCTGGATATCCCTTCAAGGGTGGCTTTAATTGTAAAGCGGACAGACTCATCCGTCGTATTGCCCGCCAGGTCGGTGATGACGATCTTCAAGGTATGCAGGCCAAGCTTGCCGGCCAAATCTACGGAAGCGCCGTTCTTCAAACGCATTCCGTCCAGGATGATTTCCTGGTTCGCTATGCCGGAGAGCGCATCGCTTGCGTTCAACTGGAGCGCAATCGGACGGGCGTCGGAGAAGACAGCGCCTCCAGCAAGCGGTTTACCGTTAGCCGCAAGCTCAAAAACAGGCCTCGTCTTGTCAATACGGACGGTAATCTCCTTCGCTTGCTCGATGTTGCCTGCAGAGTCAATTGAGCGGAACTGGATCCGGTATACACCTTCATTCGTGAAGGTAACCGGTCTGGTATAGGTTTCCCACTCCGCAGCATCATCCGATTTATATTCCGTTCTAGCTATTCCGGAATGATCGTCATGAGCCGTCATTGCGGCAGACGCAGCCGTGTTCAGCCAGCCATTCCGCGGAGCTGGTTCGATCTTCGCCTCTGTCTCCGGCGGAACCGTGTCCTTCAATTCTACCGGAAAGGCCGGTGCCGAAATCATAAACTTGCGGGAGTACGGATCTGTTCCCTTCGACCTTACGGCGACTTTGGATATATCAGTCATGCTGCCCGGCAGCGTATAGCTTGCTGTGCCCGCCGGTAGTTCGGCAAGTACCGCTGCGCCATCATACACAATGTAGCCCTCGCTTGAATTATTGGAATCCCACTTCAGAGTTTTTACCGGACCGCCTGCTTCAACCATCAGATTCTGCGGAGGAGTCGGCGCATTGAACACCTGAACCTGCGTAAGGCGCGGCGGCCCTGTCAGATCCGTGCCTGTATTGCCGCCGGATGCGTTCTCAACCGTTACTTTGAGATATCTTGAATGATAGGTCCTGCCAAGATCAATCGGATGCGAGCTATCCTCCGAATCGGTACCGCCATTATCGTTGCCGGTCGCATACGTAAAGCCTTGATCTGTTCGTTTATCCACTTGTTTAAATGCCACTTCATCAAAATCGGCTGCCGATGTGTAGTTTCCGAAATCATCGGATACATAAACGGTTACGCCTTTTAGCCGGGTGGACTTCGCAAACAGCCTTATTTGGCTGAAATCCATTGCCTGGCCAAGGTCCAGTACGAAGCTGCCTTTCCTCTCTCCGTCCGTACCCAGCCAGGAATACTGCCCAATTTGATCCAGACTGGTAACGTTCGTTACATTCCATTTTGTCGGATCCTCCAGCACGCCGCTCGTCAGTTTGTTCGCATTGCCGAATTCATTCGCCGCAGCGGATTGCAGCTGAATCGGGTTGGCGACTTCTGTCCTACCTGCGTTATACGCTTTTTTATGAAGGGCCAGATTTACGGATGATATTCCGGTCGCCACCTTGCTTATGGTGATGTCGGCAAGTTGCAGCCTGGCGTCATATGCGGAATTGGTGCCACCCGCGGAGCTGCGGTAGATGCCCCACTTGGGGCGCAGGTATTGATCGAAAACAGCGGGATACTCTGTCTCGAAGCCGCCGCTTCTTTCCGGTCTTCTCCACAGGTCTTTGACACCGTCGCTTGCGCCTTGATTGGAGAACATCTGATAAACATCCGGGCTGTCAAACGTGTATACCTTGCCGGTTACCATATCCGTGATCCTGATGGTGAGCCAGCCGGAATCCGAAATAAGCGCGTTAAGCTCTACCTTGATCCAGTGGCCGTCGATTTCCTTTAACGGAATTCTCATCAAGTTCTTATCCCCGTCATACCGGTTATGATTGACAACAAGATCTCTGCTGGTTGTTCCGGAAATGGACATCGCAATGATATATGCGCCGTTTTCACCGCCGCTGTTGCCCTCAGCCAGTGTATCTGCCCCTTGTGCATTCACAGCCTTCAACTGAAAGATATGCCTGAAGTTCGGCTGATTCCACTGGTCGCCGTCCGGTATATTCCAGAGCCATTCGTAGGAAACCTGGTCGCCCTCGTAGGCTGTAAAGTCGCCGGTTGAGTCCTCGCTGGGGCGAATTTCGATTCTTTGCCTGTCCGTAATGGCCGCCCCGCCAACCACGTACCCCAAATTCCGGTCAAAAACCCCCTTGTGGCCGTACTCGCCGTCGCGAACCTTATCCATGAACTCATTATTCAAGCCTCTGCCGTTGGCAGTAATCTCGAATACATCCTTTTGCAGTGTGCTGTCCCAAACGCTCTTGATATGGTCGTCGGCCGCAGCCGCCAGGGGCTGATCGCCGTAAAACTCGTGGTACGCGTCTCTTATCCGTTTAGTCACGCCTTCTACCGGTTCATCGGTACCCATTGCGCCGCCCAGGATGTTATAAGGTGATACGCCTTCAATGGCATTCATCCTGATTGTCTTGTCATTCCCGCCATAGCCGCGTGCCGTTACGTCCAGTGCAAATATGGACGGGTCGCCGCTGTTGAAACGAAGCATAAATTCGTTTGTGCCCAGAGGCAGCTTGGCAAGGAATGCAGGTGCAAATGTAACCGTATTTCCTGATAGCGAGTAATCTAAATCCGGACGAAGCGCAGCAGCGCCTTTGCTAATGCCCGCGAGCGTCTGCCCGCTGGCAAGGCTTATATCCACCGATACAGGCTCGGCTTGATCCCAGGTGCTGTAGGCACCCTTGGCCGGCGCCAGTTCAGTCGCGTTGGATACCGGATCTTTGCCGTAAACAGCCAATCCGGACAAGCCCATCATGGAATGGTTATCATCCGCTCGCCTGTCGCCGGGGCCGACCAGAATCATGTTTATCATCACGTACCGGGCTGTAAACGGATACAGGAACGTCTTGGTATCATAACCCCATTGTTGGCCGTTGTACGTTACATAAGACCACAAGCCTTCCGTTTCCGTACCTCCGGCCAGTGTCCAGCCGTTCGACTTCCAGTCGTAATCGGATGCCGAATCGGATGCCGCAGGCGCAGTTGCCCAGGAATTGGAATCATTGGAGTAATAGATCTCGAATCTTCTCGCATTGCTTTGGATATTCGAGATCGTGTTGGGTATTTCGAGGTACAGCTTATCAATTGTTTTTGGAGCGCCCAAATCAAGGGATAATGCCAATGATGATGGAGAAAAGCCGCTCATATATACATTCGGGCTTGAATTGCGCCAATACCCGCTGCCGCCCGACCGTAAGGCGTCTACACCCGGATGATCGGGCGCTTCCGAGCTTGCCTTGAGATTCACGCCTGCCTGCGGCGAGAAACGGGTTGGGTCCAGCAGATTGACAGAACCTGCTGCTGCTGGAGGATAAACCGTATCCGTTACTGCCGGCTTCCATGACTCATCGCCAGTCGAAACGGCATGAACGGTTGGCACAGGAAGAGCGGATAGATTAACAAGTGAAAGTAAAAGCGTTGCTATCAGAACAGAGCTTAATGCCTTTTTTAGAACCTGCTGCTTGATCATCCTTAAACCTCCTCGGATCTCATAGAAATTTGTATATGAATACTTATTTGTTATTTCACGGACCAGGCTGTGATCAAGGCGTTTGCATCAGCCGTGAGGACGAGCTTCGCGGCATCGGAGACGTTACCCGCCATCGGCTTATTGTTCAGATGCTTCAGGAAATCCCGCATATGTTTGGCCGCTTTGTCATTGTCGCCTTTGTCCAATTGATGCCGTGCCTGGTTCAAGCTGCTGCGGAGCTGGTTAACCAGCGCTCCCGTCAATTCTCCGGCTTCGGCATAGCGGTCAATCAAGCTGGATACCCCTTCGGGGGTGACGGCAATTGTAAAACCGGCAGACTCATCCGCCGTATTGCCGGCCAGGTCGGTGACCACGGTCTTCAGGGTATGAGGGCCAAGCTTTCCGGCCAAATCAACGGAAGCGCCATTTTCCACATGAATTCCATCCAGGAAGAGTTCCTGTCTCGTTATGCCGGACAGGGCATCGCTTGCATTCAAGAGCAGCGCAAGCGGGCGGTCGTCGGAGAAGGCTGCGCCATCCGCAAGCGGCTTCCCATTTGCCGTCATTGCCAAGACCGGTTTCGTCTTGTCTATCCGGACGGTCAGCTCCTGCGTCTGCTCGGTCCGGCCTGAAGCGTCGACAGAACGGAATTGCAGCAGGTAAACGCCATCTTTCGTGAAAGCGACCGGTCCGGTATAGGTTTGCCATTGCGCGTTATCTTCCAGCCTATATTCCGTTTTCGCAATACCGGAGGGCTCGCCTTGGGCTGTCAGTGCGACGGACGCATCCGTGTTCAACCATCCGTTCCGCGGCGCCGGTTCGATCCGTGCCTCCGTCTCCGGCGGAGCCGCATCCTTTCGCGCCAGCTTGATATAATCGAAGGTAAGATGATAGCCGGAGCTGCCGGCATTCTTCCCGGTCACCACAAACCGGAACTTATGGCTGCCGGCTTCGAGAATGCTGCTGCCCATATCAGCCGCCGGAAAAGTTTGAGCGGGATGATACTCGTCTACGGGGCTGCCCTGGGAAACCCCATCCACATACAGCTGGGCGATTCCTCTATTGTTGTTCGACTTGTAGCCAAATTCGATATCATAGTTTCCAGTCTCGGGAACATCAACGGTTACTTCAACCCAGTCGCCGGCCACGGGGGCCGAGGAGGTCTGCAAATACCTTCCTGTAGGCGTATTACCGCCTGCCGCCGTATTGATCGACGGTCCGCCGGGGTTGACGGTATAACTGGCGGTCGAAACCGGGATTATCGCAACAGAAGATGAATCTGTCAGCGAAACTACAATATAGGGCTTGATGTTTTTGGTGTTCGTCATACCCGGACTGGCAAATTCGCCAAAAATCTTATAGGTCCCCATGTTATCGGGATTGTAGCCTTCCGGGCTCCATGATACGTTCACCTTCTCTGTCTTGCCGGTGCTCAAAGTGACATCAAGCTGTGCAGGCAGCAGCAATTGGCTGAACGGAGTACCTTTGGAAGCTGTAATCTCTTGCGGCCTTGCCCACGCTGCCATATCCTTAGGCTGCACATTGGGATTCCAGCCATCGGGAAATATATAGCTGTTTTCATCCCTTTTGATTAAGTGCACATCTGCCAAATACATGGTTGCAGACTGGAATTCATCTGCATAAGCCGCATCTCCCGGACCATTGTACATCCCCCTGTAAAGACCCCATTTGGAGCGGTTCTGTTGACCCGGCTCTACAGGCAGATCACCTCTTTCGTCTCTGCCGGTAGCCGGATTGTTTATTTCAGGGCGTCTGTATGTTTCGGCTGTCATACCGCCTTCGAAAAGCACCTCGCCAGTCTCCAGATCGACAAGCTTGCCGTACAAATAACCTTTATCGGCTGTTAAAATCGTTACTTCAAAATCAAGCCAGCGGTCAACGACCCTGTCAAAGGGTATCGTGAACAACGGCTTGATTCTGTCCGCGTAGCTGCCATCGGGGTTGTTCCTGAATTCAAGCTGGCCTTTGCCTCCGCTTGAAACCAGCGAGAGGGTAGCCACGGGCTGGCCGGCCGCATTGCCTGCTACTTCTTTCAGTTGGAATATGTGCCAAAACCTGTGGGGAACGATAAAATCACCGGCATGCTTATCACCGGTATCCTTCTGATATCTTAACGTTTCCGAAGGGAGCATCAGCCTCCAGTGATGGGTCATAATGTCGCCGCCAAAACTATTTGCATCCATATTGGCTGCGCTGGTGCTGCTTTTAATCTCCAGTCTCTGGCGGTCGCTGTTGACTGCGCCGCGATCGCCGTCGTCCCGGCTCACGCCTCCCGGGGCAACAAAAGGCGAAAATTCGTGAAAACGCAAAATATCGGAGTTAAGCTTCCCGGCGCCGGGAATATTTGCAATCCCGTACTTTGTAAGCGCATCCACATTACTTTTGCCAATGGTCTGCAAATACATATTGTCTCCCAGCCATGATTCATCAACAATCGAAGCCATCGGGTAGTCTCCCGAACGGTCGTAGACTGACTCCGGCCATGATTTCCCGCTGTACGACGAAGGCGTGCCCGGACCTTCTATAGAACCCGTAGTACTGCCATTGCCAATTTTGTATGCGCCCATAACATCCCATGCATGTTCATGCGCCTGAATATTGAGCGGCAGGTATTTGTCATTAGATCCCATAGGGCCTGTAATTGGAGGCAAAGACATATCCACGGTGACCGTAATTGTATATCTTCGGATGCTGCTGCTGTCATTCTTATCGGTTACTGCCAAATAATATAACGTGGTTCCGCTTGTTGAAAACTGGTCCATTTTTGCATCGCCATTGTTCATGCCGCTGGCGGCAAAAGAAACGGCAGTCGTTCCATCGCTTCTGTAAAGCGCCGCAGAAGCGCCGGGATTCATTGTTACATTCAGCATCTGGTATAAGGTGCCGTAGGGCAATGATATATGAATGGTTGCATGATCAAGATCAACTTCTGCGTTAACCGGCTTGTTCAATTCAATATCCAATAGTCCCAGGCTGTTTGCCGGTGCTGCATGAACCGTTGAAGCTGGAAGCCCGGACAGATTAATAAATGGAAGGACAAGTGCAAATAAAAGAACAGAGCTTAATGCCTTTTTCAGGACTTGCGGCTTAAACATCTTTAAACCTCCTTTAATTTCGTAAACTTAAGCTTTTAAATAAATAAATCCGGATCCCTTCTTTCCGTTTTTTTTTGGATTTGAATACATGCCTCCAGCTACCTTCATCATAATTAACAATGAAATTTCCTGTATTGGTTAATTTATGGCTCTATGGATTTTTTTACGATTGCATGATTCTTACGCTGGAATCGGCTAATAATTAAAAAAAAAGACCAACGGGATCTCTGCAGTCAGAAGATCACCGTGGTCTTTTTCTCATGAACTGAATTTCAATACTTTCTCCTGTAACAGGCTTACGAACGGCCTGCTAATTGCTGCTCAGCAATTTGTACAAGTGTACGGGTGATGTTGCCGCCAATTGTACCCGCTTCACGGGTAAGAAGTTGTCCGTTGTAGCCATTCGGTTGAAGTTGAATTCCGAATTGCTGTGCAATTTCATATTTCATTTGATCCAGTGCTGCATTTGCTTGAGGAACGACCAATTGGTTGGTTGAAGAAGATTTGCGGCTCATATTGTAAAACCTCCTTTGTAATGTGAGGTTATTATGTGTCGCTAAAATGCTATTATACTCCGATAAAAAATGTAATTATTTCCAATTAATTCGGCGCCCGCTGCCTTCTATATCATTTATGGGAATAGGCTCTCATCCGGGAAAACACATTCCGAAAGCGGCCGGTCCACAAACGCTTGAATGCTTGGCTGACGCAGGGAACGGCCTTCCTGCAGGCGCCATTCGGTGTACATCACTTTGACGGCGAGCGAGGGCTTCACCCATATTGCGTCTTTATGCCGTTCCGGTGTATTGACAAAAGGACACTCCTTTACCGCATCAGGAGCCAGCCGTTCCGTCAAATCCCGCCAATCCGCCCTGCTAAGGCGGCCGGTGCCGGTGTGGCCTATATACCAAAAGCGTCCTTCCCTGTCATATAACCCCAGAATTATCGCATTGATAATGCCGCCGTTCAAGGTAAAACCACCAATCGCGGCAATGACGTCACCGTAATTCTTGACTTTGACCCAACTCGCGGTTTTACCTCCAATTATGTAGGGGCTGTCGAGCCTTTTGCATACAATGCCTTCCATCCCCTGCTGCTTCATTAATTGAAATAGCGCCTGGCCATCAGGATGATAGGTAACGGGTTGAACAGTCTGATTGGGGGTCAGTATGCCATGAAGCAGATCGGTCCGTTCTCGAAGCGGGAGGTCATTCACCCAATTCCCGTTCAGAAACAGCAGATCGAATACCATGTAGTAGATTGGGACTTCCCTCTGCACTTGAGGAACCCGTTCCATTCGCCGCAGCCCGTCTCTGCGCATGACTTCATGAAAGGACGGTTTACCGTCCGAGGCGAGTGCCACGATTTCCCCATCCATGATAAATGATTTCGCTTTGCAGTAAGACGGCACATCGAGAAGCTCCGGATAATGGTGCGTCCTTTCATTCAAACGCCTATTATAGAGGAATATCCCGCTTTCGTCGGCGTACGTTAACACTCTCACCCCATCCCATTTAATTTGGTACACCCAAGGATCTCCAACAGGTATGGTGTCTTGCCTTACAGGTTCGAAGGGCACAATTGGTTTCAACGTAGGTTTCTCCCGACTCTTGTTTTTACATAGTGTTACCGATCTTCAGGAAGAATATGACATATCCAATAAAAGAGCGTACCTTCTTACTTTCGCATAAGGCCAACGCTTCAAAGCGATGAACAGGAGTCACCCTCAATTATTTTGCTGCTTATGATCATATGTTCTGGAAAATCTCCATCAATATTACCCAGCTTATGCATAAGCAATCTGACGGAGTGAACCCCGAGCTCCGAAGACTGCAAATCCATGCCTGTCAATGAAGGCGTTGCCTTATGCATCATAGAGAGATCACCGCAAATAACAAACAAAGAGAGATCTTCCGGTACGCTCAGACCCAAATCCTTGATGGCATTCATAACACTGAATGCGGTGCGGTCATCATCCGCAATAATTGCCGTTACCTGCTCCTTCAACTCGCTCAGCACATGGACCGTCTCATCGTACCCGTAGTTCAAATATTTGCTAGAAGTTAAGGCGGGTTTATAGTGAATCATATGTTCCTGCAAGTCGATCCGGTGATTTGTCAGCACCTCGATGAAAGCCTCTCTTCTTTCGATGGCAACGGTCATAAGCTCATTGGCATTTAGAAACATCATGCTGCGATGGCCCTTGTCTATCAGATAGCTGCATATATCACGGATAATCTGGAAGTTATCGTTGTTTACGGTGGATGCATCCTTGACCTTCGAATTAAAGATTTTACCGATTGTGACGAATGGGATTTGGTTCAGATGCAGTAAATTGATACGCTCATCTTCTTCTGTAGGACCAAGCACAATGGCTCCGTCAATCGGATAACTAGCCAAAGAAGGAGTTTTCACCTTCTCTACCGGGATCATATCGAGCAGCACCCTATACCCGTAATGAGAAGCTTCCAAAATAACTCCATTGATAAACTGATTATGGAAAGTGTTGAAAAAGAAGTTGCCATGCGGGATCGTAAGCCCGATGGCCATTGTTTTTTTGGTCACTAAGCTTCTTGCGATATGATTCGGAACGTAATTTAATTCTCTGGAAGCTTCCAGGACTTTATCCGTTACTTTTTCGCTGGTAGGTCTCTTTTGGCTGAAAACATTGGATACGGTTCCTTTTGAGACACCGGCAAGACGCGCAACATCGTCGATTTTCGCCATTTCTTGTTACATCCTCTCAAAAACGCAGCATCCATAACGGAGCCCAACGCTAATTGACATTCACTGTTATTCAACGGCTGCCGGTTCTTTCGCTGCACCCCTCAGATTTAGTTGTTCCGCATAATGACAAGCCGCATATTGGTTGTCTCCTACCAGGCGCAGCTGTGGTGCCTCCTGCATGCATTTATCGGTCTTGTACGCACACCTTGGGTGGAAATGGCATCCGCTTGGTGGATTCGCAGGATTCGGAACCTCCCCTACCAAGATAATTCTATCTTTCTTCTGATCCGGATCAGGCTGGGGCACCGCCGACATGAGCGCTTCCGTATAGGGGTGTTTGGGTTGACCAAACAACGAATCCACGGTTGCCAATTCTACAATTTTGCCCAGGTGCATCACTGCTACCCTGTCGGAAATATTCTGAACGATCGATAAGTCATGCGAGATGAAAATATACGTAATTTGAAATTGCTCTTGCAGGTCCTTTAAGAGATTTATAATTTGGGCTTGAATTGAAACGTCCAGGGCCGATACCGCTTCATCGCACACGATTAGCCTCGGTTGGGTAATGAGCGCCCTCGCAATGGCGATACGCTGTCTTTGTCCGCCGGAGAAGGCATGAGGGTAGCGTTTAAGGTAACTGACATTTAAGCCGGTTTTTTCTGCAATTGCCGCTACTTTTTCTTCCACTTCCGATTTATTCAGCTTGAAATTGGCGATCAGCGGCTCGGAAATAATGTCGAATACGCTCATTCGCGGACTGAGAGAGGAATAAGGATCCTGAAAGATCATTTGAACATCTCTTCGCAATCTCTTCGATTCTTTACCCTTAAGCTTTAAGAAATCAACGCTCTCTCCGCCTTCGGTATGATAGATGACTTCGCCGGATGAGGCATTCATCCCCCTTACGATGCACCGTCCCAAGGTCGTTTTTCCGCAGCCCGATTCTCCGACAATGCTTAAGGTTTCGCCTTCGAGCAGCTCAAATGAGATATCGTTTAATACTCGAACAGGCGTAGGCTTTGCAAATAAAGCTTTTTTGGACCTGACTTTGAAATCCTTGTTCAGCTTAATGACATCCAGAATAGGTTTGGACATGGTTATTCTCCTTCATGCTGATCCGAATACAGAAAACACCTGACCATATGTTTGTCGGATAGACGGGTTTTTGGTACGGCCTGCACATTGCATACCCCTTCAATCCGATCCTTGCAACGATCGTAAAATCCGCACATAGGAGGCATATTGATAGGAATGGGCACGGATCCTTCAATTGAGTCCAGGCGCTTGCTCTTATTTCCGCCTAATCTTGGCATCGATTTGAGCAAACCCTTCGTATAGGGGTGTTTCGGATTATGAAAAATTTCCTTTACGGGTGCCTGCTCAACAATTTTGCCAAGATACATGACCGCCACTTCATCACACATTTCCGCAATGATGCCAAGATCATGAGTAACCAGCAGAATGGCCATACCGAACTCTTGCTGGAGCGACTTCATCAATTCCAGCACCTGGGCCTGAATCGTCACATCCAGTGCTGTTGTTGGCTCATCGGCAATTAATAATTCCGGATTGCAAGATAAGGCCATCGATATCATCGCCCGCTGCCGCATACCACCGGAGAATTCATGCGGATATTGGTCAAATCGCTTCTCCTGGTCCGATATTCCCACTTTACTCAGCATTTCGAGCGTGATTTTCTTGGCTTCCTTCTTGTTCTTGGTGCGATGGATTAAGATCGCTTCCATGATCTGATTCCCGATCGTATACATCGGTGAGAAAGCCGTCATGGGCTCTTGAAAGATCATGGCGATTTTCCGACCGCGAATCGAACGAATCTGTTTGCCGCTCGGGTCCATGGACAACAGATTCAGCGGGTTTGCCGACTCCCCGGATGAGGATTGGTACATAATGCTTCCTGTCGTTTCGCACTCTTTCGGATTAATGCTGATAATGGCTCTGCTTGTCAGACTTTTCCCACAACCGGACTCGCCTACAAGGCCTAACGTTTTTCCTTTTTGAATGTCAAAGTCTACCCCGTCCACTGCGTTCATTTCCCCGTTATCCATCTGAATCCGAATTTTAAGGTTTTGAACGGAGAGAAGGGGCTGCTGAGCTTGAGCAGCCTGAGCCGTCATATTATCCCCTCGCTATGGCCTCAATTTATTGGTTTATTTCTTGTAAGGGTCCGCGGCATCGCGCAAGCCATCGCCCAGAAAGTTAAAGGTTAATACCGTTAAGATAACCGCACCAAGCGGAATAAGCTTCCATGGATACAGAGCAATATTCTGGATCTGCTGGGCTTCCTGAAGAAGAACACCCCAACTGGTAGCCGGAGAGCGAATCCCTAAGCCGAGAAAGCTCATCGCCGTCTCGCCAAGAATCATCCCTGGAATTGCCAACGTCGTGGCTACAACCAAATAACTGATAAAACCCGGCAACAGATGCCTTGTTATAATTCTCGCATCGCCGACGCCTGCAATCTTGGCCGCAAGAACATAATCTTCATTTTTCATGGAGATGAACTTGCCTCTCACGACCCTCGCCAGACCGGTCCACTCGATAAAAGCAAATATAATAACGATATAAAGATACATTCGGACCACCGGTATTCGCGGAGGAATAGCTGCGGATAACGCCATCCATAACGGAAGAGTCGGGAATGAGCGTATGATGTCGATAATCCGTTGAATCAAGGCATCCAGTCCGCCTCCGAAATATCCGGATATGCCGCCGATAATCAATCCCAATATAAAGCTGATGCCAACCCCTACGAGAGGGATGCTAAGCGATACTTGACTTCCCAGCAAAATTCGGGAGAACATGTCTCTGCCAAGCGCATCGGTGCCTAACAGAAATATTCGTCCGGGTTGTTCCACTCCGAATAAATGCGTTTTTGTTGGAATGAATCCGAGAAATTTATAGCTTTCACCTTTGGCAAACAGCTCGAGCGAATATCGTTTTTCTTTGTTCGGCTCGAATATTTTACGCATCGTTTCCGGATCTCTGCCTGACTTCAATTCATATACAAACGGTCTAATATGGAACTTTCCAGACGCATCTACGAATCGCAGGGTCATTGGAGGCGCATTCACATATTTGCTGTCGTAGCTTTGCAGCCCGTAAGGCGCCAGGAACTGGGCGAATAGCGCGCCGGCGTAGAGAATAGCCAGAACCATTAAGCTGATCCGAGCTAATTTATGTTTCTTGAATCTCAAATACATGAGCCGCCATTGCGAACTATATTGAACATCCTTATTTTCGAGCGGCTTGGATAGGCGCACTTTCTGTTTTCTGAAAATCGGCAATGTTCTCATAGGCTAGTTACCCCTGAACTCTGTACGAATTTTTGGATCTAGCCATGCCAGTAAAATATCCGACAGCAATGTCCCCAGTACCGTTAACAACGCCATGAACAACAACCAACTGCCAGCCAGATACATGTCCTGACCCAGTAACGCATTAAACATAACCGGCCCCTGTATGGGCAAATTCAATACGATAGCGGTAATTGTGGAGCCGGTGAAGATGTGGGTCAATGACCAGCCGAACGTACTGACAATAGGATTTAAAGCTGCGCGCGTCGGATACTTAAAGAGGATTTTCGTCTCCGACAGCCCCTTGGACCTGGCCGTTACCACATTGGGCTTATTCAGTTCGTCCAGCATTTGTCCTCTCATAACCCGAATAAGGTCCGCTGTGCCAGATAGTCCGATGACAATTACGGGGATGATCATATGCTTTGCCAAGTCCATCGCCTTGTCCATCGACCATGGCGCATTCACGTACTCGCCCGAAAATAAACCGAGCAATGGATCGCCGAACCAAGTGTAGGAAAGGAACATTAATATAACGGCGAGCAGGAAGTGAGGTGTAGCCATTCCCAGAAAACTTAAGCCCGAGAAGAAATAATCTCCCTTGGAATATTGCTTTACGGCACAATAGATGCCGACTGGAATCGCCACGGCGTATTGAAAAACCATCGTCACCAGTGAGACGACCAGCGTCAATCCCATGTACTGCTCGATCACGGCTGTAACGGGCTTGTTATAGTTGAAGGAGTATCCGAAATCCCAATGCACAACAATATCTCTAGCCCAAATAAAATACTGTTCGTAAATCGGACGATTCAAGCCCAAATCCGTCCGCATAGCCTCCATGTCCTCCTGCGTAAACACTTCGCCCGCAACGGACATTTGCGCCGAATAATTGGATACATAATCGCCGGGGGGAAGCTGAATGATGTAGAAAACGATAAATGAGATCAATATCACGACAGGTATGGTCAACACGATTCTTTTCAAAGTGTACTGGAGCATCTCTTGTCCTACCCTCTCCTTGACAATTCAGAGATATGAATGCCTTCAAAATCTTTGGAATAAAACCGATAATGGAGAGATCGTTCCCCATTATCGGTTTTACGGTATAATCCGGCTGCTATTGCTTGATATAGAATTGTGCAGGATGGCCTGCGCCCAAGGAGCGGAACTCATCGGCCCATATCATGGATTGCGGTATGTTGCGCATATTGTTCGATGCTGCAATCAACGTCGGCGTCGGGCCTGCATAACCGATCACCCACTGATTTTTCATATGCAATTTAATAATTTCATTACCCCATTGGGTAATTTCTTCTTTTGAACTGGCAGCCTTAAGCTTATCCCAATCCTCCAGGAGCAAAGCAACATCGCCTTCCGGTTTAACTCCCTCTTTGCCGCCCGAAGAGGTATACAATCCGTATTGGCCATACCACGGGGTAAGCACACGGAGCGGTACTAGCGCATCAGGCCGGAATGCCACATTAACAACAGATATGTTTTCTATGTTCGCAGGGACTTGATTCGAATACTTCAACTCCTGCAGAGTTGCCTGATCGACAACCTTCAGATTGGTCTTAATCCCCATCTCCTCATAATACTTCTTGAGCAGCTCCAGGAATTTCGCCGAATCTTCGGAGGAATCCATAATCGTGATCGTCACATCCGAACCGTCCGGGAATAACCGGAAATTGTCCTTGTCCCGTTTGGTTAATCCGAGCTCATCCAACAGCTTATTGGCCTGTTCTGGATCATATTTAGCCCATTGATCTGCCCAGCCCTCCTGATATCCGACGAGACCTTCCGGTACTGAAGCCTGAATCGGGTCGGCAATTCCGTTAGTCACGATCTCTGTGATCTCTGTACGGTCTACTCCGAGAGAAAGCGCTTCCCTAAATTTGATGTCCTGGAACAGCTTTCGCAGGTTAGGATCCTCGATCGTCTGATTTAACTGAATTCCCGATGTTGACCACGCTGGCTGCTGCCATGGAATAACCCGGTAATCCCCCTTCTCCTCATTTTCCTTCAAGACAGTGAAGTCTTGTGCGCCAAACGTGGAGAGATTGAAATCTCCCGCCAATGTGCCGAGCACTCTTTGACTGGGATCCTGAATTTTCGTCGCGATGAGATTATTCATATAGGGGAGCTGGTGACCGTCGACATCCGTTTTCCAATAATAAGGGTTGCGTTCCATAACGAACTGGTCACTCTCGGGATCATTCTTGGCTACCCAAGCCCGAAGTGTCGGGATCTGCGGATAAATCCAGTAATAATAACCCGTTTCCTTCAGGAAAGATGCCGTATCCGCGAAGCCCCATTGTTTGGCGATTTCGAGTGCTTTATCTTCGCCTACAAATTCCGGCAGGATTGTCTTCTGGAAATGTGCCGGTGCAAAGAACCACTTATTGTCGATCGCAACGCGCTCAAGGAACTGGACGCTTGGATATTTATGTGTAATCTTGAACGTGAAGTCATCAATCTTTTCCACTTTGGCCAAAGCTTTTTCTCCACTTACCGGATCAATCGAGTAGTAAGCATCATATATTTTTTTGCCGAAGGTTTCTTTGGTCAGCATATGCTCCCAATAGAACAGGACATCATCTGCTGTAAATGGCACGCCATCCGACCACTTCATGCCTTTCCTGAGGTGAATGGTAAATTCCGTGGAATTTGCATTCACTTCATAACTTTTGGCAACATTAGGTTCAACCCCGCTGCCATCCTTGTTGAAGCGGAACAGCGCTTCTTCCGTTGGCTGCCCAACAGCCCATTTGTCACTGGATCCCATCCAGGCCATTTTCCAATCTCCGCCGTATTGTCCGACCTCATCAACAACAGGCTCAATCATGATATCTGCCGGAGCTGGCATACGATCTGCCAAAGCAGGCAGTTTGCCTGCGGTTACAAGGTCAGTCAGCATAGGAGCCTCTTTGGCATCCGATTCCGTGACTCCGACCGGTGCATCCTTGACCACTGCCGTTTCGTTGGTTTCTTTCACAACATTCGGTTCCGATGCATTATTTGTGCATCCTGCAACAATAATGGCAAAAACGACTAGCAGAACAATAAGGAACCTCTGTTTTTTCAAGTTAACCCCTCCAAAAATCTATTCATTTCCACGCCGCTGCCCTAGCTGTTACCATTGCCGTTTTCTTCTTCACTGGGATCAATGCAAGCCCCGCTGACTCACCTCCACCGTTTATTAAACCGGTTTAATTCGTAGATGTCTATTTTTATTAATTAGGTAAAATAATAGTATGTATTCTGCATTAAACCGGTTTAATGAAACAAGGAATTGTAAGCGCTTTTATTGTATTCGATATATAAACAAAACACAATATTTATTTAGCAATCTTTCCAGTTGCTGTGAGGTCACATGCCAGGCTCTAAGACCTCGGGAGAGCTTTTTCCTTTGCCCCATTGCTTGCAGGCACCGCAAAGAGACAAAAAAAGATCACTCCCGCTAAGAGGAATGACCTTTTTCTCCGTTCCTTGCTGCTGATCGCTTCGCGTTTGCGCCAAACACTTCCCTTTAACCGACCTTCTGAATCGACTCCAAGTGCTCGACCAGTCTGTCCCAGGTATCCGTGATGCCCTCCAGCATGCCCATATCCAGAACCTGCTGCAGTCCTTCAACCGTTGCGTATTCAGAACGGCTAATGATCTTTGTCCCGCCATCCGTCTCGATAAAGGTCATGTCTACGACCGTTGCCGGCATATTTTCCGCCACGTTTCCTTCCGCATCGGAGAAATAATCCACATACCCGATCTTCTCAGGTACGATGATTTCACTATACACACCCTTCCCCCATGATTCCATGCCATAGTATTCGCCCTGGTTCTTGTCCTCGCATTTCATACAATAATGCCAAACTCCCCCAACGCGGAAATCAATATGGCATACCGGGAGCGACCAGCCTCTTGGCCCCCACCAATGCTTCAGATGCTCAGCCTGCGAGAACGCCTCGAACACGAGCTCCCGAGGTGCCTTGAATTCACGCTCCAGAACAAGCACCTTTTCCTCTACCTTGGATACCATTTGATTTGTCATTTTAACATCCTCCTCGATTAAAATAGTTGATCGAAATAGTCCTGCCGCAGCTCTTCTCAAAACTGATCCATCATTCCAAGCTCAGTCCTGCTGCGCTCTCCGAGTTTCCTTGCCCCGCAGCTTCAGCAAATAATCATCCAGGCGGCCGAGCTGTGGCTCTTCCAAGGCTCTCACGACGTCAGCATTCATCGTCATCATCCATTAGTAACTGGAGTTTTTTGCTGAAATAAATATACCACGACAGGAATATTCCTGTAAAGGAATATTTGAGAAAAATGTTCATTGATTTTTTAAACGAAAGATATAACCCTCTATAGGAACCCTAACTCGGAATACAAGACAAGCTGACTTTATGTACTTTACATTTTCCTCAAAATCGGGACAGCTTCAGCTCTTGATGAGGAGTGGCATGAAGCTATTCCCTTTCAATTAGACGAAAATATCCAATTATGGTTGTGCTGTTGCTTTTCCAATAAAATTAAAAAAAAGAGACTTGGAGTCTCTTTTTTTGGTATCCGTATCCTGTCGTGCGGAAGTCTATTCTGCAGATCCGGCACCCGCCCGCCGCTCGCTTGGAGCCTGAACGAGAGTGTCATCCAGCTGCAGCTGCAGGTTCGCGGAAACTACTCCTTCCCTTCCCGCTTCTCGAAGTAGTGGATAGGGCGGACCTCAATGCGCCAGCCGAATTGCTCGCCCGCACCCACTTGCGTGGCTGGATGCAGTGAAGCAATCCGGATTGCATCCTCCATGTCACTTGCTTCAATAAGGAACGCGCTGCCAATCATCTCCTTGGTTTCGATAAAAGGACCGTCGGTAACCTTCACTTTCCCGTTTTCACGCCGCAAGATTTTGTTCTCATGGGCGAGGCCTGCATCGATGATCACTTGGCCGCTCTTGTAGAGTTCCTCGAGATGGGACTCGCATTCGCGCATGACAGCATCGATCTCCTCCTTGGGGCGGGAATCCATTTTCTCTCGATCGAAGTAACCCAAGCACAGGTATCTCATCTTAATTCTCCTTTACATGGTTGGTTTATTTGTGCCTCTATATAAGTCGACGAACAGCATAAAGCAAACTCGACAAATCCTCAAATAAAATTTTCAAGCGCTTCTTGGACTGTTAGTGTCATTTGAATAGATGCATTATATCCATTATTTTGTATTTCAGAAAGCTATGAGGAAAATCTGGTAATCTATCTAGGTTAATGAGTAATGTTATAAAATCCAGAACAGCACAGCTGCGAAATACATATAAATATATTATATTTTGTCATCCATGATAGATATCACCGGGGCAAGTAATGAAGGGATGGGAGCCGAAAAGAGATGAATGAACCGTATATCAGGTTGTTAAGATCTATTTGTGCCGGACGACCTTATGAATGACATTCTATCAATTAAATGGCGAACTGAACTGAATAATACAGTTCATCGAATCTGTGAGCTGCAAACCATATGGCATGTACGATGGTAGCTAAAGTAAGTGCTGGTAACAACGGACAACACAAATCCAAACAATATGGGGGTATCAACAACTACTATGGAACAACATGAAAGCAGTGAGGACCATGAAAGCTATTTAAACAGTAAAATCGGGAAGTTAATTAAAATCAACCGTGGAGGCCCGGAATCGTTTGACGGGGTATTGCTTGGTGTTCAAAGTGATTATGTTGTTTTGCGTACTAAAGCAGGCCTCGTTTATGTCAATACCAGCCATATTAAGAGTACAACCGATCTGCCAGGTCAAAAAAGCGGACGCTCGACTTCCAACAACTTTATCGCAGCCGAAAGCTTTATTGGTGTTCTGCGCAAATTGACTCAGCAATCCGCTCAAATCAACTGGGGCGGACCAGAGAAGATCGACGGTATCATTACTGAAGTTGGCAGTCAATCCCTGCTCCTTATTGTTGGTAAAGAGAAGGTGCGAATCCCGCTATTCCACATTAAAACGGTAAAACCTACTGGCCAGTATATTAGACAAATTGTCCAATACGAGAGCTATTTGAGCAGTAAAATTGGGAAGTTAATTAAAATCAACCGCGGGGGACCGGAGTCGTTCGACGGAGTATTGCTTGGTGTTCAGAGTGATTATATTGTTTTGCGTACTAAAGCAGGCCTCGTTTATATCAATGCCAGCCATATTAAAAGTACTACTGACTTACCCGGTCCAAGAAGCGGACACTCGACTTCTCATAACTTCGTCGCAGCTGAAAGCTTTATCGGCGTTCTGCGCAAATTGACAAAGAAATCCGTTCAAATTAACTGGGGCGGGCCAGAGAAGCTCGCTGGTCTCATAGCTGAAGTTGGTAATCAATCCCTACTCCTCATGGTTGGCAAAGAGAAGGTACGCATTCCGCTATTTCACATTAAAACCATAAAACATAATGGCAGCTCTGGAAACAGCTCGAAAGGCAGCAGCAGCTCAGGAACCAATAAAAACAACTCCAGCAACAACAAAAAAAGTAAAAACAACAATAAAAACAAAAATTCCAGCAACAAAGGGGGAAAATCGAGAACCTCATAGTTCCGCTGAACACCAGCGTTTTTCTAAAAGAATTTCATCCCGGATTGGAATTCCATTTTCAGCGATAAACGGAATGACGGGCTTCAACATTCTCGCTTCATCAACTGCATTTTGTAATATCTTTACAAGGACATAGCCCCTTCTCTGATAAAATCCCAATGCATGCAAATTATCATTTGTTGTGATTAGCTTCATACTCTGACAGCCAATTTCCTTGGCTTTATTTTCTAAACGATGAATTAATGTTGTCCCAATACCCTTATTTTCTTCAATACTATCTAATGAGATAATTTCGCATTCATTGCCTGCAATAATATGTATCGATGCCCCCAAACAGAATTTATACTTATTCTATTGTCATATGTAAGTAAGCTGAATAGCTAAATACAATCACCAGCTGCGTATCTGCCGCTCGCATAGTTCAAAGGCTGCCAATGATGTTGGCAGCCCTGACATTGTGCTATCGTGCACGATTGTCCGATCAAAGATTAGGATTATTGCAATGTTGAGTTATTGCAGGCTCGGCATGTACTTTTCACGTACGACATTCAGGTGATGGAGAGCATGCCCGATAATGAAGTATACGATTGCAGCGGCTGTGGTTGTGCAATTGTTGACCACCCCGGCACGGCGTAATTCGTCCTCGTTCAATCCCTGTACCAGTGACAGGGTAGCTGCCCGAACGGCTTGAAAATCGGCGATCAGTCCGGTATGCGGACGGCGGTCGAAGCTCGTTCCGTTCACGTAGACGTCCTGATGGCGCGGCAATGGCGTCTTGTCTCCCCTGGCGACACAGAGAAGCCGATAACTCATGATCCGTTCAGTGTCGTTAATATGGCCAAGCACTTCTTTAAGGCTCCATTTTCCCTCGCCGTAACGGTACAAACTTTGCTCTTCACTGATGGAGCTGTATAACGATTTAATGTCCTGCTCTTGGTCCTTGAGCAGCTGCGCCAGGTCGCCTTCTTGCACTAAATGGATGTAATTGCCCCAGTGCGGGTTGAAGTCTCCTTCATTCGGTTTGGGCATATGCATGTTTCTGCGCCTCCTAATAGATCAGTTTACAATAGACACATTAGAAATAATAACATATTCCCGATTGCATTGAATTGCCCTATTGCTCAATAATACCTATTTTCTCCAGCGCCGTGAATAGGGCCTTTTAACCGGATCAGGTTTCAGACCCGCGCGTATATCACAGTAGCGTCATCTAAAATGTTTTATGATTTGGGAATGTCGTCAAACCGTTCATTACCAAGGAAGCGGGCCGTATTCGCCAAAGAACCCGCCGCTCGGGCTGTTTTCATCCCATTGAACAAGAAGCGGACCTGCGCAGTCTGGCTCAATTCCGTGCCAGGTATGGCCGTAATACAGAAGACCCTTGGTGGGGAGAATTAGTTGCGGAGTTATCGGGAATCAGCCCTGAGTTTAATCTCCAGGTGCCAGGTCTTGGTTCAGCGGATTATTTTATATCAATCCCCTGCCTTAAATTTAAAACAGCCTTTGCCATCCCGTGGATAGCAAAGGCTGTTTTGTTTCTGCATCTAATGCTTAATAATCAATAAAAAATGAAAAATTATCGTTTATTATTCAAATTGCATGTTTCATAAATCAGCAGAGATCCGCGATCGTCATCGGGCACGGCATAAAGCCGCAGCTCTTGACCCGCACTCTCCATGAATACCGGATTACGGGTAATCACATGCCCTTGAGGAGAAAACTCAGTGATGGGCACTTCATGAATCGTATTCAACGTATTCATATCGATCAGAGCTAATCCGCCCAGCTCGTACGGCTTGGAATTGCCGCTTGAAGAATGGGCCAGCTCAGAGATACCACTCAAAATCATTTTCCCTTCGCCTGCATATTGGCCATCCTGATAATCTACAAAGTGACTCGAATTTTCTTTCACAAGCAGTTGCTGTCCATTTTGGTCCCATTCATAGAACCTGCGCGAACCCCAGCTGTTGCCTATAAGCTTGCCGTCTTGGCCATCGCGGACCATCCCCCCGATATGATCAAGGACTCGAAACGTTTCTTCTGCTTTCATGGTCATGGGATCAACATTGTAAACCATAGACTCGCTGTCAGGCCGGTATTCGGCAACTGGCACCCAAATCCTATTTCCATCAAAATCAATACCGCCCGGGTGATAGATATCCCCCTCCCCAAGAAGAATATCCTGGACCAGCTTCCCCTGTTGATCAAAGACAAACAGATGACCGATTCCTTTTCCTGGAGTACGGTCGTAACCGGACCGAGGCTTGTCATATCTAACGGGCTTTTCAGTAAGTTCTACCGAGGACAAATAGAAGAGATCCCCAATCCGAACCATCCCCTGTGAGTGGTAATTGTTGAATTGCAGATCAATCTTATTGGTTAGCTCCCATTTCGTGCTTCGTGCAAGACTTTGGAATTGGGCAACGAGCTTCTGATTATCCATCACAATTCATTCCCCATTCCTCAATTATATAACGCATCGAATCTTCACTGCCTTCCATTATATAAATACTCTGACTGAAACGGTGATGGGCTGGTTATTGTCTGGATTGAGCCAAACGGATGACATTCCACGATTGATGCGGAAGCTCGGATATCAGGACGCCGTCGCTCAACCGCGAACCCGTATAAGACACCGGACTTACCTGTTCGTCCTTCGCCGTGTTCACCGCCTTCAAATTGTCATGCCGGACAACGAGATGCTCGATTAGACGATAGCCTTCGAAATGGCGAAGATCGCACTCCAATGGGAGCCTCTCCTGCAAATGACGGTTCACGGCGAAGATCGTAAGCTCGTCCTTCTCTTCATTCCAGACGACGGCGGTCTCAAGATACGGCACATCCGTAAATTCCTTGCTGTCATATTTGGGAGAGGAAACCATCGGCCTTAGCGCGATACCCCGGCCATAGACGGAAGCATGCAAATACGGATAGAATATCGTTTGCCTCCAGGCCTTCCCATTGTTCTCCGTCATAATCGGTGCGATGACATTCACTAGTTGTGCCATGCAGGCAACCTTGACCCGATCTGAATGTTTCAGAAGCGTAATCAGAATACAGCCGACAAGCAGCGCATCTTCGAGATTGTACTCGTCTTCCAGAATAGGAGGCGCAATCTTCCAGGGCTCGCGCCGTATCCAGCTTTTATCCTGCTCTTTGGAATGGTACCATACATTCCACTCGTCAAAGCAGAGATTGATCGTTTTTTTGCTTCTTTTTTTGGCTTTTATATAATCGCATGTGGAAATAATGGTATGAATAAAATCATCCATATTCATCGATTTCGCCAGGAAATTGGCGGAATCCTCCTCGTAATTCCCATAATATTGATGCAATGAAAGATAATCCGCATGCTCGTAACTATGGTCCAGTGTTGTCGCTTCCCACTCCGGGAAAGTAGGCATCTTGGAGTTCGAGCTGCCGCAAGCGATCAGCTCGATGCCGGGGTCCACAATTTTCATCACTTTTGCCGTTTCTGCCGCCAGCCGGCCATATTCTTCTGCCGTTTTATGACCGATCTGCCAAGGTCCGTCCATTTCATTGCCCAGACACCACATCTTAATGCCGTGCGGCGTCTCGCAGCCATGCTGCTTCCTTAAGTCACTCCAGTACGTTCCTCCCGGATGATTGCAGTATTCGAGCAAATTTATGGCGGCATCGATGCCGCGTGTACCCAAATTTACAGCCATCATGACATCCACATTTGCTTTCCTTGACCAGCTTACAAACTCATTCGTCCCAACTTGATTGGTCTCCACTGATCTCCAGGCCAGATCAAGCCGGCGGGGACGGGCTTCTTGAGGTCCGACACCGTCCTCCCAATTATACCCGGAGACCATATTCCCGCCAGGGTAACGTACGACAGGGACGTTCAACTCCCTGACCAATTCGATGACATCGTTACGGAATCCCAACTCGTCGGCCAGCGGGTGATCCGGCTCATATATCCCTCCATAAACCGCCCTTCCCAAATGCTCGATGAAGGATCCGTATATTCTCGGATCTACCTCTGATATACGAAATTCCTTGTCAACGATCATAACCGCTTTAAACTGAGTCATCCTCTCGCCTCCATGGTTAATATAAATGTTATTTAATTAACATTTTAACAGTATGATACACGACTTTAGTTTGTCAATTCATGAACATAAACACTTTCGGAACACGGATCAACATGATTCCACTCAACGCGGGATTTCCGAAATTGTGCATCAAGTCATTATTGCTGCTGCAGGCCGATTTTTAGTTTCCTATGCGAAATGAACGAAAGCGGTTCGTCATTGTACATATGGTGCATGCAAGGGAATCTTGTTTGTTGAACAATAGATCCAGATTCCTTATCGTAATGGAAGTACGGAACAACTAGTGAAGGAGGGAAGCCTTGTATGGAGAAGGCAGACATGGATTTGGATCTCCTCAGTACGGACCGGGTGAGCCGGTCCAAGGGGCGGTCGGACTCCTCGTCGTTATGGAAAGCTTGCGTTAAGAATAAAACCTTATACTTGTTCTTGCTGCCGGCCATCATCTGGTATATCGTGTTCTATTACGTCCCCATGTACGGAATTACAATCGCTTTCAAGGACTTCACGATTGACAAAGGAATTTTGGGCAGTCCCTGGGTGGGCATGGAACATTTCAAGACGATGTGGAACTCGCCTGAGTTTACCAGGGTACTTAGAAACACGCTTGTCATCAGCGGATTAAAGTTACTTTTTGTGTATACTTCCGGAATTGTATTGGCGCTGGCCCTGAATGAAATTTTCCATGAGAAGTTCAAGAAGCTTGTACAAAGTGTCACTTACCTGCCGCATTTTCTGTCCTGGGTCATTATCGGCAGCATCATGGTTGAGCTCCTCTCTCCTTCCAGCGGACTGATCAATAAAATCATCATGCTTTTTGGAGGGAATCCCATTTATTTTCTGGCGGAAGAGAAGTGGTTTGTGCCTATTCTGATTCTGTCGGACATCTGGCAGAGCTGCGGCTGGGGCTCCATTATTTATTTGGCTGCCATCGCAGGCATCGATCAGCAGCTTTACGAAGCAGCTACCATGGATGGCGCAGGCAGATTGAGGAAGATGATCAGCATCACACTGCCGTCCATTGCCAACGTTATTGTAATTATGATGATCTTCAATATCGGCTATATCATGAACAGCGGCTTCGATCAAATCTTCAACCTGTACAATCCGCGCGTCTACGAGGTGGGTGATATCCTTGATACCTATGTCTACCGGGTCGGGCTCGTCCAGATGAATTACAGCTTCTCGGCGGCGGTAGGTGTCTTCAAGAATGTCATCGGTCTGGTGCTGGTTCTGTTAGCCAATCGATTGGCTCGACGTTTTGGGCAAAAGGGATTATGGTGAGGAGGATATGACATGTCAACTGCCGGACAGCGGCAACGCATGAATGTGCTGGATTATCTGAATTATGCACTGCTTATTTTTTTATCGCTTTCCGTCTTATATCCGATCCTGTATTTGTTCTTCCTGTCACTCAGCTCGCGGGAAGCGATGGCGGGTTCAGGCGGCAGCGTATGGTTCTGGCCGCAAGGCTTCACTCTTGAAGCGTATAAGGGCTTTTTAAGACAATCGTTTATCTACTCCGGTTATTTCTATACAATTTTCAGGACGGTGGTCGGAACCTTCCTGTCCGTACTGCTCATGTCGTTTGCCGGTTACGCCATCTCCAAGGCCATTCCTTTCCAGAAATCCGTTACACTGTTTTTCGTATTTACAATGTTCTTTACCGGAGGGCTTATCCCCACTTATCTCGTTATTAAAAGTCTGGGATTGATCGACAATCCATTGGTCTATATATTGGCGCCCCCCTTCCTGTACAACACGTTCTATATACTGATTCTGAGAAACTTCTTCATGACGATTCCGGATAGTCTGGAGGAATCAGCCCGGATAGATGGAGCTAGCGATACACGTATTTTCTTCAGCCTGATCGTCCCGCTGGCAGCACCGGCCATCGCAACCATTAGCTTGTGGGTAGGCGTTAATCACTGGAACTCCTGGTTCGATTCCCTGATCTATGTCCAGAACCCGGACCTTCAGGTTATCCAGGTTCATATCCGTAAGCTTGTCATCGAACAAAGCGCCTTGCTCATGAGCGACGCCTTGAGTTCCATAGACAAGAAGAATGTCCCCTCGCCGGAAAGCATGCGGGCAGCAGCTATATTGATCACCATGCTTCCGATTTTGTGCATTTATCCGTTCATCCAGCGTTTCTTTGTCAAAGGGGTTGTCATGGGAGCGGTCAAGGGCTAGACACGCCCCGTCACGCCGCTTTCGCATGATCTGAAGGAGGTGATGCTTGGCAAGATAGGCGCAGCGCTGCATTGAAGCAGATGTACACATTGAAAAAGGAGGGGAACAAGCCGCGGCTAAACTGATTCCATCCTTTCGGATCTTTCAAGAAAAGCCGGTCCGAAGCACAATAAACAAGAGCGCCTCATACAGACAATGCGGCTGTTTCAAATCGAAAGCACCACTGTTGCTCCCAGCAAGGATATCGTCAAGGTATAAAAATTCAGTCCACACCAAAACGGAGGAATCACGATGCCGAAAATGACAAAAAAATCAATGATGATGCTGTCGTTAGTCGTGTTCTTAATCTTCCCCGCCCTGATCGGCTGCTCCAACAGCCCGGGTTCCAACACCGGCTCCGGCAGCACCGACAGCGGCACGGAAGCAGCGCCGGCTGCAGAAGCCAAAGACCCCGCCGATCCGCTGTCCGAAGCGGCCGACAACAAAATCATAGAAGCCGATCTGGCGAAGGTCGAGACACCGGAATATTTTGCAAATAGCACGCAATATGAATATACGATTCAGCTGGGGCCTACCCCGCTCAGCGAAGAAACGTATGGGCAGCGCTATTTTGAGAAGAAATTTAATGTGAAGCTCAAGTTCGTCAATATTGACGAATCCAACCGGAAGGAGCAATTGAATTTGATGTTTGCGACAGGCACGATACCGGATATCGTTCAAGTCGCGCTTCCGGATGTATCCGATTACAGCAAGCAAGGTCTGTTAGCCGAGATTCCGGTTGAGATGACCAAGGAAAATATGCCGAACTATTTTAAAGTCATAGAAAAGTACGACCCGCAGCTGCTCTCGATCACCAATGTCGATGGGAAGAACATGGGACTTGCCCGCTTCAATCCGAACGGCGGAGTTCCGCGTCCTGCAAGCATCCGGGCGGATTGGCTCAAGAATGTCGGAATTACCAAAGTGCCGCAGACCATTCAGGAGCTTGAAGATGCCTTTGTCAAATTTCGCAACGACGACCCGGATCAAAACGGAGCAAAGGACACGTATGGGATGTCCAATCCCAGCGATTTTGCCGGAAACCAATGGTTTCAATCGATATTCGGCGCCTATAATACCAATCCGTTCAACTGGGTGGAGCGGGAGGGCAAGCTGCAGTTCGGTCTGACCACGCCCGAAACCAAAGAAGCGCTGAAGCTGCTCAACAAATGGTATAAGCTGGGCTTAATTGATCCGGAATTTATCACGGATAAGGGACGAAGCAGCGATGCCCTGGATCTGGCCACCAAGTTCGCACAAGGAAAGCTCGGATACATCGATAATCTGAACTTCGACGACGTTCAGTGGGATAACGACGGGCACCTCAGCTTCCGCTGGGTAGCCAATCAACCGGACTGGCAGAAGTGGTTCGAAGCGAATAAAGACGATAAAGCCAAACTGTATTCAACCAAGATCTACACCGATTTTGACGAGAATGCTCCAGGACCGATCTACATTACCATGCCTCCGGTCAAAGGGCCAAGCGGAGCAAGCGGTTATCAGCGGGAAGGGTATCAAAACTCCGTCCTCGTATTCGGCAAGCAGCTGGCAACGGATCAGGACAAGTTTGTGAAGCTGCTGAAAATCATGGAATATCAGCATACGGATGCGGACGCTTATCTGCATCTAGGCTATGGTCCCGAGGGCTTGATGTGGATTACCGACGATAAAGGCAATAAACTGTTGAATACCGATTGGCCCAAGCATGAGCTGTTCCACCCGCAATTCAAGAAACTAGGCGTCAACTGGATCACCAACATCATGACGTGGACCAATCCGGATTTCATGGCGATCTGGGGTCCTCAGACAGAGCAGCGCTACGAGCTGACAGGCGACATCATCCGCGAATTCCCTTATTACGAGAACCAGCTGAAGGTCGTTCTGCCGTCTCAGGGAAAATATACGGAGCTGCTTGACACGAGAGTCAAGGAATACGTTATCAAAACGGTTACCGGCGATCTGGATATCGACAGCACCTTCGACAAGACCGTGGAACAATGGTACAAGGATGGCGGAGAGGCGCTTACGAAGGAAGCAAATGATTGGTACAGCACGGTCAAATAATCCGATTAGTGAGGTGCAAAGCAGTGAAAGATACGTTAAGCCCCGAGGAGTTCAAAAAGAAATATCCGAATATTCATATCACAACCAAGGATCATAAGCCCTATTCGGGGGCTCATGTACTGGATAATCCGCCGAGATTTCATGAGAAGCTGCTCGATTACGGTGAACGGCCCTACTGGTCTCCGGACGGCAAAAGAATAGCATTCGTCGGAAGCAATTACGGGGACATATGCGAGATTGATTTCGAAACAAGAGAAGTCCGCAACCTCACCAGGGACCTGGGAGAGCATCACTCCTTTCTGCGTGTCCTCTTCCTGCCTAACGGAGATTACCTGCTGATCGGACCGAAGAAATTTAAAAACCGCAGCATCAGCAGACATGTGGAATCAGAGCTCTGGATTATGGATAAAGACGCATCGTCTCCGCCCAAAGCACTCGGGAGAGCCATGTATGAAGGCTGCGGCGTCTCCGCCTTGTCCAACAAAATCACATATTCAATGAATGGCAATCATGATCCCCGGCTCAAATCGCCGCTGGACTTCGAGGTTCATGTCACCGAGATTGAATATGGGCCGAACGGCCCTGAGCTTGGCCTTGATAAGATCATCCACCGAACCGACAGCGGAGGCCGGCCCGAGCCGCAGGATTTCCGCCATAACGATACGGAGGTGATAATGGCGGAGTATTATAATAACGCTTCCACTTCACCCGAGGACTGGAACGCCAAGGTAAAGGGGATCAACATTGCAACGGGGGAAGTTCGGACCTATATAGACGAAGCGTTGACCCACAATGAGTGCGAAGGAATCTTCCCGGATAACGAGCATATCTGTCTGGAAAGCTCACGGGATTTCGAGAACTCCTTCCCTCCCATCGATCTCTGGAAAATGAAGCTTGACGGAACGGGCCGCCGGGTAAGGATGACACGTATGTTCGAGCACCCGCCATGGCGGATGAACAACTCCAACGTTAGCCCGGATGGAAAATGGCTGGCGTACATGGTCAATACGCTGACCGATGAACCCGGCTATGGCAGAGGACTGGGACTGTTGAATCTGGAGGAATGGGAGAAGAGCGATTGGGCTCAGCAGTGGGAGCTGCCTATTCCGAGAAAATAGCCATCATAATCGCATCATTTTAAAGGGCTGTCCTCTGCAGGAGCAGCCCTTTTTATTATTTCCGGTAATCCCCGGGCGTGATGCCCTCGTTGTTCTTAAACATCCGGATGAAGGAAAAGGCATGGATATATCCAACCTTCAAGGCCACCTCATGAACGGGATCTTTGGTTTCCCGGAGCAATTCTTTGGCCTTCTCGAGGCGAACCCTGACAAGATAATCCACAAATTTCTCACCGAACTCATCTTTGAACAGACGGCTCAAATACCGGGTGCTCAGATTAAATTCATCACTCAGCTGGTTGAGCGAAAGATCAGGATTTGCATAATTATCTTTGACGTACTGTTTGACTTTGTGGATGATTTGGTGCGTGCTTCTGTGCTCCCTGAGCTTTCCGATTTCCTGAAAGCTCATGTTCAAAATCAGCCTGGCGCTGGCTTGAAATTCTTCCAGCGTATCGAGATTATCGAGCAGCTTGTTCAGCTCAGGCAGGCTGTCCTTTTTCCAGTAATCGCAGATGGATTCGGACAATCCCATTACTTCACGATCTAAATTATAAATTAGGTTGTGCAGGATATTCGTCACATCGTCACGAGAGATCATGCTGATCTGGATCGTGTGAAACAGCTCCTCGAAACGGGCTTCCCATTCCGATTCGCCCAGCTTGAAGGAAAGAGTTACGGTCCTGATCAATTGGATGGGCTGAAACATATCCGTCCTGCGTTTGGATGGCATCTCCTGACTGAGAATAATGCGGGAACTGCCCAGAACAGCTTTATATTTCAGCGCCTCCACCGCATCCTCGTAAAGGAGGGGAATATCATCGACCAGATCTGAAGTCCCTCCCATTCCGATTGTAACGGTAAACTTCAAATGACCGGTCACCCAATGAATAAATGCAGTGCAGGCCGCCTCGATACTTTCTTCTTCGATTTGCTGGCCATTCTCACCGGCATGCTCCAGGAGAAATACAATTCCGAGACGGGAGCTGCCGATATATTGGGTCCACGCCCTGATTCTCCGCTCCTCTGCAAGCTCGGTAAGGACGCTGCTTATGACAAATTTAAGCAAATACTGGTCGCGTTCAGAATAAGAGCTGCAGAAATCCGCATACTTGTCGATCTCCATCACGGCGACCTTCGCCCGTTTGAACTCATAATTCAGTTCCAGCCGCTCCATCGCCAATTTCCATTCTTCAGCACCAATCTGTCTGGTGCCGTCAAGAAGCTCATTAAAAAAATGCCGCCGCATGCTGACTTGATCCTCTTCAACCCTGCTCTGCAGCTTGACTGACTGCTCCAGCAGCTTGTCGATGGCTGTAGATATGAACCGCATTTCATCATCATTGTTCCTGGATAAAAGCTCGCTGCTCTTATTGACGAATATTTCATTGATATGCCCGACAATCGATTCAATCGGTTTGTAGTTCCTTCTGGTTACATATACGATAAATACTGATCCGGCAACAATGGATAAGAACCCCAAGGTTACCCAAATATACGGAAATGAAGAGAAAAACTCAAAGGCGTGTCTTTGCTTCAAACCGCTTTGCACATTCCATCCCAGATAGGGGGAATGAGTGAGTGAAACTTTATTACGCGGATTGTCCTGTACCTGTGTGCTTCCTTCTTCCGTACTGACAATCAGTTGCTCCTGCGCATCGATAAAATCCACGTAATTGATTTTCAGACTTGACATATTCATTGTAAAATCACGAATCGAATTTGTACGTATGTTGACTACAAACAATCCCTGCTGGCCGGAAATGATCGGAACTCTCCGGACGAGCGAGACGACATCCTTGGTGGTAAAGGTTCTCGGGTCCTGGTAAGACCTTTTTCCCGTCCAGGAAACAATGCTGGAGGTTTCCAGCTGACCCAGCAGAAATTCGCGGTCTGCAAACGTATCCGCATGTGTGAACATATTATTGGTCAGAACCAGTTGGTCCGACAAACGGTACACATAGATGGAATCAATGATCGGGTAGCTCGCAATCATATTATTGAGAGCCTGAATGCTTTGATAGATCATATAAGAGCTGTTTTCATCTTCAAAAAATTGGCTCAGCGTATCATTAGTCATAATTTCTTTTATGATCAGTTTATCAACGGGCTTCAGCAGGTTTTCCACGGATTGGGCGATTTGTACATTAAAAGCCTGAGTTGCTTTATTGGTGGACTCCTTGACATATTGGCTGAAAGCCAGAAAGAACAGCAGGAACAAAATCGAGGTTATGACAAAAAATATTGGAAGATATGAAAATAAGGAGCGATAAAACCAGGTTCTGCTGTTGCGCATTCTGTTATCTCCTCTTATTTAACCTCCCAATCCTGGCCACTCAACCCCCGAGCCGGAGAACAAGGTAATGGTATATCATTCTATTTTCGACGGAATGTTTTGGAATCCTCCATTCCGGTTCTGTGAGATGCAGGTCAGCAGTTGATTAGCGTGGCGTTTCATATCCTCCGGACGCTGCCTAAAGGCGCTGTAGGCGATATGATCGAGACCAATGTGGATAAGGCAGCAGTGAAGACGTTCCTCCATCTGTACGGGCAAGTCTCCGCGCTTCTCCCAGTGGAGATCCAGAATTTCCGGCAAGTTAATCCCCTGCCATTCCGGATACCAAGGCCACCAGTAAAGAAACCAGGCGATGTCATAAAGAGGATCACCATAGAACGCATTTCCCCAATCGATTACCCCGGTTATCCTCCCGTTGTCCACCAGCACGTTTCGGTTCAAGAGGTCGTTATGGACGATTCCCCGGTACTCCGGAAGCTTCGGCGCAAGCAGGCGCAGTCTTTCCATCCCGACATCGAAGGCCCGTGCCTCCTGAGGTGAAGCGTCAAGCCGGTCGCGCCAGCCCGCCAGTCGATCCCGGGGCTCGGCCACAGAGAGAAGCTCAGCTCCCCAGCGCGGTCCAACCCCCTCCGGACGCCAAAGGCCAACATTCTGTGTGCCAGTGAAGTCAAGCTTCTGAAGTTCATGGAGAGCGTCCAGCAGCTGCGGCAGGACAAGTCGTATTTCCGGTCCATTCAGCTCATCGAGATGCTTTCCCGGAACCCGCTCAGATATGGCGTAAAAACCGCTACCCGTCTCGCCAACCTCAAGAACCCTCGGAATCGGGAGCGTCTTGGATGAGTAAGTTCCCATCACATGATCCTTTTCAAAGTCGTCACGATAATCGCCGAAACGGATAACCATTTCATTCCCGTCGAGCATGAAGGAATAGGCTTTTGACCAATCGCCGGCAGCGAGGGGCATCAGATTTTGGGCACGGTTACCATAGCGGGCCTTTAAAAAACGGTTCGCCGTGTAATTGAAATTCTCCATTGTGATTCCTCCTTTTTGGAATTGCTTTGGAATTCCATTCCTTTGCAAACTAACCTTACAGCAAAATCAACGGTATCCTTATTTTACCACGATATTTTTCTGCTTGAACATTTAGCTGCCGGGATTTGTGCAGGGCTGAAATAAAAAAAGCGACAACCGGCCCCTTGCAGCGCGGTTGTCGCTTTTTACTTAAACGAGCCTAATCGTCTATCTTAAAATCCCGTACGGTCAACAGCACCGTATCACCTGAGCTTGATTTCGCAATCGGCCATCCCCGCTTTGATCGCCTCCAGTCTTTCTATCGTTGCGCCGTCATAAAAGCCGTACGCCAGACCGTCTGCCCCGCCCAGCGCAACCGTGCGTATTCCCTTGCGGATCAGGTCCGGCGTTGCCTTGGCGCGGGGAGCGATGCTGTCGATGATGATCTTATCCTCGCCCACCTGACGTCTGACATTGGCAAGCCATTTGCCTTTGTTCAGCACACGCTCTTCATCGCCGGTCTGCTCGGCATAGTCCATGATCCGGATCGAATCCACATATTTGCCGATCTGCGTCAGATCCTGTCCGATGAATTCAGCCTCTGGCCAGCAGGTGTTGAAGCGGAAGTCGACCTTTGCGTTGGCGGCATGGATGGCCTCCGATAATTCCTTGAAGTAGCGGGTAATCGAATCGCAGCGGAATTTAAGCCATTGGTACAGCTCCGGGCTTTCCAGCAGGAACATGACCGCTGACGAGCTGCCCCTCTGCAGCAGAAGCCAATCTTCATTCGCCTCCAGGGTCGCTCTTTTCATAATATCCGCATAATGCCGGACCGTGGCCCTGATTTTGTCCCAGTCCAGCCCCGCCTTGCGGGCTTCCCGCTCGCAGTTCTCACAGAAGCAGCCGCCAAGCGTAACGCCAAGGAAGGGATGGATGGATAGCTGCCCTTGATTGAGCAGGAACGAGCATGTCTGAATCATGTCGATATCGTAATGGGTGACCAGGTCGGTCGCAATCGCACACATGTACGCCCTGGCATCCGGGCTGTTCCAGCAAAGCTGCTGGTTCGAGAAATAGCCGTGACCCGGCGGATTTCCGTAGATGTCGCGCTGGATGCAGTCGGCGAACTCTCCCGCTCCCCGCACAGAATCAAGCGGCGTATGGGAAATTTCGGCTCCGGGACTCATCCCCCGTTTGCGAAGCGCCGTAGTGAAGATTTCCAGCCAATCCGTTCCCTGCAGAAATTCGCGGTCGCTTGGCAGCGGCTTGATCCGGGAATTTGTGTACGATTCCGGGTGAATGGTGAAATAGCTCCGGCTGTCCTCGGCCAGATAGCGTTTGCGCACGGGGTTGTGATGATAATAATTGTCATGAAGCGGACGTTTCTCATGATGCATGACGGCGAGCATATACGCTGCGTTGTTGCCTGCATGGTTTTGTAAATGATCTAAGATATTTTCAATCCCTTCGTCGTGCATATCCCATGGATAAATTCCGGTTGTCAGTTCCTTCCAATACATGCCGATTACCTCCGATGGATGATCTGGATTTTCTTGGCCCATTGACTCCTCAAGGTCTATTTCGCATTAAACTTGGACGGCGTAATCCCGTAGAATCTTTTGAAAATTTTACAAAAATAATAGTAATCGTGATAGCCGGTCATACCGCTGACCGTATCAACTGAATATTTGCCGGACTGCATCAGCTCCGCAGCCGTCTCCATCCGCAGCTTTGTTACATAGTAACGGAATGTATAGCCGGTCGCTTTTTTGAACAGCTCGCTGCAGTAGCTCATGTTCAGGAAGAATTTGTCGGCCAGCTCGCTTAGCGAAAGCTCCTTGGCATAATTTTGATTCACATGCTCAAGCAGCGCCATAAAGTTCCCGTTGTAGCTCGTATGACGGTCAGGCGCTTCCACCGGATGGCAGACGTTTCTGATCATACCCGCAATGGCAGCGCACAGGGAGGACAGGCTCCCAAACCGGCTGACCAACTCCTCATAGTCAAGAAAATCATTGACAGCGGCAGCCTGACCGCATTCCTGCCTCTGACTGATCATGACGGCGAACTGATTCCATAAGCAGGCGGCGTGATAGATGCCATAATTCTCCTCCCGGAAGAGACCGGGAAGACTCTCCATGATTGAGCTGATCTCCTCATCGTTTTTAGCCAGCATCAATCTTTCCGTCTTCCTGACCACTTTATCGAGTCCGGCGCTGCCGGCTGCGGTGAATTTGACGGCACCCGGCTGCCCGCCGACAAAGTAATGGGATGCCGCCATATCAGCCTCTTTGATCAGCCTTCCCAGATTCCCGATGTCATCCGCGGCGCTGCTGATTCCGACATACGCGCTTGTCCCTCTGGCCCAGCTGTCCATAATCGGGATCAGCTCCTCTTCATCCTCCTGCCTGTCGCCATTGAGGATCATCAGGGTCCTGGCATCCCCGACCGCAACGGCAAGATGATGGACAGACGTGATGAATGGCGGCATCTTGCCGTTGTCATCGTGCGATTTCCCTGAAACCATGATAACCTGCCAGTATTTCCCCTTCGGTATAAACCCCCTTGTCTTCAATACCTCCAGCGGGCTGCCCGAACCGGAAGTCAGCTCTTTCATCATGTTCGCACCGGCGCTCCGCTCCTGCTCCAGATTCTGATCGAGCTGCGCCTTCAGCTTCTGAAGCAGCAGGCCGGCTTCATCCGGATCGATTGGCTTGAGCTGATAGTCGAAAGCGCCTCGACGCAGCGCTTCCTGCGCATATTCGAATTCGGCAAAGCCGCTTACGATCACAAATTCACTCTGTATTCCAGCCTTTCTCGTCTTGGTCAGCAGTTCAATGCCCGATATCTCAGGCATTCGGATATCGGTAAATACGACATCCGGTTTGGTGCTGCATATGAGATCGTAAGCTTCTGACGCATCGGTTACCTGAGCTGTCACTGTAAAGCCTTGTTTCTCCCAGTCAAACAGCTTTCTTATTCCTTCCAGGGACCATATCTCATCGTCAACCAACAGAACGCTGTACATATGCAACCCCCAATTTATTTTCTGATTTCGATTCCCGCCTCCTGCATTCCCTGCTTCACCGCATCCAGCAGCTCGAAGGTTGCACCGTCATAGTGTCCCAGCGACAGCCCGTCGACGCCGAGCGTACTCAGAATCTTGATGCTTTCCCGCACCAGCTCCGGCGTCGCGTTCGGTCTTGGAGCGAATGCCGCGATCAGATCCTTGTCGTAGCCGATGCCGCGTCTGATCTTGAGGATCGTATTCTTCTTTCGCTTGAAATTGTCGGGAGCGCCGTACTGCTCCGTATAATCGGAATCCCGCACCGAATCCAGACTGTCCTTCACCGAAGCGAAATCGAGTCCGGCAAGCTCGGGATACTTCAGGTAATTGTTGTAGCGGAAATCGACATTTTTGTTGGCTGATTTAATCGATGCGTTAATTTCGGTGAACAGAGCGGCAATGGACTTCATCCTGAACTCCAGGAATTGATAGAGGGACGGATATTCAAGCAGCAGGCCCGTTTCCAGCAAATCGCTTCCCATCAGCACATGGGCATCCATGACCGCATCAAGGTTGTTATAGGCGCTTGCATGTACAAAACGCTCCAGTTCCTTCAAGTCGCTCACGATCTTATCCCAATCGTAGCCCATATGGATGGCTTTCGCCTTGCAGTGGCCGCAGAAGCATCCGCCTTTCAGCACGCCCAGCAGGGAGCCGACCTTGTTCTCGGGATCGTTCTCCATGAACCAGGGGGCTTTGACGGGTTCGCCTGTCGCGAAAAGCATCATGCAGGTCTGGATAAAATCGATATCATGATTCTTGACCGTATCGTAAAAGATAGCTTTCATGTAGGCTTTGACATGGTCGTTGTTGCAGCAGAAATGGCGTTCAATAATGCCGCCGTGTATATTTTTTTGCAGCACATCGGGAAAATCGGTCTTCGCTTTCTCGCAATCGTAGAAGGTATGGGAAATTTCGGCCCCGGTTTTCAGGTTATTCTTTCTTCCGTATGCGGTAAGCTCGTCAAGCCAGTCTTTCTCCTTCAGAAAATCCCTCGTCGAATACAGCGGCTTCAGCGGTGTATCCGCAAAATTAGTCTCATCCATTCTGTAATAAATGCGGCTGTCCTCGGGCAGATAGAATTTCCGCTTCGGATTATGCGTGTAGAACAGGCTGGTGAGCGGTCTCTTCTCCTTATGCATGATGCCTACCAGATAGACACTGTTGACAAGGCTGTGTTCCATTACATTGTTCACGCAGGTCTCGACTCCTTCGTCGGCGAGGTCCCACGGATAGAGGCTGGATGCTACTTCTTTGATATACATAACGCATTTCTCCTGTCTGTTTTTATTTTTGTCCGCCCGGGAAGAATTGATCGTAGCTGGCGGCAAATTCGGTTGCGGACTTGATTACATCGGGATCCTGCAGCAATTTCTCTTGATAGGCCCTGAATTCATCCATGGATATCGCGCCGGTGATTGCCTTTGCCTCCATGGATTCAAACTCATCCTGCACTCTGGACCATGCGCTGCTCCACGAATCGGATTGCAGTACATTGAACAGTTCCACCTTTGCATCGATATCGTAAAGCGCCTTCATCTCTTCCCGGGTCTGCAGATTGTAGGACATCGGGGCAAGCGGGCTGTCGACCTTGGCGAATTCGGCTGTGGAGAAAATAAACGGCGCATTAAACGAGCTGTTGACTTCCTTCTTGCCCAGATCAGTCAGCGAAGGGAAGCCATCCTGCATGGTGTAGTTGACGCCTTCAATTCCGAAATTGACGAAATTATAATATTTCTCGTCCGTCGTCGCATTGAAAAATTGCAAAATCCGCTGCATTTTCTTCTCGTCCACTTTCTTGGAGATTACCATCCCGCCGAAGTAACCCAGATCATAGATGTGCGCGTAGCCCTTGGGCCCTTCCAGATAAGGAATCAGCGTCAGCTTCGCTCCCGGCTGGGTTTTCTGCAGATCCTGCTCCATATCGTATTTATGCCAGGCGTTCTTGACAAAAGTAGCCGAACGGCCTGTCGTGAACATCTCCTGCTGCTGCGTGCCGTTGATCAGAGCAAATTCCTTAGGAATGGCCCCGTCCGCATAGAGGTCTCTCATGTACTGAACATAGTCCGCATAATTAGAGGTTAAATTCGCATGGATGATGCCGCCGTTGCTGTCCCGAAAGGGATCTCGCGTGCCAAAGGCGGCTGCGAAGAAGCCCGAAACCGGTATCGTGCCGATCGTATCGATCTTCCCATTGCCGTCCGGATCGCTTTGTGCAATGACCTTCATTACATTCTCGAACTCTTCGATAGTGGTCGGTACCTGCAGATTCAACTTGTCGAGCCAGTCCTGCCGGATAAACAAGGCGGAATCGAGATTTCCGCGGGTCCGCGGGATAAAATAATTCTCCCCGTTCACCTTGCTGAGCACCCAGGCATTCTGATTGGTGTATTGCTTGAAGTTCGGATACTTGCTAAAATCGCCCAATTCCGTGGTCAAATCCCAGAATGCGCCTGCTTTAACCGCTTTCAATACACTTGGCGCCGTAATGCTGGTGACCTGCATAATATCGGGTATGTCGCCAGATGCCAGCACCAGATCCAGCTTCTGCTGATAATTGTCCGCCGGTACCCAGTCCACCGAGTAATCCACATTAAACTCCTTCTCCATGCTCTTCCAGAAGTCGCTGTCCTTGGCAGGCGCCTGCTGATAGAGATTGGCCATTCCTTTGAGCACGAGCGGAGCCTCCTGCTCGCCATTCTCCGCTGCCGCGCCTGGCGCATTCGTTTCCTTCGGATTGTTGTCCGAGGCGCTTGGCGTGTTCGTCGATGTCGAGCTGCAGGCCGCCAGGATGGACAACGTAATCGTGATGCATGTCACAAGCAATAACCTTTGCCGCTTCTTCCCCATTTCGCTTTCTCCCTTCCGTACTTGAGATGAAATTCATATCGAGCTCAGCCCTTGATAGAGCCAAGCATGACACCTTTAATGAAATACCGCTGCACGAAAGGATATACCGCCATAATCGGCAGCATGGCCAGCACCACTGTCGCCATCCGCACTGTCTCGGAAGGAAGATTCAGCATATCCACCGAACCGGTGCTGCCCGCACCGCTTGTCGAAGCGTCGACCAGGATGGATTTGACGTAAAGCTGCAGCGTTGTTTTCTGGGAGTCGGTCAGATAGATAAGCGCACTGAAATAGGTATTCCAATGTCCGACCGCGAAGAAGAGCGTAAGGGTGGCGATGGAGGCCTTGGACAGCGGAATAATAATGCGGAAGAACGTCCCGATCTCGGTGCACCCGTCGATCTTCGCGGAGTCCTCAAGCTCCTCCGGGAGGGCATCGATGAAGCTCTTGGCAACGATCAGGCTCCATGAGTTCGTTAGCACCGGGAGAATCAGCGACCAGAGACTGTTCATTAATCCAAGATTTTTGATCAGCAGATAATTCGGAATAATCCCTGCACTGAATAGCAGTGTGAAAATAACAATGCCCATGAACAAATTCCGGTGCGGCATCTCCTTCTTCGTCAGCGCATAGGCCATCGTGTAGGTAAACGCAATATTGAGCGCCGTTCCCACTACCGTTATGAACAGGGTGTTCTTCACCGAATTGATGAAATTCGACGTCGAGAGAATATACGAATAGGATGCGAGTGATAATTTTTCCGGGATAATATACAGCTTAAACGGCACATAGATCGATGGATCGGTTAACGACACGCTGACAATGTAGAAAAAGGGAGCGATACAAATCAATGAGATCAGGCCGGACACGATATAAATGACGACATCCGCAACCGACATTTTTTTGGAATGCATAGCACCTCATCTCCTTCAAATCCATTATCGCTTTTCAATAGATACCGGTATGCCCCATTCTTTTGACAATGCGGTTGGAGATGATGACCATGATGAGTCCGGCGAGGCTCTTGAATATGCCAACTGTCACCGCAATGCTGAAATTCCCTTGATTGATCCCCTGATTGTACGAATAAGTATCGAATACTTCGGCAACGTCCCTTACGAACGGATTGCCCATCAGCAGCACCTGCTCGAAGCCTACATCCATGACCTGCCCGAGCCTCAGAATAAAGAGCACGATAATGGTGGGCAGTATCGATGGCAGCGTAATCCTCAGCAGCCTCTGCATGCGGGAAGCCCCGTCAATGGTCGCCGCTTCGTACTGGGAGGGGTCGATCTGTGTGATAGCCGCCAGAAAGAGGATCGTTCCCCATCCAACCTCCTTCCAGGTGTTCTGAACCAGCAGCACCCACCAGAAAAGCTTCGGATTGGAAAGGAAGGCCACGGGCTCGCCGCCCGCATTTACAATAAACTTGTTCACCAGCCCGATATCGGAGCTGAGCATGAAGAAGGTAATCCCTGTAATCACTACCCAGGATAGAAAATGTGGCATATAAATAATGGTCTGATTCAGCCGTTTGAACTTGGCGGAGCGAATTTCATTGATGAGCAGTGCAAGAATAATGGGAGCCGGGAAGTAGAAAATAATATTCATCAGGCTGATGACCAGCGTATTGCGGAACATCATATAAAAATAAGCGCTGGAAAAGAAATCAGCAAAATATTTAAAACCAACCCACGGACTGCCCCATATCCCTGCGAAGGGACTGTAATCCTTGAAGGCGATAATCAGGCCCCACATCGGCGCAATTTTAAAAATCAGGAAATAGATTAATCCGGGCATGACTAAAAGATAGACATAGCGGTATTTGTAGTACAATCCTTTTCGTTTATCCCATTTATTCTTCAAGATGCGCTTTTCGCTGCCTGCACGTAACGGATACACCTATACTTTTCACCTCCATTCATTTATGGTCATGCCATCAACGTATGAAACCGCTTTATTAACAATCTAATCCAATCCGGGCAGCATTAAAATGTACGGTTTTCGGAACTATTGGACAGATTTCGGTTTTCGGTTTTGGCAGGCAGCTCGATCACCACCCTGGTTCCTACCAGCTGGATGCTATTGATCGACAGTCCATAACGAGTGCCATACAACAATTTAATCCTCCTGTCGATGTTAATAATGCCGATGCTTTTCTTTTTCATGGCGGCAGGCATCTCATCCAGCATGTCTTTTTCAAAGAAGCTGCTTCTTATCTGCTCCAGCACCTCCGCGGACATTCCCTTTCCGTCATCCTCGATAGTAAACCGGATCGTGCCGCTGCCGTCCGCATGCCCCCGAATAATCAGGGTCCCTGCTCCCTTCTTCTGCTCGAGACCGTGGAATACGGCATTCTCCACAATGGGCTGCAAAATCATCTTTGGGATGATGCAGTCCATGATCGCTTCATCTACCTCATAGATGATGGTAAACCGGTTCCTTTGGCGGATCTGAATGATTTTAAAGTACTCCTTGATACAGCCGATTTCATCTCCTACCCGCACATCGTTGTTTTCCTTGATGCTGTACCGGAAGATCTTCGCCATGGCGGTTGTAATCTCGATAATCTCCGGCACCTCCCGGGTTAAGGCGATACCTCGGATGCAATCCAGCGTGTTGTACAGAAAATGTGGATTGACCTGACTCTGGAAAGCCGAGAACTGTGCATTCTTCTTGGCCAGCTCCGCTTTATACAGCTTCTCCTGCGAGGTTACCACCGCTCCGGTCATCGTATCGATATTATCCAGCATTTTATTCAGCGCTCTGGCCAGCAGGCTAATTTCATTGGCCGTATGGATGGTCAGCCGCTGACTGCTGTACCTGTGCCCGATCGAATTCATGAAGCGGGCCATTTTTATGATCGGCGTGGCAATGCTTTTATTTATCGCAAGTCCGAATCCCGTCAGGACGATGACAATTACAACTCCCATGAGAAGCGCAAACTGCTTCAGCGCGAACAGATCCTTGTCAATCTCGACATTCGGAATAATCCCGATAACCCGCCAGTTCAAATTGCTGACCGATCTTTGGTATACCAGCGAATTTTTACTGCCGTTAAACCCTCCGTCGAGGCTAGCCGTCTTCTTGTCGGCCAACGCGGCGCGGATCAGCTCCATGTCCTTCTGCTTCAACTGCTTGTGGTTGGAGGCCACAATGTTATCTTCGTCATCTGCAATAATAAAGAGTGAATTATAATCGGGCTGCAAGCTTGAGACGGTACTGATGAAGCTGTCCGCGTTATAAATGACGACGGTAATAAATTTGTCGTTCGTTACCTCCGAAATGAACGACTTTGTTATACATACATAAAATGCTCTGCCGTTCTCGCGGTCGTTCAGCAAATAATGGGTAGGCTGCTCTAACTGGATAGTGCCGTTATTGAAGCGTCTCTTGATTTCATTCAGCACCCAGAAGTCCTCGCTTCGATTGGCGCCGATATTGATCATATCGAGATCACTAATAATAATGCCGCTGATACTCCTGTTCGAGAGCATGATGGATTCGATCATGAGCTGCATGTCATTGCTGAATTTGAGCAGCTCATCGATACGCTGTGTGTTTATAAATTGGTTGGTAATATTGTTATAAGAGGTAATGTTGGCAATATTATTAATATCCGTTGTAAATGTAACCGCTTTCGTAACTAATTGGTTTGAGGCCTCTTTCAGAAATTCCGAATAGTTTCTTCTGTTGATCGAGTCAAACCAGCTTAGCGATATCGCCTGGAGCATGATAATAATGCCGATGGATATGCATATCAGAATCAGCAGCTGAGACTTCAACTTGATCTTGCTAATCATGCGCTCCCTCCTCTAACGCTGACACCAGTTTGCTGACGGGGACATGCGGGAATTTAATCATCTCCATTCCGGGACTTGGCTGTAGAGGCGGGCCGGACAGGCAGTGAAGCCGGCAGCACGCCCCTATCCCTTGGCTGCATTTGACAGGGGTCAGACTGATGTGAGGCCAAAAAAGAAAAAGCTCCCGGCCTTTGTGAAGGATCCCGGGAGCATGAACAATTTGACAAGACCAAAATACTACCTTTCGAATATTCTTGCAAGACTTATTTTCCATTTTCGTATTCCGCGACTGCCGGCTGCGCCGTTATTCCAATCAGAATTCCACCTGCGCTTTAAGTCCAGTCGCCCAGAAGGTCCCGATAAGCCTCCATATAATCCCCGATAAGCCCTTTTGCAAGCGAGTACGAGTTGACAAGCGGATGGACGGTGAGCGCCTGAACCGCCAGCTCGCGCGAGCGCCTGGCCACAGCTTCGACAGTCAGCCGCTCGAACAGCTTCACGTTTTTCATCAGCAGCGTCATATCCTCCGGTACCGATCCTATGAACACGGGCCTCGCCCCGTCCTTCGTGATCGTACAGGAAATCTCCACTACATCGTCGTCCGCGAATCCCTCGATGGCGCCTTCATTCGGCACCGACAATACGATATTATTCTCTCTCCCCGTCTGAAGCGATTCGACAAAATCCAGCATAACGCCGGCATAGCCCAGCGAATTCGGCAGCTCCAGCTTCTCTGCCGCGGGAATGGCCCTGGCTTGCGAATTGGTCTCGATTGCCATATAAGACGCTTCCCGTTTCTGCGTATAGTACAAATAAGTTTGAATGGCGGCATCGGGATTAGCCCCGATATCCATGTGACGAAGCTGCTCCAGCATGGCTCTGTTGTTCTCGGCAATCATTCCGCCCCGCGTCATCTCCGCGTCCCGGATATTCGCAAAAGCCTTCTCGCGATGATAGTAATAGTACAAATATTCGTTGGGCAAATACGGCAGCGTATGCAGCAGATCGGGATCGAACATCGCAAATTCGCTGACCCGGCTTGTGAACCCGATATCGTTCTTCAGCTCCGGCAGCAGATCCCGGCCGCGGTACACAGCCTTGCTCATCCACGACAGATGATTCAGCCCGAAAAATTCAACATGCAGCTCCCGCGGATCGATTCTGAGGGTTTCCGCCATTCGCAGTTTGGTATGGCCGGGTGTATCGCAGATGCCGATAACCCGGTCGTAACCGGCACTTCGCAGCGCCTGGGTTACAAGCCCGGAAGGGTTGGAGAAGTTGAAGATCCAGGCGTGCGGAGCAAGCTGTTTGGCAATTTCACAATACTCCATCAACACGGGAATCGTCCGGATGGCCATCGAGAAGCCGGCCGGTCCGGTCGTCTCCTGCCCGATGACGCCGTGCTTCAGCGCAATCCGCTCATCGGTGTAACGGGACTGCTCTTTGCCGACACGGACGGTCGTTACGATATAATCGGCGCCGCGAATCGCCTGCCGGCTGTCGGTAGTCATCGTCAGCTTCAGTACGATGCCGCTCCGGTCGATCACGATCCGGCACAGCTTGCCGATAATGCCGAGCTGCTCTTCATCTGTATCGTGCAGCGTCAGCTCGGTAATTCCGGCAGCCTCGGCTTTGAGCGTCAGACTTTTTGTGAAAAGAACAGCCCGCACACCGCCTCCGCCTATCAATGTCAGCTTCATGACGAGACCTCCTGATTTACCGATTGATCCTGGTTTGCGCGGATGAAAGCCTCCAGCTCCGCCCGGTCAGGCGCCCCCCCGCTTCCTCCGTACGAAGCGACCGAAAGCGCACCGCATGAATTGCCATAGCTGAGACAGGTACCCGTGTCCAGCCCGTTAAGGAACCCGTACAAATATCCGGCGTTGAACGAGTCTCCCGCACCCGTGGTATCTACCGCTGTTACCGGATATGCGGGACGGTGCATTCTGATACCGTCCTTATGTGCAATCGCGCCCTTGGGTCCGAGCTTGACTACAATATGATTGCTGAATGCCGACATATGCTCCAGGCTGTCTTCAACCTGTTCAAGACCCGTATAGTGCAGCGCTTCGGTCTCGTTCATCAGAAAAACATCCATATAGGTCATCAGCTCAAAAACGCCCTTATTCCATTCGCCCGTATCGTCCCAGCCAACGTCGCAGGACAGCGTTACGCCCTTCGCCTTCAGCGCCCTTGCCAGCGCAATGACCGCAGCATGGTTGCGCGTTCCTTTATAGCAGGTCAAATGAACGTGCTTGCCCTCCGTAATCCGGTCGAGATCAAGCTTGCCGACGTCGAGCTCCTGATTCGAGCCTGCGTAAGTGATGAACGACCGGTCCACCTGTGGATTGATGGCGATCGTAACGCCGGTATTGTAAATTTGACTGGTTCCCAATAAACTGGTATCGATACCATATTGAACGAACTGATCCCGGATAAAGTGTCCGTAGCCATCATCTCCGAGAATGCCGTTGAAAGCAACCTTCATGCCGAGCTTGGCGAAGGAGATGGAGAACAATGCAGCTCCCCCGCCAACGTGCATCATCATGTTGTCCACGAATATTTCCTGCCCCGGCTGGGGGATTTCATTGCATCCCACCACTACCAGGTCGATATTGGCATCGCCGATCACAACCGCATCGAATTTTTTCACTGCACTCTCCCTCTTCCGCTCCAGGTCTTTGTATGACCCCAGTTTTTCATGTCTCTTGCTGTTTGACGACGGGTCTGCAGCTGTCCCGGACAACCAGGCGGTGCTTTAAAATCAGATCCTTCTTGAAGCCCGTTTGTTGTTGCGTCATGAAGTCGATCAGGGAAAGAACCGTCACCTTGCCCATTTCCTCAATCGGCTGCTCCATGGAAGACAATCGCGGTCTTACCAGCTCGGTCAATTGAGAACCGTCAAATCCGATCACGGAAATATCGTCAGGGACCGAGAGCAAATGGTCGTTAATACAGTTCATCGCGCCTGCCGCCATATCATCGCTGACCGCGAATACCGCCGTCGGACGGACGCGGCTCGCCAGCAGCTCCTTCATCCGCTCGTAGCCGCTCTGCGGCTTGTAATCGCCGAACCGGATGTAATCGTCCTCAATGGGAATATGGTTGTCTTCCAGAGCTTTCCGGTATCCGGCATATCTGCTTTGCCCGGACGTTACGTCCCGCATATCGCCTCCGATAAAAGCAATCCGCTCATGGCCAAGGCCGATCAGATAGCAGGTCGCGTCGTAAGCCGCGCTGTAATCGTCGATTATGACCGACATAAACTTCTGGTCCGCCGGTCGGACACTGGAAAAAATAACGGGTATATCCAGCTTGTCGAGGAACGCGCGGATCTCGTCGTCCAGCTTCTCGTGCATGATGACGATCCCTTCCACGCGCATTTCCTTGAATATGTTCAAATATTTCAATTCTTTGCCGGTGTCCTCATGAATATCGCATACGAGCAGAAAGTAGCCCGCTTGGCTCGCCGTCTGTTCAACGCTGCTCAGAATGGTGGCGTAGAAGCTCGAAGTCAGATCCGGAACGATGATCCCGATCAGGTTTGTCTTCTGGCGGACAAGGCTTCTGGCGATATGGCTAGGTGAATAGCCCAGCTCGTCAATAACGCGCTGCACCTTTGCTTTCAGATCATCCTTGACATATTTTTCACCGTTCAGCACTCTTGAGACCGTCGTGGTCGATACTCCAGCCTGCTTGGCGACATCCTTGATTTTCGGTTTCAACCCTCTCATCCTTCCCGTCTAAGCACTACTGACAAACAAACTATATTTTACTCCAGATTATTCCTTTATGGAACCAATCATTGCGCCTTTGGCAAAATACTTTTGAATAAACGGATACACGCAAATGATAGGCGCAACGACGACCATAATGGTCGCCATCTTGAGCGAATCGCCCGTAAGCTGGATTTTGGCAAGCAGATCCTGTTGATTGGATCCCGCCGCCGTCATCAAATATTCGCGGATCGCATCCTGCTTGGTCAGCATCTCCTGCAGCAGGGTGGATAGCGGCCGGAGATCGGCTTTTCGTACGAAGAAAGAGCCTGTAAACCAATCATTCCAGTGGCCCACCGCCGTAAATAGGGAAATCGTCGCAAGAACCGGCTTGCTGAGGGGCAGGATGATGCGCCAAAATATGCTGAAATCGTTGCAGCCGTCAATTCTGGCCGCTTCCTCGAGACTTATGCCGATTTGCTGAAAGAACGTCCGCATAATGATGATATTCCATGCGCTGTACAAGCTGGGGATGACATAAACCCATATTGTATTTGTCAGATGCAGACTGCTGAGCAGCATATAATACGGAATAATTCCACCGGAGAACAGCATGGTGAAGAAAATCATCAGCGTGATAAATCTCACGCCCGGCAGCGTTCTGCTCTTCAAGGCGTATGCCGCCATGGCCGTCAGGAAAACGCCCGCTGCTGTACCCAGCACCGTCCGGAACAGGGAGATGGCAAAAGCTCTGCCGATGTTCGCGGAGGTGAATACCTCCTGGTAGTTCTCAAGCGTCCAGACCCGCGGCCAGAACGAGATGCCTCCGCGTTCCGCATCTTTGCCCGCATTAAAGGAAAGCGCCAGAATGTTGAAGAAAGGAAGCACAATTGACAGGCACAGGAGAATGATCAGCGCGTAATCGACGAACTTGAACAACTTCTCTCCGGTTGTGAGCTTGTAAAATTCGTTGCCCACGTCTTTCCCTCCTCATGCGATCGGCTGCGTTCCCAGCGTTGCCCGGACAGGAACGCAGCCCTCTTTAGGCTTTTATGATGAACCGGTTACTGCAAAATGAGCTTTGTTTTCGGATCGGAATCTTTTTGATCCAGCAGCTTCTCGTAATCTTCCAGTCCGGCCGCCTTCAGCTGCTTCGCTGCCGAGTCCATGATTTCCTTGGCTTTATCCATGCCTTTCGCATAGAAAGCGCGGATCATGCTGTCATTGTAGTTGTCCAGCGCCGTCTGCAGATCGGTTCCCGACGGGAATTCGTTGATAAATGAGAGTGGACGGTAGCCGTCGACCACGACCTCCTGTTTCTTCTTCTCGTCATAGCCCCAGTAATCTGCGATTTTATTTTGCGACTCGTAGAGATTCGGCATAACCGACAATCCGTATTCCGCCTCGCCGAAGTCATCGAACCGATTGGCGTCGGTCAAGCCCAGGTACTGCCCCCAGTTGTTTCCCGCTCCCTCAAACCCCAAGGCCTTGGCTGCTTCCGGATCCTTTGCCTTCAAGTCGAGAACCTCCTGTTTTACAACCGGATTGCCCTTGGCATCAAGCGTATAGTCTCTGCCTTCAAGGCCGTATTGCCAAAGCAGCTTGCCTTCGCGGCTTGCAAGGAAATCGGCGAAGTCCATCACCTCTTGCGGTTTTTTCGTCGTGCTCGGAATCGCCCATATGAAGGAACCTTCCTTGTACGTCCTCGTCATCTGGAACGGACCGTCGACGTAATTGATCGGTCCAAGCGGAAGATAGGTCATATCTTTATTGAAGTCCAGGTTGTTGTGCATTTCGCTGATGATGCCGAACGACCCGTTGATCGCCCCTTCTGTCGCCTTGCTGCCTTCCATGGCGTAATAATCGGGCGCCATCAGCTTCTCGCCCAGCATCTTCTGAACCAGCTCGATGCGTTTCATCATATAATCGGTCTGGCTTTCGTGAATGATCTTGCCGTCCTTGTCCTTATAAAACTTCTGGTCAACCTTGCCCCAGGTAACATCCCGGAAGAGCGTGCCGACCTCATGGTTGCCATTCCCCCAGTACTGCGGACCGACCGGAATGACCGCCTTTCCGTTTGCATCCTTGAAATTGCCGGCCTTGATTTTCTGTGCCAGCTCGTACACTTGCTCAGTCGTCGTAATCGTGCGCGGGTCGATGCCAAGCGCATCGGCGATATCTTTCCGGATAAAGGGACCGCCGAAAAATTTGAGGCCGTCATGGGGCTCGCCCTTGGCTATGCGCATATGGATGAAGTAGCTCGAGCCATTGAACTCGGGACGGAACATGATTCCATATTTCGTATCCAGCGGCAAGTAGTCGTCTTCCAGATAATTCTTGTAAACCTCGGTGTTTTTCATCAGGGGCGTCAGGTCGGTGAGAACGCCTTCCTTGGCTGCCTTCGCAAGGACCGGCATTTCCGGACGGGCGCTGTTGTCCAGGTAGGAGACGATAAAGTCCGGCAAATCGCCGGAAGCGAATCCGGCAATCATGCCGTCTACCGCGCTGCTCGCATTTACGGCTTCCAGCTTGAGGGTAATGCCGGTCTTCTCTTTGATGACCTTCGCAATGTCTGGATTGATGTCTTTGCTCACATCGTCGCTGTCGATGAACAGCAGTCCCGTTACCGTCCGGTCGGCAATCCATGTCGCCGGCTTCCCGGCATTGTTCTCGGCCGTTTGACCTTCATTGTTTGCCGGCTTTGCCTTGTCCGTACAGCCAGCCAGCAGCATGACGGCCGTCAGCGGCAGTGCAATCCATTTGCCCCATTTTGTAAGCATACTCATCCTCTTTTCTGTCATTTTTTTATGATGATTCGGAATGGTATCGCTACCATATCGATTCGTCAAGAAATTTTTTGGAGGCGCGATTGGCCGAAATAACCAGAATCAGTCCGATCAACCCCTGCATGAGACCAACTGCCGTGGCATAGCCGTATTGTCCATTTTGCAGACCAACTCGGATAATATATGTATCGAGGATATCCGCCACTTCCATATTGCCCGGCGTTCTCATGAGATAAATCTGGTCGAAGCCCGCCTGCAGAATGCTGCCCAACCCGAGAATGAACAGGATCGCAATCGTCAGACGTATGCCCGGCAGCGTAATATGCCAGATTTCATGCCATTTGTTGGCTCCATCTATCTTGGCTGCTTCGTACTGCTCCGGGCTGATGCCGGCAATGGCAGCCAGATAAATGATCGAATCCCAGCCGATGCTCTGCCAGATATGGCTGCCGAACATGAGCGGATAGAAATAGCTGCTTTCCATCATGAAGAACGTGCTGCCCTCTCCGCCGAAAAATTTGATCACTTCGTTGACAATGCCGGTATCTGGAGCGAACACGCGCTGCATCAAGCCGATTACGATGACCCAGGAAAGGAAATGCGGCAGATAGGCGATGCTCTGCGTGATGCCCCGGAACCTCTTGCTCCGTATTTCGTTGAACATGAGTGCGAGAAGGATGGGAAACGGCAAGCCCAAGAACATTTTGACGCAGCTTATAATAAGGGTGTTGCGGATCAGGGCTCCACTTTGATAGTTGTCGAAGAAGGATTTGAAGTAAGTGAACCCGACCCATGGACTTCCCAGAATCCCCTTATTGAATTGGTACTCCTTGAAGGCCAGAATAACGCCGCCCATCGGGATGTAGGAGAAGATAATGAAGAATGCGATACAAGGCAGCAGCATCAAGTATAAAATTCTATGCTCAAGAATTCGCTTCATCAGCTTTGACTGCATCTTCATCTCCGCTTTGCTTCTGCCCCTAACCGGCAGCTCGGTTTGCATGGTCGATCACCGTCCCTATTTTGGTCTGCCTGACAATGGTAGCGATTTCATGTTGCTCAACAGCTGCCAGGCTTTTGTGAATCTGTCATAATTCTGATCGAAATCCGTATCCTTCCGTCTCTATCGTTGACTCCCCCAGGATGGGACAAACGCTTTAACCCGTCATGGACAACACCTCCCCAATAAAGTAAATAAACGCAGTCCGACAGGATAGAAGGATACTGGAATCGATACCCATAAAAGCGGCAGCTGGTTATATCTTTAGATTACATGGGCTGTAAGGCTGCGGCTGCGGAAATTGAACACAAATGTTACAACAGTATTCTCACGTTCGATTTCCAGTGTTGACCGGGTTTCCGATCCGCTGCGCGGATAAGTGTCGATCGAATAGAGCTGGGACAGCGTTCCGTATGGCGCTACGGCATATTCGAAGGATCCCCGGAATGGAAAGACGAAGGAGCGTTTATAGATGCCGTCCCCAACGTAGTACATCCGTGTTGTTTCACTGTTGGAGTCATGGTTGATCGCGCCCAGGTGATGCTGGAAGCTGCCGAACAGGATGACGCGGGCAGGCAGCTTGATGCCGGTTTCCGGGTCATAGCTGTCCTCGGCTCCATAGGAAGTGTTTGGCAACGGGTTGCCAGCCTTCTGCCGCAGGTCGGTTTCCGATTGCCACAGTCGTTTAATCGTCTCTTCCTGTCCAAAACCGAGCGGACATCCTTCGCCGGGCGTATTCGCCTGATAGCAGCTGCTTGAGCTCAGTTCTCCCGTACCCCAAGCAGTCATCTGAATCCGGCAGCTGCCCAATGTCCTTCGCACGGGCATTTGCAAATACGCGTTGGTATTGTTCACAGCCGTCCATTTCAGGGCGTATTCGAGAAACCGGTTGCGGCTCTCTTCATCCTGTGAAGCAAACCATGAGATCTGATCATAACCCCACCATTCCATCCATGCCCGGCGTTCGTAAGGAATGCCTTCCTTCTCATCGAAGAATTGTCCCCCCCAATTGTCGAGCTCCATTATTACCGGCAATGCATCGCAGCTCCAGCCGCTTGGCGTTAATCCGCCTTCACTGAATCCTTCCTGCACCAGCGCGAGCTTGTCGCCCGGTGTATCGAGGATCGGCATCCGCGAATACGGCATGGAGTGGAAATCAAACAGAAGTCTGCCCTTCACATTCACCCCGTGCGTATGCGCGTCGAGCAGCACAATGCCGCGTCTCGCATTGGATTTGGCATAATCCCGTATTTTTTCGAATAACGCGATTGTTTTCGTAAATCCGGTATCTTCGGCGGTGTATAGATGAATCTGTCCCATATGAATGGCCTCGAAACCGGCATCGATATAGCTCGCGGCCCTATAGAAGAACCACAGCCTCGTCTCCTGCTTGTCGATATTCGGAATTCCGCCGTTATCGTCCCAGACGTATCCATGCGGCTTCCCATCAAATAACATATCTGAAAAACGGAATGTCCGGCGTTCAACCGGCAGCTGGAATGCCTTGAACACCCAGTCCGGTATTTCAATGTTTTCTACCCCTTTGAATATGGCCTCAAAAATGCATGTCTGCAGCATAATGTCCGGATCAACCTCATGTACGCGTTCCGCCAGTGTCCTGGACTTTCTGAAATGCGCTTCATCATCGGGCTCCAGCGTCCATACACCGGAAGCGCGGCCGAGAAACTTGGCTCCGATGTTCCTGATCATTCTCAAGTCATCGTCCAATGTGTCGCTGTTAACCAGATCTGCGGCCGTAATCGCTCTGGAGAGATATCGTTCCAGAGCTTCCCGGCTTATGCTGCCGTTAAAATTAGAGTGGTTCATAGATGCCTCCGTTTATCGATTTGTTAATCATCCTATATGGTATCGATACCATATAGAGCAATATAAGAACATTTTACCTTAGATCCAGGTTGAAAAGAAGAGAATGATAGGAAGTTGGTATCGATACCATAAAAGCGTTTTCAGTGGGAATTGATTTTAGTATAGGTCACCTTTATACGCTTGTAAACATTTTTTTTCTATGCATTTTACGATGCTTATGATAATACTGGCATGCAGCTGCCGGGCGACCTTCGACGCCCTCTGCTTGCGTCATTGAGCAAGGCTGTCGTCTTTAAGTTTATTCGTCATTTTGCCGGACAAGAAGACACGGCACTCGCCGTCCTGTGGCGGCACTGCAAGTTTCTTCCCTTAGAAATATAAGCAAAGCAGCGGTCAAATTTTATACTTTCTTATCGTTTAAAAAGAAGCAGACAGCCCTAAGCAACTTAAGTTGCTTTCAGACTATCCGCTGCAGTTTCATCTCAATTTTTCACACATGCAGAACACCCGTCCAGAGTACGCTGCGTCGAAACAGCCTTTCATTCTGAAATGGTTTGCAACGAGATTCGGGATGGATTAATTTGATCCATACAGCTGCCCGCAGGCTGCATTAATATCTGATCCAAATTGGGTTCTGACCGTGACATTGACTCCCCTTGACTTCAGGATCTGAGCGAACTTAATGACACTGTTCCGGTCAGATTGGCTGTAGCTTTGGGGTGTCTCATCGGACGAATTGTACGGTATCAGGTTAACATGATAAAGATGCTCCCATGCCCCCCTTCCCCGCAGCAGCTCAGCAACGGCTTCCGCATGTTCAGTTGAATCGTTGATTCCCCTGAGCAGTATATACGCAATGTACACCTTTCTTCCCGTATGCCGGATATGATTGTCCAACGCATTCATCACTTCTTGCAGTGGGAAACGGTCATTGATGGGCATCAGCCCGCTTCTTTGCTTGTCGAAAGGCGAATGCAGCGAAAAGGTCAGGTTGACCTGCGGGAAATCCTTCATCAGTCTGTGTATTCCCGGCAGCAGACCGATTGTGGAAACCGTAATTCTGCGATTGCCTAAACCGAATAGTTGCGGATCGGTCAGTATCGTCAGCGCGTCAAACAGATGCGGATTTGCAAGCGCCTCCCCCATTCCCATAAAAGAGACACTGTCCAGGGTATGGCCATTCAAGTGAAAGTGCAGCAGCTGGCCGGTTATTTCATCGGTTGTCAGATTTCTTTTCAAGCCGATCGTTCCTGTAGCACAGAAGCTGCAGCCAAACCCGCATCCACATTGGGAGGATATGCAATACGATTCCCAACCGCGTTTATAACTTAACCGGACTGCCTCGATACGCTCGCCGCCGGCTATACCGAACAAAATCTTGCTGACCTGATTTGACGATTTCTCGATTAACGGCGTGACGCTGGATACCTGATTTCCAAGCTCATGGATCAATTCGTCACGCAAAAACTTGGGTATCATGGTCATGTGCTCAAATTCACCGATTCTTTGCTTGAAAATAGCGTCAGTGATTTGAAGATATCTGTAACCCGGCTGTTTCAGGGCGGCGATTATTTGCTGAATCTTTTCATATTTTGATTTTGGCTTCATTATTTTCTCCCTCTTGCACGGAGAAAAAGCGCAAAAAACACCAGCAGACCCGGTGTTTTTTGCGCTTTACATTAACCAGACTATACGGCTAAAAACACCAGGCGAATATCGATGTCATCGCGTAGTGAATCTATATATAGAAGGATAAAGCTCCGGTAGCTGCATCGTTATTTTGTGAACCATGTCAACGATCATGTTAAATGACAGGTCCACATAAACATCTACAACCTCAATCATCGCGTTCATCCTCCTTTAGTAGTTACATTGACTAAATACGTCAACAACCTAACATGAATTCTTACCATAGTCAAGCTTCAAAGAAACTTAATGCTCATCAAATCACATTAGAGTTCAATAGTCTTTGTAGCAATATTTTTGCAAAATTCACTGTCATGCTCCACAAAAAGAATGGTTGGCGAGTACTCAAGCAGCAGCTCTTCAATTTGCATGCGGGAAATAATATCAATAAAATTAAGCGGTTCATCCCAAATATGCAAATGAACCTTCTCACAAAGACTTTTGGCAATCAGCACTTTCTTTTTTTGGCCGCCGCTAAAAGCGGAAATATCCTTTTCAAATTGAACCCTGGAAAAATCAAGCTTTCTTAAAATCGATTTAAAAAGGCTCTCCTCAATCCCGTTCCTGGCAGCATAATCAGATAAATTGCCCTGTAGATGGGATGTGTCCTGTGAAACGTAGGATATTTTCAGCTGACTGCCCTTTCTGAAAGTACCCGTATAGTTGATATCCTCACCGTAAACAAGCTTGATAAGGCTTGATTTTCCGGAACCGTTTTTACCTGAAAGCGCAATTCGGTCGCCCTGCTCAATCGTAAAGCTTATATCGGCGCAAACCATCTTCTCACCGTAGTAGATCGATACATTTTCAAGCTCAGCAAGCTGGTTTTTGTGAAAAGCAAGCTGCGAAATCTTTAAGCTCTCCGAGCCTTCGATATTTCTAAGAAGCTTGGACTTTTCATCAATGGCAGATTGCTGCCTTTGCTCCATCGATTTGGAGCGTTTCATCATTTTAGCAGCCTTGTGGCCAATATACCCTTTATCCACCTTGGAACCGGAATTTCGTGTTCCGTTTTTTGTCTTCTCCACTTCATGTGACCAATTGCCCGTTCGTTTGGCGGATTCTGACAAGTGCTTGATGTCTTTTTTCAGTTTATCGTTCTCTGCAAGCTCAAAGTTATCCTGCCGCTTTTTATTTTCCCACCAATCGGAGAAATTCCCTTTTTGAATTTCTACGTTGGTTTTATTGATCGACAGTATATGGTCCACGCAGTTATCAAGAAATGATCTGTCATGAGAAACCAGAATAAATCCGCTTTTGGTTTTGAGATAATCACTGACAAGTTTTCTTGCATCCATGTCAAGATGATTGGTTGGCTCATCAATTAACAGGAAACTGTTTTCCTTAAGGAATAATGCAGCAAGCAGCACTTTCGTTTGTTCTCCGCTCGATAGTGAATCGAAGGGCCGGTATAAAACATCCTCAGAAACCTTCAGCAAGGAAAGCTCACGCATTAACTCCCAGTGTAGATAATCCGGAAAAATGTCGTTGATTACATCAAGGGTATTGTTTTCCTTGTTTTGGACATGGAATGGAAAATATTCAAAACTGACATTAGCAGAAATATTTCCGCTGTATTCATATTTGCCAAGCAGCAAATGAAGAAAAGTCGTCTTGCCTCTGCCGTTTCGTCCCGTAAACCCTAATTTCCAATCGGTATCGATTTGAAAATTGACGTTTTCAAATATGTTATCGTAGCTGCCATCATAGGCGAATGTCAGGTTGGTAACATTTATTAATGACATGAAATAAATCCTCCTGTATACAAAAATAAAGAGCCGCAAGAAAGTTACTTCTTGCAGCTCAAATAAATACAGTTAATCCAACCCCCTGTGGAGTTAGATAAGGATATATTGTTTGAGTTGAAAAGAAAGTAACTTTCTTGCCCATAAAAAATAAAACATGCGCAAAATACCGCTTTTATTGTTTTATTATTTGTTATGGTTAGCAAGAAATATTACATTATTCTTTTCAACTCCAATCACTAAATTACAGGTATCTTATCATACCCATTTTTCGATTTCAATAAATAAATCATGGGCATTAGCGATTTGTACCCCATGTTATTTCCTTTTTAGATCAATTTGGGCAATCGAAGCACCGATTCCCGGTTGATTGGGCGAATTGGTTCCACGGTCGACGTCAAAATTGCTTGCGTATAAGGTACGCCCCACAAAATGAAGGCTCGCCGGGAACTCCAAGGGTCCATTATTGTTGTTGGACGTTATTTCAGTTACTTTGCCTGAGCGCGATATTTTTACAATCGCATTCCGTTCATTGGCTGCGACATACAGCGCGTCATGGGGACCAAAAGCAATGCCGTCAGCTCCGTAAAGCAAAGGACTCTTCGCAAACCGTTCAACTTCTCCGAAAGCACCGTCCTTGCCAATCCTGACGCGATTAATTTCACCTGAGCTGGTGTTGGAAATGTACAATCGCCCATCCCGGCCGAAAGCCAGTCCGTTGACCACGATTAACTGCTCTGGTCTCTCCGCCGTAATTCCGCTCGCCCAAACAGTGCGTTCGCCTTCTGGAGTCACAACATAGATATTGCCGGTAGCTCCGCCGCTGACGTATAAATTCCCTTTCCGGTCAAACGCCAGTCCGTTTGCTCCGTCTACACCTTCGGCGAACGTTTCCACTTTCTCCGGACTGAACGGTCCTTTTTTCAGATTCTCTGAAGACACGCGGAGAATAACCCCGCCTTGTCCCGCACCTCCACCGCTTGCCATATACAGATTACCTTTTTTATCGAACGTCATGCCAGTAGCCTGTCTTGGCAGAACCGTCAGCGTTTCCGTCGTGCCTTTGCCCGGCTTGATGCGCAATAATCGCTTGGAATCCAGATCAATGGTATAAAGCCGTCCTTTCTTGTCACCGGTAAGCCCTTCAATTCTCATTCCTGCCGCATTGGCCGGATCCAGATCTGCTGCAATGGACACTTTAACCTTATCCTGCTTGTTTTGACCGCCGGAAGCAAAAATTGCGGAATTAAGCGACACCAATCCTATCAACGCCACCACCAATACCACCATGACCTTTTTACGCACTTCCATCATCTCCTCCTTCAAAATGAGAGTTAAAATCCTGATTAACATTTTACCCGATATCCATAAATATGAAACGAAAGCCGCAATCAGTCACATACTTAAAAAACAGGGTTATGGATGATCTCCGCTGCCGTCTCTCCCTGACATCCTCTCGATCCGTTCCAGCAACATATCTTTGTGGACCGTATGACCGCTTCCCAAGTCTTTGATAAAGCCGCTTGTTTCGAGTATATTATGAGGAAACCTAACACATGAGAAGGTGGCTAAACAATGACTTTAACCAAATTGCCCCCGAAAGAGAAAATTCATGAAGCATATAGCGCGATTGCAGATGGCAGAGTCATAATTGAAGGAAATTCAGCCCAGGTATCATCATCCGATCATACCAAAATATACACCGTACAATGGGACAACGACGTTTATTCATCTAATGACAGTGCTTCCTACTGGCAGGGATACCCTGGTTATCCGATCCTTGCTGTTTTAATGCTTCAAGGTAAACTGTCTCTTCATGCAGCCACTGCAGGGTATTTCAAGGGGATCAATTGGAAACAACTGAATGTCGAGCATAAAGCAAATTATGCTGCTGCGGTTTCGGTCATCATGGAGGATCTTCGGCAGACAGGAGTGGATGGCACTGCGATTCAAGATGAAGTTGAGAACGTATACAGTGAGTTAAAGGAATTAGACATCAGAACGAAACGAAGCTCAGCCCGTCCGCCACATTGACAGGCAAAGGAGACATTCTAATCATTTATAAAGACTTGCTTCGTGTAATTGGACGGAAGAAGCTCCCCGCGCATGCAGACAGGCAAGCTGAGGAGCTTTTATAATAACGAACCGCCGTAAAGCGAAAATGTTCTGCTACACGACTTTAATAGAGGTTACAAGACCGTTGGTAAGGGTAAGCTCGACTGATTGTCCCAATTTCAGCAGAGCCGGGTTCCCGACAATAACGACATCAGGAGAGACATTCAGCACAATCGCTGACGTACTGTTGTTCGCGTTCTTGGTGATCGACAGCGTGTTAATCTTACCCTTATCATTGAGTGCGATCGAATTATATTCCCCTGTTTCAGTGGTTACAATCGGTTGGACCGCCGTTTTGGTCACTTCAATAAATACGGCTTTGTTCATGTAAGTACGGACGAGCACTTCATCGCCTGCGGCCATAGCCGACGTTGCCGACTTCACATCATGACGGAATATGAACACGCCCGGGTCGAGCGGGATCGCCACTTCCGTATTGTCCGGCTTTACGATTACGATCGAGCCGTTGGCTGGAGCCGCTTTCAACTTTCCGGTAATGGCTTGTCCATCGTTGTCCGGCAGCTGCTCGTCCGTTCGGTCCAGCAGCGCAGCCAGCTCCCCGCGCGTGACCGGTTGGTCGGGGCGGAACGTATTGTTATTGTAGCCTGTTATGAGGCCCTTCTCCAATGCAACGGCAACATAGCCCACTGAAGCGGCCGGGATTTTATCCGCATCCTTGAAAGACAGCTGCGTATTCACTTTCGCTTTCGCGTCCGCTTCCAGACCCAGCGCTTTCACAAGCAGCGTCGCTGCAAATAACCGCGTTGCAGGCTTGTCCGGCTGAACAACCATATCCGTTTCGGAGAACAGGTCTTTCTCCAGCGCCACGGCTACATAGCCGACAGCCCAAGGATATTTGCTCGCCAGCTGGTCCGCGTCCTTGAAATTCAGCTTTGTGCTCATTTCCGCTTGGGATTCGGCTTGTTCGCGCAGCCCCATCAACCGGACTGCCGCAACGATCGACTCTATGCGGGATATGCTTTGCTGCGGTTTGAACGTACCATCGTCATAGCCGTTGAAGACCCCTTTGGACGCAAGGCGGATAATATGCTCGAAAGCCCATTTAAGCTCCTTCTCGTCCTTAAAGTTCAATTGAATATCGATATCGGCTTTTTTGCCATGACTTTGCGCTTTTCCATGATCGTCGTTATTATTATGTCCTTTGTCTTTGCCGTCTGCAAACGCGCTCGTTGCGCCGCCAGCAAGTGTTAGTAACGCCACCGATGCAGCTACTGCCCTCTTCAAGATTGCTTGTTTCATCGTGTTGCCACTCTCCTTTACGATTTGCGGACCAGGCCGCTTCTGCTTTCGCATATAACGTTCGGGAGTGGTCAAGGGATTTTGGGGGGTGGTCGCATAAACTTAAATGGAATCGTCCGCTGGGTTACAGCCGCTGGACTTTGACTGATTTAACCTTGTAATGTCTGAAAACCATTTGGATAACGACGCTTCACTCTTGTTGCCAATGCAAAAACACCTCCAACGTTGTCCCCCGCATCTTACGACATGGGATCATACTCTTGAAGGTGTTTTTAATTTGTTTCACGTCAAGGGGGCAGCCCCTGCTGGCAAAATAATAGTCCTATGCTTAGGGAGCCGGGGGAATACTTTGCGGATTATTGAACACATTTTTAGGGTCATATTTAGCTTTTACTCTCCGTAATCTCGGGAAGTTCGCCCCATAGTAAACCGGACCGGAATTTTTAATCCCCTGGTCTGGAACGTTAATATATGATCCTACGATGTAGGGCGCAAGCTTCCGGCGCGTATTGCGAACGACGGCGATATTTTTAGCAGCTTGGGATGGCTTGATCCATGAGCTGTTCCACTCAACGTAAAATTTCGCTTTACGCCAGTAGAATGCCGTAGCTCTAGGCGCCACACGGCTTACGGCTCCGCCCCAGTTGAGGAAGAAGAATCCCGCGTCTTTGCCTTCTACCTGCTCTAAAAACTGGCGCATGGACTTGATGGCCTTATCCGGGAACGGACGCCGGCCGAAACCGCTGGAGAACTGGTTGCTTTCCCTTTGCGTAAGGACAGGATCTGGAGGCAGCAGGAAGTCCACGACTTTCGGGTAGGGTAATAAACGAATGAGTTTGCTCGTTGTCGTTCCGATGCTCGTCATGGGCTTTAATAGGCGGATGGCCTCCGTTTTGGATCCAAGGAACAGACCCTCCATGCTGACGTTGCCGCCTTTTTTCGGACCGATCGTTAATTCGCTGCCCAGCCTGGTATTGACGCAAGGCGCCCATTTTTGCCAGGCTTTGAGCACCTCCTCGAATTGCTCCCATGGCCAGGTGATGCGATATACGGTAGCCTTGTCCGGAGCGGGATGCACTCTGAATTTGTATCTGGTGTATACGCCAAAATTGCCGCCGCCTCCCCCTTTGGAGGCCCATAGGAGATCGGCGTTCCGATTTTTGTTGGCACGAATAACCTTTCCCTTCGCGTCAACCATTTCGAGTCCAATCAGATTATCGCTGACGAGGCCAACCGTCCGCTGAAGCGGCCCGATTCCTCCGCCGAGCGTGATCCCGCCGATCCCAACGGAAGGGCTGTCTCCGAAAGGAGCTATATAACCTAGTGGCGCAAGCGTTTTAGCGATTCTTCCCACTGTATTGCCCGATCCAACAATTGCAGTGCTCTTTTTTTTGTTTAGCGTAATTTTCTTCATTTCGCTTACATCGATGACAAGGCCTCCGTTGACCTGTGAAAGATTGACTTCCAGCGAATGTCTTCCGCTTCTCGGCCGAATGGGGACATTATTCTCGCGGCCCCATTTTATGGCGTTTGCCACATCCTGTGTTCTTTGAGCAAAAACAAATACTTTGGGGAATCTATTCGTATGGGGATCCCAATTCTTACGTGCCACTTCATAGCCCGGGTCTCCTCTAAAGATAACTCGCCCGGTAAGCTTCGTTTTGGATTTCACTTATCCAACTCCCTTTGAGCAATTTATTTCACTGTATCCAAACAATAGTGACCCTATAACGTATGAAGGACATCAGTCTAAGGAGTGGGCTGATTTAGAATATTACGGATATAAGGTTGATTGAAGTTATGTTTTATTCATCGAAGTAAACGTTAAACAGCCCCCACCATGCGGACATGATGAGGGCTGATGCTATCCTATCGCTATTATTTCAGTAAGTGGCAAGCTGGAGGCAGCGCCGGTGGCCGCGGAAGCCGCTTGTCAAGTGCTTCGGAACCGCTAGGGTCCATCAAGATTGCTGCACAATTAAATTCCTCCATTAAGCTCAATTAGGTTCCCGCCAGGGTCACGTAAGTAGGCGACACGGTGACCCCATTCAGGCGTGTCATGTGGTTCCTTAACAATTTCAACATCTCTGCTCTTTAATTGATCGTATACTGCGTCAACGTCATCCACTCTGAAGATGATGGCAACCTGATCATGGGCGCTGAATTCATGGGGCCTGCGCATGTTCTTGACGGGTTCGCTCCCCATCCGGGGCTCTAATGCGATATTGATGTCCCCCGTCCGAAACTCGGCATACGGAGTGTCTTCATTTCCATGGAGGACTTCAAGTCCAATGATGTCTCTGTAAAACAAAAAACACTCTGGAACATTCGGCACTAATAAGCGTACATGTGAAACTTTCAAGTTATTCCCTCCTAAGAACATATTGTTCATGCCTGATAAGTTCGGATAACACTAAACCTGAGCAGACTTCATTATTCCCCTTTGCTATCAGAATAACATGCTGCCGGAACAAGGATTTCTTATAGATTGCGGAGTTTTGATAGCCGCCGCCCCGGCCGGTTTCATAAATGAGGTTGAAAGCCATCACGCACCTTCACACCACGCGCGGGGAGTCGCGCATGGTGCCGACATGACAGGGTGCTCGCTGACGATAAAATCCATCCACGCAGCATAACAGGTAAGGATGCGAATCTTCAGACTCTTGCTCAAACCGCCTCGCCGCCAAGTGTAGACGGGAACGAAACAGTATGAGAAAAGCCAGTCATATGGACGGCGCTCAACATGGCGGTCCTTAAGCCTGGACGGCAGCCGTCTGCTGCTCCGCCTCTGTCTGAGGCGTCAGCACTTCCCGCTTCATGAACCAGCAGATCAGGAAAGCGCCTGTGGCGAATACCGCTCCGATCAGGAACATCTCTTGAAACGCCTCCGCGAACACCGTCTTGATGCTCAGCACCAGATCGGCCGGCAAGCCTTGCGGGATGCCACCGTTCATGATGGAAGCCGCGGAACCGGCCGGGAATTGGTTCGACATTCCGGCAATACCGTCGTGAATATGGCGGGAGAGCATACTTCCGAAGATGCTGAAGCCGAGGGTCGCGCCGAGCGATTGAAACAGTTGCACCGTTGCGACCCCTACGCCGGTATGCTCCTTGTCGACGGTCTCCTGCACGATCAGGTTGTCGCTTCCGAAGAGGACGCCGATGCCAAGACCCAGGACGAAGAAGGCGACAAGGATATAGATGACGGTCGTTTCGACATCGATGCGCGAGAGAATGAGATATCCGGCGATCGGCAAAATAAAAGATACGATGAACAAATACTTGTAAGCAACACGCGTGATAAGGAATCCGCAAAGGACGCTCATGGGAATGGCGCCGGCCATGAAGGCGAGCGACAAGTAACCGGAAGCTGTCGGGGTCAGGCCCATGACATTCTGAGCGAAGAACGGGAATCCCGACATGCCGCCCATGACGCCGAGCATCGTAACGAACACGATCAGCGACAGCACGACGACGGAACGGTTGCGGAACAGCTGCAGCGGAATGATCGGCTCCGCGGCTCTCGCTTCGATGCGGACGAACAACAGGATGAACAACGCGGATAGCACGAGCAGGCCGATCACGACGGGAGACGACCAGGCATAGCCTTTGACGTCGATCAGAACCGGGGCGAACAGCAGCGACAAGATCGCAAATACGAGCGTCGCTGCGCCAGCCCAGTCGATCTGCTTCTTCTCGGGGCTGACCGATTCGCGCAGCCCCTTGGCAACGAAGAACGCCGCAATAAGGCCGACCGGAATGTTAATCAAAAAGATCCAGTGCCAATCAATATGGCTGACGAAATAACCGCCGATCGTCGGTCCGATCAGCTGCGGCAGGATCAGCATCGGCCCTACGAGGCTCTGTACCTTCGCGCGCTGTTCCAGCGGAAAGGAATCGCCGATGATGATCATCGCGAGCGGCATCAAGCCGCCGGCGCCAATCCCCTGCACGCATCTTCCGAGCAGCAGCATCGTCATGGATTGGGATAAACCGCAAATGATGGAACCGGCCATGAACATCGCGACGCACATGAGATAAATTCGTTTGCGGCCGTACAGGTCGGCCAGTTTGCCGAAAATCGGCATGAAGACCGTAATGGACAACATGTAAATGCCGGCTACCCAGCCGAACAGCGACAAGCCGTGCAGTTCCCGGATAATCGTCGGCAGTGCGGTCGATACCGCCGTCTGGTCCAGCTCGGAGAAGACGAGACCGAGCAACAGCCCGATCATGATAAAGCTCTTGTTCGTGGATTCATTAATCAACTGGATTTCACCGCTTTCTTCGATGTTAAGCTTACTTGAGGAGCAGCCGGATCATGAAATCAGGCGTGGGACGCCGATAGCCTTCCAGGTTATCGGAGCGTATATTCATCAACCCGGATAGCGTGCTCAAATACCACATACTCAGTTCGCCCGGGTCACCGTCGATGAACTCCCCGTTCTCCTGCCCTGACTTGATGATGGGTGCCAACGCGACTATCATCGCAAGAGGATCGTAATCTGACATCAGCTTCGCCACTTCGTCCGGTACGTCGCGGGCTGTCATCACCTGCTGCATCAGGATGAAGGCATGGTTGTCTTCCTGTAGAATTTCCTGGGCCATCATACGGATCTTGTCCGTAGGCGTACCCGGCATCGTTCCGACGAGCGAGAACGCTTCCTTGGCGCCTTCCACCGCAGATTCGACGAGCTCGGCCAGAATCTCATCCTTGGATTTGAAATACCGGTAGGACAGCCCGTCGCTGATTTTGGCTTCCTTGGCAATCATGCTCATTTTTGTACCGATCAAGCCGTGCTGGGCAAATACCTTCAGTGCCGCCTTCTTAATCTGTTCCCTGCGTTCGTCGCGAATATGTTCCGAATCGTTGGTCATGCGCCTTCCTCCCCTTCATTTTATTTGAGTGAATAATTCATTCATTCACTTTGTGAACTCATCTTATTCATTTTCGGGACCAATGTCAATCCTTTTTTTCGCATAAACATATTTCAGATTGATTCGGTCTTTCCGCCTCTGGAAGCGCGCCCTGCTGATGATTTTCTTGTGAAGCCGCACCGTAGTCGGCTATTATGGATAACCGGCATCCAGGCAATAAATAGCCTGTCCGCCACCAGCTCGTTCGCATGCTTTCCCGAATGATGAATACATTTAAGTATTCGATAATCAGGAGGAACCAAGCTATGGCACAACCGGGGCAAACATTCATGAGAGGTACGCTGGTGTTATCTGTTGCTGCTTTTATCAACCGTATTCTCGGCTTTATCAGCGGCATGTATGTCGCTCGCGTATTGGGCGCGGAGGGAATCGGTCTCTTGATGATGGCACATCCTCTCGTGCCGCTCGTCATAACCATTACGGAGCTCGGCTTGCCGGTGGCGATCTCAAAGCTGGTCGCGGAGGCCAGCGCCCGCAATGAGCGTGTGAAAGTAAGACGCATCCTGCATGTCTCGCTCGCTGTCACCGGCGTCTTGAGCGTGGCGCTTACGACCATCTCGTTTCTGGGCTCCGAGTGGATCGCATCCATCCTGCTGAGCGACCAGCGCGCCTATTACGCGATGCTCGCGATCACACCGATCGCGCCGATTGTCGCCGTCTCTGCGGTGCTGAAGGGATACTTCCGCGGCATGCAGGAGATGAAGACCATCGCCGCTTCCGATGTGCTGGAGCATACGGTTCAGATCGCCTGTGTACTGGCCATGGTGCATCTGCTGCTGCCCTATGGCATTGCATATGCGGCTGCGGGCGCAATGGCCGCCTCTGTCGTCAGCGAAGCGATCAGCCTCTTATTCCTGATGACCAGCTATAAGCTATACGGTGAATCGAAGGCTAGGGGAGAGACCTGGGGAAGCCACCTGAAGCAAGGAAGAAGCACCCTTTCCGAGCTGCTGAAGATCGGCCTGCCAACGACAGGCCATGGCGTTATTCAATCGCTATTCGGCGCATTTCAGCCCCTGCTCATTACAACAAGCCTGGCGATGGCCGGTATTGGCACGGTTCTCGCCACCAAGCAATTCGGAATGTTGGCCGGATATGCCTTTCCGCTTCTGTTCATGCCGAGCTTTATTACGCAATCCCTGTCCACCGCGCTCGTACCGGCCATTGGCGAGGCAGCCGCGAACAAGAACGGTCTGCTTATCCATGAACGGATGAATCAGGCACTGGGCCTGGGACTTCTGATCGGTGCGCCGGCGACCGTTATTCTGTTTGAATGGGCAACTCCGCTCACGACGCTCGTCTATAATGCGCCGGAAGCGGGATTGCTGCTGAAAATACTGGCGCCGATGTTTTTCCTGCATTATTTCGACGCACCGCTGCATGCGATCCTGCTCGGACTCGGCCGTGCGAATGCAACGCTGTGGAATTTCGTAGTAGCCACCGTATTCAAGGCAGTCTCCATTTTCGTATTCGGCAGCCAATTCGGCATCATTGGCGTCACATACGGCATCGGTATCGGCATCATCATGCAAACGCTGCTGAACTTCTTATCGATTTCAAGCTCGATCGGTTTTTATTGGAGCATCCAACCCTATATCAAGGCTGGCCTCTCCATGGTGCTGATGGCGTTATGCGGGCGCTGGACCTTCGACTATCTGACCCTCCAGGAGCTGCCGCTGTTATGGAGCGTAATAGGCTCAATTGCCGCTTCTCTGCTTCTTTACTTCGCTGCGCTCTTGTTGATGGATACGTTGAAGTGGAAATACACACGGGGTACGATTTCGATACCGCGGTAAGCGGTTTGTAACATGGCAAGGTACGGTGTTGGAAGGAGCGGGAGTCTCAAGCTGCGGTGTGATTCCCGTCCCCCTCTTCCGGTTCTCGCATCCATTTCCCGTCTATTCAAAAAACCTCCATTCACTAAGGACAGAAAAGCGGTCTGCTCAAAGAAAATGCTAATGAGCGCCTCCAGGAATATACTTCGAAACCCGCTCGGCGAGGCCGGCGACAGTACGTCCGAAGATCAGGTCATCCTTGAGCGCTCTGGCAAGAATTAAACCTCCCTGGATCCCGCCAACCGCCTCCTCCGATACACTCGCGGCGGTTTCGCGCGTGGTTCCCGCCCGTACAAGAGCTTCACACAAGGCGTCGATCCATCTTTTAAAATATTGACTAATGACCTCGGCGAAGCGGTCTCTGGTCTCGTCGAGGGCAAAAGCGCCCACCAGACAAATCCGCTTTCCTGAATTAAAATACGTTTCAACCTCCTGCCACATTTCTTGAATAGCCTGCTGAGGATCATGTTGTTCGAGAGGCTCAAACACCTTGCTTACGAACCATGCATCAACATGCGCAAGAATCTCGGCCGCCATTTCCTCCTTCCCGCCCGGAAAGAAGTAATACAGGCTTCCTTTCGAAAGTCCGGTTCTTGCCGTGATTTTGCTCATGGATGCGCCCTCGTAACCGAGCTCCCGAAAAACCTCGGCAATAAGCGGAACCACATCGGTCTTCTCGAAAACGGTACGAGTCATAGATTATTCCCCTCTCTATTCGAATTGTTCCAGTATAGACTGATCGGTCTATAGATGCAAGGGTTCCATTCGACTATCCCCCAACGGATCTTCCGCCATACCCGATGGCAGAAAATGAAAACAGTTGCTTTTTATAAACCGATCGGTCTATACTAGGACAATCATATTATTTAAGGAGTGATTACATGGCTGCTCTTGTACCGCCATTCACGCGGGAAACCGCGATGGCTAAAGTTCGCTTGGCTGAAGATGGCTGGAATAGCCGGGATCCGGAGCGTGTGTCAATGGCTTATTCGGAAGATAGCCGCTGGCGGAATCGAGCCCAGTTTCCTGTCGGCCGGGCCGAGATCGTCGCGTTTCTCACACAAAAGTGGGACAGGGAGCTGGAATACCGGCTGATCAAAGAGCTTTGGGCGTTCACCGATGATCGAATCGCGGTCAGATTCGCGTACGAATGGCATGACGACAGCGGACAATGGTTCCGCTCCTATGGGAACGAGAATTGGGAGTTCGATGCTCACGGTCTGATGAAGCGAAGATTTGCGTCGATCAATGACTTGCCCATTCAAGAGTCTGAACGAAAATTTCACTGGCCTCCCGGCCGCCGGCCTGAAGGGCATCCCGGTCTCTCCGATCTTGGCCTGTGACACACTAGGCGATAGCGGTATCCATGACTTGTATGCCAGATCAATTTGATTTGTCACATTCAGCCAAATGCAGGAATTCGGTATTAAAAAAAGCTTGCCTCCTCCACAGGATGCAAGCTTTTTGCCCGAATTTCTTTTTCAGAGAAAATGAATCTACTTCTTGCTATCCTTCCTGCTGATCGAAATCCAATCCGCCAGTTGTCGGATATCTGACTCTGAAGCGCAGCGTAAAGTAAATTTGGCAGCTCCTCTTCCCGCAGCAAGAGCGATTTTCAAATTCGCAAGCTTTCTTTGTTCCTGAAACGGCGTCTGCGACATTTGAACCCATTGAATGCGGCGTTTCGGTATAAGCGCCTGATAGAGCGAGAAACCTCCATATCGAACCCCAATATGCCCGTTAGCGGCCGACCAACCCATCTGTCTGTAAGCCATTTGCTCCGTCAGCAGAATTACAGCCGGAAGCAGGAGCGTTAGCCAGCCAAGGCTTCCCGGAATCCAAATGATCGCCGGAACGGCAGCAATCAAGCAGTAAAGCACCGGCGTAAAGACAAAATAGCGCCATGCCCTCGGCTGAAGTCCCCTCCATGCTTCAGGCAGCGTGAAAGATGGAATAAACCTCTTCAATACATCGGCGGCTTCTCCGCTTCGGACAATCCGAAAGCCAGAAAAACCTCCTTGACCTTGAACCGCCAATTCCGGTTAACGGTCATTTTTTATATTAATGACAAGACTTGTCACTATTGCGGGCTACAATTGGAATCAAGCCCGGCATACACGGGCTGGCGGACAAAAACATAAAAGGAGACATTCATGATGATTTCGCATCACACAATCGGCATTAGAAAATATTTCAAATCAGGTGCTGTGAAGCTTTCCTATCTTGATTTTGGTGGAGAGGGTCAAAAAATACTGCTGCTGCTGCATGGACATATGGGAAATGCCAGAGAATTTTCCAAACTGGCATCCAGATTCGAAGATTGGCGGGTAGTCGCCCTGGACCAGCGCGGCCATGGCTGGAGCGAGCACCCCGCTGACAAAGATTACACAAGAGAAAGCTATGCAGCGGATATCTTTAACCTGATTCGCCAGGAACTGGGCGGAATGCCTGTAACCCTGCTCGGTCATTCGCTGGGCGGAGTTAATGCTTATCAGTTTGCTGCCCTGTATCCTGAACTGGTCCATGCAGTTGTTGTAGAGGACATCGGCGTCGAATTAAAGCATGATATATCTTTTGTAGTTAAGCTCCCGGAGCGTTCCGCTTCGCTGCAGCAGCTAAGAGAAGCCCTTGTCCGTACAGGATTTAAGGCAGTCGATTACTTTTGCGAGAGTGCGTTTGAGGATGAATCAGGCTGGGGATTCCGCTTTGATATTAAGGGGATGGCCATCTCGACCCAAAGCATGAATGGAATTTGGTGGGAGGATTGGCTGGCTTCCACCTGTCCTATTTTGCTCGTTCATGGTAAGAAAAGCTGGGCTCTCCGACTGGAAGAAGCGGAGCGTATGAAGTCGCTGAGACCTCATACCAGGCTGGAGGTTTTTGAAGAATGCGGTCATGGTGTCCACTCTGATGACGTCAATGGTTTTTATCAGGCCGTAAAGAATTTTTTGGGCGAGCTGCGCCTGGAATGAAACAAATAAAAATATACTTGATGTTAGCCGCTTTTGCGGTCTTCACGGGACCCTCTTTTAATCTTGCGAAATATGCGGTAGGCTATTTTTCTCCATTCGCTGCCGCCGCATGGCGCTTTGGGTTTGCCGCTGCGGCCTTGCTGATTATTTTAATCGTTAAGGAAGGTATTGATAAACGTCAGATAAAGCGCAATGCCCTCTGGTATATCGTGCTTGGGGTTGTTGGAATTTTTGGATTCAGCACTTTATTTTTTGTGGGGCTCCAGTATACATCGTCAGTCAATGGTGCGCTAATTATGGCGCTGAATCCTTTACTGACCACTATTTTAGCCCGGATTATTTTAAAAGACAGGATTACCAAAAAACAGGCGGCCGGTATATGCCTAGCATTTATTGGTGTATTGTTAGTCGTTGTGAACGGATCAGCCGATACGATCAAGACGTTGTCGTTTTCAATCGGAGATGTAATCATTTTTGGCGGAAACTTGTGCTGGACCTTTTACGGCGTATTTGGACGTCGACAAATTCAGGATGGAAGTCCCTTATCCACAACCACGTATACGATGATCATTGGCGCTGTATGTTTAATCGCGGTTTCTCTGTTCACGACTGGCCCTGTAACGCTGCCTGACATTCCGGTCAGGGCTTGGGGAGCAATCTTATTTATGGCCTTTTTCACCAGCGTATTGGGCTATCTGTGGTGGAACAAAGGGATGAAGGAAATCGGGGCAAGCAAAACATCTCTATTTTTCAATCTCGTCCCTGTCGTAACCATGATTGTTTCGTTTGCAGCTGGCATTTCTGTATCCGTTATCCAAATATCTGGAGCAGTTTTGGTGATACTCGGGGTACTGACGGCTTCAGGAGTATTTCATAAGCAGCGGCATCCATAGCCATGATAGGCATGTCATGGGACGGACTGCCGCTGCCGTCATTTTACGATCATGCTTCCGGACTATTCCGGACCGACCTCCCCGCTGCCGAAACGGTCCCGATTCGTAAATGATGTCCTGCCAACCGCCCAGATAAGGATCCGCATAGTGAGCGAGCCTGCCCATACCCAGCGCATGATGACCTACACCTCCATTCCGCTCACATCGTGTCTGGCTGCCAAATACGTGCGGGCGGGGAGAGCGCCAAACATAGACGGCTGTAGTTGGGGAAACAAAAATAGCAGCAGATCAGGACGTTAAAAATTCCTGGTCTGCTGCTATTATTAAATCGTTGTTTCTGCGGGTTAACCCATTTCCATCATTGGAGCCGTGGTTCCGGCACCTTCCACTTTCGGACGTTTGAGCGTAGTAGCCAGCAGCAGGCCGACTAATGCAAGCCCAGCCAGAATCAGATAGGTGTAATGAAAAGCATGTGTCGTGGCATCCGGCATTTGCTTTTCTCCTGCAGCAACATAATGAGTCGTACGGCTTACAATAATCGTCGTAAGACCTGCGACAGAGAAGGATGTCACCACTTGCTGGGCTGCGCTGGTCAGGGAAGTAACCCGGCTGACCAGCTTTTGCGGTGCGGATTGGATCAGATGCGTGTTAAGTGCAAGAAACGACAGCCCCATCCCCATTCCAATTAACGCGCGGGGAATCAGGAACGACCAGGCGCTCTCGGTCGGATCAATGTTGGACACCAGATATGCGCCCAAGGTGACAAAAGCTAACCCGATAATAACGAGCGGACGCGCTCCGATGCGGTCATATAACCGCCCTCCGATCGGCATGAATATACCGGCTGCGATTGCCTGAGGAAGCGTCCATATGCCCGCATGGAAGGCACTCATCCCCATTAATAGCTGCATAAAGTAAGGCACGGTGAAAATCATTCCAAACATGACGAACTGCAGCACCCATTGAACCAGAATTCCACGGGTGAATAAGGATGAACGGAAAACTCTGAGCTCCAGCAGAGGTTCTTTTTTTCTGGTCAATTCAATGTAGATGAACAGCAGAAGGGAAACGACCCCTACCGCTAAACCGATAATGGTTTTGGCAGACGTCCAGCTGTTGCCTCCTTCGCTCAATCCGTAGGAAAGACCTACGAAGGCCAGCGGCCCAAAAATAATCCCCAGCATATCCAGCGAGCTTGAGGATTGCTTCGGGAACTTCGGCAGCAGGATCATCGTCAGAATCAATCCAACAATTCCGACAGGTACGTTAATCAGGAATATCCATTCCCATTTTACATAATCGACGAGGTAACCGGACAGGATGGGACCCAGTGCAGGTGCAAGCAGAATCGGAATCCCCATCATCCCCATAATGGCTCCTACTTTCTCTGGAGGACTGAGCTTGTAGGTCATTGCAAATGCGATCGGTGTGACCATGCCGCCCCCCAGGCCTTGCAGAATCCGGAAGAAAACCAGTTGATCCGAAGTCGTAGCGAATGCGCACAGCACGGAGCCGAGTGTGAACAAAACGAGGGAAATCATAAAGATAAGCTTCGCTCCAAAACGATCCATCATCCAGCCGGACAATGGAATTACAGCTGCCTGCGCGAGGGCATAGCCCGTTACAGTCCACTGGATGACTGCCAATGAACTGTGGAAATCCTCCACCAGTACGGGAATGGCCACATTAACCGCAGTACTGTCCAAAATAACCATAAAAATGCCAATAATAATCGCTATCAACGGTCCTACCAGCTCACGAACAGACTTCACGGGGGTAATGGCTGCTGTTTCTTCGGACATATACAGGAAATCCTCCTCATGACGCTTCTTTGTTTTAAATACTTAATCACATTAACTACTAGCAAATCCATATTGATCATTGCGGCAATGTCCATATTCTTATCATTTCCGGTTAAGCCTATACGGACATGCCTAGGAGACTAGCATCAGTCTTTGTTCATGAAGCTGTCTTCGAAATACTTGCCCAACATAACGGTCAGCGTATCGAATGCCCGATCATAGTCAAAATCGGGGTCCACAATTCTTTGCATGCCCAATCCGTCAAAAACGGAATACATAATCGATGCCACTGCCGATGCGTCTTCCTGGGATAGATGGGTGAACGTCCCGACTATGGAGCCGATCAACATCCGCTTTGTATGAAGCATTTCCTTTAAAATTGCCGATGTATTGCCCTCACGAAGGCCGATCGCATATAGCTCGTAGCGAAGACGATACCAATTCGGATCTTTCTTCGCGTTCTTTTTGACTTCCTTCAGAATTTTCATCAGGGCATCTATAGTTAACGGCTGATCGGATAATCTCGCCAATTGATTGAAGGAATCACAGTATTTCATGGTTTCGCGGCGGAACACTTCCTCAAATAGCAGATCCTTGCTGGGAAAATAGTAATTGATCAGCCCCTGGGCAACACCGGCGCAGCGCGAAATTTCTTTGGTGGATGCCCGGTCGTAACCATTCTCCGATAACACCTTGTAGGCAGCGACTATTATTTTCTCTCGCTTATCTGGCTCTGACATAGCACTCTCCTTCGTTACAAGTGATGAATTTGAATGAACGATCAAACAAATGATAGCATGTAATGATGGGAAGCGCAATTTCTGTTTTCACATTTTCGGATCTGACATTCATATCTGTGACGTTATTGCAACAAAAATCTCTTGATTGTATTTCGGGTATAAGATTACATCACTTGACTGGTGATGTAATCTTGTGCCCGTCTCAATTCATTACGCAGTGAACATATGCTCTTGTTATGACTGCATATGTTGAATGACTTTTAATTGGCTGGAAATAGTACCAAGATGGATCGCTTCATGGAAGAATGCAAAATTATAAAGCTCTCCGGCGGTTTCAAACCGGAACGGCCCCATTTCGAAAGGCGGCTTCAGCAGCTCGTCCAGTTCACCTGGAGATATCTCGGATATTCTGTGAAGCTGAACGGACAAGTGGTCAACCAGCTCCTCTTTGGATGGCGGCGACAAGGTCCAATCCGAAGGTTTGGTTCCGGAATTAAAGAGAATTTTGATGCTTTCCGGAATTTGCGATGCAGCCCCAAGACCAAGCGTAGAATAGGTGTCCATCCAATATACGATATGTCCGGCATTCCATCTGATGGTGTTGTTGAACCCTTCCGGTTGGACATCGAACAGCTCCTCGGGGATTCCCTGGACCTGCCCGATAACCAGCTGCCGCAAAATCTTGCCTGTGTGAAGAATGGACTGTGTCATGATAAAATTCCTCCCGTTCATATGATGGGTATTGGTTGTATGTGCAGGATCATCGTAGCCCGGGATCCAATGCCAGAACCATACTTTTCACTGCCATGCGGTGCCAAATTCACTGAAATTCAAGGATTTTCAAGTGAAAACGTAAATTTATACCATTTTATGGACGATTTATTTATGTATATCCAATTCCCTCATGCCTGAGAAAAACAAACAAGACCCCTTGATTACAAGAGGCCTTGAAGGTGATTTACAGTAAATTGGGCAAGCAGCGCTATCTGTATTTCGCCATAATTTCGGAGAGCTGCTCTTTCATGACATCAATCAGCTCGGGCGGATTCTCGACCGTGGCCGCAGTTCCCAGACCGATAAAGAACTTTGCAAAAAACAAAAGGTCATTCTTGGAAATCAGGTCGTCCAGCCATCCCGTACCATCCTCCCGGATATGCAGCTCGAGATGCCTGCCTAATTCAGTTTCGCATCTCTGAACCCCCTCTTTGCTCAGTTCTACATGAAGACGGGTCGGCATCGGTTCCTGCTGAATGTACGACATCCAATTACCAAGATGGACATGCCGCAGATCAATCGGGTTCACCCCGGAGAGATCATAGTCGGCCGAATGAATTCGGTCGCATCGGAATAACCGGAAATCGCCGCGAAGAAAACAGTAAGCCGGGCAGTACCAGAACCCATTGCTGGCATATATGCCCACGGGCTGGATTTTGCGGCATGACTCCCCTTCCCGCGAATCATACTCGATGCGAATGACTTTCTGCCGGATGGCACCGTCCAGCAGAATCAACAAATGCGGGGATTCCAGCTGCCTCGTTGGAGTAAAAAAATCGATCCGGTTCTTCATCTGGTCAATGCGATCCCTCACATCCCCGGACATATACAAATAAAACTTGTTCAGAGCAGATGAGGATTCCGTCTCGAAAGGCGTATATAGGTAGTGACGCAGGGCATGACTGGCAAAAAAGATCGCTACAGCCTCCTCCTCGGTAAACGCAATCGGAGGCAAAATTCTTTCCTTCAATACCTGGTATCCACCGTGAGGTCCCACCTCCGAATATAACGGAACCCCAAGCTCGCTCAATTCCTGCAAATCCCTCAATATGGTCCTGGTGGACACCTCAAACTCTTGAGCAAGCTCCTTGACCGTAAACTTCCGCTTCCGGTTGACGGTCATCATTAACTCCATAAGCCGTTTCGATTTGGACATGGTTATCTGCTCCAGCTCCATCATTCTTATAATCATGACAATCCATGTCACTATTATAAGCCGCAATTCAAGACAAAGCCAGCTTTGCTGCCAGGGTCAAAGAATTGGCGCTTTCTCACCTGCCGGGAACACCAGCTTGAGCAGCGGCGGCGTAAGCAGCGTCGTCAAAATCACCACCATTACGACGGAAGTAAAATACTCCGGCAGCAGCAGACCGGATTCCAGGCCGGCGGCAGCTATGATTAATGCCACCTCTCCCCTCGAAATCATTCCCGTGCCTATCGCAAGCGAGGACCGCGTGTTAAACCCTGTAATACGTGCACCCAATCCCCCACCCGCCAGCTTCGTCAAGGCGGCTACAACAGTAACAACAAGGATAAATATAATTTGGCCGCCAAGACCTGCAAAGGTAATATTCAAGCCAATACTGACGAAGAATACGGGAACAAACAACGTATAGGCAATCGGTTCGACCTTTGCTTCCACAGCATGCCTGAATTTGGTTTGCGAAACGGCAATTCCGGCTGCAAAAGCACCAATGATTCCTGCAACCCCCATCAGCTCGGCAAAATAGGAAAAGCCGAAGCAGATCACAAGGGCAGCGCTCATCACAGCCTCGCTGACTCGAAAAGGAGCCAGGAAACGCATAAACAGAGGAACGATAAACCATCCCGCAAATAGGACGATCACAAAAAACAGGAGCTTTTTGGTGAACATAAAGGCAAGGGAGCTATCATCGGCAGTTCCGAGCAGGCTCATCATGACCGCAAGCAGAACAACGACAATCACATCATCGACAACGGCAGCTCCCAGAATCGTAGTTCCTTCTCTTGAGTTCAACTGATTCATTTCTTTCAAGGTCTGGACGGAAATGCTGACAGAAGTCGCGCAAAGCAGCATACCCAGAAACAGTGAATGGGTATTCGACAATCCCATGGCGGCTGCAACGCCGTATCCCCCGATAAACGGTAAAATAATGCCTCCAACTGCGACAGCAAACGATGCCTTCCAGTTCTTCTTTAATTGATCCAGATCGGTCTCAAGCCCTGCGATAAACATGAGCATCAGCACGCCGATTTCAGAAAAATGAGAAATAAATTCATCTGCATGCACCCACCCGAGGACCGCCGGCCCCAGCACAATGCCCGCAAGGAGCTTGCCCAATACGGCAGGTTGACCCAGCCGGACCGACAGATCGCCCGCCGCTTTAGTCGATAAAATAATCAACGCCAAATACAAAATAAACTCCATTCTCCAATCACACCTCTCAAAGCTAGTCTAACCATCAAATCCGGTTTTACAAATCCAGGATGAGGACGAGAACGACAAAAAGAGAGCCTGCAAGATACAGGCTCTCATCCATAAAACACAGAAAGAGCCCGTAAGTGACAGGCTCCTCCAGGTCGTTCGTATTCAATTAGCTTCCTACATTGTACACGTTCATAAGGACAGCCGCAACCTCTTTTTAACGGAACGCCATTAAAAACCGCTCTTATATTTACGTTGACTGGATGAGCTGTTTTTGGTTTTGTCCTTGTCCTTCTCATCCTGCTGCTCGATATTCAGGTCTTCGAGGGGAATCGGATCCACATTGCGCTCACTCTGAAAACGGTCAAACAAGCTTTCCTTCTCCGTTGGGAACTGCTCCGGATTGTCCCGGTCCGGCTGATTGTTATGCTTGAGCTTCTGTTCTTCAATCGCTTTTTTGTCCGCATCTGCGTTTTCCATTGCCTCTCACCTCGTTTAAGGGTATATATTCCTTTACCTTAAACGGAGGTGATCCAAACCCGAATATATTTAATGGGATTAAATAATTACTCGTTCAACCGCTGCCGCATCATATCGGCCAGCTCCTCGGTGTTATCCCAGACGAAAGGCTGAAAATGATTGAACATCCCTGCCGGCAGGTTCACAGCATCCCTGCTCTGTACGGTCCAAATTACCGGGATTTGCAAGCCCAGCGCCAATCCGGCTGCGAAATACACCTCTGGCGACTGGCCCGTCAGATCGGCCACAACCAGCTTGCTCTCCGTAATGTTCCTGACATGATAATCGGAGGATTCGCTATCCTGGGCATCGTCGCCAAGCAGCGGGGAATACCCGCATTCTTCAATTCGGGGAAATACCTGCTCCGCCCAATCCGCCCGGTTCACAGTATCATGATCCAGGTATACGAGGCAGGACTTTAATCGTTTCCCGCCCGATAATGCTTCCGCCTTGCTCCACCCTTCCGCTGTCAGCTTGAAGGTCGTCCCGATCCGCTCGATCAGCAGCTCGTCCTTCAATCTTTCGATGATGTACACGAGCTCCTGCAAATTGAGCGAATACGTTAAATTGTAGCTGTCCGACAGCCGGTGGATGACAACCGGCTGCAGAGGGCTTTCGGAATGCCTGTACAGGTACTGCAGCAGGCGATCTGCTTTATCTTCTATCGTTACCGGGATCAGCGGTGATTGTTCGATTTTTTCCAAATCCTCGAAAGACAAGGAAACCGCCCCGCCTACATCTGTGGTTTCCCGTATGTAAGCGGACATAATCGGGAACATCTGGCGCTTGACCGCATAGGACAGCGCATGAAATTGCTCGTAGCTGTCTTTAGAAAGGCTATAGGAATCGCCTGGTGCGCATGAGCAGTTGGCAAAGCGTTCATATTCGCCGATGAACTGCACATGAACAATTTGATCGCAAAATAAACAACGTTTCATATCCATGGTCATAAACCACCCCTTCCATTTACCTTTCGCACAGTGTAACGGAAAAATGGGGGTTTGGGCGATTAAGCTTTTCTCATGAAATTAGGGTGGCTCTCATTAAGTATAATTATACCAGTGATAACAGGGTCTATTTGCGCTCATCTCTGCCAGATAATGACAGCTGCCAGATTAATTGGCTGCCAGCGGGCGGATTACCGTATTCGTAAACAACCATTTGCCCGCCTGGAATTTCCTGACCAAGCATATGAACGGAAGCCTCGCCTACTTGATGGAGGAAACAATTGTAATCGCCTGACGAGGCTCTGCCTTCGATTGCCCGGCGAACAATCCGGGAGCGGACAGTCCCTGGGCAACCTTTACATAATCCGTTATAGCCCGCCTAATATTGGGTTCTGGCGAGCTCACAGCTTTCTTCCACCGCAGCGTAATCTCAAGAGAAATCCACATATACCGCATCCGCAGATTCCTTTTGCCTTCATGCAACGTAATTCAGCAGCTCCCCGCTTCAATTGAGGACCAATTAATCCATTTCATAAATCGATCCGGAGCGGCTTGCAAAAAACTCGGCATAGACCTTCTCGGCGTAGGCATCGGTCATTCCGGAAATATAGTCGGCGACCATTCGCTCCCATGACCATTTCCCCTTCTGCTGCTGGTAGCTCTCCAGCCAATCCGGGGGCATGATGAGCCGCCCGGTTTCCTCGATTTTGAAGCTGTCCCATAAGCGTTTAATCATGATCTCACTTCGTTTATGCAGACGCTGGACACGAAAATCCTTGATCAAGGTAACCCAGGCCAGTTTCTTGAGTATTTCCATTGTGCGCAGCAGCTCCAAATCCTTCTCGCCCTCGCGTACAAACGTAACGCGTTTCCAGCCTGTGGCAGGATCGTCGATAATCCCGACCTGATTGGCAAACCTCCTTACCCAGCGGGCTTTCATCTCCCGTCTTGTACGGGAAGGCTCGCGGTTGCATTCAATATATATCGTCTCCCACTGCTGGACATATTGGCTGAGCACCTGCTTCACCATCTTTTTCATATCGACCTGTTCCCAGCTCATGACCCCGTTCCCGGGATCGTCCACGATCTCTGCGATGACATGCTCGATCAGCCAATCGTCCTCGAACAAATGGCGGTTCATCTGGATTTTCCCTGCACGGATGCCATCCTCGATATCATGGGTGGAATAGGCAATATCATCGCATAAATCCATCAGCTGCGCTTCCAGAGTCGCTTCTCCTTCGGGCATTTCCCACATCTGCCTGAGATAACGAATCCCTTCCCATTCCATACTGTAAACGCCTTTGAGCCGACCTGGATCATCGAGACTGAACGGATATTTATTGGTAGCCAGCAGTACAGCCGCCGTCAGATCCAGGCCGCTCTCGCTTCCCGCACGCTTCTCCAGAAACATCAAAATCCGGAAATTCTGCGCATTTCCTTCATAGCTCAAGCCGCATTCCTTCGTAAGAAGCAAATTCAGCACTTCTTCTCCCTTATGACCGAATGGTGGATGGCCCAGATCATGCGCCAGCGCCGCGCATTCCACCACCTCGGGATCCAGCATTAACCCCGGATGCTCCCTCTTGGCGATCCAGGAATAGCTTTTTCCCAGCCGCCTTGCCACTTCACGGGCTATTTGCGATACCTCCAGCGAATGCGTCAGGCGAGTACGGTAATAATCTCCCGAGCCTGCACCGAATACCTGCGATTTTCCCTGCAATCTTCGAAAAGCAGGCGACTGGATCAGCCTGGCGTAATCCTTCTCATACTCATCCCGATCTTCATTGGAATGGATATTCTCAGAATCGTTCAGTCTCAATTTGCGTACGTTCATATCCATCCCCCCAATACTCCTTGCCGATCTTGATAATTTATGATAACAAACCTTACATAGTCAAACAAGCCGACACCCGGCGGTCCGGATATCGGCTTATTTGGGCTGAAGCAACGGTTATTAGCCTTCCAACAGAAGGGATTCCGGATCCTCAAGCAGCTGCTTGAGCGTCACCAGGAAGCGCACCGCTTCCGAACCGTCCACGATACGATGGTCGTAGGAGAGCGCAACATACATCATAGGGCGATTGACTGTACGTTCTTCGTCGAGCGCGATTGGACGAAGCTGGATTTTGTGCATGCCCAGAATACCAACCTGAGGCGCATTCAGGATCGGTGTCGAGAGCAGGGAACCGAACACACCGCCATTGGTGATGGTAAAAGTTCCGCCCTGCAGATCATTCAGCGCGAGGCTGTTGGAGCGGGCTTTCTCAGCCAGGCTTCCGATTTGTTTCTCGATTTGAGCAAAGCTCAGCGTATCAGCCTGACGCACAACAGGAACAACGAGACCTTCCTTGGCCGATACGGCAATCCCGATATCATAGTAGTTCTTAACGACAATCTCGTCGCCTTGAATTTCGGCATTCAGCAGCGGGAAAGCCTTCAATGCGCCGACAACAGCCTTGGTGAAGAAGGACATAAAGCCGAGACCCACATCATGCTTCTTCTGAAAATCCTCTTTCCGTCTTTTGCGGATATCCAGGATGGCAGTCATATCCACTTCGTTAAAGGTCGTCAGCATAGCAGCTGTACGCTGTGCTTCTACCAGCCGGTTGGCAATTGTTACCCGGCGTCGCGACATTTTGCGGCGCTCTACCGGTTTGCCCGGCTCGTTTGCAGGAGCCGCTGCCGCTGCCGGCTGGGCTGCCGCCGGAGCGCTGCTGGCTGCGGCAGGCTTTTGTCCGCCGTCAGCATATGCTTTGACATCCTCTTCGCGAATGCGTCCCAGCGGATCGCTTGGCGTGATGCGGCTCAGATCAATTCCGCGCTCGCGTGCCAGCTTCCTGACCGCTGGCGAAGCATTGTAGGACGAGCTGTCGCCAGCCGATTCCTTATTGGAATCGTTCGCTGGCGCTTCCGCCTTTGGCGCAGCCGCTGCCGGAGCAGGCTCCGGTTTGGCCTCTGGCGCAGCGGGCGCTGCACTTTCCGTCTTGCCGCTATCGCCGGCAGAAGCGGCACCGCCTGCTCCAGCTCCGATAACGCCGATCGTTTCGCCAACGCTGACCGTTTCGCCTTCCTGGCGGAGAATCTTCTCCACTACGCCGCTTTGCTCGGCGCTGATTTCCATGTTAACCTTGTCCGTTTCCAGTTCAGCCAGCACATCTCCCTGACCTACCTGGTCCCCCTCTTTAACATGCCACTTGGATATCGTACCTTCTACGATTGACTCGCCCATTTCGGGAATTTTAATATCACTCATCGCCGTTATCCTCCTTCGCGTTAACTGTTAATGTGCCCCGGTTCAAAGCAACCGAAATGATGCGCTGTTGTTCCATGTTATGAATATATTGAAATCCGCTTGCGGGACTGGAGCGTTTCGGCAGGCCGATGAAGCGGACAACCGATTTGCGCGGCGCCCGTGCACGGATACGCGGCTCGATGTAATTCCAGGCTCCCATATTTTGCGGTTCTTCCTGAACCCACATAATTTCCTTCAGGTTCGGGAAACACGCGATAATACGTTCGACATCCCCTTTGGGGAATGGATACAGCTGCTCTACGCGTGCGATATGGAGCCAGCTCCAATCCGTAGGCTCGGCGGACTCATCGTCCTTGCCCGCCTCCAGTGCCGTTGCCAAATCAATCGAAATTTTACCGCTGCACAGAATGAGGCGTTCCACCTTCTTGGGGCTGCCGCCAAGCTCAGGCTGCTCCAGAACAGGCTGGAAGGCGCCTTCGCTCAGCGCTTTCGGATCGGAAGCCACCAGAGAATTACGGATCAGGCTCTTAGGCGCCATAATGATCAATGGCCTTGCTTCCTCGGTATTGGTGATCGCTGCCTGACGACGCAATAAATGAAAATATTGCGCTGCTGATGTCAGGTTGGCGACGGTCCAGTTGTCTTCAGCCGCAAGGGACAGGAAACGCTCCAGCCGTGCGCTTGAATGCTCAGGCCCTTGTCCTTCATAACCATGAGGCAGCAGCATGACAAGACTTGAATTCTGCGACCATTTTACCCGTCCTGCTGAGAGGAACTGGTCGATAATGACCTGGGCCGCATTGGCAAAGTCGCCATACTGGGCTTCCCATATCACAAGCGTTTCAGGCGAATAGACGTTGTATCCATAATCAAAGCCGAGTACCGATGCTTCGGAAAGCGGGCTGTTATACACGGCGAAGGAAGCATTCGCTTCGGGCAGTGTATGCAGCGGAGAGTGGGTCGCACCGGTTTGCGGATCATGCAGTACCAGGTTGCGGTGTGCAAAGGTGGCGCGCTCGGAATCCTGTCCGCTAAGGCGAATCGGCTTGCCGTCAGCCAAAATTGTGGCAAAAGCCAGCGTCTCGGCTTGTCCCCAATCCACTTTGCCGCCTTCTTCAAGCGCGTCGGCCCGGCGCATCAGAATACGCTCCAGCTTGTTGTAAACCGTGAAGCCTTCCGGCCACTTCAACAGGTTCGCATTGATCGAGCGGAGCTTGTCAAGCGGCACAGCCGTCTTGATTTCTTTGCTGCGCAGTCTGGCGCTTGCATCCAGTCTTCCCGTCTTGCCCTGTTTATCGTTTTCCTTCACTTCATCCAGGGCCGCCTGCAGGCGGTTCAGACCTTCCTGCTTGGTCTGTTCCAGCTTCTCGTCTGTAACAAGGCCTTTTCCTTTGAGCACATTCTCATAAATCGATACGACACGGGGATGATTACGCTGCTTCTGATAAAGAAGAGGTTGGGTCGTTTCCGGATCATCCGTTTCGTTATGGCCGTATCTGCGGTATCCGATCATATCGATCAGAAAATCCTTGTGGAACTTGTGGCGGTACTCGCAAGCCATACGTACAGCTGCGATGCAGGCCTCAGGATCATCTGCGCTGACATGGACAATCGGAATTTCATAGCCTTTGGCCAGGTCGCTCGCGTAATGCGTCGAGCGCGAGTCGCTGCTCTCGGTTGTAAAGCCGATCCGGTTGTTCACGATAATATGAATCGTACCGCCGTTCTCATACCCCGGCAGCTTCTTGAAGTTCAACGTCTCAGCCACGATTCCTTCTCCGGCAAAAGCGGCATCGCCATGAATCAGCACAGCGGCTGCAGCTCCGAAATCAGGCACCGGATAACCCGGCTTCGACCTGTCGTCCTGCGCAGCACGGGTGAAGCCTTCGACAACGGGGTTCACATATTCAAGATGACTTGGATTGTTCGCCAGCGAGATGCGCGTTTCTACCGTCTCTCCCGCCTTAACCGAACGGTGGGCGCCAAGATGGTATTTCACGTCTCCTGTCCAGCCGAAGCTGATGCCGATCGAGCCTTCGGATGGAATGAGGTCCTTGTTGGGCGCATGATGAAACTCGGAGAAAATCTTGCCGTACGGCTTGCCGAGCACATGCGTCAGAACATTCAGCCGCCCACGGTGGGCCATCCCCATCAAAATATGCCGGGCACCGTCATGAGCCAGCTCACGCACGATTTCGTCCAGCATGGGAACAAGCATATCATTGCCTTCAATGGAGAACCGTTTCTGTCCAACAAATGCGCGCTGCAGGAAGGTTTCGAACTGCTCGACTTCAATCAGCCGGTTCAGCAGCTCCGTCCGCTCAGTCGCAGTAATCGGCTTGCCCGCCATTCCTGTTTCCGCCTGGCGGTTAAGCCAAATGCGCTCGTTCTCCTCATGAATATGTCCGAATTCAAAACCGAACGACTGCGTGTAGGTCTCCTGCAGCTTCTGCAGAGCGTCCCAGCCGTTTTGAATCGATTCCGGCGCTTCTTCCCAAATAAGCGAGGCGGGAATCGCCGCCAGATCCTCCTTGGTCAAACGGTAGGTCTCGGGCTTCAATAAACTCGTATCTGTGCCATTCGTCAGACCCAGCGGATCATTATGCGCCGCCAGATGTCCATATGTGCGAATATTTCGAAACAGTTTCCCGGCGTCGACCACTTTTTTCAAATACGCAGGATCTGCTGAAGTTATGGTTTGAGCTGCTGCAGCCCCGTTCTTGACAGACTGTTCCTGTGCCGCAGGAGCAGCTGCAGCCGGTGAAGGCGGTCCCCAAAGCTCGAACAGCTCCCTGTAAGATGAATCGACATCATTCGGGTTAATCAGATATTGTTCGTACATTTCCTGGATATAACCCAAATTGGGTCCGTAATAAAACTTCCATGGTGACTGATTGATTTCATGGTCCGTCCTCATTACCGCCTACCTCCGATTATGTTAGATAAATGGTTTAGACTTGCTTCTTTCCCGGTTTTTCAACGTTCACAAGCTCATCCCTACATCATTATACGCAAGTATCAGGTGGGGAACAAATCAAATTCGGTATAGGTATTAATCAAAATCTGTATAGATTCTTAAACTTGCGGCCCGTACAAAAAAAGACCCTGCTGTCGGAGCAAGGGTCCGTTATGAGATATTCTAACCAATTTCGACAATATTTATGGGATATACTGCTGAACGATTTTCACAATTTTGTTATTCTCCATCGTCAAATGGAACGGATAGCCGCCGACGTCGAACGTATCGTTGTCCGCAAAGATTGCCCGCAGCTTGTTGACATCGATCTTTTCGTTCCAGTTAATATCCATCTCATTCACATCACCGGTGCGGTTATAAATCTGCATCAGCACGATGGCATCGCCCGAAACTTCGAATGTACGCAATTTGTCGTTCTCATTCAGGATATAATAACCGTCGGGAGCTCCGTCCAGACCGGAGTCCTTGTTGTGCTCCAGGAATACTTTATTGGCTTCATCGCCTTCGAACCATTGAATGTAGTCGGCGGTGACATATGTTTTGCCGTTAGCCTGATAGATTTGGTTGATAAAGGCTGCGTGGGTATCCGAGTTTGTCGGCACAGCGTGATAATCATTGTCACCAGCGAAGCTTATCTGCGTCAGCATCAGAAAAGCAACGACGGCAATCAGCATAATCTTACGCATATGTAACACTCCTTTGAAGACAATTTGCGAACCTGTTTCGTTTTACCTGATCCTTCATTCTATATACATGTCTTGGACATTCTATGCGTCTGCTAAACAAATGTTCTTTCATTCACCAGATACCTCCCTGTAATTCAAGCTGCTTATCTATAAGAACGATTCGGCGGGCAGGAATGTTGCAGAAACAAATAATTTGGAATCACACGCAGCAGCTGTGCTTATAGCTGGTTCCCTTTCATTCGGTGCAAAAGAAGCCCGGCAAGACGGATCAGTCCGCCTTGCGTACGTTCCTGCTCCCTTTCTTTCGGGCTCGCGTCGTTTTGGAAGACTTAGCGTTATCCGTCTTGGACTTCGAAGACTCCGGAACGGTTCGGTTATCGGTTGCTGATTTACGGCTGATCTTCGCTCCTGATGTTCGTTTGCCTGCTTCTTTGCCAACCGACCCAGCCTTCCCATTCTTGCCCGCATTCCGTTGCCCGGTTTTCGTTATGGCTGTTCTGGATGCCGCCCTGCCCCGGTTTGATTTTCTCTTGGGAGCGGGAGGTTCCTGATTCTGCGATTGTTCCCCGTCAGAATCGGTCCCTTTGCCGGATTTGGGCTGCTGCAGGCTGGCCTTCAGCGCTGCCATCAGGTCGATGACATTGGCAGGCTTCTCTTCCGGCACAACTTTTACTTCCTTGCCCTTCAGCTTGCCTTCAATCGCATCCATCACACGCCCGCGGAACACATCCTTATATTGACCGGGGTTGAAGCTGCTGCTCAGCTGCCCGATCAGCAGCTTGGCCATATCGAGCTCCCGGTCGTCGATGCTGACCTTCTCGGGAAGACTGGGAATCTCGGCTGCCGGTCTGATCTCTTCTTCATAGAACATTGTAACCATTGAGAGCACATTGTCGTCGATCACACGAATCGCGGCCAGACTGCTCTTGGAGCGGATTGTCACATTGGCTATGCCGATTTTATTCGTCGCTTTCAGTGCTTCGACGAGCAGGGAATAAGCATGTTTTCCCGTCTTCTCAGGTGCAAGGTAATAGGTTTTCTGAAAATAAATCGGATCAATCTCTTCCAGATCAATAAAGTCGAGAATCTGGATTTCGCTCGATGCCTCCGAAGCCAGCTTCTCCAGCTCTTCCTTCTCGAACGTGACATAATGCCCGGGCTCATATTCGTACCCCTTCACAATATCGTCCCAGCTCACATCCTCCTTGCATTTGGGGCAGGTTCGATGGTACTTGATCGGCAGATTAAAATCTTTATGCAGCATCCGCAGCGGGATATCGTTGTCTTTGGTAGCCGTGAACATTTTGACCGGCACATTCACAAGTCCGAAGCTGATTGCGCCCTTCCAGATCGTTTGCAAGGTGAATCCCTCCTCGTTGGCCTTGCCTTGTATTGATTTATAACCGCGATGACTGATGGTCAATCCGGCATATGTTTACAGTCATGCAAAAAAATGCGATCCCGGCCTCGGCCAAAATCGCATTTTGTATGTTCCATGTCAGATTTAATCACATATTTTTGATTAATTCATAGAAAAAACCGAATAAATATGCTATAATGGGCTTCTAATATAAAGATTTCAGCTGATTCCTTGCATTGTATTGACACGATCCTAACACAGGAGGGATTCCGTTGAATATCGTACATCTGGAAACATTTTTGACGGTGAGCGAGTGCAAGAATATCTCGGAAGCCGCCAAACGATTATTCGTTCCTCAGCCTACCGTGTCCAACCGCATCAGATTTATGGAGGAAAGCTTGGGCTGCGAGCTGTTTGTCCGCAGCAAGAAAGGCGTAGAGCTTACCGAACAAGGACGTATCATGCTCCCCTACGCCGAGAATCTGGTCGAGACTTATAATCTCGCCGTGCAGGCGTTGAGCGTCAAACCAAGCCGCAAGGAGTTGAATATCGGCAGCACGCTTCCTTTCACTTTTCCATTCATCCTCGACAAGCTCGAACATTTATACAGTCATAATCCTGAACTCAGTCTGCAGATGCTCAGTGTGGATTCCGGCGATGTCGTCCACTCCCTGAGCCACCGCAATATTGATATGGCTTTTGCAATTCAGACGACCAACCAGAAGGAAGTCGAGGAGCACCAGATCGGCTCCGAAGCGCTGCATTTGGTGCTGTCCACGGACCATCCTCTGGCAGCCAAGGAATTTGTGCCGGAACTGCTTGAGAAAGAACTGGAATTCGTCGTTTATTACCAGACCTATTTCGATATGTTCCAGCATCATCAATTGATGAAGCTGCCCTACAAACGGCGTTTCCTCACCAACCATGCCGGGCTGATCAAGCAGCTTGTCATGAGGATGAACGCCATCTCGTTTCTTCCACTATCTTTTGTATCCAATGAGATCAAGCGCGGCGAGCTGACCTATATTCCGCTGGAGGCGGCCAGTTTTCAGCTGTCCATCCCTTATTACCTGATTTTCCGCAAAAACGAAAAATATTTTGAAGAGATTTTGCTGGGCAAATCGGAATCCTCGCGCAAGAACAGTCAACCATTGCTGAAATGGCCCCCCAAGCCGGATGCCAGCCGGCTATGAAGCTTCCTCATAAGGCGCCGGGCGCTGAAGTCTGTGCTGTCTCCGATACACAAGACCGGCGCCCAGCAGCAGCAGGCCCATCGTGCCGAATCCCAGCGTCAGCCCAAACACGGTAGTAACTGCGCCGAAGAAAAGCGGATTGGTCAACTGCACAACCCTGTTCGACATTGTCCGGATCGTCATCCCCATGCCCTGTTCTTTGGGCTCGACCGCGTGCGAAACCATAATAAGCGCCATCGGCTGATTGATGCCGGTGCTTGCTCCCCACAGAAACATAACGACAGACAATAATCCGATCCCCGGCTCGAATGCCAGCAGAACCAGACATAATCCGCCCACGACCATGCTGCTCATCATGATCCGATATTGTCCCAGACGATTGATCACGTAACCGGTAACGGGACGGATCAGCAGCGTGGATAGTGCCGAAACGGATAAGATAGCGCCAATAGCAGAATGCGTCAATCCCAGTTTGTCGAGATAGAGCGGGAAAAAGGTGGTCCGCAGATCAACCAGCATGAACATGATCCCGTTCAGAATGATCGCCACCGAGAACGTTTTGTTCCGCTTCATCAAGCCATAGCCGCTACCGTAGCTCTGGAGCAGCGCCCGCTTCCAGTTTGAACTGCCATCCGCTTCAACCTGCTTCGGCCTGGAGGTATTGGGCAGCAGGACTGTCAGCAGCAGGGCAACTGCATTAATGCTTGTAAATACGATGAAGATTGTGGGGTATCCGCCCCAATCCGAGAGAAAACCGCCCAGTGACGGACCTGCAAGCTGGGCAAGCGAATTGACGAAGGTAAAATTGGACAGGACCTGGTTGCTGCGCTTGCGGTCCGCACTTTTGGATACGGACAGCGAGGCGGCGGTCTGAAGTGCTCCCCAGCTGAGCAGTCCGCCGATCCCATTGATCACCTGTCCAAAAAGCACAAGTCCGATCATTCCCCGCCCGCCGCCGACAATGAACGCGGCGCCGCTTGCCAAGCTTATAATCGAACCATACAATACCGCACGGCGTGTGCCGATTTTATCGATCCAGCTGCCTACCGGCATGGCGAACAGAATCGGCAGCACGGAGTTGAGAGCCATAAATACGCCGATGGCTGCCGCCTGATAGCCCTGGTCAGAGAAGTAAAGCGACATGACCGGTCGAATCATACTGTAGCCGAGCCAATACAGCACGGCCGAAATAAAGACGGATAGATATGCAATTGCTGCTGTTTTCATGTCAGACGACCTCCAGGCTCCTGAAGCAAAATCCTGCGAAGATGGCCAAGAGTCCAGGCTTCCTAGCCTTGTTTGAAGGCATCGATAATTTCTCCGCCCTTGGCAAACCACACATCCTCGTGGGAGGCAATATAGCTCAAAGCCTTATCCAAATATTTGATCCGGTGAGGCACTCCGATCAGGAACGGATGAAGCGCAATACCCATTACACGTCCGCTTGTCCCGCCCTCTTCATAAAGCACATCGAATGTATCGCATATGCGTCTGCAGAAATCCTCAGCGCTGATGCTTGGCATATTGAATAACGGCATGTCATTCAGCTCGATCGAATAAGGGATGGAATACAAGCCGTTATTCATGTGGTAAGGCAGATCATCGTTTACCCAATCGCAGACATATTCCACGCCATGCTGCTTGAGCAGATCGAGCGTATCCCATGTTTCGGCAAGACCAGGCCCAAGCCAGCCGCGCATCGGACTGCCAAGTCCTTCGACAATTGCCCGGGTCTGCTCAATGACCTCGCACTCCCCTTCCTTCGTGAGCGTGTTCAACAACACTGAATTGGTCATCCCATGCCCCATGAACTCCCAATCCAGCTTGATCGCCTCTTCCATAATGCGGGGATAAAACAATGCCGCTTCACCATTCAGCGCGACCGTTCCTTTGACGCCGTTCTTCTCCAGCACCTCCATAAGCCGCCAGATCCCTACGCGGTTACCGTAATCGCGGCGGGAATAATTGCGGATATCCGGTGATGGAGTGAATTTATCGATGTGAAAATGCTCAATGTTGGGAACGACCCACACGGCCACTCTGGCGCCATTCGGCCACTTCACAGGGGGACGGTCAACAATCGCTTCATATGGAAAAAAGGGAAAAGGATTCGTATCGCCCATTGCTGTTCATTCCTTTCTCTTCAAAATCCGCTGCATGCACTTCCTGTAATCCGCGCTGCCGCGTGCTCATCCTTCATGCGCTGCGCCTCTCCACCGGAGGAAATATTTCTCAATCCGCAAAAACAGCAGATTGATCAAATAACCGAGGATGCCCAAGGTGAATATTCCCGCGAACATCTCGGGAACCCGGAATATACGCTGCATATCCAGGATGAAATATCCGATCCCGCTATTGCCCGAGATCATTTCCGCTACAACGGACACAATCAGCGCAATTCCGATGCTGATCCGCATTCCGGTAAGAATGCTTGGCAGCGACGCCGGCAGAACAATCTGCCAGAGCGTCCGGAGTCTTGAAATGCCGAATGTACGCCCGGTGTCGATAAGCACCGGATCGACACCCCTTACCCCGCCGTATGTGTTAAGCAGAACCGGAAATATGCAAGCCAGAAAAATAACAAATATTTTCATTTCATTGCCGATGCCAAGAAACAGAATAGCGATCGGGATATAGGCGGAGCTTGGTATCGGCCGCACAAACTCGGTAATCGGCTCAAGCAGCCGGTAAATAAACCGGTTGGTGCCCATAAGCAGGCCCAGAGGAATGGCGATGACAACCGCTATGCCGAAGCCGGCAAAGATACGTCCGAGACTGGGCAGCAGCTGCTTCAGCAGCTCTCCGCCAAACAGACTCTCGCCCCATGACTTCACAATCAGGCTGATTCTGGGCAGCGAGACAGGATCGACCATTTTGGTAGCCGAAGCCGCCTCCCACACCATCAGCAGAACAACAATCAGCAGGAATCCCGGCCATCGATTCTTCATCGGATTTGCTGCCTCCTTTCACACCTGTTAATGGGAATCGCCTTTTTCCTGGATAAAGATGCTGGAAAATAATCGCTGGCGAAGCGCGATGAAGCGGTCGTCCTCGCGCGTCTTGATCTGATCGCGCGGATAGGGCAGATTGATCAGCAAATCCTCCTTGAGCGCCGCAGGCGCTTTGCCAAGCGAAATAATATGGCTGGACAAGAACACGGCCTCTTCCACGTCATGGGTGACGAACAAAATCGTAATGCCGAGCTTTTCCCAGAGGCTTAGCAGCAGTTCCTGCAAGATTGCCCGCGTCATGGCATCCACGGCGCTGAATGGCTCATCCATCAGCAGCACCTCCGGCTCGCAGATCAGCGCCCTGGCAATCACAACACGCTGCTGCATGCCGCCTGATAGCTGGGACGGATAATAATGCTCATAGCCTTCCAATCCGACCAGACGGACATATTCCATACATTTCTCGACGGTTTCCTTCTTGTTCAGCTTCTTGTGGCTTTTGAGGCCGAATTCAATATTCTGGATGACGGTGCGCCAGGGCAGGATTGATTTGGAATACTGCTGGAACACATAGATCATGCCTTTCGGAGGACCGGAAATTTCCCGGCCCCGGAAGACGATTTTACCTTTGGTAGGCAGCTCCAAGCCCGAGATCAGCTTAAGGAGAGTCGACTTTCCGCAGCCCGAAGGCCCGACGATGGACAGGAAGCTGCCCTTGTCGATGCTGTAGGACATGTCGTTGAACACTGTTACTTTGTTGCCGTTCACCGCAAATATTTTGTGGATGTTGGCCACTTCAATAATCGTTTCACGCGGCGCCTTTTCCGGAAAAACAGATATTTTCGCAGAGTTCATGGCTGGCATGCTGAATCATCCTCTCATCCGTTGATCTGTTCGATGCCCGGCGCTTATTCAACAATGAATGATTTCAATGCATCGGAGAAAAACTCATCGGTCGTATGCGCCTTCTCCATCTCGCCGCTTTCTACCATCATATCGATGACAGCCTGCCACTTCGCCGGATCCACTTTGTAATTCCAGCCGATCATCGGCATATCCTTGACAAGCGCAGGATCAAGTCCGGTGTAAGCTGCAACCTCCTGCTTCGCCCGGGTCTCATCGCCATTGAGGTAATCCATCGCTTCCTTGAGGGAATTTGTGAAGCCCGTAATGATGTCTGGATTATCGGTAATAAATTTACTCTTCGCAAACCATGCGCCAAGCGGCTGTTCAGGTATTGATTCGATGTTCGGCCAGGAAATAACTCTGCCTACTCCTGAGCTTGTCAGCTGAGTTGTATAAGGATCTACGGTTACAACGGCGTCAACCTGCTTGGACTTGAGCGCGTCAGCCTGGCTTGGCGATGGAGTTTCGATAAACTGTACCTTGCTGATATCGACGCCCGCCGCCTTGATTACCTTCTGCACGCTTACGGCATTCTGGCTGTGCAGGGCGGAGATGGCTATCTTCTTGCCCGCCAGATCCTTCACGCTCTGGATCGGCGAATCCTTCAGCACCTGGATGGAGCCGGAATCCGGCGATTGCGCTTTTGCCGTTTCATTCTGGAATATGACCTTCAAATCAAAGCCCCGCTCGATCGCGGTGAATGCCGTGCCGGGAATCGACAATATGATGTCTACATCGCCGGACTGCTGGGCAGAAACTGCGTCGCCGCCGGACTTGAATTCTACCATTTCGACATCCAGACCGTTCTTCTCGAACATGCCCTGCTCCTTGGCGGTATACACATTGGTCAGCCCCGCTATTTTCAATACGCCGACCTTCAGCTTCGTCAATTCAGCCGGCGCGCCTGTGTTTTCCGTTCCCGCCGAAGCTTCCGTTGTTCCTGTGCTGGACGCGTTCGATGCTGAGTTATTGGCATTTCCGCCGCCGCAGGCGCTGAGAATCAACAATAACGCGATCATGCAGCCTGTCATTTGAGCTAATTTCCATTTTTTCATCTGTAACACTCCCCTGTACAATCATTCTCTTTAGTTTGACGATACTGAGATTCTTCCAAATTAACCCGCCACATCCTGCATATCTTTCATTTCCGACTCCAGCTCCTCAAGCGAGAGTACGGACGCATATTTGGCCTGCATATCGAACAGATTGCTGCAGTGCGCATAATAGGAACGGTCAAAGCAGCAGTCGTCAACGACGAAAGTGGTGTAGCCATGCGAGCAGGCATCCACAGCCGTTGCCCTTACGCAGCCTGAAGTCGATACGCCGCAGATGACGAGAGTATCGATTCCTTCCTTCTGCAAATATACCGTCAGCGGAGTCAGAAAGAAGGCGCTCGCCTTGGTCTTGCCCAGCTTCCACTCCTGTTCAAGCGGATGGACGGCTTCGGGAAAGTCGTTGAAGCCCGGCACAACTTCATGCGTACGCGCCGCCCGTTTGGTTGCCTTGCCGGTATACGGCGTACTGCGCGAGTCGCTGTGCGTGAAGACGATCGGCAGCTGTTTGCTTCGGAACATCCCGATCAAGCGGCTGATTCGCGGCATCGCTTCCCATGAAGCCGGACCGCAGGCGGTCGGAAATTCTTCGATCGCTTCCTCAAGTGTCAGACCCTCGGACCCCGTAAAGCCGTAAGTGACATCGACCACGATCAGCGCCGCTCTGTTTCCCGGCTTCAATTCTGTTTGAAATCCGGCACTGCTGTAAATTGACTGCTCGGATTCGGGAATCATCTTCATCCATTCTCTCATCTATACGCTGCTCCTCTCGGCTTTCGAATGTGGTGAGTTGTTTCTTAAACTAATAGTATGTCATATAACCTGCCTTGCATAATACATATATTCGATTAACGTCATAAGAAAATCGTTTGAAAACCCTATCAAACCCGAAAACCGACTTGATTTTCGATTTTTTTCTATTATATCACATATATATAACACAATAGGTCATGGTAGTATGTGTAATGAAGGTGTATCGCCTGGACGACTTCGTCCCGATGCGGGGATGGATGCCTGTTCTTGGGAATCATTATTTCAACCATAGAAAAAAAGCTGCGCATTCGCGCAGCTTCTTCTTCTTTGCCTAAAACGGCTGATTATTCGGATTCTTCTACTGCGGTTCCCCTGTTTCTTCCCATAAACAAAAACACGGTAATGAGAATAAATGCGGTCAGTGCCAGAATTGGAATCGTGATGAACCCCAGCCAATTGATATAATCAGTGTTGCACGGAATGCCGCTGCTGCAAGGCAGAATATCGGCGAAGCCTGGAACCTTCTGCTCCAGGACATGGTAGATCGAGATGCAGCCCCCCAGAATGGACAAGGGCAGCGCATAACCGATGATTTTCCGGTCATTCAGATAACTGGCCCTGCCAAGCAAGTAAACAAGCGGGTACATGCATATCCTCTGCAGCCAGCACAGTTTGCACGGCTCAAATCCCATAACTTCACTGAAGTACAAGCTTCCGCCGACAGCAACCAGGGATACGACCCAAGCAAAGTATAGACTTAACGCATGTAACCTCGCCTGCATCAAGATTCACCGATTGCGCTGTCGATTGCTTTTTTGAGTGCCTCGTAATTAAATACGTCCTCGAACTTAACCCCGTTAATCAATAGCGTAGGCGTGGCAGTAACTTTAGCATCGTTCTGGGCGAATCTTGTATGCTCGGTTACTTCATCCATATAGGTCTGATTGTCAATATCCTGGCGGAGCTTGTCATAATCGACTTTAATACCCGCCGACTTGGCTAAATCCGTCAGAAAGTCCGGCGTTGCCCATATACTTTGTTCTTCCGCCTTCTGATTCTTGAATAAAGCGTCATAATATTTCCAGAACTCTTCATTGCTCTGATGGAAAACGGCTTGGGCAGCAAGTGCCGCTGTCGTGGAATCCTGATAAATGATCGTATCGTTCATGAAATAAAGCGAAGCTTTACCGGTATCGATATAATCGGTCTTTAACAGCGGCATGATATTCTGCGAGAAATATTGGCAGGAAGGACATTTATAATCGCCGAATTCGACGATTTTGACCGGTGCCTCGGCTTTGCCGAGTATCGGCAATTGATCGTAAGCCACTTCAAGCGGTTTTGCTTTCGGTTGAAAAATAATAGCAACGGCAATCAATGCTATGACGACAACACCTGTAGTCCACATGATAATTTGCATTCGTCTTTGTTTCTTTTTCTTCTCTTGCTCTCTTTTTGCTTTGTTGGATAACTTGATTTCTGATTTGTTCTGCACAGACACCCTCCTAAAAGACACAATTAGATCTATTATAACCGATTTTCCTTAAAAATAGCTGAAAATAGAAGGGCTGGATATGAAAGAATAGTGAAATAGGAGCGGCTCTGGCCGCTTGTTATTACGGTGGCTGCTAGATCAGCTGCCGACCTCGATCATCCGGCCTTCCCGATGGCTTTGATAAGCCAGTTCAATCATGCGGATCGCCATTCCTGCTTCTTCGGGCTTGACCGCAAGCTCTGCCCCTTCAAGCAGATGATCGCTGATATTCTGATAAAAGTCCTGATAGGCTCCGGGCAGCGTCCGTATCCGGCCTTGCAATTCCAGCGCGCCCATCACAGCATGAAGCTTGCCCCACTGCTCCTCCGGTTCGGCTCCCCAATCCGGCGATCCCGGCGTCTGACCGCCACGCAGCGCTCTCTCCTGCGGATCGACGCCATATTTGACATAAGAACCCTCGGTCCCGTGAACCACGTAACGCGGACCCGGTTCTCTGATCAGCAGCGAGGAACGGAGACTCACCTTCAGACCATCCGCATAACCCAGTCCGATGTCGAAGTAATCATCGGCGATGCCGCCCTCGCGCTGGATGCGGATGTCCGCGGTGATTGTGTCCGGAAGCCCGAATAAAGTAAGCGCCTGATCCATGAAATGAACACCCAGATCATAGACGGTACCGGATCCCTGCACATCACCATCCCGCCATCTCCCCGGATTTACAACCGGGCTGAAGCGATCCCAGCGGAATTCCGCTTCAATTACACGGCCCAGCAGCGACTGGTCCAGAACCTGGCGGAGCGTCATAAAATCGCCATCCCAGCGCCTGTTCTGATAGACGCTGACTACGACATTCTTCTCCCGAGCCAGGGAAATCAGCTCATCGGCTTCGGAAGACGTTGTTGTAAAAGGCTTCTCGACCACGACATGCTTGCCCGCCATAATCGCTTCTTTGGCCAATGCATAATGATTGGTGCTCGGCGTTGTAATGACCACCAGATCGATATCATCATCTGCATATAACTCCTGAACGCTGCCCACTACGGTCACCCAAGGATATTTTTCCTTGGAAGAGGCCCCATTGCGCTGCACCACTTTGGCCAAGCTCATATTCGCGACGTTCGTTATGACAGGAGCGTGAAAGGTGCTGCCCGCATAGCCGAAGCCAACCAGTCCCACCTGTAAGGTTTTCTTGTTCATCATAAGCCTCCTATTTTCCAAGATAGTGAATCACTGCCCTTAATAGTTCTACATCCTCATTCGGAAATCCTTTGGCGGATTGACCAGCCGTTCCATGGCAATAGCCTCCTCCTTGGCGGATGCCCCGCGGCAGAGGTGGCCATGCAGACAATATGCTCCTTTTTCAAGGGGGTTAGAAACGCAGCGGAACAAAAAACTCCTTCTCCACCTGATGGGCGGATAGCGGACGGCTGAAATAATACCCCTGAATTTCCTTGCACTGATTATGGGTGAGAATATCCAGCTGATCCTTCGTTTCGATTCCTTCCGCCACCACATCCAGATTCAAATGATGGGCCATGGAGATAATTGTCGCTACGATAGCTTTATCATTGTCATTCTCGGTTATTTCGGAAATAAAGGAACGGTCGATCTTGAGCTTATGGATCGGGAACGTCTTCAAATAACTGAGTGAGCTGTACCCTGTTCCAAAATCATCAAGGCTGATCCGCACACCCAGCATATTCAATTTATTAAGAATATCGATGGATACAATCGGATCCATCATCATGCTCTCCGTAATTTCAAGCTCCAGATACTTAGGCTCAAGCCCTGTCTCAGCAAGCACGGCCTCAATATATTCCACCAGATTGGCCTGATGGAACTGACGGGCTGATAAATTGACCGACACGGGAATCAGCGGTCCGCCATGCTCATGCCATTCGACCATTTGGCGGCAGGCTTCATAAAGAACCCAGGTGCCAATTTCATGAATCATTCCCGTCTCTTCAGCAATCGGAATGAAGCTGCCCGGCATCATCAGGCCTTTTGAAGAATGATTCCAGCGGACCAAAGCCTCCACACCAATCATGCGGCTGTCTTCCGTACGGATCTGGGGCTGATAATAGACAAGCAGCTCCTGGCGCTCAATGGCTTTTCGCAGCTCCCCCTCCAATTCAATACGATCCATCAAATGCTTGTCCAGCTCCTGCGAATAATAACGGTAACCGTTCTTGCCATGCTTCTTCACCTCATACATCGCCGCGTCGGCCAAGCGCAGCAGCTCCTCACCGCTTTCGCCATGCTCAGGAAAACTGGCTATTCCGATGCTTGCCGATATATAGAAGTCGTTGCCCTGGAGATGGAATGGCTGGCGGAGCAGACTCAAGATCCGTGTGGCCAACAGGTCGGCTGCCTGGTCGGTCTCCGAACGGCAAATAATCGAGAATTCGTCCCCGCCCATACGGGCAATGGTCACTTCCAGATTATCGGCGCCGGCAATAAAGCGCTCACTTAACGCCTTGAGAAACAGATCGCCGTATGTATGTCCCAGTGAATCATTAATAAGCTTGAAGCGGTCAACATCAAGCACAAGCACGGTAAAAGAACCGCTTCGCTTTTTGCATTCCTCGATCGCCTGGTCGAGCATCTGGTTGAACAGTCTGCGGTTAGGCAAGGCGGTGAGCTCATCATGGAAAGCGAGATGCTCGATCAGGCTTTTGTCCCGCTTCTCCTCGGTTACATCCCTCAGGATAACATGGCTCCCCACAATCCTCTCGTCAATAATGACCGGAACCTGGGTTACATGGATTTCCACCTGATGTCCGTTCGAATTCGTTATAACGGTTTCATAACTATCCGGCCGCTCACCGGCAGGTTGACCTGATAATGCTTTGTCCCTCGCCTTCTGCTCTTCAACTGCCTTCAAACCGATGGCGGAGATATGCTTGTTTGTGAATCCCTCTATGACAGCGCCAGCAATTTTGTTTACAGCGGGATTCATTCCCATAACCTCGCCCTTGGTATTCACGGACAGGATGCCATCGGCATTGTTCTCGTATAAGGACCGGTACCATTGCTCGCTCTCCAGAATGGTCAGATCCTTTTGCCGAAACCGCTTGTTGACCAGAATGCCAAGAAAAGTCAGACCAAGAAGCAGGAACGTGCCTGCTGCGATAATATAGGCGAGCAAAGTCTGATCAATCAGCATCCCGCCGGCGGCGACGTTATCCATTCTCTCATGAAAATACGCTCCAGCCATACCGGTGTAATGCATGCCGGCGATTCCGCCGCCCATTACAAGCGAGCTTCCAAGCTTGAAGAGCAGCGCATAACGGACCGTCTGTTGGCGGAAATAATAGAGCATTCCAAGCGCGGCAGCCGACGCTGTGACGGCAATAATAACTGACAGAGAGACCATCCATGGATCGTAACTGATATCGACCGTCATAGCCGCCATTCCGATATAATGCATGCCGCAGATTCCTGCAGCCATCAGTCCTCCTGACAACCATATCTCTTTCCAGCCCATACGCTGCAGGTGCGCGGTAAACAATGCAATCAGCGATACCCCGATGGCCAGCACGACAGAGAGCAGCACCAGCTTGATATCATAGGAAATGCGTATAGGCAGGCGCATGGCAAGCATGCCGACAAAATGCATCGACCAGATGCCAAGACCCATGGAAAAAGCACCGCAAACGAGCCAAAGCAACCGCAGCTTGTCCTTGCTTGTATAGATCTTTCCGGTTAGGTCCAAAGCGGAATAAGAGGAGGCCACTGCGATCAAACAGGATAAAATGACAAGAGATTCATGAAAACTGCCATGCATATGATTCATAACGTTAAACTCCCTTACCATCATGATGAGTAATATTTCCCTATAGATGGGTAATATTAGGGTCTTTAGAACTGAGTCCAACGACTTATTTTATTATACATGACGAATCTGAAACATTTTTGAAATACCTTCGGGCATCCCCCCGTCAATGTCAAAAAAGCCTTGGCGCCTGCTTGCGCCAAAGCTCAATGAGCTCCTATTTAGACGGAATACATTACTCCATCGTTTGCTTCCAATTCATATACCATTCACGTACTGCCGTCTTGGGGCTGGCGTCATATTCGCGGCTCAGCATGCCCTGCAGCAATGCGAATTGCTGTTCCAGGGAAAAGCGGTCGCCCGTTTCCTGATACAATTGCATCAGCTCAAAATAAACCTGCTCCTCGGTCAGATTTACCTTCTGAACCTGAAGAAGAAAAGAAATCGCCTCCGAATTCCTGCCCTTGGTTTTATAAAAATCAAGCAGTTGATGCCTATGATACTGCCAAATCGCGCGCAAGCGGCGTTTCTCCGGCTCTGCCCAAAGAAACTCATGCTCCATCAGGTAATCGCCCCGATACATCGCAAACAGCTTCAAATGAAGCTCCAATGTCGCTTCAGTCAGCATAGGGGCTTGCTCCAGCTGCTTTTCCCATACCATCACATCCACCTCGACTCCGCCAAGCTCGAGCCGGTAGCCTTCGTCCTGATTGACGATCCGGATCGTCAGATTCTCCTTGGCAATGAGCATCCTGATCTGATAGATCGTGGTGTACAGCTGCGTGATGGCTCTCTTCCAATCAATCTCGGCCCACAAATGCTCAAGCAGATGCTGCTTTTGAACGGTTATTCCCTGGTGCTGGAGCAGATAGAGGAATAATTCCTGCGCTTTGAAAGTTTTCCAGCGTACAGCGGCTGCCCCCGGGACCCGGCCTTCGATCAGAAAGGACTTGAAGCAATGAATCATCACTGGCAGCGCGGCATCTGAACGCCTGGCCGAATAGAGGGTCAGCATTCTTCTGACCCGCGCACAGGTCTTGATCAATCGTTCACGCTGGATTGGTTTGATAATATAATCCTGGGCAGTCAGCTCGAATGCTTCAACGGCGTGCTCCTGGTAGGCCGTTACGAACACAATTTGGATATCGGGAGATTCGCCGAGAATTTGTTCTGCGAGCTCCAATCCGCTGATGAAAGGCATATGGATATCCAAAAAAACAGCATCCGGCAAGCCGGCGCGCATGTCCTGCATGACCACTCGCGGATCCTGGTAGGATCCTATAATTTCGACCTGACCGATGGCCGTAAGCTCGCTCTCCAGAAGCTTCAAAGCCAGGGGGTCATCATCAACCAAAATAACTTTCAAGGATCAAGCTCCTTTCACACGCTCGTTTCGCAATCATTCCTTTCGGATTGTCTTATTTAGTTTCGACGGTTCCTGACATTTTCCTCTAATACTCACGGTGAGATGCGATGGGAGGAAATCATGCTTAGACTTATCTCGCCTTTAGCTATTCCTCGTTGACTTCGCTGCTGCCGATAATCAGACGGCGGACCGATTCCCGCAGGCTGTCGCGCATGTCCGGAGGGATGCCTTCATCCGTCACCAGCGTATGGATGCGACTCAGCTCCATGCCGTAGAGAAAGCCGCTGCGGTTCGCCTTCGACGAATCAGCCATCAGAATCAGCTGATTGCTTTGCTCGACAAGCATCTGCGCGATTTGCAGCGGCTCCCATTTGGAGTAGTACAGCCCTTCAGCGCCAAATCCCATGCAGGAAAACAAAGCTTTGTCAAAGCGGTACTGACGAAGCTCGCAGTGCAGCTTATAGCCGAATGTCTTGCCATCCTCATCCACTTCGCCACCGACCAGATGAACCTTCAATTTCCCCTTTTTCTGGACCAGATTCAAGGTGACCATAGCCGAGTTCGTCACGATGGTCAGATTTTTATTCTCCGGAATGAACCGGGACAGAATCAGCCCGGAAGTGTTTCCGTCGATAAAAACGCTGTCACCGTCCTCCAGCAGCAGCACGACTTCGCGGGCGATGGCTTCCTTGCGCTCCCGGTTAAGCTGCATCCGGTCATAATAGGGCATATCCCAAGTGGTTTGTTCTTTTCTGACTGCGCCGCCATACGTTCTGCGAAGAAATCCCTTCTCGTCCAAAATACGAAGGTCCCGGCGGATAGTTTCCACCGAGACATTATAAGTTTGGACAAGATCATCCACAGAAACGCTGCCGACTCTACGGACGGCTATCATAATCTCGTTTCTTCTATGGACGGAACCCATTTATTTGAATTCTCCGAGCACCTTGGTCGCATCAGCCTGCGCCTTCTTCACCGCATCTGCCGGAGAAAGCTTGCCGGCGATCATCGCCTGCAGCGCCTCGCCTACGGATGTATCCATTTTGCTGCGCGCAGCGCTCGAAACGTCGATGCGGGCATAGGGGAACACTTCGTCAAAAGCTTGCTTCTTCTGCGGGTTATCCGCATAGTTTTGCTTCAGCAAATCGGTTTCCTGCGCGGACTTCGTAGCCGGGAAATAGCCTGTTTTGGCTGCATAGATCGACTGTGCTTCCGATCCCGCGAAATATTTCAAGAACAGCCAGCCTGCAAGCTGCTCTTCCGGAGTGGTTTTGAACAGCACCTGGTTGCCGCCGTACAGCTCTGTTACTTGACCTCCGCTTTTGCCTTGCGGGATCAGGGTGATGCCCCATTGGAATTTATCCTTCACCAGATCAAGCTTGGAGCTTGTACGAGCTGTTGTACCGATTTCCATCGCGGCTCTGCCGTTCGTGAATTCCTGCTCGGTGTCCTCTGCAAGAACAATCGCCTTCTTGTCGATCAGGTTCTTGATCATGGCCGCCAGTTCCACAGCCTCCGGGTTGTCATAGTTCACACCGCTTTGATCCAGCTTGATCGGATCAATGCCGTAAGTGCGCAGCCATGTGCGGAACGTGCCGCCATTGTTGGCATTGCCCATAACCAGAGCAGGCTTGCCGGTTTTCGCTGTAATATCAAGCGCCATTTTCTCAAATTCCGGCCATGTGGCTGCCGGTTTGTCGTAGCCGGCCTGTTCCAGCAAATCAATGTTGTAGTAAACCCCCATCGAGGAGTTCCCGTGCGGCCAGCTCATCGTTTTGCCGTTATACTCCGGAATACGTTGGCGGGCAAGCACACCCGGCATAATGTCGTCCAGATCCGTCTGGCTCAGTCCGTTCACCGGATCGCTGATGTAGTCGTCAAGCGGGACGATTTTGTCCGCCTTCATGTACTCGAGCGTGTCGCTCTCGTACGACATGGCTACAGCAGGGAGGCCTCCGCCCTGCAAAGCGGCACGCACTTTTTTGTTAAGATCGTCATAACTGCCCTGGAATACTTCTCTCACAACGATTTTGCCTTCGTATTCCTTGTTGAAGTCGCTGACGATCTCCTTGATCGCTTCGCCGTATATCGTGGCTTGAATATGCCAGAAATCAATGGTGACGGGGCCATCCTTGCCGAGCTCGATTCCTGCTGATACGCCTGTCGGAGCGTCAGCTGCCGGGGCGTCGGCAGCTGGTGCATTTGCCGCCGGAGCATTTGCTGCCGGGGCATTGGCGGCCGGGGCATTGTTATTGGCCGCCGGCGCACCCGCTGAACAGCCTACAGCTGTAATAAGCATCAGGGAGACGATTGATGTTTTCCAATGGCTGAACATTTTACGCAAAATCACATTTACCACTCCTAGGTTTTTGTAATTACGTGTTCTGTCACTTCTGAAAAAATTCGACGGCTTCGAGCTTGCATAGCTGCGAATATCATGCCACCGCTGATTCGTTCGCCGGTCCTCATTGTGCGGCAAGGATGCCTTCGTCTTAAATCGTTGTCAGACTGCTGCTTCCAATCAGCTCGGAAAGCTCGAAGCTCTCCCCTGGCGCCGGGTAATATTTGCGGACGCCGCTGCTGTTGAAAAGGGTCGGATGCATGCTGTGCAGCGGCACGACCAGCTTCGGTGCGATCGCTGCTGTCAATTCGCTGATTTCCTGCGGTGCGGCATGGCCGCCAGTTGCGCAATAATGGTACCTTACGCCGAACTCGTTCAGCCATCTCAACAGCGTTTCGTCGGTCGGCGTAAGCGGATTGCCGTCGGCATGAACATAGACAGAGCCTGAATGGACAGAACCGCTTATCTCCAGCTCTGCGATTAATGGCGTATGCGGATAGGTTAGGTAGACCGCGTAATGAGATTTATCCGCTCCAATATCCTGCAGCTCAATCGTCTCGTAGGGAAGCTCCGCTTCCTTTGCCGGTTGCGGCCCCTGTGACCAAAGCGGCGTACGGAGCAGCCGGATCACATCGCGGCCGGCTTCCAATGCGGGATGCCCCTCGAGTACCTGCAGCTTCCTTGAGGCTGTGTGCCAGAGAACTGCCGTGCTCTCATCCATGACAAGCTTGCGGCCGGCTTCCTGCGTCCTGATGATCAAATCGGCCACACGCTCTACGTTGCGGGCGAGAATATTGACGTAGACAAGGCCGTCTGTTTCCTGCATGGCGCGGCGGCATTCAAGAGCGACCTCGACTTCAAGCCGATCCTTGGGCTTGCGAAATAAAGTATCCTGGCGAAGCCGGGTGCCTTCCGTAATCAATACGTCGATTCCTGTGCTCCGGCAGCGCTCGATGAAGCGGTCCAGCCGATGATGATTCCGGCCGTGGCGGCGCCAGTCGGCGGTGAAGGCGATGCGGTGCTCCGGACCATGAATAATGAAACCGGTCACTCCTGGCGAGTCGTGATCCACTTCAATGAATTCGATGCGGAAGGTGCCGAAATCCACAACCTGGCCATCCTCGACGATGCGGATATCCGCACGGGTATCCGGATATTCGCCCGCCGCCACGACAGCCTCGTGCACGGCGTAAGCGTCGCGGTGCATCCATACCGGAAGGTTGGGGCGAAGCGACGGCAGCAGGGCCATATGATCCTGGTGAATATGGCTTACGAAGCCGTGCAGATTGTCAACATGCGGCATTTCCTCCTTGCCCCAGACCTGGAGCAGTTCCGCTTCGCCCAGATCACCCAGGAGATCAGGATCGTACAGGTCGAGCACCGGAGGCGCCATCCTGGTCAGCAAATAGCTGCGGATGCCGTAATCCGGCCGTACTCTCGTATCTCCGTTGAAGAAACCGCGAGCCATTCCCAGATCGAACACAATGCCGGTGTCTCCACAGCTGTACATAATGTGGACACCGCCGATTGTTGTCAGACCGCCGTAAAAGGTAAGACGCTCCTCTTGCCGCTTGCTCATTCTTCCAACACTCCTTTGATCACCCTTATTTTTATGTTTGTGCCCGGTTATGGGCGTGATGCTTTCGTTCTAGAAGCCGGAGATCGGCTCCGTGCTTTGCTTCGCCTGCTGCCTGACATGCTGCAGCTCAACCAGCATCGCTGCCAGTTCATCAAGCGTGTCCAGCCGGACATCCCATTGCGCAGGCTCCGATGAGGGATAAGGAGACAAGAATACCGTTCGGCCGCCCAGCTTTTGTACCGGGTACAGATCATTCCAGGCATGGTCGCCAATTGAGAGGATTTGATCCGCCTGCAGATTCTCCCTATCCATCAGCTCCTGCATGTACCGTTCAAGACCATTCGGCTTGCCGGCGCCATACACGATTTCATTAAACAGCTTCAGACAATCGAGCGCCGCAATAAATTCGCGGCCCGTATTCTCCGGCGAGTTCGTGAGCAATATCCGCGTCCGCACCCCGGTCAGATTCCCGATAGCGGCATACAGATCATGATGGCGTTCGAAGCTTGAGGCGCCCTGCAGCATTTCTTTGCGCACCTGCTGAAACGCCTGCTGGCGCTTCCCTTCGGCAACGCCGAATTTGGCGGCAAAAATACTCACCAGACTCCAGGCATCTCCCGCATAGATGGATGCAGTCCCCGTCTTCCCCTGAGTGACGCCCAGCTCCTCGCCCTGCCAATTCCGAAAGACCGATTTCGTGTCTGTTCCCCGCGTCCATGTATCCGAATCGGGATGATACCAGTCCCCGATGCCGCTTCCATGCCGGCCCTCCAGCATGGAGGCCATATCGTCCAGAAAGACGCTCAAGCTTGCGCTGTGATCGCTGTCCTCAAACAACAGCTCCAAATAACGTTTGTAAAAGGTCCCATCCTGGTACAGCGTACCGTCCAGATCAAAAATCACGATTTCAATATTTTTCAGCCAGTCCATATTTCCCCTCCAGAGCAGTCTCTTGTTGTCTATTCCCATATTGGGTCAACCCTTCAATCCCGTGGATGTAATGCCTTGGTGGAACCATCGCTGGGCAATGAGATACAGCACCACGATCGGCGCGATCGTAAAGGTCGCTGCCGCCATCAAATGATGGTAGTTCGGGCCTTCCTCGCTGACAAAGTAGAGCAAGCCTACCTGCAGCGGTCTCAGCGATTCACTGGATGTAACCAGCAGCGGCCACAACACGCCATTCCATTTGCCGATAAAGGCCAGCAGCGCTGTCGTAATAAGCGATGGCAGCACAAGCGGAAGCAGCACCGTCCACAGATAACGTCTGTTCGACATCCCGTCCACCTGCGCGGCCTCCCAGTATTCCTTTTGCACCGAGAGAAAAGCCTGTCTGAGCAAAAATATCGTGAAGGCTTCCGCCAGAAACGGCAGCATGATGCCCATATAGCTATCATAAAAGCCCTGCCCGCCGGAGCCTGCCCAATCATTGCCGCCTGCAAGCGGAATATGCCGCATCGTGACAAAGTTCGGAACCAGCGTCACATCAAACGGAATCAGCATCGTCACGACCACCAGCATAAAAATCAGGTTCTTGCCGCGAAAGTTGAAATGCGTGATGGCGAAGGCGATCGGCACACAGACGAGAAGCTGCAGCGCCGTCCCAAGCCCGGCAATAATCACCGTATTGATAAAATAGCGCTGAAACGTCGATTCCGGCTTCATCCAGGCTTCCGGATAATTTTTGAAATTCCATACCTCAGGCAGCATAGTCGGCGGCAGCCGGTTAATTTCCTCCCCGGTCTTCAGCGAAGTCAGGATCATCCAGATAAAAGGAAACACTACACAGCATGCCAACAGCACTACACCGATCAGCACGATCGTCCACATCACCTTCGAGGAACGCCGTGCACCTACCATTCCGTACATTCGTCATTCCTCCATTAATGCATATAATGAACCTTCTTCTCTCCATAGCGCAGCTGCAGCCATGTCAGCCCCAGCAGCAGGATGAACAGCAGCATGGAGACTGCTGATGCGTAACCAACCTGTCCATACACATAGAAGCTTCGGAAGATGTACAAAGGCAGCGACATTGTCGAGCCAAGCGGACCACCCTCGCCGCCCGAGAAGACATAGAATGCATTAAAGGATTCAAATGCCCCGATGACTGATACGATCGTAAGCAAAAACCAGGTCGGAGACAGCAGCGGCAGTGTAATATGGCGGATGACGTTCCAGGTGCGCGCGCCATCTATGCGGGCTGCTTCGGTCAGATCATGCGGAATCTGCGTCATGCCGGACAAGAACACCACAATCTGGAAGCCAAGGCTGCTCCATATCGAGAACAGGATGACGACGCCAAGGGCCCAGGTCGGGCCTGCGAACGCCGTTGGAATCGATGCCGGCCAGCTGCCGCCAAGCGTGTTCAGCAGCTTGACCAGGATCGGGTCAGGATCCGTGAGCCACTGCTGAGGCGTTCCGCCAAAGAAATTGACGGCCGAATTGGCAAGCCCCACGCTTGGATGGAAGATCCACTTGAACACAATTGCCGCAGCGACTTGAGAAGTAATATAAGGCAGAAAGAAAAGCACGCGCAGCAGCGTTTTTCCTTTGGTTATATGAAACAGCACATAGGAGACGAAGAACGACAGTAGCAGCGTCAGCGGAATCGTACCGATAGCGTAGAAGATGGTAACCATGAACGCTTGTCCGACTTCTCCCAGCTGCAAGCCCGACATGGGATCGTTCACGATGAGATCCTCTCTGAAGACGCGCATATAATTGTCGAAACCCACGAACCGTTCCGGCACATAACCCCATTTCCATAAGCTGATCCACATGCCGAACACAAGGGGCCAATAGCGGAACAGCAGCAGCAGTACCAGTGCCGGCAGGGCATACATCAAGCCTGTCAGGGCTTCTTTTCTTTTCCGTCTCGAACGAGGCTTGACGAGCTTGCGTTCCTGAACCTGTTCGATAGGCTTGGCATCCAAAGCGGCAGCCTCTTTGACAAGCACGGGGGATTCTCCTCTCTTGGCAGCTTCCTGATTTATCTTACTCCGTTCATTCTAGAGAGAAAGTGTTCGATATGGATTAGAGGCACGTAAAGAGATTGTTGTGAAGTTTACCGTTGTTTACATAAATCGGCATGTTAAAATGTTAAAACGGTCATTTCAGCAGAATAAACGGTTAACTCCGGGGTGAAATCGGTTATTTCACATTATCCATCCGATAAGCTTGCAAAAAAACCCGAGGCGGGCTTGCCTCGGGTTGATGCATTATATTCGTTTATCCTTGATGCTTCCGGATCAATTCCATCTTCAGCTCCCAGGCCTCGCGGCTGAGGTTAACCCGGAACATCTCGGGGTTGAGCTTCCGCAGATACTCCGGCCAGAATAACTGGATCTGCTCTTCGTGATACGTTCGGATATCCTCCAGCTTGGGCAGCGGATACGCAAGAGCGCCATCCAGAAATATCGGATGCAGCAGCGGCACACTTTCATAATCCTTTACCGTCCGGCTTCTATAGGAATGTACGGGATCAATCAGGTCCAGCGGTTGTCCATGCAAGATATCCTGCTCGTGGCGCAAAGCGATGTAATCTGCCTCGGCTTTCCCTGTTGCCTTGCTGATAATCCGGTAGATTTCCTTCACTCCGGGATTGGACACTTTATCCGGATTCCCCGATATTTTAATAACCGGCTCGTATTCCCCGTTCTTCTCTCTTGCGACCAGCTTGTATACACCGCCCAATGACGGCTGGTCAGCCGCCGTAATTAACTGGGTCCCTACGCCAAAAACATCTATTTTTGACCCCTGCGCCTTCAGATTCAGGATGATGTTTTCATCAAGATCCCCTGATGCGATGATTTTGACATAAGACAGCCCAGCGTCGTCAAGCATCTCTCTCGATTGTTTGGAAATATAGGCCAGATCTCCGCTGTCGATGCGGATGGATTGGATTTTTTTGCCCATTTGCTCCAGGTGCCTGGCTGTTTTTATGGCATTGGGGACGCCGCTTTTCAACGAATCGTAGGTATCCACGAGCAAAGAAACCTGATCGGGAATCGCTTCGGCAAATTTGCGGAATGACTCTTCCTCCGTATCATGATCCTGTATCCAGGAGTGGGCATGTGTGCCTTTTGTTGGAATGCCGAACAATTTGCCTGCACGCAGGTTGGAGGTCGCATGAAACCCGGCAATATAAGCCGCCCGCGCTCCCCATATGGCCGCATCCGCTTCCTGGGCCCGCCTGGTGCCAAACTCAAGCAGCGTTTCAGTTGGAGCCACTTGTTTTATCCGGGAGGCTTTGGTGGCGATCAAGGTTTGATAATTCATGAAGTTAAGCAGCGCCGTCTCAAGCAGATGCGCTTCGAAGACTCTCGCTTCGACACGAATCAAGGGTTCATTCGGAAAGACAAGGGTCCCTTCCGCTGCGGCATGGATATGTCCGGTAAATTTGAAATGCCGCAGCTCCTCGAGAAATCCATCCTGATACTGCTCCTCCTGCTCCTGCAGATACATGATGTCCTCTTCGTCGAACGCTAAATTTTGAATGTAATGAATGATTCGTTCCAGTCCGGCAAAAACCGCATACCCGTTCCCAAAGGGCAATTTGCGGAAGTACGCCTCGAAAACCGCCCTATTGTTCAAGGATCCATGCACCCAATGGGCATACATCATATTGATTTGATATTTATCCGTATGTAAGGTCAAATTCTCATAGTCCAAGCCAATCACTCCCTAACTCCACTATTGTCAACGCAGCCTGCATAAATACATTCCTTAAACAACTACCCGAGGGGCGCGAATTCAAACCATGGATTCCCAAGGGCAGCTGCCCCGATGTAGATATAACAAAACACTTCCCCTCTCAGCTTGGCCCAAACGGGGACCTTAAGCTGGATAAAGAAGTGTTTGGACTTCATCTATGACGAGCGTTCAGAGCTGTCCTGCCGGTTCACAGTCACGGTCTGACGCTGGCCTTCAAGGAATTGCTCCGCGCAGCGCCCGATCAGCAGGCAGAAGCTTCGATTATGTCCGATAAAGAAGGACGAGAGATCGTAACGGCCCCGCGAAGGCTCATGGATGACCAGCAGCCGGTGGCGCATATAGGCCATGGCAAATTGGACGAATTGCTCCGTTTGCTCCGATTCAAGAAAGGTAATATAAGCATACAGCGAATGATCCTCCGGTTCATCCAGCATGCTTACGCCCGCGCAGGAAAACTCCGTGCTGATATTCATTTGCTGAAACAGCAGCAATGCCCGGTGCAGCTCCACATCGACTTCAATGCCGTCAAGCAGGGCGGTTTTCTTCGGATGGCGGGTAGGAGGCTTCACAAGCTCCACCCACTCGGCTATTTCTCTTCTTCTGCGTCCCCATCGTTCTCTGGACTGGCCGCTTAAAATAATCTCTTCGTTCCCGCTGTCTGTCTGATTGGCTGCCAATATCTTCATTCCCCCTAGCCTTAAGAAGCGGAAGTTGCCGCTGCTTTCATTGTACATCCCTGCCGGATAAAAAGAAATTGCGGCTGCTCGATTATCCTATCACCATAATCATAGAGGCTGACACCACGGAAGTGACGGCCTGCTTGCCGGCCATTGATCCGGCGAACCGCCAGCCAAGCTCCTTGCGCACCGTCCACAGCGTCACCAGACAAGCCGTCAGCGTCGAAGCCAGATAGACAAGCACAAGCAGCTGCCCTGCGCTTAGCGTCTGCAGAAACGCGCCATTATCCTGATTGAGCGTCAAGAGCCCATCCTTGCGCAAAATGGAGAAAATAATCCCTCCGGCAGCTTCCTCCGGCAGGTGAAACCATCCAAGCAATGGAGCCGCCAGCCTCGCCAGGCGGTCCATAATCCCAAGCTTCTCCAGCAGCGTGGCCGCCAGGCAGATTCCGATAAAAATGGGCATCGCCTGCATCAGAAATTGCTTGATCACCGAACGGACGCGCCAGCCTACCGCGCGCAGCGAAGGGGGCTGCAGGAAGGTCTTCGTTTCATAAAGCGGCCTGTGCAGCTCTTGACCCTTGCTCCTATTCCAGATCCGGGTGTGCAGCGCTCCAATCACAAACAGCATCGCCAAATAGGGAACAAACAGCCACGGATGACCGCCTGAGCCAAAAACAGACAGGGAAGCTCCAATCTGATAGCTGCAGGCCGAACCGAAGGCAATCAGGGATACACAGGATTTCCGCGAGCATGTGCTGCAGGCTCTGCTCTGAAATACAGCCACCACATTGCAGCCAAACCCGGAGAGAACAGGAATCAGGTCCCGTCCGCTGAGCCCGATAACATGCAGCCATCCATCCAGTGCATCGGTTATCCGATCCTTCAAGCCGCTCTCTTCAGCGACAGCAACGCTGATCCCGAGCAGCAGCACCACAGGAAAAGCCCACAGGAACGAATACACTCCCAATGAAATCATGCCGTAATCGCCAATCAGCAGGGATTGGATGAAGGCCGGGCTTGCATTCAGAACAGAGCGGAGCGGATCAATCACATGCCGGTCGGCGATTGGCTGCAGCCATTGGGAACCCAGATAAGCAAGCAGAACAGGCACGGCAAAGAGCAGCAGCGTCGTAAGAAGAGCAAGAGGCCTTCCCAGCAGCGGATGCTCAAACCAGGTATGCTGCGGCGTTATCACCGGCAGCCGGGGTGCAGGCCGCAGTACGGCTTTTTTGCGGACAGGCTTCGCGGTATCGATATATTCCAGCAGCTGCTTTCGTTTCACGACGGTCAAGCTGCGGGAATCGACGCTTAGTACAGGGATGCCGAGCCAGTCCTTGTAGTGCAAAACAAGCTTATGCAGCTCATCGGACGCTTTATCCTCAAAGGTCAGAACCAACAGGGTTCGTTTGTCCTTCAGCATCAGGCTGTCCAGCAATAGAGGCAGTTCGACCTGCGCATGAGTGCCGCGGACAACCAGAACTACAGCATCCGCGCCCTGAATTTCACCAAGCGCCAGCCGGGTGGTGACACTGTCATCCTTCATCCGGATTCCGGGCAAATCGACCAGATCCAGATCATCCGCTAGCCTGGCCCGCCGGCTGCTCACGGTCGAGCCGCGAAAGTTGGACTCCTCTCCCGTATCCATGCCGGACAAGCCGCGAAACAGCGCCGATTTCCCGGAGGATTCGAAGCCAACCAGAACCGCGCTGCGCCCCTGCTCCTTCACATGCCTCAACACTGGCAATCCTCGCCGCAGCAGGACAAGTCCTCCAGGAGGAGACCTGCTCTGCGGTATTCCTCCAATGGAGCCTTGGAGAGTCCAAGCCCCTCGGCTATAGCTCCAGCCACAACGGCAAAGCGCTGACGGAATTTATATATGAAACAGAACAGGAGATCGCCGTGCACGACACCAGGGCCGGACAAAAATAATCCGGGAGTATGTGTCGATTCATCATTTTGGTTAAGCAGCGCATGGCCTTTACCGTCCATTTCGAACAAGGATTTCACAAGGCCCAGACTGCTCTTGAAGCCCGTCGCAAGAATGGGGGGATGCGCGGTTTTGACAAAACGCTCCGTTCCCGCCGCATCCTCGCAGTAAATCAGAAACCCGCCATCCTCGGATTCCGCCACCCAATGAACGCTGTGGCCGCTCAATAATTCTACCTGATCCCCGTTCTGAAGCTCATTCAATCGGTCCTTGGTGTAGGGAGACAGCTCCACGCTGGGGTCGCTGCTTCCCCGCTCGCTGAACCGGTCATTGCGGTCAATCAGTGTAACCTTCCTGCCAAGCCGTCCCAGATGAATCAGCGCATCCGCTCCGCTCTCATATCCGCCAATGATTACGAACTCCTCGCCCTCAAGGCCGCTCCACTCGCTGATCAGGCTGCTGTGATAGCAATGCTCGGCCCCTTCGAATCCATCCAATCGGGGATATTGGAATTCGCCTGCCGCCCAGATGACATAACGGCTGAACAATTGACCTTGGGTCGTTTCCAGTACAAACCCGTCCTCCACCGGTGAAACAGCCGTCACATCGATGCCGGTCCGGATCGGAAGCTCTCTGAAATCCGCTACCGCCTGCAGGTAATCCGCGTAATCCTCTCCGGACGGATGTTCGGTTTCCAGCGTGTAGGCAGGCGATGTCTTAAGCGCCACCGCGTTGAGGTCCAGCATGCCGTAAGCATTGCCGGTGAACGACGGGGTAATCATGCGCATCTCCTTCGGCCACATCAGGAAGGAGGCGCCCACTTCGCTTCTTTCCAATATGCCAAAACGCTTCACGCCCAAGTCCTTTAACACACAGCCCATTCCAATACCTGCTGCACCCGCTCCAATTATAAGGCAATCGAATTGTTCCATTGATTTGCACCTCTTTTGAATGACCTTCTTGATCATTTGTTTTATATAGTAATTTTTACGATAAAAGGCGATAAAAAAGAGCCGTCAGGCTTCAGCCACGCATTTATAGGGAGCAGCGCTTAGGCTATATCTCATATAGGCATCTGAATATCCCACTAATATGTAATTATTACGATTATAAAACGAAAATCAATAACAGTCAATTTGTCATTAAATCGAGGTTGACCGGTATTGATCCCTGCGGAACCATTTTGCGAGATATAGAATCTGTCCCATATGCTCGGAATAATGGGCAGCACATTGATGCAGCATGTCCAGGTGAGTCCGCTCTTTATTCCGGACAATTTGTGTTTCCAGCCACTGTTCGGGCCTCATTTCGTGCAATGTCTGGAGGATCAGATTCATATCGTCTTCAATAAGCCGCTTTAGATCGTCGCATGCAGCAAATACGGGGATCCATTGGGTCCCCGCTCGTATTCCCGATGCAAAATACCTTTGGCGATGCGCTCCTGAACATTGCTGTGAATATGTTGGATGAGTGCCGAAATACTGTGGCTGGCCGGATCAGGCGAGGCATTCACCTCTTCGTCGGATAGTTGGTCCAGCGCTTTCACGGTGCGCAGCCTGATTTCCCCGAATTTCCCGATCAGCCAGCTTCTATTGAATGCCTCATTCATTTGATTTGCTCCGTATGCCCATTCTCTTGCAGACCGAAGCAAGCGCCATAGTCGGCTGCCTTGTCCCGCCAAATCGTATGGATCTGAACCTTGTCCCGGTAGGCGGCGCCTTGCAATCCAGCCAGTTCAATCCATACCCGCGGTCCGTCTATCCGAATATACGATTTGCTGTTCATGACATCGGATGAGCCATTCCAGCCGATATAGGTTTGATTAATTGCCTCTTCCGACAAGTAGGCTTCCAGCAGCTCCTTGGCGGTATCTGCATGTGCCGCCATGACCCAGGATGCTATGGCATGACCGATCAGGTCCCTCTGTTCCTGAGAAAGCGCCGAAGCGGATAGTCCCTTCGGTGCTTCGGGAAAATCCCGGTCTTTGCCCGGACCGAGAATAATGTCTCCTATTTCTCCTTCAATTGCCGCGGTTCCAAGCTGCGATGTGCTTAAAGTATTCAGGAATGCGGCAAGCGCGCCGATCCGTCCGGCCATGGCTTCCACCTCCGCTTCATCCGCCTTGAAGGACTGTGGCTCTACACCGACGAACATGGGGGTCGCGCTGGTTTGTTTCCCGTTGCAGACAAGATTAACAGCCAGATGATGACCGGTGATCTGCAGCATCCATGGGGTGTTTGCCGACGGCTTGCCATAAATCGCGATGTAATAAAGCTCGCTGCCCCACTGCATGCCCCCCGCATCCTGCCGCAAATACTCATCGGCCCTGATGATCTCTATCATTGTTTTATAACCTTCGGCGCTGAGCGCTGCTTCTGCGAGCGCATGGGCCGCCTTGAGACTTTTCCCCTCTAAATCACCCAGCCTCAGCCCGTGACGAGCGGCATCTCGGATTGGGAGGTTCGACCATACCGCTGTGCTGGCTTCGTTGAAATCATATTGAAGGGCTTCTAATTCTTCGGCCGATAATGCAGCCATAAATTCCTCAGCCAAGGCTTCAACAGATTGTGTGGTCGCCCTGCCTGCGCCGCCTTGTTCCCCGTGTGACGAATAAGCCTGTATATTTTTATCTGTGAGCATATTTATTTTCTCCCCTCAATGGTCCATTCACATTGGATACACTTGATTGCCGGATATTTTTCTCCGAGGCCGCGAATCTCTTAATCTGAATGAGTACGGTTTCAACAGTTCGTATTGTCGGGCTGCTCGACACCTGTCAAAGAAGCCGTCTGCCAAAATTCAGTCTCGCCTCAAGCTCGACCTTCCATTTGCACTCTTCGCAGCAATGCATGCCCTTCCTGTTTTGCTTCACCTGCTTGAAGATTTTTGTTCCTGCCATCGCTATAAATTTTTTCTTGCACAGATAACATTGGACTTCATAATCCGCCATGTTTACCAGACTCCTTTTTTGAGAAGTGAGCGGCTTCTGCCTTCGTGATTCTCTTATGGTCCGGAACCGCGTTATATTATCCATGATATCACAACCGGTCATGCAATCATGAAGAAATGCTTCCTTTTATCGGTGCCAAAATATCGATATACACTTTACCGTCCGCGACAAGCGCCTCATACGAATCCAATCCCTGCGAAACCACGCCAACTGCGTTACCTTTGTCATCGAATTCGGCGCCATGACAAGGGCACTGGAAGAACAAATTTTTGGAGCCGCCGCGCTTCTCCACCGGAACCGGATCAATCTTACAGCCCAGATGCGTACATGCAGGCGACAGAATAAGCAGCCCGCCTTTCGCATCAACCGAGACGTAGACAAAACTTTTGACGGGTTTGGTCACCCAGGCGTCATGGATCGTTGCCTCATAATGGATCTTATTCATGCCCTGAAGGGCCGTTAACTGTCCAAGAATACCGAGTTCAGCCATATGGCTTGGAATCTCCTGGGAGGCAGGCACTCTATGCTTGAGTGCTCCATAATAAAATAACCCGGTGCTTCCCGCCACCAATCCCGTTATTCCTAACGCTAATTTGCCGGATGTGCTGAGGAAAGCCCTTCTGCTGATCTTTTGCGGAAGCCGTTCATTCATAGTCGTTCGCCTCCCTGGAATAGGTTAACTGGATCTCATCAAGAAAACGGTGGCTGACCAGAAAATCATCGATCCGTCCCAGCGCCTGCAGGACCTCAACCTCCGCTGCCGTATAATCGAACAGGATAAAAGCGTGCTTCAATTCTGCGTACAAGACCAGCTCCGCTTCATTGCCGGCCGCAGTGTAAGCTTCATAGAAGCGCACCGCATCCTCGGGTATAACAACCTCATCTTCTAATCCATGTATAATCAGCATCGGCGGTTGACCGGCTGCCACATTGTACAGGGGGGACAACGCTTGCGCATGTTTATGCCGTTCCATCCAATTTACCACAGGCTGCCCGCTCTCACGCTGCGGGATCATCATCTTCCATTTGCCTGTGAAATCAACGATTCCGTTGCAGTTAACCACCAGATCGACTTTCGCCGAAGTTGCCAGATCCTCTCCAGGCTCATCGCAGCCTGCCAGCGTCGCCATACTCGCGGCCAGATGTCCTCCTGCCGAGTCGCCGGCCACGGCGATCCGGTCTGGATGAATACCGAATTGCAGCGCATGTCCGCGAATATAACGAATCGCGGATTTGCAGTCGGAGATGCATTCCTCCACGCTGCGGGCAGCGCCGTCTCCCGGCAGCTCGCCTTCCTGCGGGAGAAGTCTGTATTGCACGCTGAAGTTCACAGCGCCGCGTCCGGCAAACATCCGGCAATGCCGCCCGAAACGTTCAGGCTCTCCGCTTCTCCAGCCGCCGCCGTGAATCCACACGATTGCGGTCCGTTTGTCATCCGCGCGCCAGCTCTCGGGCTTGAACAGAAGGAGCCGAAGCTCATATCCCACGCCGCGCTTATAAATGATTGTATCATTCTTCAGCTCTCTGTCCGGCATAATCGTTCCCCTTCATCGTAAGCAGAATAATATCTGCTCCTATTTTACCAGATACATGCAGGAAGTAACGGCTATCGCCGATCTCTGAGGACTGTAGCTTTCTTTATACCTCCGTTCATCCATGGCTGCCGCTCCCCATCAAGACCTTGTTAGAATTCACGGATACATTCATTCGGTCTCACCTTCTAAAGTATATTTGAGTATCCCTCTAGCTAAACCCCATCCTATTTTTTTCATCTCTAAAAATGCGGCCCAGTCCCCGGTACTTCATTCAATTGTTCGGTGAAAGGCTGAGCGCCGATCGGCAGCTCCAGCACGAAAAAACCTTCTTCCACACCTCGCAGGCCCGTTAATCGGCCCTGCAAAAGGGAAAAACCTTGCTGCAGCGCTGCTTTGGCGCTTTCATTGCACGATCGGTAGCTCCAGCAAGGAAAAACCTCCTTCCACACTTCGCAGGCCCGATAATCGCCCCTGCAAAACGGAAAAACCTTGCTGCAGCTCTGCTTTGGCGCTTTCATTGCACGATCGAAAATTCCAGCAAGGAAAAACCTCCTTCCACACTTCGCAAGCCCGATAATCGCGCCTATAATAAGGAAAAACCTTGCTGCAGCTCTGCTTTAGCGCTCGCATTGCACGATCGGTAGCTCCAGCAAGGAAAAACCTCCTTCCACACTTCGCAGGCCCGATAATCGCCCCTGCAAAACGGAAAAACCTTGCTGCACGCTGTTCCAACCACTAGCATTAATACAGGCTGCTGCGCCAAGCCCTGATTATACTTTGAGAGTATAACTATCAATAAAGCAGACGACATTTTTCTTGGGCTTCCAGTGGATCCCAAGAAGCAGCAGCGGCTCTCCCCGTATCGGTCGGCGTACCGGTGAAGACATTCGTCATGAAGGAGTCGTTCTTCTGGTATTGTCTCAAGCTAAGCCCTGCGGCGAAGGTGTATTGCGACAACATTCTGAAGTTAAGGTCGAATTCGACAACCTTCCGGAGGATTGCGCGGCGATTCCGGTGCCGAGGCTTATCCTTCAGCCAGTCCTGGAGTTGGCCCCCTTGACCCCAAGCTGCGCTTCCAGCTCATGGGAATAAATATTGCTGTTTAAAACTTCGCCGGCGGCGAAGTTGACACCGCTGTTCGTCATCCGGATCAAAAATCGGCAAATGATCAACGATCCGGGTTCCCGCCGTCCGGCCATCCCCTGGAAACGCTGGAAGATGGAAATTCCATGGCGGTCTGATCATGATGGAGGATTTACTGTGACACAGGAGAGAGCTTGCTTCACGCGAAGCGGAATGAGGAGTTATGCGGTACCTTATCTTAACGGGATGCGTGTTCCAGGAATGCATCAACAAGGCAATGGGGTGAAACGGGCGTTGAACGAAGCTGGGGAACAAATAAGGTGCCGATATAGAACGGATGCTCCGGCATTTCAATCACACGCGGCTCTCCGCTGCTATCTGATCCGGTTATGAGGAGACCGGCGTTCTCAAGTTCCGTTATGTAGGCGGCATTCAAACCAAAGCTGCATCTGAACGGCTCTGTCACCTCTTCCGTTTGGTAGATGTCATAGACGCGGGAAGTCTTCATGATGATTACTTTCACGTCTTGGCCTGCGAGGGAGCAGCTGAGCCTGCTTATGATCAGATTCCTGGCGGCAGGATTCTGCTCTTCATGACCGATATCCTCAATCTGCAAAACATTTCTCGCAAATTCCATCACCATATATTGAAAACCGCCGCATGTTCCAAGAACCGGAACTTGATTCTGCCGCGCATATTGAATCACCTGCAGCACGCCATCCAAGGATTCAGGAACGCCGGGAGCAATCCAATAGCCGTTATAATCATACATCCGATCCTTGACGCCGGTTGGCGGGATCCAGTCGATCCTGGCGCTTATTCCTGCCCTTTCGGAGGAATGGACAAGCGCTTCCTGCGCAGCCTGCTGTGAGGGATATGCCGGGTTGAAGTCCCCCACGATACCGATTTTCATTTTCATTGGAATTCCCTCCTTTATCATTGAAACGGCATTTCGAATCATGATTATTATACCAACGAATTAAAATACTGGTAATGGTCCCGGTTCATTTTCGGATGCCTTGCCTGGTTTAGGGCTTGATTACTTCACCCTTCTGCGGTAAGCAGCGAGCGTTGCATCAGGGTCGGATCCCCTCATTCCAATCTTGCCTGCACCAATCCGCTGCGACGTGTAGATCCCGGAATGACCGGAGAACAGGTAACCGACAATAGAGGCCATGAAGATATAGATCATCGCATCGGAGCCAAATAATTCAATGCCGAGAATAAAACAGGCGATGGGTGTATTCGTCGCGCCGCTGAACACAGCAACAAGTCCCAGACCCGCCATGAACGGCAGGCTGATATGCAGCAGGCTTCCAAGCGCATTGCCAAGTGCGGCGCCAATAACGAAGAGCGGCGTCACCTCGCCTCCCTGGAATCCGGCACCGAGCGTGAGCGATGTAAACAAGGTCTTCCATAGAAAAGCCAGTGAGTGAACAGGCTCCGTAAAGGACTGTACGAGCAGCGGAATGCCAAGGCCCAAATAATCGCGGGTACCCGCAGCATAGACAAGCGCGATAATGATCAGTCCGCCGATGAAGCTTTTCAGCGCCACATGAGGGAACAGCCGCGTGAACAACCTTTTACAGGCATGCGTAAGCTCGCTGAACAGCAGGCTGGTCAGCCCAAACAAAACAGAAGCGGCCAATACCTTCACGATAACGAGCCAGCTAATGCCCGGTATGCCGCTCATTGCGTATTGAACATGATGAATCCCCCATGACTTGGTGACGAGATCGCCGACGAAGCTTGCCGCAAAGCAGGGCAGCAGCGCCTCGTACCGCAGCATCCCGATGACCGCTACCTCCATGCCAAACACCGCACCGGCAAGCGGTGTCCCGAAGACGGAACCGAACCCTCCGCTGATTCCGCACATCAGCAGGATGGCGCGATCCGTCCGGTTAACCTTAAGCCTCTTCCCCAGCCATTCCGCCATGCTTCCGCCCATTTGCACGGCCGTTCCTTCGCGTCCCGCCGAACCGCCCAGCAAATGGGTAATGACGGTGCCGGCAAGAACGAGCGGCGCCATGCGAAACGGAATCCTCTCCTGACCGTTGTTGACCTGTTCCAGGATCAGATTGTTCCCCTTGGCAGAGCTGCCGCCAAGACGAAGATAAGCATAACTCACCAGTGCCCCGCCGAACGGCAGCAGAAACAGCAGCCAGGGCTGACTGATTCTCTCTTCTGTGGCATAGTCCAGCGCAGCCAGAAATAATGCGGAGGCCGATCCTGTCAAAATTCCGATTAACGCGCCGTATAAGACCCATTTCATAAAGCTTCCCGTGAGTACAAAATGCTGCAAGAGCTGGATACGCCCTGCATAACGCTTATAAAAAGAGGATTTGCCGCCTGCTGAACCGTCTTGCATCACATGAACCTCCTGTTGCTGCGCCGCCAGAGAGCGGCGTTTGCCGTATCTTCTTGGAATATAAGAAAATATAACACCTCTCATACTTTGCTTATATTTCTAAGGGAAGATACCTGCTGCGTCGCTAGAGAGCGGCTTCAGCCGTATCTTCTTGAAATATAAGAAAATATAACACCTCTCATACTTTGCTTATATTTCTAAGGGAAGATACCTGCTGCGCCGCCAGAGAGCGGCTTCAGCCGTATCTTCTTGCATCCGGACAAAAAAAACAGACTCCTACCAGTGTTTCCACCGGTAGGAGTCATCAGCCCGTTAAGGGCGGTTTGCGGCGAACTCCATCGCCGTTAATAGCTGACCTTATTCTATAGCATGTCGGCCGGCTCGGCAAGACCAATTTTTAATAGATTCCGGAAATGCAATTTGCCGGAGCTGCTGCGGGGGCGCCGAAACTAAATTACAATCTCTTCCGTACAGCAAGAAACAATAACTTGGCGGCACAGGTATAAAACAAGCAGGTAAACGCCCATCCTAAATAAATGGACGGGAGGTGAATCAATCCATGGCTAAAGATGTTTTATGTGAAGTAAACTCCTGCAAGCATTGGGCAGCGGGCAACCACTGCAATGCGTCTTCCATCTATGTGGTCAACAACCGGAGCAAACAAGCGAGCAACTCAGAGGAAACAGATTGCAGAACGTTCGAATCCAAACTGTAGATCCGAAATGCGGACAGCCTTTGCCAGAAGGCTGTCCGTTTTCTTCTTGACTTTATCGAGTTTATATTCACCCGTTTCTTCTTCATGCAGGATCTTATGAAGACAGTATTGCCAATGGTGATAATAATTATCAGTGAGAATGGAAATTACTTTTATCGGATCGACGCAATATTCTTTTCGGCCGAGGAACCGTGAATCGCCTTATCCATGGCAAAGCCGTAATTCAGCAGCGTTCTGGCATCATACCATACCCCTGTCGATGTGGAATGCAGCACCACCGCAATCAGGTTGGCGGATTGGCGGCTGGCGGATGCTACAAGGCAGTACCCCGCTTTTTCAGTAAAGCCGGTTTTGATCCCGGTAGCGCCATCATAATAATTCTCATCCGTATTTTGTAGGAGCTTGTTGCGGTTTACGAACGTTTGGGTCTCCTGCCCCGCAGTGACGGAACGCTCGGTCTCGCTGACGATCTGCTTGAACAATTTGTTCTTCCTGGCTTCCTTCGCAATGATCGCAAGATCATACGCCGTCGTATAATGATCAGGATCATGCAGACCGTGAGGATTGACAAAATGGGACTCCCTGGCTCCCAGCTCCTTCGCCTTATCGTTCATCAGATCCGCGAAACAGCGGATTCCCTCTTCTGCGCTGACCGCCCAGCCCAGCTCCTGACTCGAAATATACCGGGCAATCGTCCGGGCTGCGTCATTGCCTGATGGAAGCATCAAGGCAGAGAGAAGGTCGCGCAGCGAGAGCTGCTGTCCTTCGTATAGTCCGGCCGAGCTCTCATCCGGCGTTCGAAGCTGTGCCTCATCCCCGACCGTAACGATGGCATCCGGGTCACCTTTCTCCAGCGCGATCAGCGCCGTCAGTATCTTGGTCGTACTTGCCGGATAAAGCTTCATATGCGGATTCTTGCTGTACAGGATCTCCCCCGTCTTCTCGTCCATCAACAAGGCGGCTTCCCCCTGCAGCGTTCCAAGGGACGAACCTCCGCTGTTTAGTCTAAGATTGGAAAGTCCATGAACAAGATTGGATGTTTTCTGTCTCATCAATTCCCAATTCGTTAATATCGCATAAGCCATCGTGATCAGAATTACGAGCTGAACGGACTTTTTCATTATTGCGGCATTAAGCATGGCCTGCGGGCTCCTCTCCATTTTTCGAAGGGAAGAAATATAGGCCGGCTGTCCGGCAAGGGGCGCAGCCGTTTCTTCTTGTAGCCTTAGTATGAAGGCAAGCCATTAATGCCCGGATAAGAAAACATAACGAAAACCTTACGGTTCTCTAAATAAAAATAACAGCTGCATGCCGGGTTATGAGTGCCGGTATGCCGCTGTTAGATGATTAGGCTTATAGCTCCTTGAGCCTTACCGAGAAAACAGTCCGCTCTATATCGCTGCTCACATGAATGCTGCCCTCATGCATCTCCACAATTTGCTTGGCAATGGCAAGCCCCAGACCCGATCCGCCCGTATGCGTGGAGCGGGATTTCTCCACCCGGTAGAAGCGGTCGAAAATATGCGGCAGATCCGATTGCGGAATCTCTTCTCCATAATTCACGACGTCGATCAGGATATGCCCATTGTTCCGGCTTCCGAAAATATCCAGCACCCTGCCGTCTTTGCCGTACAGGATGGCATTTGTGATCAGATTCTCGAAGACTCTGCGCAACCTGTTGCCGTCCGCAAATACATACAGGGCCGGTTCTTCAAAATGCAAACGCGCCGTAATTTGAGCCTGCTCCAGCTGAAGCTGGAACTGCTCGGCCAGCTGATGCAGCATTTCGATCAGATTGATTTTCACTGCCTGCAGCTTGAACTCATGATTGCGCAGCCGGGTGAACTCGAACAGGTCATGAATAATCTGGCTCATCCGCTCCGATTCCTCATAGGCAAGCGAAATGTAATAACGCAGCTCCACCTCGTCGCGGTACAGATCCTGCTCAATCAACCCCAAATAACCCGTGATCGAGGTAAGGGGAGTACGCAAATCATGCGAAACATTCGTGATCAGCTCATTCTTGGTCTGCTGGGAGCGGCGTTCTTCTTCCAGCGACAGCTGCAGCTGCTCGACGAACCGGTTAATATTGAAGGCAAGCTGGCTCAGATCGCCGCCTTCCTTGACCGGGACTTTATGCGTGAAATCGCCGCTCGCGATATGCTGGACATTGGCCATAATCTGTTCCAGGTACTGGGCGCGATAGATCCGTTTATCCCGCTTGAAGAAATAAAAGAGGGAAATAAGAAACAGCGGAAAGAATAAAACAATGAGAATATTCGGAAACCCGATATAATCCCTGATCAAAATATAGAAATCCATTAAATTGGCTTTAAAAAAAACAGTGTCGCGGAGATACGCCGCAGAGAACAGCATAATAAGCAGGACAGCTATCGTTGTCGCAGCGCTCCAGAAGAAGGGAATAACCCATCTAAGCTTCAATTTTGTAGCCGACCCCCCACACGGTGTGAATCAGCTTCTCGCCTTCCATTTCCTTCTCGAGCTTATCTCTCAGCCGGCTCATGTGGACGGTAACGGAATTGTTCGTCTCATAGTATTTTTCTTTCCAGATCATCTCGAAAATATCCTCCGAGCTGAAGACCCGCCCTGGCTGGCCTGCCAACAGATGCAGAATGCTGAATTCGATGGGCGTCAGCTTGATGACCCGCCCCTCAAACATGACTTTATGGGTCAGCTTGTCTATTTCAAGGGATTGAACATGAATAATATGATCGGCCTGCTGCTGCTTGGGCTGTGTCTGATAATACGTCCGTCTGAGGAGCGACTTCACGCGCGCCACAAGCTCCAGCGGATTAAACGGCTTGACCATATAATCATCGGCGCCTGTCATCAATCCCGTGATCTTGTCCATATCCCCGTCTTTGGCGCTGATCATCAATATCGGCGTCGTTTTGTTCTCGCGGATGCGAAGACAGACGCTGAGCCCGTCCAGGCCAGGCATCATAATATCCAGGATAACCAAATCCACGGGCTCCTCATCCATCAGCTCCAAAGCGCGCAGGCCGTCGCTTGCCTTGATAATGGAGAATCCTTCGTTCATCAGATAGATTTCGATTAATTGGGCGATCTTGGGATCGTCGTCGACGATTAATATTTGTTTGCTCAAAGCGCTCATCCTTTTATGTCAACTTTCTGAACTTCCTTTAAGACGAATGGTCTATACAGAAAGTTTAACATATTCGTCGTGATCATTCAGCCGCAGCTGCTGCGTGGCAAACTCGCGGTACATCACATGCGACTTGAGCAGCTCCTCATGCGTTCCGCTGCCGGTGAGCCGGCCTTTCTCGATAAAGAGTATCTGCTCTGCTTCCACGACGGTTGCCAGCCTGTGGGCGATCACAAGCGTTGTCCGGCCTGCCATCAGATTTTTGAGCGCTTCCTGCACGACGACCTCCGATTTGCTGTCCAGACTGGATGTGGCTTCGTCCAGCATCAGAATCTTCGGATCGCGCAGCAGCGCCCTGGCAATGGCAATACGCTGGCGCTGACCGCCGGAGAGCTTGATTCCCCGCTCTCCCACCTCGGTGTCGTAGCCCTTGGGCAGCTCGCGGATGAAGGTATCGGCATAAGCCATCTTCGCAGCCTGCACCAGCTGCTCCTGGGTCACCTCATGATGGATGCCGTAGCAAATATTTTCACGAATTGTGCCGGCAATCAAGGGACTTTCCTGGGAAACGTAACCGAACTGGCTGCGCCAAGACTGAAGCGAGAACGTCTGAATTTCATCCAAGCCCAACCGTATGGAGCCGGAGGTCGGTTCGTAATACCGTTCCAGCAGCGAGAACAAGGTGGTCTTGCCTCCCCCGCTCGGGCCAACTATCGCCGTCACCGAGCCCGGATTCACCTTGAAGCTGAGGTCGTGAATGACAAGCTCCTCCTGTCCGTAAGCGAAGGATACATGGTCAATGGAAATGACCTGATTCGAGCGCTTGACCTCGATGCCGCTCACATGATCCTCTTCTTCCGTATCGAGAATCTCAATGATGCGTTCCGTGGCTCCGATCGTTTTCTGAAACTGGGTAAAGAAGGTCGTGATCTGGCTCATCGGCATCACGATCTGGATCAGGTACAAAATAAAAGCAACCAGTTCCCCTGCCGACAGCGCGCCCGATGATACGCGTATCCCGCCATATCCGATAATGACGACCAGCAGCATCATCATCACGAAGAACATCAGCGGTGCAATCAAGGCCTGAACCTTCGCTTCGCGCAGGCCAAAGCGGAACAAATTCGTAATGCCCTGCTTGCCGTTCCCATACTCCTTGGCCTCGGCATTCGAGGATTTGACAAGACGGATTTCCGACAATACCTGGGTCAAAATCGTAGTGAAGGAGGCCGTCTCCTCCTGCAGTCCCTTGGATATTTTGAACATTTGACGTCCCAGCGGCACAAGGAACAAGGCGGCGACCGGAATAACGCCCAGCATGACAGCGGTCATTTTCCAATCCATATAGAACAGCACCACAATGGAGCCGATCACGGAGATGATCCCCGTGAAGAAGCCCGTCATATGCTCGGCGATTAAGGATTTGACGACGCCGGTATCATTGGTCATCCGGCTGATCGTCTCCCCTGTGCGGTGGCTGTCGTAGTAGCTTACCTTCAGGATCAGCAGCTTTTTCCACAGCCTGTCGCGCAGCTCGGCCACAACCTTCTGACCGATCCGGTTGAGCATATAAATGGAGAGGCCGCTGGCAATCGTCTGGACGACGAAAATCCCGCCAATGAGACCGATTTGACCGAAGCTCAAATTGCTGATTGAGAAGCCGTCGACGAGATTTTTCGTGAATAAAGGGATAATCAGCCCGACAAGCGTCGCAGCCACGCTCATGATGACAGCGATTGTCAGGATCGGGATTGAAGGTTTGGTCTGCCTGATCATCTTGAGAAATAATCTCCAATTTCCCTTGGAAGCCGGAGGCCCGCTTGCCTGGGTGGTGCTGACTGTTGTTTCCATCGTAAATGACTTCCTTTCTGCCTGTAGGGCGGCACGCGAATGTTGAGGTTATGTGCTTAAGCTTACATTCGTTTTTTGAACGGAATATGAACACCCTTGACAGTATTTCCGCTTCAGTGCCATGATCGGATGTAGAACCAATACGTTTGGAGGGATCGTAAGTGGCAGACAAGATCACTATGAACCGCGTGACACCGATACTGCGTATTTTCGACGAGGCCAAGGCCAGGGAATTTTATGTGGATTACCTTGGCTTCAAGGTGGAATGGGAACATCGTTTTGAAGAAAATTTTCCGCTTTACATGGAAGTATCATTCGGTGAATGTGTTCTGCACTTGTCCGAGCATCACGGAGACTGCAGCCCGGGCTCGGCGGTACGCATCGCCATGACTCAGCTGAAGGCCTACCACAGCCGGCTGCTGGAGCAGAATTACAAGTACGCTAAGCCCGGAATCGAAGAAACGCCATGGAATACAGCCGAGGTGCGGATCGCCGACCCTTTTGGCAACCGGATTATATTCTATGCTCCCTTGCAAGCGGAATAATCCAATCATGGAGCAGCTGCTTTGCACAGATGGAGCGGCTTCTTCCCTCCGGTTCCTTGCGAATGGCGGTCACGAGTGCAAGCTCCGGTATAACGAACAGATACTGGCCGCCATATCCCTTGGCAAAATAATAATCGACGCTCCCATTGAGCTCTCTGGGAGAAACCCACCAATGATAGCCGTACTCCCCGAAGATCGGCGGCTCATAATGCTGCAAGCCCTGGTGATGCCTTGATGTCGAGCTCTCCACCCAGGAAACCGGGACGAGCTGCTCGCCGTTCCACATTCCTCCTTGCAGATAGAGCTGCCCGAACTTCGCCATATCCTGCGCGCTTATATGGAGGCCCGTTCCTCCCTCATGAATACCGGAGGAGCTGTTCCACCTGGGCCTTATGAAGCCAAGCTTGTCGAACAGATGCCGCTTTGCGTAGTCGTAAACCGGTTCACCCGTCGCTTTCCTCAGAATGGCGGACAGCAGATGCGAGCCTCCCGAATTATAGGTAAAAGCTTCGCCAGGCGTATGAGCCATAGGCTGGTCCAATATGAAGGAAACCCAATCCGGGGTGCGTCTCATCTTCCAGTACGGCTTATCGAAATCAGGCCAGTGAAATCCTGGCGTCATGGTGAGCAGATGCTCTATCAGAATTCCGCGCTTTCGGGGATCTTCCGCTGATGCCACTTCTGCAAAATAATCCGCAATGGGCTGCTTCACCCCTTGTATGCAGCCTTCACCGATCGCAATGCCGATAAGAGCGGATAAAATGCTTTTGGTCAGGGAGTAGACGGCCCCGACGCGATCCTCGCCTTTGTCATGCCAGCTCCACGCCGTCCTGCCGTCCAGCAGAACGACTGCATCCTTGATTTTGCTGGACTCCAGATGGGCTGCGGCTCCGGTTTCAAGCCTCCGGAAGGCTTCGGTCGTATGTTGATCCGCTTCCTTCAAGGCAGCGTCACTCGTTATTTGCAAGACAGCTCACTTCCCTGCTTAAGTTTATAATTCCGCTTGTACGATCCATCTGCAGATACGTTATATTATAGGCTGTTTCACCATCCATAACCAAATAAACCAAGACGTATGCCTCACAGCGGCCTCAAAATGTTATCCTTTTGGAAGGACTTCCGATTTTTATGTTGAACATATAGGGCGTAGCAGGAAAATTTCGATTTTATGGGGGAATGGATTTACATGGCACTTATTCAATGCGATTTTTACTCGGAGGCGCTCGGGCTCAGCACTTCAATGAATGTGATTTTGCCTCAGACGACGTATTCCCAAATTGGAATGGAAACGCAGTCACACGGAAACAAGCACCGGACGCTGCTGCTGCTTCACGGCTTGTCCGACGATCACACTATCTGGCTCCGCCGCACCTCCATCGAACGTTATGTTGCGCCGCTTGGCCTTGCCGTCGTTATGCCCGCCGTAGGACGCAGCTTCTATACCAATATGGTCAGCGGTCTGGATTACTGGACCTTTATCAGCGAAGAGCTGCCTGCGCTGGCACGCTCCTTCTTCCCGCTTTCGGACCTGCGGGAGGATAATTTCGTCGCAGGCCTGTCCATGGGCGGATATGGCGCCTTCAAGCTGGCGCTCAGCCATCCCGATCGTTATGCAGCCGCGGCAAGCTTGTCCGGCGCGCTTGATGTGACCGGCTTTTACAAGGACCGGAACAAAGACCTTGATCTGATTTATGGCAGCGTCGAGCAGCTGCGAGACAGCCCTAATGATTTGTTCAGACTGGCGTCGGATGCCGCGGACCATCAGAACCCTCCCCAGCTCTTCCAATGCTGCGGCACCGAGGACTTTCTCTATCAGGATAATTTGCGTTTCCGCAAGCATGCCGGGGATCTGAAGCTGCCGCTCACCTATGAGGAGGAGCCGGGCAGTCACGATTGGGGCTACTGGGACCGCAAAATACAGCGGGTGCTGGAGTGGCTCCCCCTTCATGAGCACAGCAACGCATAAGCTTGCTTCAACATAGTACGGCATATAGACCTTCAATCCGGGATTGAAGGTCTTTTTCTACATGAGCATGATAGGCGTGACGGCAATTCCGGACGGGAAGCTGCCCGTAGGCAGAACGGCGACCGGCATATGATTCTGCGTGTCGATAACGGCGACATATCCGAAGGTCAGGACGGTTGCGTAAACTTTGGACCCGTCGCTGGTCACGGCCAAATCGCTCAGCTGGCTTCCTTCGGGCAGATCGATCATGGTGAGCATTTCGTTGCGCGACAGATTAATCGCCATAATTTCGTCGCTCCCCCGGTTCGCCACATAGGCGAGCGACCCGTCAGGCGTGATGACGATGCTCTGGGGATCACTGCCGGGAATTAAAGCGATCGTCTTCACAATCGTTCCGGTCTGGCTGCGAATGACATAAATGCGCTCATAATAGATATCCGTTACATAAATGAATGTGCCGCAGGGGGTAATCGCAAGAGCCGAAGGCTGGCTTCCTTCCGGCAGCTGGAGCATGGAAATCGTGCGTTTTGAAGTATCCAGGACAACGACGGCTCCTGCGCTGATGAGGCAGCAGTAAGCGTGTTTTCCGTCCGGCGCAACCGCAATATAGGATGGGTCGCAGCCCTCCGGCAGCGGGATCAGCTTGAGTATCGCAAGCGAATTTGTATCGATGATGGCAATGTAATCCGCCACGAGAGTTGAGACATACGCGATTTTCCCGTCTGGAGCAATGGCTGCTCCCAGCGGTACGGCATTGGCGGGGAAATGAATCTCGGCGCGTATGGACTGGGTGAAGGAATCGATCACTTTCACTGTCTTGTCTCCCGGACAGGTCACGTAGACGTTCGAGCCATCAGGGGTGATGGCCACCTGTCTTGGACTGCTGCCGGCGTTCAGCGGCAAGGTCGCAATCCTCGTATCGGTAGAGGTATCGATAACGGTGAGACTGTGCTGGGTGTGATTGGCCACATAGGCCAAGCCTTTCTCATCCCGGTTCGCGGTCCGCACTGCGGGCATTGGATGGATATGAAGCATATTTCCGTCCGCATCCAGCTCAACCGCCATGGCTGCAACATCGCGTCCGCCAGGACCCCCGGCGACGATACGAATGCCGAAGCTCTGAAGATTCTGCAGCGTATGGCTGATGGCAAATGCGGATTCCTCCTGCTGCGCCGGCGCAAGTGCAACAAGCCGAATCGTGCGCACCTGCTCGCTCCCGAATTCCCCCTCATCCCGGACAGATCCGGAATGGAATCTGTAGCTTTGAATGCCAACCACAGCATGATGCCTTCCCCTGTTAACAGCTCTGATGGCGATCGTTATCGAATTGGGATGATTGCGGTTCAACAGCATTCCTGTATCCAATATCGGCATTCAATCCGCCCTCTCCATGCTTTCATTCTCTATGCTATGAAAGGATAGAAGAATGCGCGAGGGGTATCTCACTATATCACGAAGATAGATTTATTCCGCAAATCAAATTGTGCTTTCCCGGCATGTAGTCCGCTACATTAATCCTTTGCGCATGCAGAAACATCTTCCAACTGCCCCGGAAAATCAGCGGGGACGTTCATGCATGACAGTCTGCTTATGCGGCAGTCCGACCAGGTGATTAGCCTTGATCAGAGGCACCGGAGCTGCAGCGGGAGCCTGTACCCATTTGGTTTTCACCGTATCGTTCAGCATACGGATGAAGCTGCGCCCTGCGTTGCCGATGAATTTGTCCTTGCGGTAAATCAGGCAAATTTCCTCCTGCGGCCTGGGACCGGAAAGCGGTATCAGCTTAATGTCGCTCAGGCCGAGGATTTCCATGGGCACGCGGGATACAATCGAAGCGCCCACACCGCTGCGGATCAGCTTGATCAGGGAAGAGGAATTGGACGTCTCGATATGCGGCATCAGCTGGAATCCCAGCTTACGGCAGTGCTCGTTCACAAGCTGCCGGCACTGGTGATCGCTCGTGAGCATGACCGTCTTCATATTCTTGATGTCCTCAAAGCCAAGGATATCATGAACGGCATAAGGATGATCAGCCGCGACTGCGAGAATCATTTCATCTTCATACAGCGGCACGGCCATCAAGCGCTCGTCAGGATCCGGGCGCATGGCTATACCCAGATCGGCTTCCGATTGCAGCACCTGATCGACCACCCGCGTGGAACCAAGAATCGCAAGCGATACCTCAGGATAGGCGCTGTGATAATCGGCTACCATCTGACCGAGCAGCAGATCAACCGCCCCCGGAATGACACCGACCCTCAGCCTGCCTCGTTCCTGGGTACGCATTTCAGAAAAATAATCCTTCACATACTCGATACGCTGAAAAATTTCCTCGCACTGCTCGTACAGCACCTGCCCTGCTTCCGTGATCGCAATCCGCTTGCCAAGCCGGTCAAATAATGGGAGCTCCATCTCTTCTTCCAGCACCTTGATCTGCTGGCTTAACGTAGGCTGGGAGATGCCAATAGACTCCGCTGCTTTGGAGAAATGCAGCTCCTTGCAAAGCGCCCGGAAATATTCCAGCTGTCTCAGTTCCACTTGATCTCTCCTCATTCCCTGATTATAGTCTGTTGCTATTATAATAATAGATATTATCGTATTGATCAATAATAATTCGATCCCTATACTCGCAGGTGGTATTCTTGCTGCGATATGCACTTTCGCGCTTTATCGTCAAAGCCGCGCCGATGAAGCAAAGGCCGGCGCACGGAAGCCGAATCCTGCCGGGGCGGTTAGCGCGGAATCATAAATGGAATTTTATGGATAGTTTACTTCTAAACCTGATTGGTAATATGCTACGATAAAGGCAATAAAACGGAGTATTCCATTAATAATAGGGAATTAATCTACCCAACAAAGAAAGGGGGATACCAGGATGGAGAAAGATATGAACAGCGAAACTGGACTGGAAAGCAATCTTCCCGATGGTTTAGCCAAACCTGCACGACGGGCGCTCATTGCGGCCGGGTATTTGCGGCTTGAGCAGCTAAGCAAGCTCCGCGAGTCAGATCTGCTCTTGCTGCACGGCATGGGGCCCAAGACGCTGGGTCAGCTCCGCGGCGCCCTGGCTGCCAGGGGCGAAACATTCGCCGAGTGAGCAAACCACCATATAGCTGTCGAAGAAAAAGCAGGCACTTCAAGTATCCTGCTTTTCTCTGATAGCATATAAATTTATACCATAAATTATTAATGTCATTAAATTATAGACTTGAACCGGCATCTTGCTTATCCTCTGGCTAATAATCGCAGCAAAAAGAAAGCTCCCCGTCAAAAAGAAGCTTTCTAACAACCAGTTATTCTCCGTCCCACTTGTTCCTGTATGATCCTAATCGATATAAATGCGGGTCACTCTGGTTGTCAACGCAGCCGATATCTCCTGCCCCGCACCTCCCAGATTGGCAGCCAACTCCTCACAGGTGATGCGCTCGCGGCCATTCTCACCGATTAGCGTAACCTTCGTGCCTACCGCATATTCCCGGGGCAGACGAATCATTATCTGATCCATCCCGATCTTGCCGATTACCGGTACTCTATGTCCGTCAACGATCATTGGTGAATGCCGCAGGCTTTGCGACCATCCGTCGGCGTAACCGATCGGAACCGTTCCCACCCACTCATCCATGCCTGCCCGGTATGCCTGGTCGTAGCCCACATACCCGCCTTTCTTCAGCCGTTTCACCTGGATCAGGCTGCTGTACAGGCTTAATGCGGCATCCAGCTTCACAGCGCCCGCTGCTGTCCGGGGGCCAAAGCCATACATGGCCGCTCCGATCCGCACCATATCCATAGCCATCTCCGGAAAGCGCAGCGCCGCAGCGCTGTTCGCGCAATGGAAGACATTCACATGAACCTGCGAGCTTGCGACCCAGGCTATCATCTCCCGAAAACGGTCAAATTGTGTCCTCAAGTAACCGGTATCGGCGCCGCCTGCAGTGGCGAAATGGGTAAACACCCCGTCCACGATGATGTCGGATGCGCGCAGCCAAGGGAGCATTTCCTCCCATTCCGGTTTCTCCCGGATTCCGAGCCGGCCAAGACCTGTGTCCATTTTGACATGAACCTTGAGCGAGAAAGGATAGAAGGTATGCATACATACCCGCCTCATTTCTTTGAACCATGCTGCCGACGTAACGGTCACCATAAGATCGTATTCAATCGCGATTGGAACCTCCTGCGGCTTGATCGGCGTCAGAATGAGAATCGGCAGCTCGATGCCCTGCTTCCTGAGCTTCAATGCTTCGCTCAAATAAGCAACTCCCAATGTATCGGCTCCGGACCTTACCGCTATTTTAGCCGTTTCCAAAGCGCCGTGACCGTACCCGTCCGCTTTCACGACAGCCATCAGCTTGGCGGATGCAGGCAGGCGCTTTTTGATTGTGCGCAGATTGTCCCCGATGGCCGATAAGTTTACTTCTGCCCACGTGTTCCGGTATATCTCCGATGCGACAGTTGTTATCATGGCTTACCCCTCCCCCTGCCTTCAGCCAGCTTTCAGAACCTGATCCTTCAATAAACTTGAAACAACGTCCTCCAGCTTCAGCGCCCTGGAAGCTTTAATCCAGATCAAGGCATCCTGCTTGAGGATGGTTTTAATATGACGGACCATCTCCTGCTTGTTCGTATAGTGAAATACATGGCCTGCATTCATCCTCTTAAGGGCGCTGCGGGCAGTGTGTTCCGATAAGGGACCAAACGTGAATAAATAGTCCAGCTGCTCCGCGTCGGCCAGTGAGCCAAGCTCCTCATGCAGCGAAACTGCCTGCTCGCCCATATCCTGCATATCGCCCAGGACGGCTATTTTTTGCCGGCTGCCCGGAAGGGTATATAACGTCTGCAGGGCTGCAGCTGCGCTTGCGGGATTGGATTTATACGTGTCGTTGATAATGGTGAAATGATCGGTGCGAACGACCTCATTGCGCATTCCTGTCAGCTTGGCCTCGGCAAGTCCCGCTTTCACCGTTCCCGGGTCCATGCCAAGATTGGATGCGACCGCAATCGCGGCGAGAGCATTCACCAGCTGGAAATGTCCTATTAACGGGATAGTTAATGACATTAACAAGTCCTGGGCAATTTTGAAGCTCGTTCCCTCCAAATTCATCTCATGGCAGACGGGGTGATAGTCATTGTGAGCTTCCATCCCGAAAGTCTTGAGATCAAAAGGCCATTCCTGCGCACCCAATCCCGTCCGAAGCATAGGATCATCGCCGTTGTAATAGAGGATTCCATCCCGTTTCAAGCCATGAAGGATTTCCAGCTTCGCCTTCAGGATATTCTCTTTGCTGCCCAAATCGCCCAGATGAGCATCACCGATATTCGTAATAATCGCTATATCCGGAAGAGCCAGGGAGGACAGCAGCGCGATTTCGCCAAGTCCGGACATGCCCATTTCCACGACAGCCATCTCGGTATCCTCATTCAGCTCCAGCAGTGTAAGGGGCACACCCAGATGATTGTTCAAATTGCCGGACGTTTTCTGCGTTTTGAACGACTTTGAAAGACAGCCTGCAAGAATATCCTTCGTTGACGTTTTGCCGTTGCTGCCCGTTATCGCGATCACCTTCACCGGCAGCTGCATCCGGTATTCCCTGGCAAGCGCCTGAATCGCCGTAAGCGTATCAGTCACCAGCAGCACAGGAATCCCGTCAATCGGCGGATTGGGCTCAGACTTGTTCCAGAGCATTGCTGCCGCGCCAGCTTCAATCGCCTGCCGGGCAAATTCATGTCCATTGAAGCGCTCGCCCGCAATCGGGATGTAGAGATTACCCTGCTGCAGCGTGCGCGTGTCAATGGAAACTCCCCGAATTTCGGCAGCCGCCTGCTCCTGTGGAATGCTGTTTATCGCCCGTACCATAACAGATAGTTGCTGAATCGTTTTTTGTATCATCTTCAAATCACTCCCTTGAATACTGTATCAATTGTTTTTCCGCATGGCGGTTGAAGGCATAATCGATCAGCTTCTCTATCAGCTCCGAGTAGGTGGTTCCATCAGTCCGCTCCCACATAACCGGGTACATGCTGAAGGCTGTAAATCCCGGAAGCGCATTAATCTCATTCACATACAGTCTTCCCGCATCATCGATGAAGAAATCCACGCGCGCCAGTCCCGAGCAGTTCAACGCCCGATAGGCAAGCTCTGCCGCCTGCCGGAGCTGCCCGGCCAGAGCGTCCGGAATGTCAGCGGGAATGGACATCGTCAGACGGCCGTCAATATATTTCGCATCATAGTCGAAGAAGGCTTTATCCTGAAGGAACTCGCCAGGGACAGAAACCAGCGGGCGTTCATTACCCATTACCGCCACTTGAATTTCTCTTCCCCGCACCTCCTTCTCCACGACGATTTTACGGTCGTAACGGTAAGCTTCCTCAATGGCATCTGTCAGCCGCTCCTTGTCCAGACATCTGGTGATGCCAATGCTGGAGCCCAAAGAGGCAGGCTTGATATAGCAGGGAAATCCGATTTCCTCCTCGACCCGGCTCAATATGCTTCCCTGGTCCTCTATCCACTTCATGTGCGGGAAAGTCAGATAATCCGCCTGAGGAAGGCCCGCCGCAGCCAGCACCTCCTTGGTGACAGCCTTATCAAGCGTTAAAGCGGACGCGAGCACACCGTTGCCGACATAGGGCACATTCAGCAGCTCCAGCAGTCCCTGGATCGTGCCATCCTCGCCATTTGCGCCATGCAGCATGGGCAGCACGACTTTTTTGCCTTGCACCGTGAATAAACGGGTCAGAATGCTGCCAATCGATCCAGCCGGCTCTTCCTCGGCAGCTTCGAGAACCAAATCGCTGATTGCAAAATCTTTGCCGGTGAGCTTCCCTTGGCTGCACCAGCAGCCTTCCCGCGTTATATATATGGGGTAAAGATCAAATTTACTTTCATCAATCGCCTGCATAACGGTATAGGCTGTTTTCAATGAGATCTCATGTTCAACAGATTTTCCTCCATAGAATACATACAGCAATGTTTTCATATAAAAAAAGCCTCCCGGTTGTCTATCGGTTATCTCGTACTAGCATAACCAAAGAAACTAAAGAGACTCCTAAAAAAAGCTTAAGAAATCATTAAGAAAATGGCACTGTTTATAACATCGGGCTTGGCCAATCAAGGATTCACGTCTATTATAGACGAGCCCGGGTTAGGGAAGGTATGATAATAAACACATCATATCGAGAAAGAAGGAATACGAGATGAGCCAACGATCCATGAACATATTAGCGATATCAGGCAGCCTTCGCGCCCAATCCTCCAATACCAGACTGCTGCAGGCAGCAGCCGCATTAGCGCCTTCCGGAATGCATTTTACTTTCTACGAAGGGCTCGACAGCCTGCCTCATTTCAATCCCGAGATCGATACCGACACCCCTCATCCTGCTGTAGCCGAACTGCGAGAGCGGTTGAAGCAGGCGGATGGCGTGATCATCTGTACCCCGGAATATGCAGCCGGAGTGCCGGGATCGCTGAAGAATGCGCTAGACTGGATCGTGTCCTCCGGAGAGTTTATGGACAAGCCGGTATCCGTTATCAGCGCTTCCCCCAACCCGCTTGGCGGAGACAAAGCCTTTGCTTCCCTCCTGCTGACGCTGAATATGATGAGCGCCAAGGTAGTAGAGAATGCTTCGATGACCATTCCGATGATTACAATTAAGCTGAACGCAGCAGGCGAAATAACCGATGCCGCAACATCCGATTCGCTGCGCAATGTTCTTCAGGCGCTTGCTGGGGCAATCCCGGACTAAAGCGTGCTACTTCGCATTCACATCCAGGATAAAACGCTCCAAGCCGCTTGGATCCGTGATGCGGCTGTTGCATTCATGGCTTTTGAAACACATATAATTCCCGATAGCCTTGTAATACTCGGGAGAGCCTGAGACTTTTTTTCGGGAAATCGCCGTAACCAGCGCCACTTCTCCAAAACCCTTGCATATGCAGCATAGATCCTTCCTGCTGTTCAGCGAGTATTTCCCTTCAACGCCGATCATTTCACCTTGATGCTCATAAATCAGATACATCCGGCTCGTCCCGATATCGGGCCATCCGAAATAGGTATAGGAATAATCATGCTGAAGCGAAGGATCCGGCAGCCTGACCTTCTTGTTTTTGGGAAAAAGCTCCCGGACCAGCTTCTCCGTGACCTCCGGAAATGAGATGCGGTAAGCCGCCAGAGCGTCCAGATAATCTTGAAACTCCTGTTCCGTCCGGAGCTTGATGATGAACAGCAGCAGTTCCTTCTGAGTATCGGTCAGCTCCGGGAACGCGGCCAGTATTTTGGTTTCCACGCTATATTTGACCGCCTCAATGACAGAGGCATCAGAACTTGTACGGATTGTCCGGCCGAGATAGGCGGCCTCATTGTTAATGACATTAAATTGATGATTGCGTATAAAAGGCTTCTGCATCATGGTTCCCCTTCCTTGCACTTGCACGCCCTTTCTATTTTTACAAAAATTCAATGATTTATCAATCCCATCCATAAAGAAAAAGAACATAGGCCAGCTGCGCACACACAGCCTGGTCCATCTCCATTAAAATACTGCTTCCTTTCTCCTGTAAGGCTTTGCTGCTTTGCTGAGAATGAAAAAGACGTTACCCGGATGATTTCACCCGAAAACGTCTTCACTCGTTTAGATTAAAGAGTCTACGCTGTGCAATTGTCATAGCGAGAACTATAGACCAAGCTCGGAGAGACCGGGATAGTTATCCGGTCGCCGCCCCAATGGCCAGTGATACTTTCGTTCATCCTTGCTGATAGGCATATCATTGATTGATGCGTAACGGCGCTTATTCAAGCCATTCGCATTAAACTCCCAGTTCTCATTCCCGTAGGACCGGAACCATTGGCCGCTATCGTCATGCCATTCATATGCGAAGCGTACTGCGATCCGGTTGCCGTTGAATGACCAAAGCTCCTTGATCAGCCGGTAATCCAGCTCTTTATTCCACTTTCTCGTCAGAAAGGCTATGATCTCTGTTCGGCCCGCAGGGAATTCGGCCCGGTTCCGCCAGCGGCTGTCTTCGGTGTAGTCCATTGCCACCAGCTGCGGATTACGGGTGTTCCAGTCATCTTCCGCCTTGCGGACTTTTGCAGTTGCCGTTTCCAAAGTAAAGGGCGGCATAATAATTTGCATACAGGTTCTCCTTGTCTATTGTCATACCGCTTTATCAATGCGTCAACATCACTCGAATTTGAAAAAATCGTTTTTTCACACTGGTCATTTGTACCATTGTATGAAGCTGCGGATAATGTGACACCAATTGACGTGCTGCTTTCAGACAAACTTATACATTCTATAAGGTGAAAAAAAGCCTTGCTTGGCGCATGCAGGCCTCCTCACTATTCATAGAAATCCCATAAGCAAAATTGGCTGACAGCAAGCTGTACCATGCTCTTCCCATCAGCCCTGCGGCCCTTCAGCCAGCAGCTGACGTATTTCCTGCAATCTGGCTGCCATCGTCTTCAACTCAATTGCCAAAAAATCCTCATTGGCCTGTTCAAATGCAAGCTGCAGCTGTCTCAGGCTTGCTTCAGCAGCCGGTAGCAGCCCGTAGGCTTGCTCGGTGTGCCCGTAAAAAGGGTGCACCTTCATCTCTTGTTCATTGTTCATAATCTTCATTCCCTCCATCCGGTCAGCATTACTCTAACATCCGGATTGAAGGAATGTCCAGTCCTGATAAAGCCGGCAGTTGAAATTCTTACAGGTCAAGAAACCCCGTAACGACGCTGCAATTGCTTCAACAAGCCGGTTCCCCGAAACGGTTAACTGCCCCGGTATATGCTGTATCCCCCGGGAGCGACCAGAAGCGGAACATGAATCGGCGAACCTGCCTCGTGTACCCGGAAGCGTACCGGAATCTGATCCAGAAACGTCTCGTTTTGCTCCCGCCCCGGCTCACGGCTTGCAAAATAATCTCCAGCCTCAAACACCAGCTGGTATTCGCCAACCGCCAGGTCGCACGCGGCAAGCAGCGGGGCTTCCAGGCGGCCATCCGCATTTGTCTCCACAATCTTAATCAGCACAGGTTCGCTGCCCTCTTGAAGCGACCACAATTGGATACGCATACCCGATGCGGGCAATCCTCGTGAAATATCCAGCACATGCGTTGTCAACCCGCCGCTCATTCTTCAGTCCCCATTGCGCCGTCGGCAGGACGGCCTGCCGTTCCATCCTCTTCGCCGCCGGGCAGAGCCTTCCCCTCTCCCTCATCCGCCAAATCCTCCTGGGTCATGGAGAAGCCCTGAAATCCAAACGGCGGCCGGGCCTCAGTAAATACGCCAGCTTTGGATTGCGGATCCGGCTCAACCACCGTCTCCCAGGTACGGTTGTTGGACTCGAATCTGATCTCAGCCAGCTGCGGGAACCGCTTCAGCAGCCTTAGTCCGATCTGCACAATCAGATATTGGATCGAAGGCGTCTTATATTCATGAAAAACGTGATGGGCAATATCGCTTACCTGTGAAGCGGAGATATAGCGCCCTTCTCCGGCGTCGAGCGCATCGTTAATATGGGTATACCGCCAATGGATATTGAGAAATACAAATAAAGGCCGATCGTAGCTATCCGGCAGCGTCGTATATTCATCCCGGATAAAACCAAAAAAGGAGCTCCCGCTCACTTTGATCAGCTGCAGATCGGACAAGCTGCTCCAGCCCTCCATGATCTGAACGCCAGGATTGGACCGGGCAAGCTCAAGCTTGGCGCCGGCATGTTCATTATGCGACCGCCTGTACACCAGCCCGCTGTCTTCAAAACCCGCTTCGCCGTTTACCTGCAGCGTTTCGAAAGGAATCCGGTCCGCCGCAATCTCGACCATGGTGATGTGCGTGTATTTCTCCAGAAACCGGCGGCCCAGATAAGCGATAAATCCTTCGGTAGTCGCGCCTTCATAATCACCGGCATGGCGAAGGATGAAATTTTTCATCGAATCTGTCGCAACAACCCATGTATTATCTCCTTCGATAAAAGAACCGAGCAAAAGATCGCTGCTCACGGCAAATGTAATATGATGAGCGAAGATGACATTGGAATCGCCTCTATGGGCGGACTCGGGAATGGCGGAGACAGTCAGCGGTTTGGCATAGGTGCGGTATGCCATCACGTCGCCTTTTCCGTAATAAAGCGTGCGGCCACTGCTTGTTTTCATCATGCATGTCATCCCCTTTCCTTGATGTTGGAGACCTGTTATTTCGCATTTTCCTCGATCAGATCATTCAGACGAAACCAGGCAATCTGGGCGATTTCCCCTAAGGCCTTGGTCCGCTCTTCTTCCTCGGTGTTCTTCATCCTCGCATTCATATCCGCAAGAATCTCCTCCTTTGCCTTCCCGCGGACCGCCAGAATATAAGGAAATCCGTATTTTTCAACATATTTGCCGTTTAATTCGGCGAATGCGTCATGCTCTCCTTCAGACAGCTGATTCAAGCCTGCCCCCTGCTGCTCCTTGACCGAATGCACGCTTACCTGCAGCCTCGTCGCAAGATCGGGATGCGCCTGGATCAGCGCCAGCTTCTTGCGGGACGAGGAGCCGTGTACGGCCTGCATCATCGCGTCATGAAGCTCTCTTACCGTATAGAACGGCCTGTTTCTCCATGCCGCCTCGGCCACCCATGGGGAATTCTCGAAAATATCGCCAAGCCTGCGCACGAACAGCTCACGACTGAAAGTATTTAACTGCCAGAGGGAGATTGTCATGACCGGCAACCTTCATGAACGGCATGACCTGTGCAGCTTGAGACGCTAATCTCAACATTGACCCGTCCAAGCGGCGCTACTCCATCCTTACCTGCCAGAAGTGCGCCGAAGGCTGTGCTGCCTTTGGTTATGGCCTGACTTGAAATTTCCATACTTCTGCGCAATAGAGCGCTATGATAATCTCTGTATTCTTCCGCCATTATCATTCTCCCCTTCCCATATCAATCGCGCGCTGAACGGCTCTGAGGATGCCGCCGTAGCCGGTGCATCTGCAAAGATTGCCCGATAATGCCTCTTCCACTTCCGCCGCCGTCGGCGATGGATTGTCTGTGAGCAGCGCGGTCACCGAAACAATCATGCCCGGCGTGCAATATCCGCATTGATAGCCGCCTTCCTCCAGAAAAGCCTGCTGCACGGGGTGCAGTCCGCCGCGGTCCAGGCCTTCGATTGTCGTGATTTGCTTTCCCGAACACTGATATGCCATAGTCAGGCAGGCATTCACCGGATTGCCGTCCATCAGGACCATGCAGGCCCCGCAGCGTCCAATCTCGCAGGAGCGCTTGGTCCCGGTCAGCTGCAGATCCTCCCTGAGCACGGACAAGAGCCTTTTGGACGGATCGACCTTAAGCTCGACCTGCTCCTCATTGATCGTACAGTTCAGCGACGGTCCGGCCTGCGGTACCGTTTCCCTCCACGACTGGCCGCTCATCTGCCGCTCACCGCCTTCCGCGCAAAGGAAGGGCGCTCCTGCAGCTCGGACGGATCGATCGGCAGTCTGGTGATCCATCTGCCGACAGCGTCATGGACGGCTGCCGTAATCGCCGGAGCCAAACCTACCGTGCCTATCTCGCCAATGCCCCTTGGTCCGTACTCGTCTCCTTCAGGAAGCTCCTCAATCGGCAGCACTTCAATGCCCCCGCGCATATCGGCCATCGTCGGGATGAGGTACGTATCGAGATTCTTCGCGAGATATTGCCCCTGATCCATCAGCGAGTTTTCGGAGAGGGTATAACCAAGCGCCATGCTGCTCCCGCCTTCAATCTGGCCCAGATAACCCTGCGGATTCATTACGGGACCGGCTGCAACGGCATGAAATTGATCAAGGACCCGCACCCTTCCGGTCAGTGTGTTAACCTCCACCTTCACCGCCACTGCGCCATAGGAATAGATGAAATGCGCTCCCACCCTGCCGAACGAAGATGTCGGAAAATGAAAACCGGTCTCCGCTGTGAGAGGTTCACCCGCAGTCAGGGCAAGTTCTTTATAGGTGAGGAGCAGCTCTGGAGGTGCTGGTTGAGGCAAAGGCTCAGTTGATACCACACCGAAGCCTGCCGCATCCGAAGCGGCTCCGCCCGTACACTCCCGCTCATTCGCCTTGGCATAAATGCCGCCGGGACCGAGTGCCAGCTGATCGGACGGCAGCCCGAGCGCCTGACCCGCCGCCTCCAGCAGCTTGCCCGTGAAGAGCGGCTGCAGGTTGCGCAGCGATTTCCACATCATGCTCGTCGCCCGCGATGCGGTGCTGGAGCCGCTCCGCGGCACATGATCGGTATCGCCAATGATCAGCCTCAGGTCGCCAGGGGAGAATCCGAACTGCTCGATCAGCATCAGCTCAAGTGTGGCAAGCAGCCCCTGCCCGAACTCTTCATAGCCGAAGGCAGCCTCGATCCGCCCGTCTCCCGCAAGGGTGAGCCTTCCTCCAGCAAAATCCGGGATGCCCACGCCAAGACCCGAGCCATGCATAAGGTAAGCCGCTCCCACTCCGGTATGCAGCCAAGGCTCCCGGCTGCGCTCCGTCTCCTGCTTCTCGGCGGAATGCCTATCCCTCCAGATCGGCGCTTCCGCCATAGCTTCCCATGCCTGGCGTGCTCCGTCCGTTACGGCAATCGGCTGGCCGAAGGGACCCGGGTCAGCAGGCTCACGCAAATTTATGCGGCGCAGCTTCCAGGGATCCATGCCCGCGGCCAGAGCCAGCCGGTCCAGCTGACCCTCCAGCGCGAAGACCGCCTGATTTCCTCCGAAGCCGCGGAATTCTCCGGACATCCCGTTATTGGTATAAACGGATATGCTTTGAATATCCGTATGCTCATAGCGGTAGGGGCCAAGCACATGCTCGGTAGCGAAATTCAGCACCTCAGCTCCAAGTGTCGCATAAGGGCCGGTATCCGCCGTTATTTGAACCTCATGCGCCATAATCCGGCCGTTCCCATCGATCCCTGTCTTCATATGGATGGTCATGGGGTGGCGTTTGAGTCCGGCCCGCACCGATTCCCCGCGGGAGTTGTGAATACGGACCGGACGCTTCGCAGCCAGTGCCAGAAGGGCGCCATACGGCTGTACATTCAGCTCGTCTTTGCCGCCGAAGGAGCCGCCGATAGGACTCGATATGACGCGAATCCCGCTCTCCGGCAGTGCGGTGATGCGCGCCAGCTGCAGCCGGTCAAGAAAACCATGCTGCGTTGGCGCATATACAATCAGACGGCCATTCTCGTCAGGAACAAACAGACCGCCTTCCGTTTCCATATAGGTATGCATCTGCCTTGGCGTTGTATAAGTTTCCTCCACGATATGGCGGCATTCGGCAAATCCGGTTGCAATATCGCCATGACTGTAACCGGTTCGATGAAGCACATTGCCATGGGCATGGAGCAGCGGCGTTTCCTCCTGGAGCGCCTGAACGGGATCCCCGATAACCGGCAGCACCTCGTAATCGACCTCAATCAATTGCAGCGCCAGCTCTGCCAGCTCTGCCGTTTCCGCTGCGACCGCTGCGACGGCATCCCCAACGTACCGGACCCGGTCCGTACAGAAGACGGGCTGGTCCTGAACGGCAATGCCGAAAGCATTCAGCCCCGGGACATCCCCGCTTGCAAGCACCGCATGAACGCCGCGCAGCTGTTTGGCTTTATCCACGCGTATTTCAATGATCCTTGCATGGGGATGGGGGCTCCGCAATATACGGCCAACCAGCATTCCCTCAGCGGTCATATCCGTCAGGTAGGCGAGCTTGCCTGTGACCTTGCCCGGACCGTCCGGTCTTACCCGCCAGCGCTTGCCGCTGGCCTTGCGGTTTAACAGCATATTCTCCACCGCCTCTGTTTTGGAATCGGTTGTCAGGCAGATCACAACGGAGTACATCACATATATCGGGTATCGCCGTTACTATTCCAGCTGCGCCAGATCCTTGCCGCAATGAGATTGGCAGCCGTTTGCTTGCGGTATGCAGCGGATGCAAAGGCATCGCCAATCGGCTGATATTCAATAAGAATCTGCTCATAAAGGCCGCCAATAAGCTCCTCATCGACAGATCTGCCCTCCAGCAGCGTTTCAGCCGCATGCAGACGGACAGGGACCATCTGTCCCCCGCCAGCGGCAATGCGGACATCTGACAGCCGGCAGCTTCCATCCATGGCTCCGGTTAACGCCGTTGTTACCAAAGATGGCGTAAAGCTCTCCCTCCGCCCCACTTTCTCATAGGCATAAAAGTAATTTTGCGGAAGCACACCGGATGGAAATGCTATCTCCCGGATATAGGGCAGCTTGACCTGAAGCAGCAAACTGCCCATTCTGCCGCTTCCGGTTGTTGACCGCTGATTCAGCCACTCTGCAAGCGGCTCCGTAATCAGCCTGCAGCCGTCATGCCAGATCAGCTCGGCTCCATATACAAGAAGGGCAGGAAGAGAATCGCCAATCGCTGACACGATATTTCCGCCGATTGTGGCCAGGTTGCGGATCGAAGGCGCCGCAATGACGCAAGCCGCATCCTGCAGCAGGTGAAAGGTTTCAGCCAGAATCGGATTTCGGCGAACAGCAGACAAGGTGGTGCATGCGCCAATTACAATGGAATCGGAGTGAATGGAGATACCTCTTATGCCGCTTACAGCGCCCAAATCAATCAAATGCTTCGGAGCCTTGGCCTGCCCCGATTCCCACTGGGTGCGAAGCAGCGTTGTGCCTGCCGCGTAGACGGCCTCACCTCCGTATTTCAGCTTGAGCCTGCAGGCTTCGGCGGCATTCGCCGGCTGCCAGACCAAGGGCGGCTCCATCGCATATTCTTCATCTGCCGCCATCATCGCCTCTCCTCCTTCCTCATCTTTGCTGCGGCGCATCCTTTGACTTGAAGTTGATCTGATCCATCCTTGGTCTGCTCCGGCTGGCTTGCCGTTCATGTGGAGTAGAATAAACCAATAAATCCCTCATGCAAGGGATTTATCGGGAGCTTAATATGATTGCAGCAGCTTTATATAACATCAGATTATTTCACTTTTATTTGCAGCTCCGACCAGATATTTCTCGCTCTTGCCAGCTCCTCCGGCGTATCCACATCCATAAATGCCCATCCCGCCGTATGCGGGACGATGATCCCGCGGTATTCCGGCGATTGAAAAATATGCCTGGCTCCGGCATCGCCGGTCAGCTTCTCCAGAACCGGAAACAATGACCGCCCCAGCACCGCAGGCGGGGCTGCCGCCGATACTCCCATTCCCCCCGCCACATAATCGGCATCCGGATTTTTCGCAAATACGGAAATCAGTCTTTTCAATAATGCGGCGGTAATGAACGGCTGATCCGCCAGCGCGACAACAATAGCATCCGGCTCTTCGGACAGCAGCGCAGCAAGCCCGTCGCGGATGGAATGCGACATGCCCAAATGAGCATCCTTGCATGCGACAATCCGGTATTTGGCAAGCGGACTCCTGTAATCCTTCCGGTCATATAACCAAAGCAGCGGATCCTCCGGACGGACAACCACCGTCAATGAATCGAGCCCGCACTGACGCATTTCACGAAGTGCCCGGCTACCGAGTGTTATTCCGGGAGACAGCTCTAGCGACAGCTTCGTCTCTCCCATTCTTTTGCTGGAACCAGCTGCCAAATACAACCCTGCGACTCTGATTGCGAGCAGCCCCTTTCTTGACTGTTATGTCGTATCCTGCCTTGACCGCGATAATTTCGGCGGCAATGCTGACTGCGATTTCCTCCGGCCCTTCGGCGCCGATAGCCAAACCTACAGGCGAATGCACATTGGATGTGATGGCCAATCCTTCACTTAATTGATGTATCCTGGCCCGGGAACCGAGTATTCCCACATATCGCAGCCGGTGCGGCAGCAGCAGCTCCAGCATTTCCCGGTCGCGCTGAAGCTGGTGGCTGCATATCACGGCATAATCACCGCTGCCCGGATGCAGCTTTTCTATAATAGACTCCGGATTTCCCGAAGCAAATTGTACGTCCTGAAATCGTTCCTCCGTGCACAATCCGGCCCGCCAATCCGCAACAACAACGCGGAAGCCGATTTTTCGGATCAAATGAACCATAGGAATGGAATCATCGCCAGCACCGAATATGATGACTCGCGGAGGCCGCTTGAACACGGCATCGAAGAATGGTTCAGCGCTCTCCGGAATACCGGACCTGAATGGAATTGCTGCGCCGTCTTCGGGTATTCCAGGCAAACGATACATCAGCGCGTCCCCGCTGAATCTCCGCCTCAGGCAGACATTGCCTCCGCTCTGCACTCTGGCATAGATCGCCGCCATTATGCCTCGCAGCTTGGCAAGAACCGGTTCAAGCAGAACCCGGACGGATCCGCCGCAGCCGACGCTCCCGCCCCATACCGCATCTTCGCCGGCATTCAAGTTATAGTCGATGATTTCACAGCTGCCGGCTGCAAGCAGGTCATGAACCCTTTCTTTAAGATCGGATTCCAGACAGCCGGGACTGAGGCTGCCTGTCGTACGTCCATCCTGCCAGAGAATCATGGACGCGCCTGCCTTTCGATAGGCATGACCCTTCACGCCAATCAACGTAGCCATCACGGCAGGTTCGTCACGATGAACAATTGTCTCAAGGACGGAATAGTTATCCATGCAGCAAACCTCCTCCAAAGATCTTTTCGGACTGCGGAAGTCTTACTGTAATTAGCGAAAGCGGCAGGAAAAACGGTGTAATCCGGATGTTAGGACAAGGTAAACGGAGATGGGTTTGAAAAAGGAGATTCAGCTTTTCGTTAATGTTATATTACTTAACATGATAATCCCATTTCGATAATTTTTCAATAGTTATGTTAACTTATGTAACACAAAAACAGCCCTTAATCCCTGAATCATCAGGAACTGGGCTGTCAGAAGATCAACCACGCAACGGCATGTTTTAAAGGATCAGCTCTTCCAGGCGAATGCCTTCGGGCATGACGGACTCGATATACGGTCTAAGCTGGTGAGAGCCGGATGCTTCTTCATACAGAATGGAGACGATGCCGGTATCCGAGCTCGTTCGGATCAAGCGTCCGATCCCCTGTCTCAGGCGAAGCAGCATATAGGGCAGATCCACCTCGTGAAAGGGGTCCTTCGCGCTGCCGCGCTTGGCCATGAAGACCGGATCCTGAGGAGGAAAAGGCAGCGCCCAAATAATCACATTGGACAAGGATGGGCCCGGCACATCAAGCCCCTCCCATAAGCTGACCGCACACAGAATGCTTGCTTCATCATTCTGGAAGAGGTCAATCAGCCGGCTGATTTCGCCATCCCCTTCAAACAGAAAGGTCATGCCGAACACTTCCGGATAAGTGGCGATCTCCTCTTTGAACTGCTTCAGCTCTTCTCTGGACGGGAATAAAATCAAGGCCCTGCCTTCGGTCCGCTTCAACAGATGAACAGCCGCAGCCATCTTCTCTTCGAATCGGCCGCCAAAGGTCCATGAAGGTGCGAATGCCTTCATATGGGATGCATAATCATAGGGCGATGCCGCCGAGAAGGACAAATACTGCTGAATGCCCAGGCTGTCCGCCACGTAATCGAAGGAACCGTCAACCGACAAGGTAGCCGAGGAGAAGATGATCGGCATATGCGAGTCGAACACATGCTCCTTGAGCACTTCCTTTACCGTTCTGGGCATGATGGACAGCGTCGGGCCGTCTTTGCCCTCGGTGAGCCAGCAGATCAGGGAATCCGAGATGAAAAAGAGCGCCAACGCCTTCTGCATCATCTCCAGATGCTCCTCCACAATGCGCAGCTGATAATGGTTCAATACGAATAGCTCGCCTTCGAAAACCAGTTCATCCTCGATCGAGGCGAGCAGCCCCCTGAACTGGTTCACTTCATGCAGCAAAGCGTCATCCAGCAGAATCTGCTTGCGGTCCGAGCCGGGGATGACCAGACTTTTGCGCTGCAGCGCGGCGAACATTCTCTCGCTCTGAAGAATCGCATCGTCGATCAGCAGTGCAAGCGATTCCCGGATTTCATTCTGCAGCAGCCGGATAATCAATTCTTCGAACACATCATGCTTGATCTTGTAGCTGAGCGCCTTCTGGCTGGCTGACTCCAGCAGATGCCCCTCGTCAAAAACAACCGCGCAATGATCGGGCAGCAGCGGCAGCTGTCCTTCGCGTTTGCGGCCTTCGTAAGTCCACACATGCTCCATATAATAATCATGGGAGCAAATAATCAGATCCTGTGAACGGCGGTAATGATCGCGGGAAAGCGTCTGGCCGCAGCGGTGCCTTTTCTCGCAAATAAAGCAATCCTGGAAGGAATCCCAATTGATCTTGTTCCACTGCTCATCACTAAGTGTCGGATAATCCTTGCGGTCTCCATAGGAATGAAAGGTCTGCATAGCCGCAGGCGTCTGGACAAATGTCGGGAGCTCCTTGGTGATGTCCTCGAACAATCCCGCTTCATCATCTCCTACTCTGGCATGCTCAAGCTTGATCAGGCACAGATACTGATCCGGAGACTTGCCAAGTCTCGCATCGATCGCAAGCCCCAGATGCTCAACCAGCTTGGCAATATCGCCTTCCGGCTTCACCAGCTGCTCAATAAGCGACTCATCGGCACAGGCGATCACGGCCGGCTTTCGCATGTAACGCGCATAGCATACCGTATAAAGGAGATAAACAAGCGTCTTTCCCGTACCGACTCCAGCTTCCGCAAAAATCGTCTTCTTGTCGGCAAAAGCGCGCTCTAATTGAAAGGCCATATAAATCTGTTCATCTCTGACTTCAAAGCCGTGCTCCGGCAATATATCATAAAACACATCCGCGATCCATTCGCCTGCCTGCTGAGCGAAGGAAGAGCGGGACGGGTCATATTCAAAAGGGTATCGTTCCACAGTCTGTTATCCTCCATAAGCAAAATATCATAATGCCGCGCAATAGATAATTATCACATGGCTTGCCCATAAAAACAACCTTGAATGAAATGGCTGCGCGGGGTTTGACGTAATGGAAAAAGCATGTATAATAAACAGGCAAACATACGTTTGCCTTCTATCTTATCCTACACATTAGACACAGGAGGTATTATGAAAGGAACCACCCATCTTACCATCGGCGTCGCCATTGGCGCAGCCGCAGCCGCTTATTATCCTTTTACATTCAAGAATGCCGCGATTTATCTGGCTGTCGCCGCCTTCTCCGCCCTCAGTGCGGATCTCGACGGGACAAGCATGCTAAGCAGCAAGCTCGGGAAGGCGTCCAGGCTGCTTCGAAGCTATGTATTATGGGGCAGCATCCTGCTGGCAGGAGGGCTCGCCTATATGTATTTCATGTATGACCAGATGCATCCGGAATTAGCCGTGGCATCCATAATTTTGTTCCTGCTTGGCTTCATGACCAAGGAAGGCGTGATCCGCAATGCCATGGTAAGCATAATCGGCGGCGGACTGCTCTATGCGGGCATTCGCTATGAGATGAACTGGCTTATGGGCTTTGGTTTGTTCGTGGCCTGGGTTCCATGGCTGAAGCATAGGGGGATGACCCACACGTTATGGGCGGTGTTGATCTGGGGAGCGATCAGCCGCGGGCTGGAAGCGCAGCTGCAGCTGGAAGGCATTACGATGGTCGCAACTGCCGGCTACCTCTCCCATCTGCTTGCGGACACCTTGACCCCGAGCGGGGTCAAATGGTTTTATCCGCTTTATAAGAAATCCGTCAAGCTACCGGGCTAACTACGTGAATGCCGGTCGATGATGTGGCTCGACCGGCGTTAGCTCCTGATTTCATTTCAATAAACCGTTGAACAGCTCTCCGCATGCCATGACTTCATGCCAATCGTCCTGGCCATCCTCTACAGACCACCAGGCAGAAAGCACACAATGGCATACTCCCCATGAGATCATCCGCTCACGGTCCAGTTTCAGATGACTGGCAAGCTGATCAATGCGCCTCTCCAGCACCTGCCCTGGCTTGTCATGCTTCATCAGATGATTGCGCAAGTAAGCAATCACTTCGAATTCGGACTCCCCGATCAATCCCTTTGGATCGATGGCGAGCCATGGCTCCCGCTCTGCGGAGAGAATGTTCCCATGATGCAAATCTCCGTGCAGCACTCTTGTTTCCTTCATGCTGGACAGCAGCTGCGGGTAGAGCGCTTCCGCCCTTGCGACAGACCGGTCCGGAAGCGGCCCGGTGCCCCCGTCATATTGGCTGCGCAGGCGCTCAAGTCCCTTGGCCCAATCTGCCAGAGCGGGAAACGGGAACGGATCGCTTGCCGGCTCCGCCGTCCACAGCTTCCGCATCACCTCAGCCGCAATCTCCGTCGCTTTCTCCTCTGACAGCACACTGGACAGAACGTGACCGGGCCGCAGATCCTCCAGCAGAAGCACACCTTCGGAAGCGCTGGAATCGATCAGGTTCACCATACCTCTTCCGTTATAATACCGAAGCGCCTCAATCTCGCATAAACCTTCAGCGTGAGGCACACCTAGCTTGACAATCAGCTTCATTCCTTCCTTCGCCGTAGCAGGAGCTACATAGTTATAAGATAAATCCAGAAAAGGCTGATGGATCGTAATCTCCCACCGCTTCTCACAGTCTCGTATAAGCGAATCAAGCTGCCCGAGCCAGTTAATCCCTGCATCCCGGTGCACGCCGATTATGGTTTGCCGCCATTTTTCCAGGTGATCCGGCTTTGTCATGAATTGAATCATCTCCTTCCAGAGATAAATTGTGATTAGCGCCTTTACAGGAGCCTTCTTAAATTACCGTCAAATATTTCTGCGGTCATAAATAAACAGGGATACCAGCCAGGAGAGCAGCATCAAGGCCATGCATCCGGCGGCAAGCCAGATCACGGATGCCAGTGTGTCACCGGTGAGCAGTCCGGATATACGGAATCCCAGGTTGATCCCGGACCATTCCAGCACCCTCAGTGTAATGATCACAACTCAGCCTGTTGTGAATAGGACAATAAGATCAAGCGTCTGCACGATGCGTGAGCCAAAGGCAAAGAAAAGCGGAAAATAGATCGAGTAGAAGATCAAAAGAGCGCCAATGGTCAAAATCGTCGACTGCAGGCTGAACCAGGGCAATTCCCCTTCCGGCAGCAGGAGCGAAGCGGCTATCCGCCAAAAGCATGTCAGCAGGAAAGCTAAGAGCATAAACATAAATATGCCCGCATACTTGGAAGTCACAATGTCAAATCTCCGCAGAGGAAATGAAGCCAGCATTCGTCCGTTATGATTCCGCTCGTCATTTTGCTGGACACCACGATCAGAAAATGGCTGAAGATAGCTGCGGGCACAGAGAGCGGCAGCCCTTTAAAAGCCCCTAGAGCAAAAAAGACTATGCCGATAAAAATAAAACCAAGAATCAAAAACGGCTTCTGGATTCTCAGATCCTTTACAAGAAGCTGAACCATGACTACCGCACCTCCCGCGTATAAACCATGATATCATCCAGAGAAGGCTGCTCCACCATACAATGATTTTGGAGCATGAAATCGGTACAATAACGTCCCTTGGCCAATAAGCCTTCAAAACCAAGAGCGTTTTTCTGTAAACCGATAACGTCCAGCTTTTCGGAGTGCAGCAGCTCAAGCGGCCCTTTGACCAGCACATAGCAATCGAGCAAATCCTCTTTCGCGCCGCTGAACTGCAGCTTCCCGCCCTGAACATAAACAATATAGTCGGCAATCCGTTCCAGATCCGAGCTGATATGGGTCGAGAACAGTACCGAGCGTTTGCCGTCCCCGATATACTCACTCAACAGACCGAGCACCTCTCTGCGAAAAACAGGATCCAGGCCTGAAGTGGGCTCATCCATAATGAGCAGCTCCGGTTCATGGGACAAGGCGACCGCCAAGGCGAATTTGGTCCGCATTCCTTTGGACAGCTCGCGCACTTTTCTGCCCTCGGGAATGCCGAACTGCTGCATATAGCGGTGGAAAAGAGCATCGTTCCAGGTCGGGTAAAAGGCCGCCGCGATTTTCTTCATTTCATGTACCTTCAAGTGATTATAGAAAAAGTCCTCATCATATACAAAACCGATTTTGCGTTTTATTTCCCGTTCATGCTCCTTGTACATTAAACCAAACATTCTTACCTCGCCTTGATCCGGACGGACAAGGTTCATCATCGAGCGGATCAGAGTGGTCTTCCCCGCCCCGTTAGGCCCAATAAGTCCCGTAATATAACCGGTCTCCACATGAAAGCTTAATTCGCTTATGCCAAAATCCCCATTTCTTTTGGAGAACTGCCTGAATTCAACCGCCGTCATGCTTCACTCTCCTCCCCATAAAAAATTTCGAATAATTGCAGGATTTCCGCTTGTTTCAAGCCCAGGCTCCGGCCTTCCGCAATCACTGCTTTTACTTTCTCCTCCAGCTGCCGGTATTTCACTTCCCTGATGGACTGCTTATTCTTCTCCGATACAAAGGTGCCCTTGCCCGATACGGATGTGACCAGACCCTCCTGCTCAAGCTCGTCATAGGCGCGTTTTGTTGTGATGACGCTGATCTTCAGCGTTTGGGCAAGACTGCGGATGGACGGCAGCAGCTCTCCCTCCTTCAATAGTCCGGTTATTATTTGTTTCTTGATTTGCTCCTTGATTTGCAGGTATATCGGATCTCCGGACGTTAAGGATACGGAGAGATTCATGTATTCACCTCGCATCTTCTGTATATATCGTATATAAACAGTATATATTAACTGCTGCTCTTGTCAAAAATTCCGCAAAAAAACCCTCCATACAACATGCTGCGGAATGCTCTTTCTAGCGCTCCACAACATATGTATAAAGGGCTGTCGGTCCTTCAAGCTTCGTCTTAAAGCTTTTATTGAAATTGCTGCGTTCCTGATTGTTGGGAAGAAGCATCTAGATTGGACATCGTGCGCTGCACCAGTTGCTCAGCCTGCTGCAGCTGCTGGTGAATATTTTGGATTTGGCGCTTCTGGGCGTCCATTTGCATCTGCAGCTGATTCTCGGCAAGCTGCAGCTCACGGCCAATGCTTTGCAGCTCGAGCACAACCTGATTGACCTGCTGCGAGCGCCCGTCCAGACCTACGTTGCGGAGTGCCTGCTGGGCCAGGATTCTCTCCTGCTCCTGCTGACGCTGAACCTGCTCCTGAAACTGCTGATAGCTAAGCTGCTGACTATTGTTCTGCTGCCCTGGTTGACCCTGCTGGTTGTACATTCCCTGTTGGCCTTGCTGACCTTGATTATCCATAGATGCGAACCCTCCTGTTGGTCTTAACGTCCACATTTAAGGTGTCCCGCCTAATGGATATTTATGTATGAGGTCAGCTTACCGTCCGCCTTTATCCTCACGCTCCAGGATACGCTGCAGCTCCTGATCCGTAATCCTTTTGCCGCCGTAACGGACTTCGCTGTATGGCTGTGCCAGAGGTTCGGAGGGAGTCTTGCCTGCCCGCTGCTCCTGCAGTTCATTGTCCGTTTCCAGCGGCGTCAGGAAGGGCTTGAAGGAATAGCCAGCCTTTATCTGCCTTCCAAGCCTTTGCCGGTACAGATAGCGCAGCCGGGACTCATTATCCTGAAGATCCCTGTAGCGAATGCGCGGTTCCTTCGATTTGCTGCGAAAAAATCCGCCAAGGCGGCCTGTCTTGGGAATACTTGCCACCTCATCGACATAGCCTTGAGCCATATTTATCTTTTCCCGGCCGAAGAGCTTCAGCATCTGCTCCCGAAGCTTCTTTAACCATTCCGGCAAATGACGGAGCTTTCGCAGAAGCAGATACAAGACAAAGAGTCCGACCAGCGCGACAATGCCGTACATTATATAATCAACCCAGGGAGGCAGAGTTTTCGCGTCTCCCTGCGGCAGTGCCGGCGGCGCGGCTGGAGGCTCCGCCTGTGGCGGAGGTGCATTCTCTGTCCCGCCTCCGGCAAACAGCTGCTGAAGCCAATTCCTGAAAGCATTCCACAACGCGGTAAGTGCGGCCTGGATCTGATACGTAAATACAATCAGCACTGCGATGGCCGCTATGATGCCAACAAGCATACGGTTCTGTTTGCGTACCGTTGGCTCGACGGATGGACGATCGCTTCCGGATAATGACTCGTCATTGACATAGCTGCTGTTGGAAGCAAACAGCGTCAGCATCAAGACAGCAAGACCGAAGACGATCAGCGGAATTTTATAAGACTGGAACGCCTCCGCCCGGCCAAAAAACAACGAGACAAAAAAATAAACAAAGATCCCGATGATGTAATGACGGGCCTGCAGCCTGAATAGCCGCATGGAGACTGCCATCAGCCCGCCCCTTGAAAGACTGGCCGACAAGACGACCGCGCTGAGCGCTCCTGTCTTTGTGACACCAAACAAGAGCGCGCTGCAGGCGCAGCCTATCACAATGCCGACCAACGTGATCATGAAAGGATGCTTGAAGGTAAAGAGACGATTAATGAGAAGTCCTGCCGGATAACCGAGCAAAGCCAGAATAAGCCATAGCCAGCCCGCTTCATTGCCCAGCAGGAAGGCCTGAATGAGAAAAGCCACCGGCAGGAAAAGCAGAAGCTCAACCGCGCCCTGCAGCAGTACTCTGGAGCTGTCGCGAATGTTCCCCGTCACGCTGCATCACCTGCCTGTATTGCGAGCGGCAGCCACTCGACACCATGCCCGCGGCTGAGCAGCCGCTCGACCGCAAGCTCGATCTTGTCGCTCATGAAAGCCGACACAATCACCACATCGCACCGCTCGTCCATTTGCTCCTCAAGCTTGTCGATAAGCAGATAGAAGGGCGTAACGCTGGCAATAGCAAGCTTCGCCATCCGCTCAAGCATATACAGCAGATGCTCGCTGCCGCTGCTCATCTCCGTTATCACGGGCAGCCCGGGTATGTCTAAATCATGGCCGTTAGTGGCAAAACCCGTCTCAAGTCCCTGCTCGGTGGCGTATTGGACAAGCGCGGCTGCCAGCCTGATTCCCTGCTCGATAAGCGCCGTATTATTCACGATCTCCCACATATCCGCATGGTCTTCCACATTGAGCAGCACCATGAGCCTGTAATCGGCGGTAAAATCCCTTCTGTGCACCTGCATCTTGCTTGACCGCGCAGTCGCATTCCAGTTAATGGACTTCAGCGAATCGCCGGCCTGATAGTCGCGGACGCCTGTCACATAGAATGGATCCTCGACAATCCAGCGGCGTACCGAAATATCGCCCTGCCAGCTGCGCGAGGGCAGCTGGATCAGCGAGCGGTCCGCCGGCATGGGATAGACGATCAGCTCCTCCTGCAGGGTTACGGACTTCCACGACCTGAATAATCCGAACAGATCCCCGAATGTGATGGATGCGCTTGTCAGCCGGTAGCAGCCTCTCTGCACGCACTGCACAGGATGGCGGCGGGTCAGCTGCTTATTCCCCATCAGGCTGAACAAGCTCTTGTGGTTCTGATAGAATTGTCCATTGCTTACATCAAAATTAAAAATATTTTCAAACTTCAACCCCGTATGTAGAATCGATTCCACCCGCATCCACGGGACCGGGAGCCATTTGCGGTTCTCCAGACGCTCAATCATCTCAATCTTGTCACCTTCAAAGCAGCTTTTTACACTAAATTCCCTCGCATAGCTCAGCCGTTTCATCCCAAACCGGCGGAAGATCCAGCCCTGTATTAGAATAACTGCAGCAGCGCTTAAAATAAACCAATGTATACCCATCGCTTGCACCTCCCACTGTGGACCGACCTATGCCCGTGTCATAAGCGGCGTATCCGACGGGACCGCAACCGTCTGCAGGAGCGATTCGACCAGCTTCTCCGCTGCTTCGGGACGAAGCCGCTGCGCGCTCCGAAGTGCGATCCGGTGAGCAAGCACCGGAATAGCCATAGCCTTTACATCATCGGGCATCACATAATCTCTGCCTTTCAATGCCGCATAAACCTGGCTGGCCTTCAGCAGCGCCTGACTGCCCCGCGGACTGACGCCAAGCGCCGAATCCGCATGTGTTCTGGTTGCTTCGACAATGGCCATCATATAGCGGAGCATGTCCTCGCTGACCCGAACAGACGTATAGGCATTTTGTGCTTCCTGAATATCGGCCGTGCTTGCAATCGGTTTCAACAGCTCAAGCGGGTTGCCCGACATGAACCGTTTCATGATATCGATCCCTTCCTCCGAGGACGGATATCCCATTTTGACCTTGAACAGAAAACGGTCCAGCTGAGCCTCGGGCAGCGGAAATGTCCCCTGCTGCTCGATTGGATTTTGTGTGGCGATGACGAGAAAAGGGCGCTCCAACACATGAGTCGTCCCGTCAATGCTCACCTGGCGCTCTTCCATACATTCCAGCAGGCTCGACTGCGTCCGCGGCGTTGCCCGGTTGATTTCATCAGCCAGCACGATATTGGTAAACAAGGGGCCTGGCCTAAATTCAAACTCGGAAAGCTTCTGATTATAGAAATGGATCCCGCTCAAATCGGAGGGCAGTAAATCCGGCGTGAACTGGATCCGTTTGAACGAGCAGGCAATGGATTTGGCAAGCGCTTTCGCGAGCAGCGTTTTACCGGTGCCGGGCACATCCTCGAGAAGGACGTGTCCGGATGCAATGATGGCGATCAGCATTTTGTCAATAATCTCTTCTTTGCCGATAATAACCTGGCTGACGTTGTTGCGGATACGATCCGCTAATTGATGAATGGCTTCAATACTCATAGTCGAAGGTGCTCCTCTCTTCTCTCCAAAAGGTGGTATGCTCTATTATGCCACATTACAGATCCTTACAGAGGCAAATTTTTCTCTCCCTGGATCGGACTGACGCCGGAATTGACCAATGTATGGCTCTCTTTCCGTTTGGTTCTGTATTGAACGATGGCAAACAGGATCAACAGGACCAGGCAGAAAATGATATACGTAATGGTCAGCCATTTGATATCCGTGCCGGGCATCAATATCGTAGAGCTGATTATACCAAACAGCCATATATGGGATAAATTCCCTAATAGCGAAGACCAAATATAAGAAACAGAGCCTATTCTTGAAACAGAGGACATAAAAGATATCAGGTTATTAGGCATGATCGGCAGCGTCCGCAAAAAAATAATCGCCCAGATTCCATAACGCTGGAAGGAATTCTGCCACTTCTCATAACGCTGTATCCGCTTCGACAGCTTGCGGTCCACCCATCCGGAAATGAAATAACGGAACAAATAAAAAATCACAACGGATGCAAATGTTCCTGTCAGCCAGCTCATGACCAGCCCCGCTTCCAATCCAAGCGCGGAAATATAAAGCAAAATAAGCGTTGTAAAAGGAAAAAAACCAAGCAGCCCCTGAATGACAGCCAGCGGTAACGTAACGAGCAGGATACCATAGCCATCCAGTGACGTGACCTCAAGCAACCAGTCAATTCCATCCGAAATAAACTCTCCCATAAACCGATCGCCCCCTTTAAAGAAAACATGCTCAGAACCATAAAATCCATGTTCATAAATCTGACTATTTCCGCAGCTTCGTATCCGCAAGTACTTTCTTCACTATAACACATTCCCGCTCCTTCGTTCATGCCGATCGGACTAAAGTCCTTCCGGGAATAAGATGCAAAGCGTATCGTGAATGACAGCGGAGCCTAATTCTTCCCATAATCTAAGTGAAAGAGGCATGCCAGAAATACTTGCACTCTCCATCAAATTAAAGAAGAGGGGCTTCGCCCAAATGGGTGTCGCGCCCTCTTCATCCATAGCTTTAACCGGTGATCAACAGCTTGTCAATTCCCTTCATATAGGGCCGAAGCGCTTCAGGGATGACTATGGTACCGTCCTCCTGCTGATGATTTTCAAGGAGTGGAATCAATATTCTCGGGCTGGCCACCATCGTATTGTTGAGCGTGTAGGCAAACTGCAGATTGCCCTGTTCATCCCGGTAGCGGATGCGCGAGCGTCTGGCCTGAAAATCAAGCAGCAGCGATGCAGAATGCGTCTCGCCATAACCGTTCCGGCTGGGCATCCAGGTTTCGATGTCAAATTGCTTGTAGTTTTTCTGCGACAGATCCCCGGTGCAGACGGCGACCACGCGGTAGGGAAGGGCAAGCAGACGGAGCAGCTTCTCCGCATGCGATGTGATGAGACGCAGCATCTGCTCGGCGAGTTCAAGCTCGGCACGGCAGATGACCACCTGCTCCACTTTGGCAAATTGATGCACGCGATATAGACCATGCACGTCGCGTCCGGCCGATCCCACTTCCTTGCGGAAGCAGGGGCTGCAGGCCGCAAGGAGCCTTGGTTCGGCAAGGTCAATCACTTCCCCGCTGAACAGCGAAATAAGCGGCACCTCCGCCGTTCCCGCCAGCCATTTGTCCTCTCCATCGATGCTGTAGGTCTGATCCCGGTTTCCGGGGAAAAATCCCGACGAGACCAAGGTTTCCTCTTTCACCATCACAGGGACGTCGAACAGCTCAAACCCCTCTTCCTGCAAAAGATCAAGCGCCAGCTGCTGAACGGCCCGATGAAGCAGCAGCCCGGCATTTTTGAGCACCACCTGACGCGCGCCGCCGATCTTCACCCCCCGCTCCGAATCGATCATTTGATGCAGATGGCCAAGCTCGACATGGCTCAATGGCGTAAAAGGAAACACCGGTATCTCGCCTGTCCGGCGCACCTCCACATTATCTTGATCGCTAAGGCCGACAGGCGTTTCCGGTGAAACAAAATTAGGCACATCCAGCATAAGCCGTTCGTATTCGGCATCGATGATCCGCAGCTGCGCCTCTCCTTCCTTCAACCGCTGAAGCAGCGCTGCGACGGCAACCTTCTGAGCTTCAGCGTCCGCTATCCGGTTATCCTTCAGCAGCCTCGGCACCTCCTTGGAGCGGACGTTCCGCTCTGCGCGGAGCCCCTCCATCTCCGTCATCAGCCTTCTTCTTGCTTCATCTGCTTCCAGCAATTTCGCAACATCCAGCTTGATCCCTTTAAGCTTCGCCGTCTCCTGCACCTTCCGAACCTGTTCCCGAATCGTGCGAATGTCCAACATGGGCAGCACATCCTCTCGCAAAATATAATAAACGCGCCCCTCCATCCCATATATGGGACGAGGAGCGCGCTCGCGGTGCCACCCAAATTAGCCGGCGCCTGATGCACACGACTCTCTTGATCCGCAGGTAACGGTGCGGTCTCCGGACTACTTAAGGACGCTTGCAGCAACAATGCCGCACAGATTCCGTTCGCAGCGCCTCCGAGTTGGATTCTCTTCATCGGCCTGATCTACGTATACGGTTATTGTTTGCCATTATAACAAAGCAGTCAAAGCAATTGCAATAGCGTGCTTGTTTTTCCGCGTATTCCACAGCTGTACACCTTGTGCCCGCGAAGCTTACTCGTATTTTTTCAGAGCAATAACCGCATTATGACCGCCGAATCCGAAGGAGTTGGACAATCCGATCGTCAGTTTTGCCTCGCGTGCCGTTTGCGGAACATAGTCCAGATCGCATTCCGGATCCTGCTGCTCGAGGTTAATCGTAGGCGGGATAATGTTCTCCTGCAGGCTCTTGATCAAGGCTATCGCCTCGACTCCGCCTGCTGCCCCCAGCATATGGCCTACCATGGATTTGTTCGCCGTAACCGGAATACGGTAAGCGTCCTCTCCGAATAACTTCTTAATGGCTCTCGTCTCCGAAAGGTCCCCAAGCTCCGTGCTCGTCGCATGAGCGCTGATTACATCCACCTCGCCCGGAGCGATGCCCGCATCCTGCAGCGCTATTCTCATGGCCCGGTAAGCACCCAGACCTTCGGGATGCGTAGCTACCATGTGGTAAGCGTCGGAGCTTGCGCCATAACCGATGACCTCAGCGTAGATGCGCGCCTCTCTACGGAGGGCATGGGAGAGCGATTCCATGATCACGATCCCTGCACCCTCCGCCATAACGAAGCCGTCACGGCCCGAGTCGAAGGGTCTGCTTGCCCGCACCGGTTCATCATTGCGCGTCGATACGGCTGTAGCATTGCCGAAGCTCGCGAGCGAAATATCCGTTATTGCCGCTTCCGCTCCACCGGCAATGACGATATCCGCTCCTCCTGTGCGGATGAGACGCGCTGCCTCGCCTATTGCCGTATTCCCCACCGAGCATGCCGTAACGGGGCAAAGCGTCGGACCGACTGCGCCAAACTTGATGCTGATCATCGCCGCTGCCATATTGGCAATCATCATCGGCACCAAGGTCGGGCTGACCCGTTCGGGTCCGCGGCCCTGAAGGACATGATCCTGATCAAGCAGCGTCTGGATTCCGCCAATGCCTGAACCGACATAGACGCCCATCCGCTCCAGATCGACCGCATCCAGCTTGATGCCGGCATCCTCAACAGCCTGCTCCGCCGCCGCTAACGCAAATTGGCAAAAGCGGTCCATACGGCGCGCCTCTTTGCGCCCGAACCGGCCGTCCGCATCAAAATCACGGACCAGTCCGGCGATTTTGGATTTATGTCTGCTCACATCAAATGTATCGATAAGCGTAATGCCCGATTGCCCCTGCTTCATCCGTCCCCAAAAGGTGTTGACATCGTTTCCCAGCGGCGATATTAATCCCATTCCGGTTATGACTACTTGTTCCATTTCCATTTCGGACACCTCTTTCTGGCATTGACTTCCTGCTAGCTTGTATATTGTCACAAACTTTATCCTATTACAAGTTGCTCTTTATTATAGTATAATCACTACCAGTATAAACTTATATTTAAAATGGAGGCTGCCATGAACCGGCAAGCAAGACTTGAAGCCTTATCGGCTTTCCTAAAAACGCAGCGAGCCAAAATTCTTCCCCAGTCTGTCGGGCTTCCCGTCGGAACACGCCGGAGAACGCCAGGGCTCAGGCGGGAGGAGGTCGCCCAGCTCGCAGGCGTCAGCCCTACCTGGTATACCTGGCTGGAGCAGGGGCGTGACATTACCGTATCCGCTACCGTTCTGGATTGTGTGGCAGCCGCTCTGCAGCTCACCGTCGATGAGCATAAATATTTGTACGCCCTGGCCCTGGACGCAAGTCCAAGCTTCAGCGTGATGAAAGAAGAACGGCCGGAGATCAGCCCTTCCTTGACCCGGATTTTGCAGGAGCTGCGCAGCTGCCCCTCCATTATTTCCGACAGACGCTGCCAGATTGTAGGCTGGAATGAAGCGGCTTCGCATGTTTTTCTGGATTTTGAGAAAATTCCGTTCGATAAGCGGAATATGATTCAGCTTTTATTTGCAAGGAAGGAATTCCGGAGGCTTGCTGTCAACTGGGAGCATTTTGTCAGCGGCTTTCTGGCTATCTTTCGGGCCTATTACGGCCAATATGTCGAGGATGAGTGGTACGAGCGGTTTCTTACCGAGATGAAAGTGCTGCATCCCGATTTCGAACGTTTATGGGCGCAAAGCCAGGTGAGCTCAGCGCCCGAGGTACTGATTGAATTCAGGCATGCCAAGGCGGGAAAAATGCTGTTTCATCTGACCTCCCTGCAGGTGCATGGAAGTTCCGATTTGCGCTGCAGCATTTATACACCTGTTCCCGAGTCGAATACGGAGCTGAAGCTGCAGCGGCTGATGGAAGCCAAGCCGTCAATGACCTGACCCGGAATAGGATAATTCATTGAATCTACCTGGATACATGCCTGCATCGCAAATACAGACAATGATCCGCACTAGCGGCAGGAAGTATGATCTTAATTCAAACGAACGTTGCTGCTGCTGTATACAAAATGCCCCCGCCGCTCTTCCGATGATATCTCCATCAGAATATGCGCCGGGGGCGTTTATATCGTTAACATGCCGGATGCTCCTACGCACCTGTCTGCATCGCCAGCGACTGCTGCATATCGAACTGGGTGGTATAGAGCTTGCGGTACAAACCGCCGGCCGCAATCAATTCCTCGTGCGTGCCCTGCTCCGATATGGTTCCATTCTGCACGACCAGAATGAGATCGGCATCCCGGATCGTCGACAGCCGGTGAGCGATAATGAAGGCGGTTCTCCCTTCCAGCACGGTCTGCAGGGCGGCCTGAATGTGCTGCTCGGTTTCTGTATCGACGCTGGAGGTCGCTTCATCCAGGATGAGAATTCGCGGGTCGGACAGCAGGACGCGGCCGAATGCCAGCAGCTGGCGCTGGCCGACCGACAGCTTGGAGCCCCGCTCCTCGACCTGCGTTTGATAGCCATCCGCGAACTGCGAGACGAACCGGTCAATGCGCACATTTTCCGCGGCTCTGCGCAGCGCTTCATCGGAAGCGTCCTCATTGCCGTAGCGCAAATTCTCCTCAATCGTACCGGAGAAAATAAATGAATCCTGCAGCACAATGCCCATCTGTCTGCGCAATGAATCCAGCGTAACGCCCTTCACATCCTCGCCATCGATGAGAATCCGGCCTTCTGTCGTATCATAAAACCGCATCAGCAGATTCACAATTGTGCTCTTCCCTGCTCCTGTCGGCCCAACAAGCGCAACCCGCTGGCCCGGTTTAATCCGCAAATTGACATCGCGAAGCACCTGAGGCTTGTCGTCCCCGTAGCGGAACCCCACATTCTCGAAAACGACCTCGCCGCGGATCGGTTTCATCGGCTTCGCGTTCGTCCGATCCGCTACCTCGGGGTCCGTATCCAATATCTCGAAGATCCGCTCAGCCGATGCCATAGCGGAGAGCACCTGGCTGTATACCTTGGACAGCGCGCTGAGCGGCCCCCAGAAGCGCCACAAGTAATTGATGAAGGCCATCAGAAACCCGAGCGTCAGCGCATCGTTCATCACCTCTCTGGCGCCAAACCAGATGACGATGCAGGTACCGATCATGCCGATCATCTCCACAGACGGCCATACGGTGGATTCCAGCGTAATCGCACGCATGAAAGCCTGCTTGTTGTTGCCGTTGAGCTTGTCGAAGCGGCGGTTGTTCTCCTTCTGCCTGGAGAAGGCCTGAATGACGCGGATCCCTTGAATCGTCTCGTTGAGATTGCCGTTTATAGCCGACATCGTCTTGCGCGAGCGCGACCAGGAGCCTTCGATTTTCGGCTGCAGAACGACGATAATCAGATACAATAGCGGCATTGTGATAAAAGAAAGCAAAGCCAGCTTCCAGTCCATCCACAGCAGGATGGCGACAATGCCGATCAAATGCGTAAACTCCATTACCATCGTGATCAGACCGCCGTTAATCAGCTCGCCAATGGCATTCGTATCATTGGTAATCCGGGACATGATCTTGCCGGCCGGCCTCCCGTCGAAGAAACGGAAGGAGAGCGTCTGCAGATGATTAAACAGCTGCTGGCGCAAATCGAACAGAATGCGCTGCCCCGTAAAGTTTATCATGCGCGTATCCAAATACCCGAACAGCCAGCCCAGCAGCCGGATTCCCAGCAGGACCCCGCCAATCCAATAAATAATCGTGAAGTCCTTCTTCAGAATTCCTTCATCGATCAAATATCCAAGCAGAAGCGGCTCCGCCAGGCTGAGTGCCATATTAACCAGCACGATCAGGACAACAATGCTCAAAATTCTTTTGTAGGGCAGCAAATATTTGATTAACCGCTTCATGTACTGACGATTAAAGGGCTTTTCCTCCAGCTCGTCGGAATCCCATTCCACCTGACTCATGCGCTCACCCCAAACTATAAATAATGGCATTAATTATTAATATCATAAAATATAAATAACCGCGTAAATGCTGCATCGTCTATGCTGCCCTTCTGAATTATGAGCTAACGGAAGCCACTTCCTGCATTTCGAACAACCCGCGGAAAAAACCGCCCCGTTCATACAATTCCTTATGGGTGCCCTGCTCCACAATCCGCCCCTTATCCAGCACGATGATGCGGTCGGCCCGCTTCACCGAAGACAGCCGCTGGGCAATAATAAAGGTGGTCCGTCCCTTCATCACTTCGAGCAGCGCCTCATGGATTGCCGACTCCGTTGCGGTATCGACACTGGCTGTCGCTTCATCCAGCACCAGGATCGGAGGGTCCATGAGGATTGCCCGGGCGAGTGCGACCCGCTGGCGCTGACCGCCGGAGAGTCCTACGCCGCGTTCCCCGATCAGAGTGTCATACCCGAACGGCATCGATTCGATAAATTCATGAATCTGCGCTTTGCGCGCCGCCCATTCAATCTGTTCGCCGGTAGCTTCGGGCAGACCGTAAGCGATATTGTCGCGAATCGAGGCCGAGAACAGGAAAGTCTCCTGCGGCACAATGCCGATTTTGCGGCGCAGCCCGTCAAGCTCATAATCCCGGACGTCGATGCCGTCGATCAGCAGTCTTCCTCCGCTCACATCGTAGAAGCGCGACATAAGCGCGATCAGGCTGCTTTTACCGGAGCCCGTGGCTCCAAGCACCGCAACCACCTCTCCCTGATTGATGCTGAGCGATATGTCGTTTAGAACACCAGCTTCCTTCTCCGCGTCCTGATCGGCAAAATGGAAGGATACCGCTTCGAATGACACATTACCGGTTATCCCCTGCGTATCCGCTCCGCCATCCTTGTTCGTGTCGATATCGGCGGGGGTATCCAGCACTTCAAAAACACGGGGCGCCGCTTTTATCGCCTGCTGCATCACGTTGATCTGCCAGCCCAGCATATTAAGCGGCCAGATGATCCCCCAGGTGTACCATTGAAAGGCCATAAAGGTGCCAAGGGTCATTTTATCGTTGGCCATATAGAGCGCGCCGACGACAATCATAAGCAGGAATGTTACCCCGCCATAAAAGCCCATGAGCGGAAACGCTTTGGCCTCGAGCTTTGCCCGTTCCATATTCGTCTCAAAATTCTGATCGTTCCGCGATTCGAATTTGTTTTTCTCCGTATTCTCGCGGGCGAAGGCCTTCACTACCCGGATTCCGGAGATATTTTCCTGCAGAGTTGTGGTAAGCCGCCCCATCTGCTCGCGTATTTGTCCCCAGGCCGGGCCGACTTTCTTGTTGAACCGCAGGAGGGAGAGAACCAGCAGCGGAATGGCGGCCATACTGATCAGCGTAACCTGCCACTGCATCGCCATCATGAAAATAATCGTTCCGATAAAGGTGAGCAGGCCGCCGAACATCATCATGGAGCCGAAGCCAATGAAATTCTTGACCGCTTCGATATCTCCGGTCATTCGCGACATAATCTGTCCGGTCTGAGCTTTGTCGTAATAGCTGAACGATAATTTTTGCAGATGCGTGTACAGCTCCTTCCTGAGCATAAACACCACATTTTGCCCGACAAGCTCCTGAGAGCGGCCCTGTACAAAGCTGCCTACGCTCTTGACCACCTGGATTCCGGCAAGGGCCAGAGTCAGCATCAGGATCAGATTCACATTTCGTTTGTCGATGCCCTTATCGAAAATTTCCCTGAGCAGCCAAGGCGCCACAAGATCAATTAAGGTAGCTAAAATCATGAGCGAAATTGACAATACAATCCATTTGGTACTGGGCCGCAAATACTTCGTCAATCTAAGCCATATTTTCATTTGTCCCTCTCCCTGGGCGCTAGCAGTTACCCGCCCCAGACTATAATAAATTCATCCATCCAATGACGATCTCACATTCCTTGTCATGTTCCGGGCGATAAAAAAGAGACTTCAAGCCATAGTGGCTCAAAGTCTCTTTGTAAGCGCCAGTCAATTGTTACGCAGGAGCTGTAAGCTCAGGCTGCGTGTGACAGGGCATGCAAAAAGGAGGGCCGATGGATCGAGTTTCCTATCCAGTTAAGCTGCTGGTTAAACATTAGGAATTTCATAGCCATCACCCTCCTTTCGTCGTTTACCTATTATTGGAACAACCAAATCTTATCATCTCTTCCAGCTGCTGCGCAAGAGGCTATTGCAAAATAAATTTTTTATATATCCCGGTGCGTTTCCCAGTCTTCCGCTGAGATTCCCTCTTCCACCGCAAATTCGTAATCCTCGATATCATACATTTGAACAGGCACCTCGGCTTCGATCAGCCGGTCCTGGAATTCGAACTGATCGGATAACAGCGGCACATTGAGCTTGAGTGAAGTAAGCAGCAGCTCCGTCTCGATAGGGTCAAACATCTCTCCGTAGTGCGCATTATCCACTGCATATACGACCGTAAACTGAATCATATCATTTAGAAGAAGCGGAGAGCTCTCACGCCAGGGCATCTGCAGGGAACGCTCGATTTTTTTGCGGTTGAAGGGGTCCTCGAAAAACTGGATCAGCTCGCCTATTTTCTCTTTGACATGAGCGTCGTCCTGGGGATCGTCCATCACCGGGTCGGTCCCTTCTTTCATTTCGTAGAGCTCCATGATGGTCGAATAAGGAAGGACAAAATCGACCGGCTTGCTGGGTACAAGCAGCTGCCCGTATGTGGCAACCATTACGGCTTCTATTACAAAGCGCCGTCGCATTCTATCACCTCTTCTGCACTTGTCTTCGGTTACTAATTCAGCTTATTATACAACATTCAGCCGCCTGTACACAGAGCTAATTGCCTGTTCATCCCCCGGAATACGAAGTAATCGTGAACATCCCCCTCCCGGAGGCTGTATCCAGCCTCAACCTGTGCTAAAATGATGCTATCATTCGCAAAAAGGCACCGATTGCTCGTGTTTGCGATTCACAGGGAGGCTCAACCGACTTTTATGAATGAAGAACAAGTGATTATTATCGGCGCAGGCCCATGCGGTCTCGCCGCTGCCATAGAGCTGCAGTCGATTGGGCTTGCGCCGCTTATTATCGAGAAAAGAAATGTCGTCCACTCCATTACGCAATATCCGATAAACATGCATTTCTTCAGCTCCCCGGAGCTGCTGGAAATCGCCGATATCCCCTTTACGACAGCCAATGAGAAGCCTTCACGTCTGGAGGCGCTCAATTATTACCGCAATGTCTCTTTGCGCCGGCAGGTGCGGATCCATGCTTATGAAACAGTGAAAACCGTTGCTGCGCTGGAGAGTGGAGGCTTCGAGCTTCAAACGATGGACCGCTATGGTGAAACGATTGTTTACCGGGCCGGCACCGTTATTGTAGCCACCGGCTACTTTGATCATCCCAATCGTCTGGGCATTCCCGGCGAGGAAATGGATAAGGTCAGTCATTTCTTCCACGAGTCCCATCCCTATACCGGCATGCGGGTCGCTATTATCGGGGGCAGCAACTCTGCCATTGACGCTGCGCTGGAGCTTGAAAGAGTCGGAGCACAGGTGACCGTCGTATACCGCGGAGCTGCATACTCCCCCAGCATCAAGCCCTGGGTAAGACCCTCCTTTGAGAGCCTTGTCAACAAGGAACGGATCGGCATGCGCTTTTCCTCCCGTATCATTGAGGTCGGACAGCGTACGGTCACCATAGAGGGGCCTCCAGGAACTCAGCTGGAGTATCTGCCCAATGACTTCGTGCTAGCCATGACCGGCTTTCATCCCGACAGGGCCTTTCTGAGCTCCATTGGCGTCACCATCGAACCTGAAGGTTATCCCACCTTTAACGACAGCACCATGGAGACCAATATCCCCGGAGTTTACCTGGCCGGCGTTGTCGCATCGCGCCGGGAGGCCAATGAAATATTCATCGAAACCGGCCGCTTCCACGGCCGCAAAATCGCCGCTCATCTGATGGAGCTTGGACAAAGCTGAAGCTCCTCCGCACTGCCGCTTGATCGATAAAAAAAGCTCACGTTGCAAGGAGAGTGTCTCCAAGTAACGGTGAGCTTTTTCAGCTTCAAATAAACCCATGTACGATCCCGATGGTCCCGGCTCGACTTCACTTACATTTCCTCGCGATCCGATCCGGCAAAGGTGATGAGGGTATCGATTTTTTGCAGGCGCAAATATTCATTGTTCAACAGGTCGGTCCGGAAATAGGCAAACATATAGACGGCTTCCATAAAGGTCAAGGCGGGGTATACGGCTATATTCTGGTTGGAATACGGATTATCCAGCAGCACCTGCCACTCCCCTTCGCGTCTGGCTTTACCGATTGAAGCCAGCACCTGCCTTTTGGTCTGGATGATGCCCTCGAACTCTTTCCAGATGTATACCCAGGAGGGACTCATGCGGCCCGGCTCCGGAAGGGCGGCCTTGGCATATTGAAGCAGCTCCGCGGCGCGTTCGCCATCTTCATCTCGAAATTCCCGCAAATAGGCACGGAAATCATCCAGAAAACGTCTGACCGCAGTGAATCCTCCGCCAGCCAAATGCTCGCCCAGCCGGGCCGCGTCCCTATAGCTGTTTAGCCCTATCAACTGCTGAAAATGGACATGGTCCGCCGCATTCAAGGCCATGCGCATCCTCCTTTCTAATCTTTATCCTTGAGAACAAATATCAACCCGTCACGATCCAATATCAGCCTGCGCTGACCGTCATTGTTCAGCTTGACGTTGAAAATCTTCAACCGCTCCTCCTTGACTTCAAGCCGGTCCCAGTCCCGCACATCCTCATATCCGGCATCCTGGAGGCCCTGCTGCATCTGCTCCTCCGCAGTCTCTTCATTCTCCCACCACAGCGCGCCGTAGTAATCAAAGTGGTACACGTTGCGCAGCTTGCCGCAGGCGATCTCCCCCGTATGCCGGTGCCGAAGTACGATTGGCATTGCTTGCTCCCCCTCTCCCTGACCTGTCAGAACCTGTGCGGCATAGCCGGACACTGCTGTTTTCTTCTATGCTGGAAACACAACAAACAGGACGCGAGCAGCTTCTTCTGGCTGCGCCCTGCTTGCCGAACCGCAAATCCCCACAAATTAATTCATGTGATTAATCCTTATAGATACGCATTTTCGTGTTTGGCTTTCAGCCGCATCCAGCGCCGCTCGACCTCGTCCTCGAACGATTTGAGGGCATCGGCATACTCCGGTCTCGTCAAATGCTTCGTCTTGCCCATGTTTTTGAGCCAGTCGCCAAGTGGTATCCGTTTCCCCTTGTCCTCGGGATTGTAGGTGATTGTCGTAATGCCTTCCTCGATATCGTACAGCGGGAAGAAGCAGGAATTCACCGCTTCATCGATCAGCGTCTGTCCGATTTTCTCCTCCGACAGCCAGTTCAGCGGACAAGTAATCAGAATCTTGCCGTAGACAAGGCCGACATTCTGGGCATAATATTGCGCTTTGGCCGCTTTTCTCAGCAGATCCTGAGGAATGGATTCCGAGCCGGTGAACACATAAGGGATGTTCGTTGCAGCCATAATTTGCGCTGTATCCTTATGATGGAACAGCTTGCCGCCCTGATGCTTGCCTACGTTGGACGTGGACGTGCGGTGACCCAGCGGCGTTGAATACGATTGCTGGGCGCCTGTATTCATGTAGCCCTCATTGTCGTATTCCAGAATAATCATCTTGTGATTGCGCAGCGCGCTGCCGATTGCCGGCCCCATTCCAATGTCCATACCGCCATCGCCGGTAATCATAACGAAAGTAAAATCATCCTGCAGTCCATAGCTGTCCAGCTCGCCTCTGCGCTTGCGCTCCCAGAACATCTCGACCACTCCGGAAAGCGTTGCCGCTCCGTTCTGGAACAGATTATGGATATACGTGGCTTTATGCGATGAATACGGGAAGCCTGTCGTTACTACCATCGCACAGCCGGTTTGGTAGAGCGCTACGATATCGCCTTCTATGCCTTTGAAGAACAGCTCAAGCCCGGAGAAGATTCCGCAGCCCGGACATGCGCCGTGGCCGGGAGCAAGCCGTTTCGGCTTCTTCATCAGCTGGCGGATCGGCGGAACCTTGACCTTCAGCTTGCCCGTCGCTTCATCGCGGGCAACGGTTATCAATCCTGTCTTGAGATCCTCATATTTCAGCGGCTCCAGCACCCGTTTCGGCGCATTGTTCGGATCCCCGGGCGTATGCCCGTAATAATCGAAGGGAACAGCCACTTCCTTGGCTGCCGCCGCATCGATAGCAAGCTTGAACATATGATGGCCGTCTTCCGCGTAGAAATCCTTCCCGCCAAGACCGTATATACGGCTGATGACGAGCGTATCGGTCACATGATGCGTGAATAACGCCGCTTTGATTTCGTTCGTCATATTACCGCCATGTGCACCATAGGAATCGGCGCGGTCGCCGATGGTTACGGCTTTTACGCCGCGCAGCGCTTCGGCGATTTGCTTCGCCGGGAACGGGCGGATCATGTTAGGTGCAACCGATCCCGCCTTGATTCCCTGAGCGCGCAGCTGATCGACCACATCCTTGACAATTTCCGATGCGGAATTCATCAGGAATACCGCTACCTCCGCGTCCTCCATCCGGTACTGGTCGAGAATCGGGTAGTCGCGTCCGGTAAGTACCGCATATTCCTGCCTGATTCTGTCGAATACATCAGCCGCGTTGTACATGGCCACAGACTGCTGATAGCAGTTATTGATATAATCCGGTTCATTCATGTATGGACCGACTGTAATGGGATTGTTGCGGTCGAGCACCTGATTATAGCCCTCAGGTGGCTTCTCACCGACGAAAGCATGAACATCGGCGCGGTGGGTGAAGGTTTGGACGCGGCGCTTCTGATGCGACGTGAAATAACCGTCGGACGCGACGAGCACAGGCAGGCGCACCTGCGAGTCCTCGGCGAGCTTCAGCGCCATGATATTCATATCGTAGACCGCCTGCGGGTCGCGGCACATCAGGATCGGCCAGCCCGTATTGAGGGCAAAATACAAATCGGAATGGTCGCCATGGATATCAAGCGGGCCGGAAACCGACCGGCAGACGAGATTCATGACCATCGGGAACCGGGTTCCGGATTGAACCGGCATCTGCTCGAGCATATACAGATAACCGTTGGAGCTTGTCGCGTTGAACACGCGGCCTCCGGCAGCCGACGCGCCGTAACAGATGCCTGCGGAGCCGTGCTCGCCGTCCGCGGGAATAAGCTTGATATCATGCTGTCCGTTTGCTTTCATCAAGTCGAGAAATTGCGCAACCTCCGTCGAAGGCGAAATCGGGAAATAGCCCATCACATGATAATTGATCTGATGTGCGGCATATGCCGCCATTTCGTTGCCGGACTCGTAAACCATACGCTGCTCGACAGTTCCCTGGCTGACCTCTTTATTGATTTCAATAGCCATTGTTTCTCTCCTTTCTTGCTCTTAAGCGTGAACCATTCAATTCGCCCAATTGAAGCGGTGCGGCACCCGGTTCTGCTCCCCGTAACCATCCGTCTCCCTTGCGGAAGCAAGCGCTTCCGTCGGACAAGCCACAACACATTTCAGACAGCCCTTGCAGTATTGATAGTCAATGCCCTGCAGGAACATTTGCGGACGCCCTTTCTTGTCCGGCAGCTCATCCCAGACGAAGCAAAAGTCCGGACAAGCCGTGTCGCAGGCAGCGCAATGAATGCATTTTTCTTCATCAAAATGCGGCATCATGCCCTCGCGGGAAATGCTTAAGTCCTTCAGCACGCTGTTGCCGGGATTGGTGATCATTCCCCCGAGCGGCTGCGTCAAATAACCAAGCGCCGGAATATCCCAGCGGGTCGGCTCCGGCATGGCTGTTCCTTCCGGCAGCGCGAAGGTGTGGAATTGCACCTCGTCGTAGCCTCTCTGGAAGGTGCGGAGCGCAGGTTCCACTGCCTGCGGGTATTTCTTCTCCAGCGATTTGCGGATGATGCCCTTCATATGTTCGAAATCAAGAAAGTCGCAGAGACGGAACAATCCGCCAAGCATTCCCATATTTACCCGATTATTCTCTTCGAGCGAAATCCCCGTCGCATCGACAACTGCAATCGTTCCCCCGAGCAGCTTCAATTTTTCCTTGAGCTCCTCCGGTGTCTTGTTTGAGTTGACAAGTACTACACTGTCTTCATAGACGCCGCTGACAACATTGACAGTTTTGGACAAATTCTCATGAAAAATGCCCACAATATGAGGTCGTTCTACGGGTGTTGTGTCCCTGATGTTCGTGCTCAGATCGCAAAATCGAATATGCGCCTTGACCGGAGAACCTTTTTTCTCAGAGCCGTAAGAAGAAAAACTGACCCCATTGAAACCGCTTCCAACAACACCCGCTTCCGCCAGCATCTTTCCTGCCAGGTTTGCGCCCAATCCACCAATTGATTCAAGCCGAATTTCGAAGAAACCGAGATCGTTTTGCTTAGGCAGAATTGTCAATTCTCTCACTTCCCTCCTAATTATCTGAAAATATTATAAATTCCCAATAATCAGTATATCACTAGAGGTTATGGACGAATAGTGTCTTTTCACAAAATAGCCACATTAAATGGATTCGGACTTCCAAGCTTTGTGTACGCATTCTCCAGGGTGCGTGGACTTACGGCGCAGCAGAACGGCAGGGGCAGAATATGGGCCATATCTATCTATATGGCAGCAGCCAGGTTGTTCATTCGCAAAAGATGCCCTTCACGAACAAGAAGAAACGGCTGCCACCGTCCTTATGCGGCGCAGTCAGTTTCTTCCCTCAAAAATATAAGCAAAGCATGGGTCAAATTTTATACTTTCTTATATTTCAAGAAACCAGGCTGCCTGGTGAAAATTTTATCGAACCTGCTGCTGAAGACACTCCGCGAACAAGCGGTCAAGCTTGTCATGGCGGCGGTCGATCCACTCGCAAACAAAAGCGGCACGGGCAATTTGCCGCTCCCAAATCTCGGGAGAATCAAGACCTTCGGCATAGCGACCGGCAAAATGAAGATACACATCCATCATTCTCAGCTTGATCAGCTCTGGCAGAGCTTCAAGCTCCTGCTCGGATAATCGCACGGCCGAGCCGAAGCCGCGGCAAAACAGCCGCATTCTCTTCATTGCCAGGTCTTCCGTGTCATCCGGAAAATCGGCCAGCACAACGGCCAGCTCCATTGCGGCAGCATCTTTTGTGCAAAATTCAAAGTCAAGCAGTCCCGTAATCGATTCATTACGGGCCAATGCATTTGTAAAGCCGATATCGCCGTGAATCCACTGCTGCGGCAGCCCGGAGAACAAAGGCCTCAGCTCCCTCAAGCGCCGCCTGAGCCCGGCCAGCGTTTCTAGTTCTCCGGCACGGCCTCTCAGAACAGGCGAGCGCTCCGCCAGGACAATTATATTTTCATCCGTCAGTGCACCGTGAGTTTCTTCAAATTCGTAATACGGTTTATACAGCGGCCTCTCCGCGATTGCCGATTGCCTGAGAGCCAGAATGAGCAATCCGGCTGCACGCCCAAGCTCTTCCACATGGTGGTTGTTATGAACAGTGGGACGCTCGCCCTCAATATAATGATAAAGGGCTCCCAGCTTATCGTCCTCTGTCATGGTCACGGTCTCAAGACGCTCATTCGGCACCGGCCGCGGCACAAGATACGGCAGCTCTGCCGATTGCAGCTCATGAAGCACATGATGCTCAAGCCGCACAATATCGGGATCGCGATGATTATCATAGATCCGCATAACATATTTGTCCGCTCCCGCATATACCATGCGGGTTGTGTTATTCATTCCGCTTTCTTCCAGAACGGCACGCCAGGGCGCCGAAAATTTATATTGATCAAGAAGTTCCGCAACTGCAGCTTCGTGCTCCTTACCCATTTACCGTGAATCCTCCGTTCAATCCTGAGCAGCTTCGAGCGCCGCCAGCCTGCTGCCAATCGTTTCCCGCCAGCTGCCTGACAATTCCTCCAGCGCCAGCAGCCTTCTCATTCCGGCTGCATCCTTCTTGTCGAGATACATGATCCGGTTCGCTTCCGCAATGGTGACCCCGGCGGGATGGCGGCTTGCCAGAACCAGCTCGTCGCCTGCGGCGACAATACCCTCCTGCAGCACGCGAAAGTAAAAACCGGAATAGCCTGTCTGCTGCACCTGAAGCGGCAGCTTCGGCAGCCCATGCTTGATCCCAAGCTTGAAGCAGGGCTGGCGCGGCTGGCTGACCTGAACGGCCGCCTCCCCTACGCGGACAATATCGCCAATGCATATCGACTGCTCCGTTATCCGGGACACCGTGAAGTTTTCGCCAAATGCCCCTGCCTCAGCATCTTTGCCCCATTCCGAAGCCCAATAGGGATAATGCACGCTGGAATAGACGCAGACCGCCTTATCCTCCCCCCCATGATTGATGAGGTCCGCCTGGCCGTCTCCGTCCAGTCCGGTTTTGGCGAGATAAAGAGGTCTGCTTGAAGGCTTCTTGAAAATCCCGGTCTCGACTTCCCTCGATCCGTGCAACACAGCAACCGGCAGTGCAATGTTAAGCGACAAAAGCTGGCCTATCACAGACATGGTATCCCTCCATCTATCTAACTTTGTCTACAAAATTATAAGATGAAGGAGAACCGGAAGGCAATCCCGTTTGATTCATGGCATTAATAATAAACTATGCTAATAACAACAATTTCCTTTGAATTATCAGCAATCTAGGACAATATGACCAGGTGTCGAATGCGATCTCATTGTGTTGTTTTGTGCGCTTCCCCGGGAAATGAAGATTCATTTCCGGGAAATTATTGCTGCGGGAATTTTCTTTCTATTCGGATTATTTCCTCTATTGTTCTCCGGTTAAACCGGAAATGTCCTTTTGCCTGGACAGCCGCCAAGGTATGGGATCTCCGGTGTGCAGCCTCCACGCCCGCGATCAGAAGCGCCGCACCGGCGAGCAGCAGGATCAGAACAAAGCCATTCATATAATATAAAGCAATGCCCGCTGACGAGATCAGCCATATTACGGAGACCCTGTCGAGGAAGAGGCCGAGTCGGCCGGGCTGCCATGATTGATGAAGGGCTTGCGATTTGCTCCAGCGCTTGGCGTGTAATTTGAGCGCGATTGGGATGGCATAAGACAGGTGCAGGGCAATGAGACTCGAGCCGACAAGCTGAATAAGCGTTTCATTTCCCAATGAAGCACCCTTTATCAAGCCAATCCCAAGAGAGAGTCCGAGTACCGCTGCTGCAACGGCAATAACAGCAGCCACAGGGGAGCGGAAACGTTCGGAGATTTCAGCCAGCTTCCTGCCCCAGGGAAGCGGAGCGCCGTCACGGGACATTGCGAACAAGCTGCGCACGGAAGCCGTCATCGAGCCCAGCCCGCTCCCCCATCCGGCAAGAGCGATGGCAAGGACCACGATCGTATTTATAGCCCATCCCCAGTTTCCGGCCAGCATGTTCACCACCCAGTGCCCCAACCCGTTATAGCCCGGGAAATCGGAGGTCCCGCCCGGGAACTGGAGCAGCATCATCGAAAATAACACAAAACCGAATATAAACGTATAGACGACCGACAAAAATATCGCCCAAGGCACGCTGGCCCGCGGATCATGGGTCTCTTCGGCAGTCTGGGCAGCAGAGTCGGCACCCAGAAACAACCGCTGCAGCAGCAGCATGCCCAGAACAAGAACAGGCTCATGACCGGATACAGCCGCTGCCTCAGAAGGCGCGACAGGCAGGAATCCATAAAGCATCTCAAGCGGATAAGCGCTCGGCCAGGCAAGCGCAACCAGTCCCGCCAGAACAGCCAGCACACAAAGCACCTGCAGCCAGGCAGCCGCTCTGAATATACCGCTGAGCGCTCCGACTCCCCCCAGCCCCGCAATGGCTTGCGAGAGGATCAGGAGAATAATTATCCCGCAAATCAACGCTGTGGAAGCTTCATAACCGAATCTCGCCTCAACCATCCGGCTTATCCATTGGGCGCATATCACATTCATGGTGACCGTCATAAGCAAACTGCCCGCCAAATGCAGCCAGCCCGCAGCAAGACCAAGCCGTTTGCCGCCCGCCGCTTTGGCCCAGTGATAACAGCCTCCGGCTGTGGGGACTTTCGATGCGAAGAAAGCCATCGAGCATGCCGTTGCGATACCGAACAGAGCGAGGATCGGATAGCCGAAACCGACCACTGCCGGTCCGCCGGCCGCAACAGCAGGACCAAGCAAAAAAACAGCTCCCCCGATAACCGAAAGCGTGGAGAAAGAAATCCCAAATACCGCAAATCCGCTCAAGCGCCGCGTTAATTGCTGGGCATAGCCGATTTGGTTAAGCTCATGCTTATCCTGCATAAAACGGACATAACCGGTCTGGCGATTAAAGGCCTGATGCAGCGGATCGGATAGGCTTCGCTGCGCCAATATGCCGATAACTAAGGCTGCTCCGCACACAGCGACGAACAACAAAAGCCCGAGAATCATAGGTAACAAAGCTTCACCCCCATACTTGACTGTATGAGGACAGCAATCAAATCAGCACCGCAAAGACCGTTCGTCTCCGCTTGGCCCAGCCACCGGGATCGATTAAACGACTTCCGCAGGACAACGATTCCGTTTATCACTCGATATTTTTATGATGTGACATGATTCTTTTCGGGAATGCTTTTTTTTTTGAGATCAACATCGCCAAAGAACGGCTGAAAATCAGCCGTTCTTTTTGTTTCGCTTCCAGGTTGGATTTTTTGCGAATAATTGCTTTATTACGATAACGGACAGTTTTTGTTTTAGGCATGCAACGCTTCACGGCGTCCTGACCCCGGCCATGATGAGGGGGAGTGCCTGCTCTACCAATATCTCCGCCGGCTCACTTCGGGCTTGTTCACTCCATTGCAAGACGATGCCAAAGACTGACCAACTGATCATCGCAGCCTTGATCTCCGGCTTCCGTGAATGCTGGCTGCCGGGCGATTCAAGGTGCTGCATACATTCCCGAACAATCTCATAAAGCTTCTTCTTGGCGTTTGTTTCGATAGAAGCGGACATACGTCAGCTTGCGATTCAGTTGCCGAGTTGTCTCCAAATGCCAGTCACATACAGCCAGCATAAGGCTTCGCACGAGAGCGGAGCCGTCCTCGCCCGGATCGTCGGGAATCCGCCGACGAATCGCTTCTTCCAGCAGCCCACCCAGCGTCTCGTCGAGCAGCTCGAATTTATCCTGAAAATGGCCGTAAAACGTTGCCCGATTCAGTTCGGCCCGATCGGTAATATGTTGAATCGTAATCGAAGAAAACTCTTTCTCGGACAGTAGCTCGATTAGTGCGTTCCGCAGCGACCTTCGCGTTTTTTTGGCGCGTGGGTCGTCTTTGTTTACGTAAGACGTCATCTTTCATCGCTCCCTCCCTGTCTGCTCCGGTGCAATACGTAATCGCCAATTTGGTGAAAATGTCGCTTAGCCTACAAATCAGCGTTTTTGCGCATGGCATTGAGCAAGGGTTGTTGTTTATGATGCTAATTGACAGTTGTCGTGCAGTCAACAGCAATGGAGGGCATACGGATGAAAATTGCGATATTCGGTGCGTCTGGCCGGACGGGACACTTAGTCATGGAAATGTCTTTGCAAGGAGGGCACGACGTCGTCGTATTCGCGAGGCGGCCGGACAACATCCGTCTAAGCCACGAGCGACTCACCGTCATCGAAGGGACGGTCGCGGATCGCGAACGGATCGAACGCGCTGTCGAAGGAGCGGATGTGGTCATCGAATTAATGGGAGCCGTCAGTGAAGGGACGGTGAACATCATTGCCGCGATGAAAAAACACCGCGTGCAAAGGCTGATCGCCGCTTCTGCTCTGAGCGTGCGGGACCCGATTGATCGCTTCCAATTGGGGCGTTTGCTGCTTCTTGCGATGGTCAGCACGATTATTCCTCGCAACGTAAGGGAAGTCCGAAGGGCTGCGGAGCTTATTCGCGCCTCTGACCTGGATTGGACATTGGCGAGAGTTCCGATTTTGACTGACAAAACCGGCACCTTTTCGAAGGCCGGCTATTACGGTCATGAAACGGTCGGCATGATGCTGACGAGAGCGGACCTGGCTGCTTTCATGTACAAGCACCTTTTCGACACGAGATTTATCTGTAAAGCTCCCGCTGTCAGTAGCGGACCCTAAAATAACTGTCTATAGGAGGAATTCAGGTGAAATTTACGATTTTTGGAGCATCGGGAAAAACAGGTCAGCTGCTAACACTAAATGCGTTGGAACGAGGCCACAATGTCACGGCTTACGTCCGATCGCCCGAGCGGTTCGAGATTCGGCATGAGCGTCTATCCGTGGTAGTCGGCACATTGGAACAAGACGAGTCGATCGGGCGCGCGATCAATGGTGCCGACGCTGTGGCGGAGTTGGTCGGTGCCGTCAGCGAAGGAACCAAACGGATCATTACGGCGATGAAACAGCACGGCATTCGTCGCTTGGTCGCAGCGTCCGCGTGCAGCGTTTCCGATCCGAACGATCTCCCTGATGTGGAACTGTCCATGTTGGTTTCGTTCGTGGAAAGTCACCGTATTGAAAATATTTTGGCCGTGCGGAGAGCGGCCGAAATCATTCGCGCCTCGGACCTGGACTGGACGCTGGTTCGTATCCCGGTGTTGAACGACCGCCCAGGCGGTGGTGCTGTCAAGGTCGGCTATCCAGGACGCGACGAGGTGACGATCTACTTATCGCGGGCTGATCTCGCTTCCACGATCCTGAGAATACTTGAGAGTGACGTGCAGATCCGGCAGGCGCCGGTCGTCAGCAATTCCTTGCAGCCGGCGGGCGGTTGTTAACGTTCCACTCAAACTGTGTCAAATTTGCAATAGGGTTAATTATAAATCCACAGATACTGGTTCCATTGAAGTAAATATTCCCAAATCCAAAACAACCCCTACGCCGTCTTCAGGTCTACCTCCTTCACAAAGAAGGCATCTCAACAGAAGTTGAGATGCCTTCTTTCATAAAATGTGACACTTTATATTAAAAAGCTTTATAGATATGATAATGTGCTCCTTTACTTAGCTTCCGATCCCTTCGAGTCCGGAATCGGAAGATACCTGCATCTCTGACATGACAAAGCGCTTCACAAGCTCAATATCAAAGGGCTTTGTGAAGAAAGCAAGGACGCCGAGCTGCTTGGCCATATCAATTTTATCGGGGTCGCCGTAAGCCGTTATCATGGCCACTTTGATTGTCGGCCTGAATTTGCGGATTTCCAGCAAGGCCTCGATTCCGTCCATGTCGGGCATTTTCAAATCGAGCAATATAAAATCAATGGGATTCTGCTCCACCTGCTCAATGGCAGTCCTGCCATGAGGCGCTTCGTATACCGTCAATCCTTCAAGCTCAAACAACTCCCTCAGCAGCCGTCTTATTGCCGATTGATCATCAACAATGAGAATGCTGTAGGGGAGTGTGCCCGGCGTTGGCGGCGGCATATCAAGCTCGGCCGCGGTGTCCCCGGAATCGAACAGCGATCCGAACGCGGGCGGATTGTCCGTTCCGATCCGGACCGGCTCAAAGATGGGGCGAATCTTTTTCTTATTCCATCTCCGAATGCAAAAAGCAATAATGGCTGCAGCTACGGGCAGCAATAAAATCAAATAAATCATCGTAGAACTCCTCGTGTAAGCGTTTCTCCTGATTTATTTTCGACATTTATTGCACCAAATCCTGCAAACCCAAGAAAATGATTGGAATCAATCATTTACGTCCATAGAAGCAAGCGGCCCGGTGGGACTAATAATGTCCGTCAAATCGAAAACGGATATCGGAAAGTAAGGAAATCCAAAGGCATAAGGCGTCAGTTCAAAAAGCGAAAAATAAATCACAAGCGCACGGTCGGCAATATAAAATGGCTGATCGGGGCGAATGGATTGGAACGGCTCCAGGGTTTCGATCTGCCGCTCGGCGATTTGTACCTTGATCAGGTCTGATAAGCGCTTGATATAAGAACTCCCCGGCTTGAACAAATCGGCGAGCGAATAGGATCTTCCGGACACCGTGTCAAAGGTAAGCGATTGCTGCAGCGTCAAGCCGTGCGCGCCGCCTGTAAACGCATAATTGAACAGAGACAGGCTGAGCACGTTTTTTTCATTCGTTTTGATTTCAAAATAACCCATCATCTCCGCACGGGGATCCTCCAGTGACCCCTGCTCCGCCACCAGCGCCCTTACAGCGTGCCGTATGGATTCGTTCATGGTGTTGCGCGCGGCCGCATGCTGAACGCCGCTGACGACGGGGACCCACAATTCCGCTTTGGGAAAAGTAACGCGGGACGCATGGATGACTGCCGGAAACTGAAATGCCATATGGACACCTGCCTATTCGGGTTGATGTTCCATTATATGCGCTTTATCCGGTTCCCTTGCTAGTTCCACTTTCCTTCAGGAGAAATGAGCTTTAGTTCCGCAAATTCCGCTTCATCTCGTGCCACTCGATGCCGCCGTGCCGCGAGGAAGAAATCCCCGCATATTCAAACCCTAAACGCTCATAAAATCCAATCAAACCGGCCTCGCACATCAAAATGATGCTTTCCAGCCTGTCCGCTTCCGACTGCCGGATAAGCGCATTCATCAAAGCGCTGCCAATTCCTCCGCGCCGGCTTCCGGGATCGACGGCAACGGACAAGATGCACAGGTGCAACCCGCTCTCCTCCGCGCCGTGCTCCCCTTTCACATGGTCTCCTCCGCAATCGTCAGCAGAGGTGCGTACGCCGCAGGCCAAGCCGATCAGCACAGCTCCATCCCATGCCGACAGGAAATAATGGGGAAAATGAAGCTGCCGGTAAGCAAACGCCTCGCTGGTAGCAGCAGCCTCCGCCGGATAACAGGAAAGCTCCAGCCGATGGGCGGCCTCAAGCTCGGGTACCCGGATCGGCCGGATTGGAAGATCATTCACCGCTTTGCTCATATGAGCATTTTTTCCCGTTCGGTCAATCTTCTCCCTTTAACGTCCAGTACCAGTTCTCCGCCGCTTAGACCCAGAATCCGGTCTGCGAACCGTTCAGCCCAGTCACCCTGATGCATGACCGCAATAACAGAAATCCCCTGAATTTTGCACATCCTCTTCAAGTCCGACAGAACCTGCTCCGCCGCGTGTGGATCAAGGCCGGATACCGGCTCGTCGGCAAGCAGCGTTTGGGCACCGTGAACCAATGCCCTTGCGATGGCAATACGCTGCTTCTCTCCCCCGCTCAGCTTCTCCCCCTTCTGCTGCGCTTTCTCAAGCAGTCCCACCTTCTCGATCATATCCATGGCTCCCATATAATCGTCATTGCGGACCATTCCGGTAACTCTGCGCCAGACAGGCGTTTGATAAGCGGATCCGATCAGCACATTCTTCAGCGCCGAACGATTCGGATGCAGCGTGGGCTTCTCCTCCATATATGCCATTTCCCGGCGCACCTTCATCGTTCCCGTAAAACCCTTTTCAAAAATATTGACGCCGTCAACGAAATACGATCCGCTTGTCCACTTCTCGCGCAGAGCCAAACACTTCAGCAGCATGGATTTGCCGCTGCCGCTCGCCCCCTTGACCGCTACGAATTCGCCGGGCTGAATTTCAAAGCTGATACCCGACAGAACCTGCGGGCCGCCTGGTATTTGCTTCGTCAATTGAGATACTCTTATCATGAATGGCGCTCCTTTTCCAAGTTAGCGATTACAAGTCTATCAATCTAGTTTACGGGAAACAAAAAATAGTTTCCATCCGAACAAATGTTTGGTATAATCAAAACAAGAACACATGTTCTAATATCCTATTTTCCCAAGGAGGCTGATCATCATGAACAACTGTGAAAATTATCGATTTATTGAGAGGTACCGTCCTTATCGCGATTTGACCTTCAAATTTTACTCTAATGGCTCTCTCACCATTATTGATAATACCGCAGAGGAGGTGATCACGCCCCGGGAACTCAAGGGTGAGAGCTATGACTTTTATGTCCGCAAGCGGCTTGCTTACATCAGACAGGATCTGAGCGCCAAACTGCAGAAATTCGCCTGATGCCATTTAACCCCGCTAATTCATGTCATTTACAGCCCGCGCTAGGATAAGTATCTGTAACGGTTTACAATAATATTCAATTTGACGGCGAATCCATATATGCGGTAGATTGGTTTTACAGCCGAATCATATGGAGAAGGAGCCGTGCCTTTGATGAAGCAACAACTCTTATTTGATCTTGATGATACGCTGATCCATTGCAACCGGTATTTTTATCTTGTCATTGACCAGTTTGCCGATTTTATGTCAACCTGGTTTCGCGGCTATGGTATCCCGAGTGAAACCATTCGGAGCAAGCAAACGGAAATCGATATTGCCGGCGTCCATGCCGTTGGCTTCATGAGCGAGCATTTTCCCCAATCCTTTATTGATACCTACCGTTATTTCACGGAACAGACGGGAAGGGCTCGTTCCGTTATAGAAGAAGATCAGCTGTGGAAGCTAGGCCGAAGCGTCTATGAGCTCGAGGTGGAGCCCTATCCATTTATGGAAGAAACACTGGATACTCTCGCTTCCAATGGTCATGAGCTGCATCTGTACACTGGCGGCGAGATGCTGATTCAGCAGCGCAAAATTCAACAAATGCAGCTGCAGCGTTATTTTGACACCCGCATCTATGTCCGTTCGCATAAGAACATTGACGCGATGGAAGGCATCTTAAGCGAAGGCGGCTTTGAACGCAGCTCCACATGGATGATCGGAAATTCGCTGCGGACCGATGTTATTCCAGCCCTTACGTCCGGTATTCATGCCATTCATATGAAAAGTGAATCGGAGTGGATCTATAATGTTGTCGGGATTGATGTTGAACCGAAGGGCGCATTCTTCACCCTTCATCAGCTATGTGATGTGCCGGATAAGATCCATGGCTATATACGGCAGCAGGAAAGCGCCGTTAATCTCTGAAGGGAGCGGGACACGGCTGATCCGCAACCTTGACCTGAATAGGCTTGCCTCCACATGAGCGGAATTGTTCATGCCGGGAGACAAGCCTATTTTTAATGAAACGCTGTTTCACGATCAGGAAAACACGAACTCAATCGTGCCTTTACTTTGATCTGTTAATATCCACTTCCCTGAATTCGTCGTGACATCCTTGGCTTTGCTTGTTATCTTGCGCGTTTCACCTTTGGCTGCCAGCGCCTTGGCCATCGCTGCCGTGACCGCTCTGCCCTGCTGCTGCTTCCAGATAACGAAGGTGCAGCCTTCCCGGAACCGCAGACAGCCATAGCCTCGTTTACCCTCCACAAGCTGTCCGCCGCAGCCAGGGCGCGGACAATCGGCTATCACCGCAGGAGGTGCCGACGAGCCAGCAGCCGGTTTCTCTTTGGCCTTGGATACAGCCTTGGATGCGGTCTTGGCTACGGATTGCCTGGTACGTGATGCAGCAGCTCTTGCGCTTCCTTCTGCGGCAGCGGATGCTGGCTTTCCGCTGGAAGCATAACGTTTGGTTGTCCGCCCTTTCCCCTTGGCGCCGCCCGAGCTGCCTTCAGCATCTCCAAACAGACTGGACGCTGCTTGCGGCTGATGCCTCACCTTGCCGACGATCATCTCGGCAAACTCCTTCACCTTCTGCATGAACTGTTCATCTGAGGCTTCACCCTTGGAAATCTGGTGCAGACGCTGCTCCCAGCGTCCCGTCATTTCCGGCGAAGCCAGCAGCTCCACGCCCGCTCCGCGTATGAGCTCAATCGCTGCACAGCCCTTGGTGGTAATATCCAGCCTTTTGCCCGCCGTTACGATGTAGCCGACATATTTCAGCCGTTCAATCGTTGCTGCGCGGGTAGCTGGCGTGCCCAGACCGATTTGCTTCATCGCATCGCGAAGCTCTTCATCCTCAATCGATTTGCCTGCGCTTTCCATGGCTTTGAGCAGCGTACCTTCCGTATATGACTTTGGAGGCTTTGTCGCCTTCTCGAGCGCAGCAGCCTCGTCACAATGGACCGGAGCATCCGCTTTCACCCCGAAAGGACGGTCCGTAAGAATGAGCTCGTCCTCCTGATCCTCTGTCGGCTCATCCGACTTTTTCTTGCGGCTTTTTTCTTTGGGAGCGCCGCTGTCATCCTGGCCCAATACGACTCGCCATCCCGGGTCCAACTGTTCCTTCGCGCGGGTCCGAAACAGCTCCTCTTCGACTTCCGTCATCACCTCATGATTGTTGTAGACGGCCGGCGGATAATAGTGCGACAGGAAACGGCGTACGATGAGATCGTAAATATTCTGCTCTTCCGTACTGAGCGTCCCCGGGCGTTTGGGTGTTGGCAGTATGGCATGGTGATCCTCTACCTTAGCAGGGTTGCACACGGCTTTGTTTCCTTTGTGGACACGGCTGCGGTCCGCTCCCTGCGCAAGCTGCCCGTAAGCGGTTTGTTTGAGCATCTGAAGGACATTGCCCATGACCGGGATATTCTCTTCCGTAACATAATTGGAGCTGGTCCGGGGATATGTAATCACCTTATGTTTCTCGTACAGCGCCTGGGCGATATCCAGCGTTTTCTTCGCCGGGTATCCGTATCTCCCATTCGCTTCGCGCTGCAGCAGCGTCAAATCATACAAGCGGTAAGGATACTCCTTGGTTTCATTCGTCTCATAGCTGACAATCCGCGCCGGTTTACCGCTCACCTTGGCTGCCAGCAGCTCGGCTTTTTCCTTGTTTGTAATCCGATCGCCCTGCCAGAGTCCTTTGTAGCTGAAGTCCGTCTGGCTGAAGGTCGCCTGAACCACAAAATAGGTTTCACTATTAAACGCGGTTATTTCCTTGTGGCGATCGTAGAGAAGCGCCAACACAGGCGTTTGGACGCGTCCAACCGACAGAAGGGTTTTGTGGCGGATTGTAAAAGCCCGCGAGGCATTCATGCCCACAAGCCAGTCAGCCTCGCTGCGCGCTCGTGCTGCCCGCGTGAGCGGATCGTAATCCTGATCATTCCGAAGCGAGTCAAAGCCGCGCCGGATCGTCTCCGGCGTCAAGTCCGAAATCCACAGCCGCTCCGTGGGCTGCGACATTTTCAAATACTGCCTGATCAAATGGAAAATGAGCTGCCCTTCGCGACCGGCGTCGCAGGCATTAACCAGCCGGTCGCTGCGCTTGGCGAGCTCGCCGATCGTTTTCAGTTGATCCCTGGTTTTGGGATTGGGCCAAAGCTTGAAGCGGTCGGGAATAATCGGCAGATCCGCCTCGTTCCATTTTTTATATTTGGGATCGTATTGATCCGGCTCCGCAAGACTGACCAGATGTCCGATCGCCCATGTTATGATATAACGCTCGCCTTCCAGATAGGATCGTTTATTTTGCGCTTTGGGCTCGATAACAGCCGCAATCGTGCGTCCCATATCAGGCTTCTCCGCAATGATTAATGTCTTCAACTAATCCCCTCTTTGCTGCTTAATGGTCGATCTCAACATAACGTATCATGGCCTGCATGATACTGCGGACCCCTTTGGACCAATTGGGGTCTTCGGCATATTCACGGTTAATCCAGGTTATCGCATCCTCTTTCTCCGGCCTGTCCTTGCTGATGCGCAGTATGGTCCGCACAGCAATCGCGGTGGATTGCTCGATGGTCGTATTATAATCCTGCCAGCTGTAAAAAACATTAAACGGATTGTTCGCTATTTTCTTCGCCTGTTTATGGGTAGTCGGCACAAAAGCCTGCTCCTGTCCGGTAATCGCAAAAAGCAACAGCGGATGAATGTTATTCTCCCTGGCTGCCGACATAATGGCATCATAATAGGGCTGCTCCGCAAGCAGAGAAGATTTGTTGTGCAGATATTGTTTCAATCGGCTCTCATTCACTTCCGTATAGCGCAGTTCAGCGGGCAAACTATTGCTTGCCGGAACTTCCACGGATCTTGCCGGCTGTATGTCTGCTTTCTGCTGCTGCTTGTCCGGCGCTGCAGCCGGCTGCAGCAGGATTCCCCCATAAATCAGGCTGGACATGACCAGAAGCGCCGACAGAAGAGCGTAGAGCATCGATTTGACCCTGGGCGGCTTCACAGCCGCAGGCAGATGGACAATATCTCCTGCACGCTCTTGCTCCAGCCCGATAGAGGGACTCCGCTCTTGAAGGAGCAGAGCTTGATTGGCAAAAAGCGACCAAGCCGAAGCTTCCTCTCCTGCAGCGGCTTCTGTCGCCTGCGCAGCCGTGATCAACTGCTTGTTGAACGGCTCAAGCGGCAGTGAGCATGCCAACCTTTGCTGGGTCCACATATGCAGCGGTTCATACACCGCCCTGTCCTCAAGATTCAAGGCCAGACAGCTTTGAAAGACATGCTCCGGCCCTACAGGCCTCTGCTGCCTGGCTACTACTTGAAGAAGCAGCTCCGCTGTCAGCTTCAGCTTGATTTCTTCGGCAAAATCCGGAAGCTGGCGCATGACAATACGCTGCATTGCATCTGCTACGATTTCCGCCCGGCGCTCAGTCGGCAAATCCGCGTATTTATGCTGTACATAATGGCGAATACTCGATATCTCTGACTTCGTAAGCACACTTGCCGCATTGGATGACATCATCATTCCCCCATGCTTGGCTTATTGGTCTCTCGATTTTACCACAACTTTCCTTTACTTGGGGGCGGCGGATTCCAATATCGCTTTCTGCACGTCCTCTTGTTCGATGTAGGCTTGTATTTGCTCCTTCTCATCGATTGTAAACTGGAATTCACAGTCACAGCCCTCATCCAGAGGCACAATTTGTACAATTGTGCCATTCGTCGTGCAGATGACCAGCGCAGTCAGCTGCGTGATTTCCTCCGGACACGGTGTTGCCGGGGATAACACAAGTCCGAGCTCGATATCGACCCACTGCTCGTCACGCCGTTCAATACGCGGCTCAAACGCCAGAATTTGCAGCTGCGTCACCCGTTCCGACCCATATTGAATCATCGTTTCCCACACTCCATTCCAAGAAAATCGAATTCTTTCCGATATCGTAAGAAGAAACAGCTTCGTCGTCCTTTGGCGGCAAAGTTAGTTTCTTCCCTTAAACCTTATAGAAATTTATAGGCATGAAACTTATAAATTCTATAAGGTCAAGAAGAAACGGCTTCGCCGTCCTTTGGCGGCGCAACAAGTTTCTTCCCTCAGAAATATAAGCAAAGTAGAGGTCAAATTTTATACTTTCTTATATTTAAATAAAAGCGCCCGAAGGCGCTCTTATCGGTAAAACATTATTAATAGCCGCAGCTGCTTATGGCAGCATTGTCGTTCCCATCAGGAAACGGTCAACCTCACGGGCAGCCTCTCGGCCTTCATTGATCGCCCAGACGACCAGACTTTGTCCGCGACGCATATCGCCGGCAGCGAATACTTTGTCAACACTTGTGCTGTAATCGCCATAAGCTGCTTTGACATTGGAGCGGCGGTCCTGTGCAAGACCCAATTGATCAATAATCGTTGTTTCCGGTCCTTCGAAACCGACTGCGATCATAACCAGATCAGCCGGCCATACTTGCTCGGTGCCGGGAATTTCCTTGTAAATCCGGCGTCCGGACTCATCGACAGTACGTTCGATCTGGACGGTGTGCAGCTCCTTCACATTCCCGTACTCGTCGCCTACGAATTTCGTGGTCAGGACGGAGAATGCACGCGGATCCTTGCCAAACAATGCGCGCGCTTCTTCCTGTGCATAATCGAGCGTATACACATTCGGAAATTGCGGCCAAGGATTTTTCACAGGATCACGCTCAAGCGGCGCTTTGGATACGGTACCGAATTGGGTGATGGATTTGCAGCCATGGCGAAGCGCCGTTGCCACGCAGTCTGTTCCTGTATCGCCACCGCCGATCACAATCACATTCTTGCCTTTGGCGGAAACGTAGTTGCCATCCTCCAGATTGGAATCCAGATAGCTTTTGATCGTACCGTTCAAATAATCCATGGCTTTATGAATGCCTTTCAAGTGACGGCCTTCAATGTCAACCTCACGGGCTTTTGTAGCGCCGCCGCATAATACAACGGCATCAAATTCGTCCATGAGCTGCTGGGAGGAAATATCGGTGCCGATTTCAGTATTCGTAACGAACTGGACACCTTCGGCTTCAAGCAAATCCACCCGGCGTTGAACGACTCCTTTGTCCAGCTTCATCGTCGGAATGCCATATACCAGCAATCCGCCAATACGATCGGCACGCTCATACACAGTTACCGTGTGACCCGCTTTATTCAATTGGGCTGCGCATGCCATTCCGGCCGGACCCGAACCAACCACAGCAATTTTCTTCGAGGTGCGCACTTTGGGAGGTTGAGGAACAACCCAGCCTTCCTCGAAGCCTTTATCGATGATGGCTTGCTCAATGGACTTGATGGTTACTGCATCGCCAATCAGGCCTACTGTACAGGAACCTTCGCAAGGAGCAGGACATACACGCCCCGTGAACTCCGGAAAATTATTTGTTTTATGCAAACGGTCAAGCGCTTCACGCCACAAACCGCGGTAGATCAGATTGTTCCACTCGGGGATGAGATTATTTACAGGACAGCCTGAAGCGCCGCCCGGGAGCTCAATGCCCGTATGACAGTACGGAGTGCCGCAATCCATGCAGCGCGCACCCTGCGTACGAAGCTGATCTTCATTGAAGTGCTTATGAAATTCTTCCCAATCCTTGATGCGCTCCAGCGGATCGCGATCTGCAGGCAGCTCGCGCTTGTAATCCATAAATCCAGTAGGTGTAGACATATCGCTTATCCTCCATCTCTTTATCCCCTTGCAGTAAGAAGAACCGGCAGGCTTGTTCAAGGCATGCCCGGATCTCTTCCCCCCTGAAAATATAAGCCAGGCATACAGGAACGTATCCGGATATCCTCTCTTATACCGTCTTGAATATCAGAATGAAAGCAGATGCCTTAAGTAACGCAGCTGCGGATATTTATTCACTCTTATCCTAAAAATATATCGGGATTTCAGTCAACATTCAATATCAAACTTTCCCATTCACATGGGACTTATTTATCATATCGTAGCAATTGGCACCCATACGTTAAATGGATTTTCCGTACAATCATTTGCACTAAATGACAGAATGTTCGTCATATAACGAAAGCAGGATATCAGGAACGCGGCGTTTTTCGGATATAGGTGCGGATGCAGAAATCATAGGCATTCTTCTCATCCCTCTGAAACGGCTCACTGCCCGCCAATTCCCATTCATCCTCATTAATGGCCGGAAAATAAGCATCTCCCTCAACCTCAGCATCCACTTCAGTGAGAAGCAGCTTGTCCGCATAGGGCAGAAACAAGTTGTACACTTCTGCGCCGCCCATGATCACAAGCTCCTCGCAGGTATTTGCATTGTAGCGAGTCATAGCTTCCTGAGCGGTATGAACAACCTCACAGCCGTCATGCGAAAAACCGCTGCTTCGTGTGAGTATAACATTAAGCCTGTCCTTGAGGGGCCTGCTGCCCAGCGATTCAAAGGTCTTGCGCCCCATCAACACGGTTCTTCCTGTCGTGGAACGCCTAAAATGAGCGCTCTCGGCAGGCAGGCGCCAAGGCATGGCATTGCCGATGCCAATTACCCGGTTATGCGCCATGGCGGCGATCATCGTAATAGACATACTGATTCAGCCGCTCCTTCCTATATGGCAACTTCCGCTTTAATTGTCGGATGGTGCTGATAATTCGCAATTTCAAAATCCTCATACGTATAATCGAATATCGAATCCGGCTTGCGTTTGATAATCAACTGCGGCAGGGGCAGCGGCTCACGGGTCAACTGCAGCTTAACCTGCTCGATGTGATTGCTGTATATGTGAACATCGCCGCCGGAATATATAAAATCCCCTACGCCCAAATCACATTGCTGTGCGATCATGTGCGTTAACAGCGCGTATTGTGCAATATTAAAAGGCAGCCCGAGGAATGTATCCGAGGAGCGCATGGTCAGCATGCAGGAGAGCTTGCCGTCAGCCACATAAAACTGAAAGACAAAATGGCAGGGCGGCAGCTTCATATGCTCGATCTCCGCTACATTCCATGCACTGACAATATGCCGGCGTGAATCGGGATTACGCTTGATGGATTCCACCACCTGGGCAATTTGATCAATTTTCCGGCCGTCCGGCGTTTCCCAGGCACGCCACTGCGAGCCATACACGGGACCAAGATCACCATTCTCATCCGCCCATTCATTCCAGATACGGACGCCATTCTCCTGCAAATAGCGGACATTCGTCTCGCCCTTCAGAAACCACAGCAGCTCATGAATAATGGATTTCACATGCATGCGCTTCGTTGTCACGAGCGGAAACCCTTTATTTAAATCGAAACGGATCTGCCGGCCGAATACCGATGTCGTTCCCGTTCCGGTGCGGTCTTCCTTCACCGTTCCGTGATCCAGTACATCCTGCAATAAATCCAAATAAGCTCTCAAAGCAGATTTATCCCCCTTCTGCATTTGTGTCATCCTTCTATTTTAGCATTTATTGAGGGTTCTGTCTTTCCCGTTTTCTCTGCATCCTAAGATCGTAACGTCCTGGAGCAGAAGCATGCAGCGCCTTTTCTTCATCCGTCACCGGTATGACAACGGGCACTCCGGTTGGTTTTCCGGTCTCATCCAGAGCAACAAAAGAGAAGAATGCGGTGACTGCCGTTTTCCGCTTGCCCGTGTACACATTCTCCGTCTGGACCTTCACGAAGACCTCCATCGAGCTTTTATGCGTCCAGGTTATGAATGCCTCGACTTCAATCACTTCCCCGACCCGGATCGGCGCTACAAAATCAAGGCTGTCCGTTGAAGCGGTGACGACCGGCTTGCGGGCATGGCGCATACTTGTAATCGCTGCGATTTTGTCCATATACTCCATGACCTTGCCGCCGAACATGGTGCCGTGATAATTCGTATCCGATGGAAAAATCAACTGCATCATTGTCGACCTTGATTCACTTGACAGCTTGCTTGCTTCACTCATAAGGCCGCCTCCGGAATAGGATTGTTTCAATAGTTTCGATCAGAAAATGGCTCAAGCCGTACGATACGGCCGAGTGCGATACTTCCAATTGAAATATATGCAGCGTATCATAAAGAAACGACAGCATCCATATTTTGTAATACAACTAAATTTATCTCCAATAAATCATATTAAATTTAACGATGTAAAACATTATACATTTCTATAAGTTGAACAAAAGAGGCCACGCGCTCGTGCAGCGGCTCGTGACCTCTTCTTTATATGCTATAAACCTGCTCAAGAATATTATTTCTTGCTCGCGATGGCATGAATCGGATGTCCCAGTGCCACTTCGACAGCGTCGAGAACAATTTCACCCAGCGTCGGATGCGCATGAATCGTGAGTGCGATATCTTCAAGCGTTGCACCCATTTCAATGGCAAGACCAAGCTCAGCAATCATATTGGAAGCTTCCACACCGGCGATTTGCGCGCCAAGCACAAGCTCGTTGTCCGCATCGGCAATGATTTTGACAAAGCCTTCTTTCACGCCGAGCGACAATGCGCGTCCATTGATGTTGAACGGGAATTTGCCGACTTTCACGTTGTGGCCTTTTTCTTTGGCTTCCTTCTCGGTGTATCCTACGCTGGAAAGCTCAGGATCGGAGAAGACAACAAGCGGAATGCATTTGTAATCAACGGCGCTTGCTTGTCCTGCGATCGCTTCAGCCGCAACACGGCCTTCATACATGGCTTTGTGGGCAAGTGCCGGTCCTGCAGTGATATCGCCGATCGCATAGATGTGCGGAATGCTGGTGCGGCACTGCTCGTCAATCTCAATCAGACCGCGGTCGGTCATTTTAAGGTTGATCAAATCAAGGCCAAGCTCTCCATCCGTGTTTGGACGGCGTCCAACCGTAACGAGCAGATAATCAGCCGTTACTTGCTTTTCTTCTCCGCCGACGGTGTACGTAACCGTTACGTCCTTGTCGGTTTGTTCCGCGCCTTTGGCCTGAGCGCCCGTTACGATTTCCGCATTGGCACCCTTCAATTTCTTCGCAACAAGCGAAGACATGTCAGTATCAAAGCCAGGCAGAATGGTTTCGGTCCCCTCGATAATCGTTACCTTCGTGCCGAAGCGCGCATACATTTGGCTGAGCTCGATTCCGATGTAGCCGCCGCCGATTACAACGAGGCTTTTCGGAATTTCCGGCAAAGACAAGGCGCCGGTCGAAGATACGATACGTCCGCCGTATGGGAATGCTTTGAGCTCGATAGGACGGGAGCCAGTCGCGATAATGCAGTTCTTGAAACGGTAGCGCGGAGCTTCGTTATCATTAAACACGCGGGCTTCTGTTTCATTGATGAACATAACCTCGCCGTTGAAATATTCGATTTTGTTGGCTTTAAGCAAGGAAGCAACGCCGCCGGTTAATTTCTTGACGACACTGTTTTTGAATTCCTGTACTTTGCTCCATTCCACTTTGACGTCCGAAGCGGTAATCCCGAATTCCGAAGCATGACCGATGGAATCGTATTGATGGGATGCGGAGATCAGTGCCTTGGAAGGAATACATCCGACGTTCAGACATACGCCGCCCACATATTCTTTATCCACAACAAGCACGTTTTGTCCAAGCTGGGCGGCACGTATAGCCGCGACGTAACCGCCGGGACCTGCACCGACGACTAACAAATCAATATCTAGTGAAGCGTCACCTACTACCATGGGTTATACCTCCATTACAAGCAATTGGGGATCGGCGAGCAGCTGCTTGATGTAATTCAAGAAATTCTGAGCTGTCGCGCCGTCAATGAGCCGATGATCAAAACTGAGTGATAGAGCCATAACCGATGCCGCGACGATTTCGCCGTTTTTGACAACCGGTTTTTCAGAAATGCGTCCTGTGCCAAGAATAGCCACTTCCGGGAAGTTAATCACCGGCGTGAAGAACATGCCGCCTGCAGAGCCAATGTTGGTGATGGAAATTGTGCCGCCTTTCATCTCTTGAGCGGCAAGCTTGCCGTCGCGGGCGCGACCGGCGAGTTCCTTGATCTCATCGGCGATCATCCACACGTTCTTGCGGTCAGCATCATGGATGACCGGTACGACAAGGCCGTTGTCCGTATCCGTCGCGATGCCGATATTATAATATTTCTTAAAGACAATTTCCTGCGCTTCTTCGTCCAGCATGGAATTCAACTGCGGGAACTGACGGCAAGCAGCGACAAGCGCCTTGACGATGAAAGGAAGATAGGTCAGCTTGACACCCTTCTTCTCTGCAACCGGCTTAGCTTTCGTACGCAGTGCGACAAGCTCTGTAACATCAACCTCATCCATCAACGTTACATGCGGAGCTGTATAAACGGATTTTGCCATGGCTCCGGCAATGATTTTGCGGATGCCTCTGAACGGAATGCGCTCTTCAATGCGATCGCCAGCCGGAACAGCTGCCGCTTGCGGCTTGGATGCGGCGCCTTGAGCTGCTGTTGTTTCCTGTGCGCCTGCTTGCTGGCCTGCAGCCGGCTTGCCGCCGCCTGCCGCGAAAGCTTCAACATCTTCACGGGTGATACGGCCATTCTTGCCGGAGCCGGAAATATCAGCGATGGCAGCGCCCTTCTCACGTGCGAACTTGCGTACGCTTGGCGTAGCCAGAACGAGACTGTTTGCAGCTTTTGCCGGCTTGGCAGACTCGCCTGATTTGGCAGCTTCTGCTGCTTCCGGAGCCGCGTCCTTGGAAGTCTCGGAAGCGCTCGTGTCCGGAAGCTCGGTTTTTGCAGGCTCTTTGGCAGCTGCGGTATCCTGATTTTCCGTTTCCCGCTCTTCCTGATGAGGCAGCTCGCCTTCCGCATCAATGATTGCAACGACATCGCCGACATGGCATACTTGCCCGTCCTTCACGAGAACTTCAAGCACTCTGCCGTTAACCGGGCAAGGAACCTCCACGATTGCTTTATCGTTCTGCACTTCCATTATGATATCTTCGTCTGTTACCGTGTCGCCGGCTTTAATATGCATCTTGACGATTTCGCCTTCATGCAGCCCTTCGCCCAGCTCCGGGAACCGATACTCAAATTTCGCCACGTCCCGTGACCTCCTTCCAGGTCTTCACGACCTGCTTGTCTGTTTAATCTGGATTATGGGATAAAGACAATTAAAAGTTTCTCACGTCGTTAACCGCCTTGATAATGCGTTCAGGCGTAGGAAGCCACGTCTTCTCAATTTGTGCAAAAGGATAAACCGTATCCGGCCCGGCGACACGCAGGACCGGGGCTTCCAAATGAAGAATCGCTTTTTCATTGATTTGGGCAATGATTTCCGCAGCGGCTCCGGACGTTTTTTGCGCTTCCTGAACAACGATAGCCCGGTTGGTTTTTTGAATCGAAGCCACGATAGTATCAATATCAAGCGGCATTAAGGTTCTCAGATCGATAACCTCTGCCTGAACGCCATCCTTCTCCAGCTGCTCGGCTGCTTTAACCGCCGTATGAACCATTGCTCCATAAGCGATAATGGTCACGTCGCTGCCTTCGCGCACGATGTTGGCTTTGCCAATCGGTACGGTATATGCGTCTTCAGGCACATCTTGGCGGAAAGCATGATACAGGTTCAAATGCTCCATGAAGAATACAGGATCATTGTCGCGAATGGCCGAGACCAGCAGGCCTTTAGCGTCATAAGGGTTGGAAGGTACAATAACCTTAATGCCCGGCGTTTGAATCGCAATGCCTTCCAGAGAGTCGGTGTGCAGCTCAGCAGCGCTGACGCCACCGCCAAAAGGGGTACGGAATACGATTGGCGCGTTGTAGCGGCCGCCTGAGCGGTAACGCATACGTGCCGCCTGGACTAGCATTTGGTCAAGCGCTTCATAGATAAAACCGACGAACTGGATCTCCGCTACCGGACGAAAGCCTTGAATGCCCATCCCGACCGCCATGCCGGCAATTGCGGATTCAGCAAGAGGGGTATCGAATACACGGTCTTCGCCGAATTCGCCTTGCAGGCCTTCCGTCGCACGGAAAACGCCGCCGACCTTCCCGACATCCTCTCCGAATACAAGCACATTCGGATCATTTTTCAATTCGACGCGCATCGCGTCGCGAATCGCTTCTTTCATATTCATTTGCGCCATCGCTGAAGTTTCCTCCTAAGAGTTTTTCTGTGATACATCTTGCATATTCATCCTTGTGGAGCAGAAAGACTCACTTCGGAAGCATACACTGAGTTTTTCTGTGATACATCTCGCATATTCATCCTTGTGGAGCAGAAAGACTCACTTCGGAAGCATACACTGAGTTTTTCTGTGATCCTCTTGCAAATCTATATTTACAATTCCTTATTAAAAATCCACTTTTTGCTCTTCCAGATGCTGCGGAGTGTTTTCAAACATCGAATCGATCAAGCCGTTGACAGTCATTTTCTCTGTAGCTTCGGCTTTTTTGATATTCTCGTTGACTGCAGCTTTGGCTTCTTCCTTGACGCGGGCTGTTTCTTCTTCCGACCACAAACCTTTTTGCTCCAGGTATTTACCGAAGCGTACGAGCGGATCCTTCAGACTCCATTCGCCCTCTTCTTCCTTGGTGCGGTATTTGGACGTGTCATCAGCCATGGAATGCGGGCGGTAACGGTAAGTCAGCAGCTCGATCAACGTCGCGCCTTCGCCATTGCGGCCGCGTTCAGCTGCTTCTGATACGGCTTTGTAAACAGCCAGAACATCCATCCCGTCTACTTGAACGCCTTTGATGCCGGCAGCCAATGCTTTGTGGGCAATGGAGTGCGCTGCAGTTTGTTTCTCAAATGGTGTCGTGATCGCATAGCCGTTGTTCTGAACGACATAAATGACCGGAAGCTTGAATACGCCGGCAAAGTTCATGCCTTCATAGAAATCGCCTTCCGAAGAACCGCCATCGCCTGTATACGTAATGGCAACGCGCTTCTCATTGCGTTTCTTGAATGCCATTGCTACTCCGGTGGCATGCAGAATTTGAGCGCCGATAATAATTTGGGGCATCAGCACATTGACGCCTTCCGGAATTTGACCTCCGTGTTGATGACCTCGGGAATACAGGAATGCCTGATATAGCGGCAAACCATGCCATACGATCTGCGGCATGTCACGATAGCCGGGGCAAACAAAATCCTCTTTGTTCAAAGCATATTCGCTGCCGATCATGGATGCCTCTTGTCCGGATACCGGTGCATAGAAGCCCAGACGGCCTTGTCTGCCAAGATTAACCGCACGCTCATCCCAAGTGCGAGTGAATACCATACGGTACATAATTTCTTTCAGCTGATCGTCGGACAGCTCAGGCAGGTAATCTTTGTTAACGATTTCACCATCTGGCGATAATACGGATAGCGGTTGAACCGGTTCTGTCTGAACTTCATAAGGAACCTTACTCATATCGTTCACCTCAGTTAAATATTTGATAAACCGTGAGTCTCTGTTATAGAATGATTATAACCCTGTTTAAGCTGGATGGTCAAAGTATAAAATAGATAAAACCTTCTATTTTTCTAAGTTTCGGACTATTTACTCATGTCATTGTATATGTAACAGATTGAATTTTCTACTGGTACAGAATAGTACACTATCATCAAAAACAGAGCCCGAATGATCATTCCGGCACTAAGGGAGCTTGAACGTTATTCCGTGGATCTCACTTCCTTTTGTTTACCCACAACGATGACAATCCATGCAATTCGAGAGGAGTTATTTATTTATGACGGATCAACGCTATTTAAAAAGAACGATTGTAAAAGAGGTTGTCAGCAGCCAGCACCTGCCGGAGGGGTCACGGGAACTGCGCGTTTATCTGCCGCCGGGTTATAACGAGCTGTTGTCCTATCCGGTCGTCTATTGCCAGGACGGCGAAGACTTTTTCAATTTCGGCAGAATCGCCACACTTGCCAACCAGCTCATTCTCGATGAGGGAGTAGAGCCATTCCTCATTGTCGGCGTGGATGTGGACAAGCAGAAGCGCACGGCGGAATATTCACCCGATGGTGAGCTTTATGACGGATATGTCGCTTTCTTCGCTGAGGAGCTGATTCCTTTTATCGAGGACAAGTACCCTGCCCGCCAGGAGCCCTCGCACCGGATTCTGGCGGGAGACTCGCTCGGAGGTACGGTGTCCCTTCATATTGCGCTCGCTTATCCGGAGCTGTTCCATCAGGTTATTTCGTTCTCGGGGGCTTATTACCCCGAGTCCCGGTCCATAGCTGCCCAAGAAATCGATCTGAAGCGGCTGACTCTCTATATGATTGTAGGTTTGCAGGAGACCGATTACCAGACCGACAGAGGCATCTATAACTTCGTGGAAATCAACCGGGAGATGAAGCAGATCCTGGAGGAAAGAGGGGCCCGTATTCACTATGGTGAACATGAAGGGCGGCATGTGTGGGGTTTCTGGCAGAAATATATTCCGGAAGCGATGCACACCTTCCTGCGCAGCGAATGATTTTTTATAAAATAAAGACCGCAGCTGTGTGGCCGATTTGTAAATCGGACAACAGCTGCGGTCTTTTTTACACCTGCGTTAACTTTTCTTCCTTTATCCGCTCCAGCAGGCGGGCGCAGCCCAGCGCAACCAGCTCATAAACCTCATCAAAATTCCCTGTATAGTACGGATCCGGAACATCGCATGTTTTGCGGTCCGGCAGCAGATCCATAAATTTGAACACCTTGGAGTGGCCATCCGATCTGCTTCCGAATAATTGTCTCACATCGCGCTCATTATTATTGTCCATGCATACGATATAATCATTATTGCTGTAATCATCCAGTCTTACCTGCCTTGCGCGAATGCCTTCGTATGAGATCCCGTACCGGTCCAATAGCCCCCTTGTTCCCTCGTGAGGGGGTTTTCCCAAATGCCAGTCTCCGGTACCTGCGGAATCAACGGCGATAACACCTTCCAGCCCAGCCTGAACCAATTGATGGCGAAAAACGGCTTCTGCCATGGGCGACCGGCATATATTGCCTAAACATACGAATAATACGGAAATCATAGATGACCTTCTTTCTCCTTGTTGTCCTTTGCTTCCGCGGCCCGTTCTTCCTGAAGCTCCTCAGCGTAAACAGATTGAGCCAGTACAAATTTTAGTGACCGGCGCGGAAGTCTCCATCTGTAGTGTACCGATAACATTCTGAAAACAATCACGATCACGAAAAGAAACAGCAGATCCAGAGTGGTAGTAAACCAGCCCAGTCCAATTGCCGCCCCTGCCGCCATAGCCCATACCGCATAAATTTCATCTCTGAGCACAAGCGGCTTCCGGCCGGCAAGCACATCGCGGATCATCCCCCCGCCAATTCCCGTAAGCATGGCGGCTACAATTACCGCACTGAGCGGATGCTTCCCGGTTGCGTACAGCGCCCCTTGAATGGCGAAGGCCGACAGCCCGATCGCATCGAAAAACGCTTCGCTGCGTTTCCAGTGCTTGATCCATTTGACGGGCAGAATAAAAGCAATGGTCATGGCTATGACAGCCGTTTTCAGCAGCATTCCCTGTGTCCACAGCATCGTTACCGGCACATCAATGAGCAAATTCCGGATGACTCCTCCGCCAAATGCGGTAACCAAGCCAAGCACATAGACGCCCAGGATATCGTATTCCTCTTCCATGGCCACAATGGCTCCGCTGACTGCAAAGGCGATCGTACCGATAATGCTGAACACTGTGAAAATGTCCATGTTGAGTTGATAATTCACGTCATACTGCCTCCGATTGCCAACACGGCAGCCAAAGCATTCACCAAAGCGAATGCCTCTTCGCCAGGAGTGACTCGTTTTAATCCTCTCTCATTTTATCCGCGGTCAGCTCAATCGGCAATAGCCATTTGATATTTTTAATACTGGTCAATCTTGGTGCAGCCCGGGTATACTGACAAAAGAATTATTTTGGAGAGGAACGATCCATAGCCGTGCAAATTAATCGCATTCTTATTTTCACCGGAGGCACCCTTGACTTGTGGGCGCTTGATCATATCCAGCATAATGATTATATCATTGGCGCCGATGCCGGTGCGCTTTTTCTCATTACACATGGGATAAAACCCAATATTTCACTGGGCGATTTTGACTCCGTGACCGCAGAGCAGCTGGAGAGGATTCAGGCTGAGAGCGGCGAAACCCTGCCTTGCGACCCCATCGACAAAAATTATACGGATACCGAGCTCGCCTGGAATCTTGCGGTAAGCAAGCGTCCCCGACAGATTATTTTGCTTGGCGCGCTCGGGACCCGTTTTGACCATACCCTTGCCAATGTCCATCTTCTGCGCTTGGCCCACAGTGCGAATATAGACGCTGTCATTATTGATAAACACAATCGTATTTCTTTAACCTCAGATGAGAAGATAATACTGGCCAAGGAATATCCGTATGTGTCCCTGCTCCCGCTCACCGCTGAGGTAACAGGCATCACGCTGACCGGCTTCCAATATCCGCTTCATGAAGCAACCCTGGAAATTGGACAGTCGCTTGGAATCAGCAATGCCATGACCGGCGAGCAGGCAATCATACGGATCAGAGAAGGGCTGCTGCTCGTTATTGAAAGCCGTGACTGAGAACGGCGGGCGTATGCTTACGACTTCTGTTCATCTGGAGGAGTCACTATCTTCAGTCCGGGGACATATTTGCGGCTCATGGTTTTTCTCGTTTTACGGTTTTCCTTGGAATCAAACACAATATCCATATCATATTCACTGTCCGGATAGAGCTGATTCCCGGATATATATAAAGATAATCGTTTGTGATTAAAGGTCAATTTATTCTTCTGCACCTGAACCACTACGTCTCCGCGCTCATCAGCCGGCTTGTAGACAATCCCTGTTCGCTTCAAGGGGCTGATCCAAACGCAGTCACCTACCACAAATGGCTGCTTGGCGTCCTCGCCGGCATTTATTTCGTTTGTGGCGCTCTTCTTGGGCTCAATGACCGGGAAAAAGTCTGGCACCTCCGTTTTTGCTTCTTCTTTGATTTCCACATCTGCTGATTCCGAATGCTGAACCATTCCCGTCCGATAGGCGGCGGCTCTCTCTTCAGCCCTGCTCACCACCCGCTCCGGCAGGCCGTATCGTCTGGCTATGGCAAACGCATAGCTGTCGCCGGCCTCCCCAATCTCGAGCTTATACAGCGGCTTCAGTGTATTCGCATCGAATGCCATCCGCGCGTTGGTACAGCCTTGCGTACGGGCGGCAAAACGCTTGATTTCATTAAAATGCGTCGTTGCGGCAACCAGCGAATGCTTGGCCAGAAATTCCTCCAATACGGCAATGGATAACGCGATCCCCTCATCCGGGTTAGTGCCGGCAGCCAGCTCATCGAGGAGGATCAGTGTACGCCCGTTTGCGGTCATCAGCATTTCGCGCAGGCTTTCCATGTGGGCGGAGAAGGTGCTGAGCGACTGCTCTATACTTTGTCCATCGCCCACATCGGCCATGATATGAGCAAAGACGCCAAATTCGCAGCCCTTCCCGGCCGGAATCATTAACCCTGCCTGGACCATCAGTGTGAGCAGCCCGATCGTCTTAAGCGTAACCGTCTTGCCTCCTGTATTCGGCCCAGTGATGATGAGTTGTCTGAAATCCCTGCCAATCTCCACGTTCAGCGGAATGCAATCCGTTCCGAGCAGAGGATGTCTGGCATCTGTCAGCTTGACGAAAGGCCGATCCGTGAGCGCCGGTGCAACGCCTTCATAAGACCGCGACAGCTTTGCCCTGGCGAAAATAAAATCAAGCGACGCCATGGCCTCGACATTCCACCGCAGGCGGTCCGTCTCCTGTTCGGCCAGCTCCGATAGTCCGGATAATATCACTGTCCGCTCGCGCTCCTCCGCACTCTTCCACATTTGCCACTCCGCCTGCAGATCCGCCACGTCAACCGGTTCGACAAAAAGTGTCTGACCGCTTGCTGATTCATCCCACACCGTTCCAGGTACCTGCTTGCGCAAATCCCGCTTGACCGCAATGACATAATGGCCGTTGCGCTTGCTCACGATCTGCTCCTGCAGAGCGTTCTTATATTTGCCCAGGGAATGGTCCAGCTTGCGGCGGGTCCGCTCTTCCGCAGCCTCCAGATGCCGGCGGATATCGGCAAGTCCCGGACTTGCCTGATCTGTCAGCAATCCATGCCTGATGCATCGCTCCAGCTCCTTGCGAAGCTCAGGACAGTCATGCATGGAGTCGGCATAACCGCTAATAGTGGGGGCGGCATCACGCTTGGCATCCATGTACCTTTTCATCTGGGAGACTGCTGTAAGCCACAGCGCCAGCTGCCCCAGCTCAAGCTCGGAGTAGATCTTGCCTTTGCCCAGCAAAGCCATAAACGGTACCATCCCCTCCATGGCTGAGAGTGGAACGCTCGCTCCAGCAGCTAGTAGTCCTGCTGCTTCCTCCGTCTCGCGGAGCCACGACCGGACCTGAGCAGGATTTGTGCTAGGGATATGACGCTGTGCAAGCTCCCTCCCCGAATCGGATACCGTGTAGTGGATCAATTTGTCTTTCATTTTGTTGAATTCCAGTTTGTTCATACTCGTCTCGTTCATCATTGCAGGATACCTCCTATTGGGTAGTGTGAAAATGTGAATAAAAAAAACAGGAACAGAACGCATCCGCGTTCCATTCCTGTTTGTGGTGAACGGCTGTACGAATAAAGCTAGCCCTTCTGGCTTCCTGCTGCATCACTGGAAACAGGAGTATTGGCTTAAGCTTATCGTGACAATGAAAAAGCGTGCTCATAAAGAGCACGCTGATTCGCCGTTTAAGCAGGCGGAAATCGTCATGTTCTTAACTCATGGCGATACCCCACTAAACAAGCATTCAAGAACGAACAAACCTGCCTTTTGATCGGGCACGCCCATTCATGCTCAAAGCTTACTAACTGATAACTGAGCAATTCCATCTGTTATTGCTAACAGTTACAGTTGCTGCTAACCAAGCAATCGAAACACGATTGCTAACGGTTACAGTTACTGCAGCCGAGTCATCGAATACTCGATTCCTAAAGGTTGCAGTGTGAGGTATCAATATCCAATTACGAGTTAAGAATCCCGACCGTCATTAAAATTTCCCCCTGCTATTTGAGATTAGCTTTATCATAACTTCCAGAAATGTGTCCGTCAAGCGCATAAGCCTATCCCTGAAGCGTCAATTTGAGCCCGGTAGTGGCATAGGAAACATGATCAGGCAGGCCATAGTCACGCCTTAAATCGATATCGTGTGACATATGGGTGAAAATCGCCTGCTTCGCTTTCCAATTCCTTACAAGCTCAAGCGCTTCCGTCACATCATAGACCGACCTCGAATCAAACGGAAAAGGCTCATGATAAAAGCTTGTTCCCAGGACCAGCAGATCCAGATTTTGCAGCGGTATGACCTGTTCATCTGTAAGAGCGATGGCATCTGAGCAATACGCCCAGGACGTTCCGCTTCTTCCATGCGTGAACCGGAAGGCATAGGCGTAGCCGTTTTTGCCATGATTGATTTTCCAGCAGTCCACATCCCAGGAGCCGAATTGGAGCCGTGCCGTAATCGGCCGGAAATCTATATTACGATGAATCCAGGGGAAACGCTGATTGATCTCGGCAATCACATCCGGCATTGCATAAGCTTCACCGCGATAGTTTAACCATCGGCACATGTCCGCCCATTCCGCTAAACCGCCGATATGGTCGAAATGAGCATGCGTAATCAGAATGCGGTCTATGCGCTTCAAACCGGCTGATTCCATCTGGGCCCGCCAATCCGGTCCGCAGTCAATCAGCATCGTGCCGTATTCAGAGTCATCCAGATGGACAAGAGAACGATATCTGCGATTTAGTCCGCCCTCCCGGCGGGCTTCGTCGCACACCTCACAGCTGCAATACACGCGAGGGACACCCATGGAATCCCCCGTCCCCCAGAAAGTAATGGTTGTAGACAACGATCGTTTCCTCCTTAGTCACTGCTGGAACGTTAGCTTACTTAAGACCGACGGTTCGTTGGGATCAGAATACTTTCAGAGCAATGGTTTCATGCTTCTTAAGGCCTTCGATCATTTCATGCCAAGAGTCCGGTTTATCCGGAAGCGCGGAATAATAAGTGGTGAGAAAATCAGCGACCAACGAAGAAGGCAGAACACTCAAATCCTCGTCTTTTGGCAAAAAACAAAGATCCAATCCGCCAACCGCTTCCCCGTTCTCCTGCCAGGAAGGATGGAGATAAGAAAAATCAAGCCTCTTGTAACCGACATGTGAGAGTACTTCGCGGCGAATATGCGGATTCATCGGCGCTACGCCGCCAAAATGATAGTCTACAGTCTGCGGATTGTAAATTTCGGCGAACATCCCGATCGGCTCTGTGCCGCTCTCCCTAGCAAGCTGGGCAATATGCTTCTCCCGGCTGCGCAGCAGAAAACGACCAATCCCCAGATTCTCCCGACCAATGATCGTAAAGTCCGTCATCGCAACGCGCATATCGGGATAATAACGGTACTCGGTAGCTCCTACCACATCTTCACCGTCAACGGCGACATACACGTGAATGCCGCCATCCTGAAGCGGTCCCTCCCATTTTTCAAAAGCGTAAACCTCTTCCGGCGGGAACACCACCTGCATGAGCTGATGCATCTTAACAAATAACGGATCTTTGATTGATTGCACGCGAACATAGTCCATCTACGATCACTCCATTCTTCAAGATTTATGGGACATGAACGGATTACGCCACTCCATAAGCGCCGCATAATGGCAGGATTCCTCATCCTCGAGGTAATTCTCCATGATGCCCACAGGAAGACGCCCACAGCGCAGCAGGAAGGAAATCACAGGATCACTGCGAACGCCCGCTGCCACATCTGTCAAATATTGTTCAGCGGACTTCTCAGCGGACACCACATGATAGCCAGGCATGCGGCCGCCGCCAAGCAGCCTTTTCAACTGCAAATGAACAACAACCTCATAAAGAGACTGCATCAGCCATTTTCCTATCCCTGTTTTTCTAAAAATAGGGATAACTCCCAGATCAACCACATACAGGGTATCACCAGAAGAGTCATGGTTGCGAATGTAGCCGCTGTCCGTGATGGACTCCCAGCTGTGTCTGCCTGACAAGGATGCGTCCTGAAGCAGCAGCGAGGTCATTGAACCGATTAATTGGCCGTCCGCCTCCGCACATATCGCTCCTTCGGGAAAACGAGTTACATGCTCTCTAAGCTGCTCTTCATTCCACCACAGGTCCGAAGGAAACGGAGGAGGAAAACAAGCCTTCTGGATAGCGATCATGCCGTCTGTGTCATCCAGCGTATAATTGCGGATCACGACTTTTACCGGACGCCCCGAAGCAAATACGATCAATTCTTTATACATGGCCTCTCCCCCATATATATTAAGGAATTCTAATGATTTTTTAATAAATTCACTGCAACCTTTGGTAACTCTATCCTTTTTCTCTCAATGGTAAAAATTGAGATGTTTTTCATCTGCTATAGTAAGCAAGTGACTTTCAACCAGAGAGATTCGAGAGGTGCAACCAACAAAATGATAAAAGCTATTCTGTTTCGCAAATTGGCTGTCGTAGGTATCAGTGCAGTTATAGGTATTTCTTCTCTGGCAGCGGGTCATGTCCCCAAAGCAGAGGCGGCAACGGCTTCCACCGGAAGCAAAGTAATCAAATTGGGCGACAATTACTTGGGCGTCAAATATAAACTTGGCGCTGCCAGCGGAATCAGCACTGCATTCGATTGTTCATCCTTCACCCAATATGTATTCAAGAAAGTCGGCATTACACTGCCCCGCACTTCATCGGCCCAATCCAAAAAAGGAACGTATGTTGCGCGCAAGAACTTGAAAGTTGGCGATCTTGTTTTCTTCTCCACTCCCAGCTCCGGTAAAAAAGTGGGACATGCGGCTATATACGCCGGCAACAACAAAGTACTTCATACATACGGCACTGGAGGCGTGAAATTTACAAGTCTCAGCAATTCCTACTGGAACTCCCATTATGTAACCGCTAGACGCGTTCTTTAGCCCTCCTGTATTACGTACAAGTGAAAAATAATGCCGGTCAAAACGGGAACGGCTTCGCATTCAGCACATTGAACCTGCGAAGCGGTTGTCGCTTAAAGACCGGCTTATTTTTTTTGCGGTAAAATAATGGTAATCGTGGTCCCCTGCTCATGCTTGCTGGAGACATCGATTTGACCGTCGTGCAGCTCTACAATCCGCTTGGCAATGGATAGTCCGAGTCCGACTCCACCGGTGGAACGGCTTCTTGCTCCATCCACCCGGAAGAAGCGTTCAAATAAATATGGCATTTCTTCCTCGGGTATACCGATCCCTTTGTCGGAAACCGCGATGCGGACGGAGGATTTGGTTAACGTGAAGGTTATGTCTATCGGCTCTTTGCTGTATTTGATGGCATTGTCCAGCAGGATGACCATCAGCTGACGGACTTTCTCCTTATCCGCTGTAATCCTAAGCTCCGGCTTGGGCGAATGCACGCGTATCAGGCGCTGGAAGGTCATATACAGCATATCGGCCGTTTCATCGGCCAGCTGGACCACATTGAAGGTCTCCATGTTCAGCCAGGCCTCCTGCTCCGCCTGTGCCAGCATTAGCATGGATTTTGTCAGGTTTTGCAGCCGCTGGGATTCTTTGCTGATCGCTTCAATCGCTTCGTCGCGGATTTTCTCGTCGTCCCTTCCCCACCGCTTCAGCATGTTTGCATAGCTGCTGATCACCGTAATCGGGGTTTTCAATTCATGGGAGGCATCCGCCACAAACTGCTTCTGATGCTCGAAGGTCCGGTCCAGCCGGTTAATCATCTGGTTAAAGGCTCTGGCAAGCTGCAGCAGCTCCGCCGATTGATCCTTCTGATTCAGTTCAATCAGACGAAGCTTGCCGCTGCGGTCGATCTCCCGCATCGTCTGGACCATATGCTGGATCGGCGAAGTCAGCCTGGAGGTAAACCAGTAGGTCCCCAATATAGCAAACAAAACCGCACCGATGCTGGTAATCGAAAGTGCGATAACCAGAACCTGCAGGTAGCTGTCCAACAATGTAAGCTTGCGGTAAAGCTCGAGTGTCCCGATCACCTGAGACTCCTGGTAAAGCGGAACCTTCATATACAGCGCTCTGCGCCCATCGATAAAAATCATGCCGGTGTCATGCTGTGTGGTAAACACCGGCTTCAAATCCAAAAGCTGCGGGTCGGAGCCCTGTACATTAATGACCTTGCCCTGCGGGTCGACAATGCGGATCAATTCGCTCACATTGTAATAGTCCCGCAGAAGATCATATTCCTTCAGTCTCAGCGGGTCGTTGATCCGCTTGTCCTCCAGCAGAATATTCACTTTGTTCGTCAGCAGCTGATCTTCACTGCGCATCGATATCTTGATCACAAACAGATAGACGAAAATGTTAAACAAAATCAGGATGAAGATTAACCAGAAAATCGTAAAAAATGTGAACCTTCTCCGTAAGGTCATGAGTCCGGCTCCTTAAGCATATAACCTACCCCGCGGACGGTATGAATCAGCTTATGCCGGTAGCCTTTATCGATTTTCTGGCGCAGATATCGGATATACACGTCGACAAGGTTGGTCTCTCCGATAAAATCATATCCCCAAACCTCGGACAGGATGTCCTCCCGCGATTTCTCTTCATTCTTATGCTCGGCCAAATAAACCAGCAGCTCGAACTCCCGCGGCGTCAGTTCAATCGGGATATCTTTGCGGAAGACCTTCCTGGAGCGCAGTTCAATGGAAAGATCCGCAGTCTTGAGAATATCCGGACTTTCCGTCTCCTTCGGCTGCTGTTGAAATATGCGAAGCAAATTACGAACCCGCGCAAGCAATTCCTCCATTGCAAACGGCTTCGTAATATAGTCATTGGCGCCATGCTCGAAGCCGCTGACCTTATCCGGTATCGTGTCCCGTGCGGTCAGCAGGATGATCGGTATCGGATTGCCCGCGTTTCGCAGACGGCGCAATACCTCAATGCCGTTCAGCTCCGGCAGCATGACATCCAGCAGGACCAGGTCCCACTCATTCGATTCCGCTTGTGTTATTCCGCTCCTGCCGTCTGCGGCACGGCCTACGGAATAGCCTTCGTGCTCAAGCTCAAGCTGCAGAATGCGGGCGATGCCATCTTCATCTTCTATAACAAGGATGCGTTCGTTCATCTGGTTGTCCTCCTACTTCTTTGCGATCAATTAGAGGCCATTATTTCCCCTATCATAATGAAGCAAAGCGTTGAATGCAAGTGGGAGTCCATGGTGACCGCAAGCAGCAGTTTACTTGTATATGCAGCGAACAGCATCGCCGGCCGGAGAGCTTCCTGGAATGGAAGGTCCCCAGAATTGATTTATCATCATCAAATTGTGGATATTAGTAAATTATCGTTGACTGCTGCTCTGCATGGACCATGCCTCGACATCCCACACCTTTGTGACCCAATCCTCATAGAATTCCGGTTCATGAGAGACCAGGATGATCGTGCCTTTGAATGCTTTAAGGGCCCGTTTGAGCTCTTCTTTGGCTACTACGTCCAAATGGTTGGTCGGCTCATCAAATGCGATCCAGTTGCTCTCGCGCATCATCAGCTTGCACAGGCGGACTTTCGCCTGCTCGCCGCCGCTAAGATGACTCAGCGCCCGTGTAATATGCTCATTCTTCAGTCCGCATCGGGCCAGCGCGCCCCGTACTTCGCTCTGGGTCATATGGGAAAACTCGTTCCAGACATCATCCAGCGGAGTCAGGCTAGGCGCTTTGGCCTCCTGTTCAAAATAAGCGGGAAACAGGAAATCCCCGCGGTAGGTCTTCCCGTCAAGCGGTGGAATGACCCCAAGTATCGTCTTGAGAAGCGTGGATTTGCCGACGCCGTTGCAGCCGACAATCGCAATCTTGTCTCCTCGCTCAATCAGCATGTTCATCTCCGGCAGCAGCGGCTTGGAGTATCCGATGGCAAGTCCTGTCGCCTCAAATACGGTTTTGCCGCTTGAACGGGATTCCTTGAAGCTGAAGGTCGGCTTCATGGCTTCATCAGGACGGTCAATCCGGTCTATGCGGTCAAGCTGCTTCTCGCGGCTTTTGGCCCGTCCGCTTGTGGAAGCTCGCGCTTTATTGCGTTGAATGAAATCTTCCTGCTTCTTGATGTATTCCTGCTGCTTCTCATAAGCATCTATATGCTGCGCTTTATTCAGATCCGCCATCTGCAGAAACTTCTCGTAGTTCGCCGTGTAGCGGGTGAGCTTGGCAAACTCAAGATGGTAAATGATATTGACGACTTCATTCATAAAGCCCGTTTCGTGGGATATGAGCACAAAGGCGTACGGGTAGTTCTTCAAATAATTTGTCAACCAGGTAATATGCTCTTCGTCCAAATAGTTCGTAGGCTCATCCAATAATAAGACCGTCGGTTTCTCCAGCAGCAGCTTGGCAAGAAGCACCTTCGTTCGCTGGCCCCCGCTTAATGAGGAAACGTCGCGGTCCAGACCTATGGCATTCAGCCCCAGACCGTTTGCCATCTCCTCCACCTTGACATCCAGTAGGTAGAAATCGCCGATTTCCAGCTCCTCCTGAATCTCGCCCATCCGGACAAGCAGCTCTTCCAATTTGTCCGCGTCCGCGTCCGCCATTTGAGCGGCGATTTCATTGAGCTCCTTCTCGAGCTCCAGCAGCGGGAGATATGCGTCCTTCAGCACATCGCGAATGGTTTTGCCCGGCGTCAGCTGGGTGTGCTGATCCAGGTAGCCGTAACGCACCCGCGGCGTCCATTCCACTTTGCCGCTATCCTTCAGCAGCTTGCCTGTCAAAATATTCATCATGGTTGATTTGCCGGTACCATTGGCGCCGACAAGTCCGACATGCTCTCCTGCGAGCAAACGGAAGGAAACGTTTCTAAATAAGGTGCGGTCACCAAAATTATGGGATAAATCTTCAACTGTCAGTAAACTCATGTTCATGTGCTCCGTTTCTGTATGGTCGTTTAACGATCGGCATGCTTCCCGCATCCGTAGAAATAAGCACTGAGCCAAATTGCGGCATTAGTGCATTAACCGGCAGAATATCCATACCGCTCGCGTACCATTGTATCACAGGAGCTTGTCAATTGTGTCAACTTCAAGCAAAAAGGTTGCTTATAAAGGGCTGAAAGGCCTTCTCAAGCGCTTTCATCCAAGACTTGCGGGCGGTTGCCCACCCACCGCTCCACATCAGCTCTGCCCATGCTTCAGCCGGCAGCAGCGGGATGGATATTGCAGGCTTGCCTGGAATCATCGACAGCCACTCTGTGCGGTAATTGAATTTCATATCCTTGTTGGCGATCCACTTCGTCGCAAGACCCAGCTTATCGCGCTCGAAGCATAGGACTTGCGCCGCCTTAATCCGCGAAGGCGTCCATTTGAAGGGAAGAGGGTCCACCACGAACAATAATATATCGGCGCTCAGAAGCTGCTCCTCCGCTTCCCGCTCAGTCCATTTGCTGGATACATCGGTTATGACCACTGACTGGTTGAGAGATTCCATCATCAATCTGTATTTCAGCGCATGATCCGCACTCTCCCGGGGAAGCTCAGGAAGAAGCGTGTGCCAAACGATATGATTCTCGCTGCTTGTTCGCGTCCGCGTAAAGCGTGAATCCAGCGGCCTGTCCGAATCGGGGATGGATGAGGCTGCCTCCAAATTCAACAAGGCATGCCATTCAGGCTCAAGCAGCGGATGCTCCACAGCCGCACAGTCTATACCATGCTGCTGCATCAAACGGGCAAGCGTGATGGACGTGAAGGTGGATCCGGCACCGGGTGACAACGAGGCAACGGTAATATGCAGGACAGCTTTGTCTGCTTTAAGACTATACCGCTGTCCAGCGCGAGCAGACGGTCCGTGAATACTTATGGCCTGCGCGCCGGCCCTGCCGTTCAGGCAGTCTTCCAGTGCGCTCCTAGCTTCGAGCATGGAGGGATAACGGCAGTTGGGTCGCGGATCGACCATCTGACCGATCACACCCCGGACCGAAGCTGAGATATGGGCAAGCATACCGCTTCCCGTCATTCCACTGCTTTGCAGTTTTGTCCCTCCGCTGAGGAGATAGAACAGCAGCGCTCCAAGCCCGAACACATCCGTTCGCGCATCGCTTTGCCTCTCCCCTTCCTGCTCCGGAGCTGCGAAGCCAGGCGTTCCCAGCTTGACTGTGTCGTGCTCCTGACCGGATTTATACCTTCTGGCGATTCCGAAATCAATCAGACGCACGTATCCGCTATGGTCAAGCATCACATTGGTCGGCTTGAGGTCGCGGTGAATAATAGGCGGATTTTGCATATGCAGATAATGAAGGGCGTCACTAAGCTGAATGCCTGTCTCGAGCGCATCTTCTTCAGACATAATCCTCGTTCTGCTGCTTCTTAAACGCGATTGCAGCGTATCGCCGTCAATATAATCCATGACCAGTATTTCCCTCCCCTCACCATCAGGAGGGTAATAATCGACGATCAGCGGAAGTCGCGGATGATTGAGCCTCATCAATAAGGCAGCCTCTTCAGCGCTGTACAAACCATCCGCAGTAGGAGGCTTATTCACTTTCAGGGCGCGCAGCTTTCCCTGCAGCCGGAGATCCTCTGCCGCATATACCTCCCCCATCCCGCCCTGGCCAATCAATCCTACAATCCGATACCGCTCCCCGATCACAGCTCCAATTTCATACCCGTAATTCCCTTCCATGTCCATCTTCCGGTCCTCCCGTTCCTGTCATTTATACAACCCCACCTAACTAAAAAACAAGAAACAAGAAGCAACAGCTGCCTCCATTCCCTGGCGGCAAAAGCAAAGCTTCTCCCCTTGGACCTTATAGACATCTACAGGAGCAAACTTTATTGATATAAGATCAAAAAAAGCACCCCGAAAATACAGACTCTTGGTCTGTACGATCGGGATGCTTTCCCAAAACTTATAGGTTTGTTTACCGTTTAATCAAGTATAACGTAATTTCATCACGGTTGTGAAACAATTGTTTTGCTTTGATCAGCACGAATGCGGACTCCAGCTTGGCAATAACGTCACGGATCGTTTGAAGCGGTTTTTTGTGCATCAGCTTGAGGGTAATGATCGCTGTTGCACCAGGTGAAAGGGCATCGATCTGCTCCAGCACCAGCTTCGCCATTTGCATGGGGCTCCAGCTCATGTCGCAGACCAGCAAATCAAATGTTTCCGGGTTGAACTTTACATCCGAAGCATTTTTCTTCAAATAGGTCAGCCGGTGATAGCTGGCCAGTGAAGGATGCAGATCGGCGGGATCGACAGAAGTGACACGAAGACCGCGGTCAAGCAGCAAGTGGGTCCACCCTCCGGGGGCCGCACCGATGTCGAGAGCTTCGCCATATTCGGCAAAATCAAGCTTGAAGGTACGCTCCGCTTCCAGCAGCTTGAACTTTGCCCTGGAGATCTGGCCATCTTCACGCTGAAATCGGACCGCTCCGCCCGGCCAGTCCGACAGCTGCTCCTCGGGTGTGCCCCATCCGACATAGAACTCCTCCGGACCCGCATAAATGGAAAGAATCAAATCCGGCGACTGCATTGCCGGCTCGCTGCCAAGCTCAGTCAGCACAGCATCCAGCACAGCCTTCGTATCGGCTGCCGAATAAATAAAAGGCGTACGCTCGGCACGCCGCAGATGCACGGCAGCCGAGCGGCCTTCACAGCGAATGCGCGCACTGCGCACCAGATCGGACAGAGCCTCCAGATCATCGGCATTCCCATGAATGGGAAGCGCACGATCGATCGGCTGGATATGGCGCAGAAAAATCGGCTCCTTGGCTTGCAATACGGCCAATACCTCTTCACGGCTTTGCGGGAGCTCCATGCGAAAAATCTCCCCGGCAGCCAGCTGGGTAAATTTAATCCCATCAAATAAACGCCGCAGCTCTTCCATTGCATAACTGGCAAAGCCATGATTAGCCGTTCCGATCCACTGCGTCAACGCTCCATTCCTCCCTGCCTTGCGACAGCCCGAATCCACGGCCTGCCATCTACCCACTCCACTTCAACCGGCCAGTCATAAGCCTGACTAAGCGCCTCCGCGCCCAACACCTGTTCTTTGGGACCCGCTGCCGTCAGCCGTCCTTCATGCAGAAGGGCAACATGGGTGAACAACGGGATAATCTCCTCCAGATGATGGGTCACATAAACCACCATCAAGCCCCGGTCGCTCAATCTGCCCAGATCAACCAGAAGCTTCTCCCGTTCATGCAGATCAAGACCCGCACATGGCTCGTCCATAATGAGAAGCTTGGGATTCGACATCAGAGACCGCGCAAGGAGTATTTTTTTGCGTTCCCCTTGGGATAGCGTTCCAAGCGGCTGATAGGCCATATGCCCAAGTCCTACTTCTTCAACGAGGCGTATCGCCTTCAGGCGGACTTCCTCATCAATAGCCTGATAGAAACGCAAAAATGCGTATTCTCCTGTTGCAACAATTTCCCAAACCGGATCGGTTAGTGAAAGCTTCTCGATAACGGATTGGCTGATATATCCGATTTCCTTGCGCACCTCGCGCACGTCGCAAGCGCCGTAACGGTTGCCCAGCACATCGACCGTACCGGAGGATGGAAACATATAACCGGTCATCATTTCCATCAGCGTCGTTTTGCCCGAGCCATTGCGCCCCAGAATAACCCAGTGCTGACCTTTCTCCATATGTAAATTAACACCGGTCAAGATATCACGCTCTTCACGGCGCAGTGTTATTTCATTCAAATGAATCATTCGTATTCCCCCTGTTATTACACCAGCATTGGTCCATTATGAATTACAATATGGGATGGCGCATGCTGAAGCAGTAATTCCATCATCTGCGCTCGGCCTGCGGGACTGGATGTATGAAAATAAATCGCAAGCGGGTATCGGCCGCTCTCCACGATGTACCTGGCTACTTCAAGGCCTGTGGGCTGACCCCATCCAAGATCGTAGTCAAGCGATAGAATATTCACTTCTTCATGCCCCAGAAGCTGCTTGCAATCCTCGGCATTTTTGACAAGTGTGAAGCCCGCCGGACAAGCCCGGTAATCATCGAGATACACATTAATCATCGGCTTCCTCCCATACTCCGAACAAGCTTGAGCTGTTCCATGTGTGTACCGTCCGCGCCAGACGGCGTCTCCAAAATAAAGGGGATCTGTGCAAGTGCAGGGTGGTTGAGCAGCCATCTGAAGCCTGCTTCGGCGATGTACCCTTCGCCGATAACGGCATGGCGATCACGCTTCTCGCCGGAAGGGTATACCGAATCATTCAAATGGATGGCAATCAGATGCGGGAGAACGCCAAGCTGCCCCGCCTTCTCCATCCATGACGCATCTGGGCTTCCATTCCACATTCCGCTCGCAAACAAATGACAGGTATCGAGGCAAAAGCCGATTTTCTCCTTGTCGGCACATAAGCTTCGCACCTGGGCAAGCTCCTCAATCGTTGTTCCCATAAACGTATGGTCGCCCGCCTGATTCTCGATGAGCAGCTTGGCGCGGCCGCTCCATTGCGTCGTTACGCTGCTTAATGTATGAACGGCATTGCGGTAACCTTCCAGAGGCTCCTTGCCCTTATATACGCCAAAATGAACCACCACGCCAAGCGATCCGCACGCCTCCGCAATGTCCAGGTCATTCAGCAGCGACAGGACCGTACGCTTACGCTGGTCCTCGCTCTCCGCTGCCACATTCGTGGGGTAAGGAGTATGGCCAATGGAGACGATCCCCTGCTTCCGGCAAAATTCCGCACAGCGGGCGCCATCGCTGGCATCAAATGCCTTGATGCTCAAGCTTCTCGGGTTTTTCGGAAAATATTGAAAGGCATTGGCTCCCAGCGCTGCCGCGCGCTTGGCCGCTTCAAGGTAACCGCCTCTTGTCGACACATGAGAACCGGCGAGCATAGGCTTATCGGTCCTTTTGGCAGGATGGGCAATAAAACATTTTGCGGGAGTTGATCTCCCCCTGCTCAATCGTCCCATCGCACCGAACGCACGGCTCCCCGCCACGATCATACACAAGGCAGTGGTCGTTGTAGCCGCCGGTCAATGTATCGTCAGCCGTCAATGGCATTTCCATATATCCGCCGAGGGAGGCGGCATTCAGCAGCACTTTATGCATGGAATGGTACAGATTCTCCCAGGTTGCCGGCTCCAGATCGGATATGTGGGCGTCTGGACGGACAGCGGCGTCGAATACGATTTCGTCGGCATAGCAATTGCCAATACCGGAGACGACCTGCTGATTCACAAGTGCGGTCTTCAGCGATCCTCTTTTTCCGGCAAAACGTTTCTTGAACTGCTCGAGCGTCAATCGTTTATCCAGCGGGTCCGGTCCTAATTTGGCCAGATGAGCTTCCACTTCCTTGACCTTGTATAGGTGGATATAACCGAGCCGGAGACCGATAAAACATAATTCTCCATTCGGGAATTCAAGCGCCACCTGGACACTGCGGTCCGGACGCTCTGCCGGCGGTCCAAAATGAATCAGGCCTCCCAGCATCAAATGAAGCAGCAGCCGCTTGCCGTTGTCCAGATGAAAGAGCAGCATTTTGCCCCTTCGCTCGACAAACAGCACCGTTGCGCCAACCAGCTCCTGGGTAAAAACCTCAACGGGCACATTGATTGATTTCTCGCGGGTGACTTCAACTTTCGTAATCGGCTGCCCCGAAATGCGCTCAGCCAGCATTTTGCGATAAGTTTCCATTTCCGGCCATTCAGGCATCGGGTTCTCTTCCTTTCTCATATGCGGTGCTTTAGGATTCTAGTTTGTCAGAAATGTAAGCCATTAGGGTATGTAAGTCTTCAATTACAGCGCCAGCTTCACAGCCGGCTGCTTGCAGAAGCGCAGCGTAATTCTCCTGAGTGGCAAGTCCTGTGAGTACCAGAATGGTCGGGCAGCCGGCAGCATGACCAGCCGCGATATCCGTTGCCGGGTTATCTCCAATCACCCAGGTCTCTTCGGCTGAAAGCGCCAATCGCTCCAACGCCACATTCATTAATACATCGGACGGCTTGCCGATAAGCACTGGCTCAATTCCTGTCGCAGTTCTCAGCATGGCTGCGATCGTGCCGGCACCCGGCAGCAGCTCGCCATCAGAAGGAAGCAGCACATCCGGATTAGTCAGAACGTAGCCGGCTCCACTCCGGATATGACGGACTGCCGCAGACAGTCGGGCATAAGTAAGCTTGCGGTCGATTCCCTGAACCACAAAATCCGGATTCTCCTCCACAACCTGCAGACCTGCCTCGGCAGCAGCCGACTGAAGACCCTCTTCTCCAAGCACAAATACACGCGCGCCCTGCCTCCGCTCCGCAATATAAGATGCAGCTGCCTGGGCAGATGTGCATACCTCGGAGGATTCTGCAGGAATTCCCATGCCGGTCAGACGGCTGGCAACCACATCAGGTGCTGCTGTTGAATTGTTGGTCACAAAAAGATAAGGAACCTGATTTTCACGAAGCATGCGAATGAAAGCATCAGCGCCTTCAATCATCTTCTGGCCATTATAGAGAGTTCCATCCAGATCAATCAGAAAACCCCGCATGGAGCTTACCGCGCCGGGCATTCAGGTCAACCCCTTATTCTCGGCAAGTACCCGATCTATCCAGTATTCCGCACGCACGCCATCCTCAATCGTCGGAGCCAGACCATTCCAGTTATCTTCTCCGGCATAACGCCGGATAAAGTGATGAAGCGCGGCAAAATGGGTATCAACAGAGATGCCCATGGTCGCTTTTTCATCCGGAAGCAGACTTAAGGAATCAGGTGCAGGCAAAGCGGAACGGCTGCCGCTGAGCAAATGAACGACGGGGACGGAATCGCGCTCCAGATCGCAGGTGATGGAGCCCTTCGTGCCGACGATCTGAATATCATAGGCATCGGATCCAAGAGCAATGCGCGATACCTCCGCCGTTCCGCTTACCCCCGAGGCTGTCGAATACGTCATCATGGCCCAGTCATCCACATCCACGGTCACAATTTCGCCGGTATCCGCGCTTGGACGCTTCTGGACATAAGTATTCGTTCGGCCGCTTACATCCGTAAGCTCGCCAAACCAGTGATGCAGCAGATCTATCACATGCACGCCAAGATCGCTGATGGCGCCGCCGCCGGACATCCCGCTCTGCAGACGCCAGCTTACAGGGCGCTCCGGATTCAGGTAGCCCGAGCGGCGGTAGGATATTTTGCATTGCAGCACATTGCCGATAATCTCCTCCGACAGCCAGTGTTTGATCCGCATGACGGCAGGATGATAACGAAACGTAAAGGCGAGCTGCTGCCTGAGAATCGGCTTCCCTTTCACTTCAGTGAGCAGAGCCCGGGACCGGCTGTAGGATTCTGTTACCGGTTTCTCGCAGTAGATGGATTTGCCGCCCTTGAGGGCAGTCAAAACATCGTCGTAATGGTTCGCATTAGGCGTACAAATATCAAAGATATCCACTCTATCGTCAGCCGCCGCTTCGGCAGAGGATGCAGTCACATGGCGGAACCCAATGGCTTGCGCCTGGGCAAGGTGGAGATCAGGACGTCTGGTTACCAGCGTATCGAGCACCGGTATCAGCGGCGGGTTCTTGATTATAGGCATCGCACGAAGTGCGGTCATATGCGTTTTTGCGATATTTCCAAAGCCAAGCATGGCAAATCGCAGTTCTTTCATCCGTAAAGCCTCCCTGTCTTATTCCTGAGCCGTTCAATACGTTTGCGGATATTGTCGATCTCGGCGCGGCGTTTCGCGTCCAACCGCAGTCCCGAATACCGGTGCTGAACCAGCGATAAAGCCTCTTCGGCCAGAAACAACGCTTCATCAAGCTGCCTGGTCTTATGCTCAAAGTACATGGCAAGCTCGATATGGGCATTCCAATCCGGCCAATCGGAGCGCCGAGCCCCTTGTACAGCCTTCTGCCACAATAACACAGCACGCGGCCAATTTCCACATTTCTTGTCACGCTCTGCCAGCATGCACAGACAGGATGCGGGAGTATGCGATTCCTCTGAAAGCCGGACATACAGCTCTTCGGCATGCTGCAAAGCTCCCATTTTCTCAAGCCATAAGCCCGTTCGGAGAATCTCCTCCGGCTCGGTTGGATGTACAACGTATGTTCCGATCCGCCCTTCCAGGAGATGGCCGAAGCGGATAGCAAGACAAGTCAGGGAAAGCATATCCGATTCATTATGAAGAAACACGCCAAGCAGAGGCTGCGGATCTGCATCAGCGAGGAATTGAAAATAAATGGCCGGGGCCAGGGAACCTGGAACATCGTCCGTCCTCTGTATGCCGAGCCGCTCTTCTTCGACATGGCTTAGCTTGCAGGATACCAGGGTGTTTCGCCAGATGCTTCTCGATGGATGAAGCAAGTCGATATGCACAGGCTCCCATTTGAAGTGCCGGTAACCGTTCAGGATAAATCTGTTCTGCAGAACAGGCCAGTCGAACGTCCGCCCGTTGTAGGTGACCAGATGGGTGAAGCGCGGCAGCAGCTCCTGCAAATAAGCCAGCATCGCCCGTTCTTCAGCAGGATGGCGAATCAGCATTTGTTCAACGACATAAGCTCCCGCTTCCATGTAACCGAGTCCGACCATAAAAGGCACATTTCCTGCTCCGACTCCAAGACCTGTTGTCTCCAGATCGAGAAACAGGAGCCTTTCCGGATCTACAAAGGACGGCTCTGCGCCGCCAAGCGGTATCGTCCCTGGCTTGCCGGCCTTCGCTGCAGCCCTTGATTCCCGCTTGACTTTCACACTGTCAGCCAGCCGTTCAAAAGCGCTCAGACCTGCAGCCGTGTCCTGCAGCTCCGATAAATGGTGTAAACCATGACGATGAGATAAGGGGTAACGGACCTTGCGGATCAGGAAGAAACCCTCTGATGACTCCTGAAGCACGACACCCATGTCATCCCAATCGCCCGAGAGCGAATCGGTATCGAGGGAATCGTCTTCAGACGCAGAAGACTGCTCGTCTAATTCTCCTTGATGGATGGTAGTCGAATCCGGCTGCGCCGTGTGTGCTGGTTCCCCTAATTCAGCCGCTATTTCCCGCTTATTTTCTTCAGATGAGACGGCGCCCGTTTCATCGCCGCCGGCAATCGAAGCTCCGGCTGCAGCGGTGCCTCTAAGCCGCATGATCCGATCCCGTAGTCCGCTCATGAGCGGACTCCCGTTTCTTCAATCAAATCCAGCGCCAGCGATTTGCCGAGCAAGCCGACCTCCTCGATCGGTCCGACGCAGGCTGGACAGCCGCTAATACAGGTACAGGAGCGGATAAGCGACTTGGCATGCTGGAGCAGTTCGTCATGAACCTCATACAATCGCTCGCTCAGCCCGATACCGCCGGGATAGCGGTCATAAAAATAGATGGTGGGCCTTTTGGTATGTACGGCCTTGACCTGCGGCACGACGCGAATATCGAGCGGGTCGCACATCAGATATAGCGGAGCCAAATGGACCAGCACATTGGCAAGGCCCAGCAGCGCCTGCTGCATGTCATTGCTGCTCTTGCGCGCAGCCGCTTCTTCACTGAAGGAGAACCAGTATCCGCTCGTATGAAGCTCCTCCTCTGGCAGATGGATCGGTCCTGAGCCGATGTTCTCATGGGTACGCAGACGGATTTTTTTGAATATGGTCGCTTTGGCGTTGATCGTAACCTCCCCGTACTGGCGCAGCAGCTCTCCGCTTTGGCGCTCTTTGTCAACATGGAGCACCTTCAGCTCCACCGCCATATTGGCGTCGGTATAATAGTCGACATCAATTTCGCGTACAAAAGCCTTCTTCTCCGGATAATCGAGCTTCTCTACCTGGTACTGGACACCCTCATGAATGTATATGGCTTCCTCATGAATAAGCGTAGGCGCACTGAAACGATCCACCTCGCCAAGCACGCGGCTGCCATTGGTCATATCGATAATGATAAAATTCTCCTGCGCCGCTGACCGGAGCGATATGCCATGTGCCGGGAACGACTGCTCCATCCAGTACCACCGGTCCTTCACCCGGTGCAGCACCTTCTCCTCCGTCAGAAATTCAAGCATATGCTCGAGCGGCTCTTCCCCGAATTTCTCGCCGGCTTCGAACGGCAGCTCATAGGCAGCGCATTTGACATGATCAATCAATATCAACAAATTATCGGGATGAATGAGTGCCCGCTCCGGCGGCCGGTTGAAGAAAAAATCCGGATTCTGAATCATATATTGATCCAACGGATTGCTGCTTGCCACGAGGAAGGTTACCGACGTGCCCTGCCGTCTGCCTGCGCGTCCGGATTGCTGCCAGGTACTGGCGATCGTCCCGGGATAGCCGTTCATGACACAGGCCTGCAGCTGCCCGATGTCGATGCCAAGCTCCAGCGCGTTGGTGCTGACAACGCCGCGGATCTCGCCGCTGCGCAGCCCGTGCTCGATCTCTCTCCTGAGCTTGGGCAAATAGCCTCCGCGATATCCTCTGATGGTCTTGGGGCCGAGCTCATCCTTTACGAGTTCCTGCAAATATGTCAGCAGAAGCTCGACTCTTACCCGGCTGCGCGCAAACACGATGGTCTGCACACCCTGACGCAGCAATGAGGCGGCCAGCTTGCGCGATTCCAGGACGCTGCTGCGGCGGATGCCAAGCTGTTTATTCACGATAGGCGGATTGTAGCAGATAAAATGCTTCTCCCCCATCGGCGCACCGTTGTTGTTAACCAGCCGCACACGCTCCCCGATCAGACGCTCGGCATGCTCACCAGGGTTATCGATCGTCGCCGAGGCGCAGATAAACTGCGGATTTGAGCCATAAAACCGGCATATCCGCTTCAAGCGCCGGATCACATTCGATACATGGCTCCCGAATACACCGCGGTAGGAATGCAGCTCATCAATTACAATATATTTGACATTTTCAAACAACTTCACCCATTTGGTATGATGTGGCAGTATGGCCGAATGAAGCATATCCGGATTCGTGACCACGATATGTCCGGCATTGCGAATGACCTGTCTGACAGTCGGCGGCGTATCGCCATCATAGGTGTGTGTCTTCAAATCCACATCCATCGCCGCTGCCAGCTCCTGAAGCTCAGCCACCTGATCCTGCGCCAAGGCCTTTGTTGGAAACAGGTACAGCGCTCTGCCGCTGTCATTCTCAAGCAGCGACTGCAGCACCGGCAGGTTATAGCATAAGGTCTTGCCGGATGCCGTCGGCGTGACCGTAACGACGTTCTGACCATCGCGCACCGCATGGTACGCCTCGGCCTGATGAACAAACAGCTGGCTGATCCCCCGCCCACCCAGCGCTTCCGCAAGCTTGGGATGAATATCCGCCGGCATGGCAGTCGACCGCGCTTCCTTGGGCGGTATGGTATGCCAATGCGTCACATTATCCATGATTTCCGGTTGCTGCGTGAGCAGCTGCAGCCATTCGTCCAAGCTTGAAGCCTTCCCCGTCCACCGGTTCATGTGGAGTTCCCCCTTTGTGTTTCTTAAATATGAATCTATGAAAATGTAAAATTACACAGACATTCCTTATTAGTATGATAAAGATTTAATCGGTCTTGGCAGAACGTAAATTCATGCCATCACTTATATTGTACAGAATGCATGTTCGGTCCGCAATCGCAAATGACAAAGAACCGCCCTATCCCCGAGCGGGTTGAAGGGCGGCTCTATGGAATGCCGGAACCAGGAAATTTTTATGCTAGCCGGCCATTCGTATCAGGTCTTGGCACAAGAATTTCCAGATAGTCGTAAGCGGCAGCGGAGGCTGGAAATATCGACTGCGCGTCGGCAATCAGCCCTTCGACAGCCTCGTCGTCGAAGCGGGAGCTGAAATGAGTCAGCACCAGCTTCCTGGCCCCTGCCCGGGAAGCGATCTGTGCGGCCTGAACCACTGTAGAGTGTCCATAAGCCGCAGCTTTCTCTTCCATTCCAGCTGCGAATGTGGCTTCATGCACGAGCAGGTCAGCTCCCTCTGCCAGATGTACCGCATTCTCGCAAGGCCTCGTGTCCCCAAGTATCGTGATGATTCTTCCAGGGAGGCTCGCGCCGACCACATCCGAGGAGCGGATCACTTCTCCGTTCTCAAGCGTAATATCCTCACCATTCTTGAGTCTTCCGTACAGGGGACCGGGAGGAACGCCCAATTGAGTCAATTTCGCGATATCCAGATGCCCCTGCTGTGCCAGCTCCGTTATACGGTAACCGTAAGAAGGGAGACGATGCTCCAGCTCTTCCGTTTCGACCGAGAACCTTTCATCCTCCGCTACCAGCCCTGCCTCAGCTATCTCAATGATGTCAAGCTCATATTCAAGATGAACACCGCTATGCTCGAAGACACTCTCCAGATATGCGCGCAGTCCGCTCGGCCCATAGATTTGCAACGGCCCCGCCCCATCAAAATAGGAGCGGCTGGTAAGAAGTCCGGGCAGCCCGTAGATATGATCTCCATGCAGATGGGTAATCAGAATACGCTCCAGTCGGTTGAGCTTGAGCTTGCTCCCAAGCAAACGGTGCTGGGTGCCTTCTCCGCAATCAATGAGCCAAAACCCGTTTGAAGGTTCAGGCAGCTTGAGCGCTATCGATGTGACATTGCGTGCCTTGGTCGGTCTTCCTGCGCTTGTTCCCAGAAATACGATCTGCATAGCTGCTTTCCTCCTAGTCCTCTGGCAAGAAGAAACTGCCCCCGTCCATTTCACGGCTCAAGCAAGTTCCTTCCCAATTGAACTTATAGAAAAATTTATTTGGTTCGTGAAGATATAAATCCTATAAGTTTAACAATACCCTTAGCAGGACCGGTATAATACCGTTCTGCCAAGGGTATTTCTTGGGAAGCCGGGGATACTGCTCTGACCAGCTGCGACTCATTCGCATTTCGCTTCGTAATGAGACTTTCGGCAGAGCAGTATCCATTCATATCCAGCCTTCATCCATTACGATTTACAGCTTTTCGACGTTAAAATACTGCGCTTCCGGATGGGCGAATACCATAGCGGAAACGGACGCCTCCGGCTCCATCATAAAGCCTTCCGTCAACTCGACCCCTATATCCTGCGGTTTCATCAGGTCGAATAGCGGCTCCTGGTCCTCCAGGTTCGGGCATGCCGGGTAGCCGAACGAAACACGAATCCCTTGATAACGCGCCCCATGGCGCTGCTTCATCGTGAAATCATGCGGATCCGGGAAGCCCCATGTATCGCGCATCATATGATGTACGCGCTCGGCAAGCCCTTCCGCCACTTCAAGCGCAACGGATTGGTAAGCATGGGAACGCAGATAATCGCCGTTGTCCTTGAGCTGACCGGCCAATTCGCGCACCCCTTCACCGGCGGTCACGACGAGAAAGCCGACATAATCCATAATACCGCTGTCCACCGATTTCAGGAAATCCGCCAGACAGAGAAACGGCGCCACCTGCTGGCGCGGGAACGAGAAGCGTTTGATTTCACGGCCAGGCTCCGCAGGGTCATAGATAATAATATCGTTGCCGGACGACTGTGCCGGGAAGAACCGGTACATGCCATGGGCATGAAGAGTCCCTTTTGCGGCGGCTTCCATCAGAATGGAATCGACCGTTTCCTTCAGCTGGACCGCTTTGCTGTTCTTCTCCGCCAGCAGCTGCTCTACACTGCCCTTGAGGCCCAAATGATGGCCCAGCAGCATCTGCATGTTCACATAAGGAACAATCTGCGGAATCGGGACATTACGCAGCACATGACGATCCAGATCCGGCGGAATGAAAACCGGTTTATCTGTCGACACGTTGGAGCGGGTTGCCCGCGTAAGCTCCGGCAGCGGCTTCTTGACTTCTTCCTCGACGCTTCCGGCTGCCTTGAATGCGGCGAGATCGTCCTCATAAGCCTGCCTGAATTCCGGATTCATCAATTTATTGGCGATGTCCAGACCATCCATGGCATCCTTCGCATACAGCACGAGTCCGTCATATTCCGGGCTGATCCGCGTTCTAGTGAACTTGCGGGTCAATGCCGCGCCTCCGACAAGGATCGGGGCATCAATACCGGCATTTCGCATATCCTGAGCGGTAATCACCATCTGCTGGGCGGATTTGACAAGCAGGCCGGATAATCCGATGGCATCCGCTTTTTCATTGCGGTAAGCTTCGATCAGCTTCTCCGGCGGCACCTTGATGCCGAGGTTTATGATTTTGTACCCATTATTGGACAAAATGATCTCAACCAGATTCTTCCCGATATCGTGGACGTCGCCTTTAACGGTAGCCAAAATGATCTTGCCCTTGACTGCCGTTTCATTCTTCTCCATATGCGGCTCCAGATGGGCAACCGAGGCTTTCATCACTTCGGCGCTTTGCAGCACCTCGGCCACGATGAGCTCATTGTTGTTGAACAGCCGCCCAACCTCTTCCATCCCTTTCATCAAAGGACCGTTGATCACTTCCAGCGGCGAATATTTGCTCAGTGCCTCATCCAGATCAGGAATCAGCCCTTCCTTCGTTCCCTCCACCACATACGAGCCCAGTCGCTCCTCAAGCGGCAAGCTTGACAATTTTTCTTTCTTTTCCACCTTCTTGTTGCGGAAAGCGGCCACGAATTCGGCTAATGTATCATCGTTCGTATTATAAATTAATTCCTCCGCCAATCGGCGCTCTTCTTCCGGAATGGACGCGTAGCGCTCCAGCTTTTCTGTGTTCACAATGGCGTAGTCCAGGCCCGCTTTGGTGGAATGATACAGATAAACAGAGTTGAGCACCTCGCGGCCCGCATCGGGAAGACCAAAGGAAATATTGCTCAAGCCCAGAATAGTCTTGGCTTTGGGGAATTTCTCCTTGATCATTTTGATCCCTTCAAGCGTCTCCACAGCGGAACCGATATACTGCGGATCACCGGAACCAACAGGGAACATATTCGGATCAAAAATAATATCCTCAGGGTTCATCCCGTATTTATTGACCAGCAGGTCGTAGGAGCGTGCCGCCACCTCCATCTTGGCTTCGCGGGATACGGCTTGTCCGCGCTCATCTATTAATATACAGACGACCGATGCGCCGTAACGGTGAATCAGCGGCAGGATTTTTTCAAACTTGGTTTCGCCGTCCTCCAGGTTAATGGAGTTAATGATCGCTTTACCCTGGGAATACTTGAGCCCAAGCTCGATAATATGATCATAGGTGGAGTCAAGCATAAGCGGAACCTTGACTTTCTTGACTACCTCCGGCAGGAACATGTTGACCGCGTAGGCCTCATCGATATCCGTATCCTGGAGATTGATATCAATGACATGCGCTCCGCCTTTCACCTGAGCCCGTGCAACCTCCGACGCTTCTTCAAACTTAGCTTCCTTGATCAGCCGTTTGAATTTGCGCGAGCCGGAAATGTTCGTCCGCTCGCCGATCATAATCGGTCGGTTGTCTTCTTCAACAAAGACCGTCTCAATGCCAGACAAGGCAGCAGGATGATTGCCCATCTGCTGGCGCGGCGTATAATTGGTAAGCGTCTCCGCCATCGCTTTGATGTGGGCAGGCGTGGTTCCACAGCAGCCGCCAGCGATATTAAGCCACCCCTGCTCGGCAAAAGCAGCGATCTTCCCTGCCAGCGAGGTTGGCGATTCGTGATACAGACCGTTCTCATCAGGCAGTCCCGCATTGGGGTAACAGCTTACCGCAGAGCGTGAGATCTCCGACAGCGAACGGATATGATCGCGCATAAACTCCGGACCTGTCGCGCAGTTCAGACCGATCGAAATCGGATTCAAATGCTCCAGAGATATATAGAAGGATTCAATATTTTGTCCAGCAAGCGTCGTCCCCATGGGCTCAATCGTCCCGGAAATCATAATCGGCAGCGTGATGCCTGTGGTTTCAAATGCCTTGCTGATGCCGATTGTTCCCGCCTTTACGTTCAATGTATCCTGTGAGGTTTCAAGCAGAAGAGCGTCTACTTTACCTTCAATAAGGGCTACCGCCTGCTCGTAATAAGTGTCCACCAGACCATCGAAAGTCACCCCGCCTGTGACAGAAAGCGTCTTCGTCGTTGGCCCCATGGCCCCGGCAACAAAACGAGGCCTTTCCGGCGTGGAAAACTTGTCGGCCGCTTGACGCGCTATGGCTGCAGCAGCGAGATTGATTTCCCGCGATTTCTCCGGAATATCATATTCGGCCAGAACCACTCCCGTTGCGCCGAAAGTATTCGTCTCCAGAATGTCGGCGCCTGCTTCCAGATAAGACTCATGTATGGAAAGGATTACATCCGGACGAGTCAGAACGAGCATTTCATTACAGCCGTCCAGCTCTTCGCCACCGAAATCCTCTGGACCCAGATCCTCCTGCTGAATCATCGTTCCCATTGCACCGTCGAGAATGAGAATGCGTTTTTGCAGCATTTGTTGTATAGTTGGTTTTGTCATCGATGCACTTCCCTTCCGCAACTGCAGACCTTCCCAAGCAATAGCAAAGCGAAGGCGCAGCGAAAAATCATTAACTTTTAGTTTATCAGATTCACAACCTGCTGAAAAGGTGTTGTCGACAGTCTTGGCGTTTTGTTTTATAATTAATCTTATCGGAATTAACATCTATAGGAAAGAGGGATTACAACATGGCTGAAATTCGTATCCGCAACACAGAAGAGCGTATTTCGGGCGAAGCAAACGTCCGTGAATTTTTGGAAAAACAAGAAGTCTTGTATGAACACTGGAATCCGGAGAAACTGCCTGCAGAGATACATCAGAAATTCATCCTGACGGATGAGGAGAAACAGCAGATTCTATCCACTTTCGATGCAGAAATCAACGACCTGGCTGCCCGCCGCGGCTACCGGACCTGGGACATTATCGCGCTCTCGGATGCGACACCCAACCTCGACGAACTGCTGAAGAAATTCGAGCAGGTTCACACCCATACGGAAGATGAAGTACGGGCTATCACGGCTGGGCGCGGCATCTTCATCATCAAGGGCAGCGACGATGTGGGCTATTTCGATGTTGAACTCGAAGCGGGAGACGTTATTTCCGTTCCCGAGCATAAACCGCATTTTTTCACCTTGATGGATAACCGCCAGATCGTTGCCGTGCGCCTCTTTATCGAGACCGAGGGCTGGATTGCTCATCCGTTCGCCGATGAATCCTTCCAGAAGGCTTAATGCCCTGACCATTCATAGTCATATAAATAGACCCGCTTCCTGTGATACACGCTTGAATGTGTATCACAGGAAAGCGGGTCTTTATGATTCCAATATCCTTATACAAGCAGAGGCAGCAGTTCCTCCAGATGTTTGATCTCATGTGAAGGGATAATGTCGTCGCTGCGTTTCACGCCATGGCGGTTGATCCAAACCGAGGTCATGCCAACCGTATTTGCACCGAGTATGTCCGTGGTCAGCTTGTCGCCCACCATGATTCCATCCGCCGGTTCGATCCCCAACGATTCAAGTGCATGCTGAAAAATCGGCGCAGCCGGCTTCCCCTGACCAAATTCTCCGGAAATGATGATATGATCAAAATAAGGCGCAAGCTCCGGTACGCCTGCCAGCTTCTCCCGCTGCAAATCAGGAGAGCCATTGGTGAGCAGCAGCAGCTTGTATTGGCCTTTGAGCTTATCCAGCACGCGGAAGGTTTCTTCATAGATCAGCGGGCGCTTGCGGCGCTCTGCGGGAAACATCTCCGCAAGCTCAGCTCCCAGCTGCTCATCAAGGATTCCCAGAGCCTTCAGCCCTCGAGTCCACGCTTCACGCCGGTAAGCGGGAGCCAGCTGCTGCAGCTTTCTGAACTCCTCCTGCTCGCCTTCAAGAAAATTCGCCCACAATCCCTCAAAGGGATTGATCCCGATCATTTTTGTAAAGGCATAGGTGTCATAGGATTCGTACAAAGCCCGGGCTTCGCGCCGGACAGCTTCCTCCAAATCCTGTAGATTGACGCCAGTCTTATCCGCCGCCGCCTGACAAGTAGCTGCGAAAGCTTCGCTTACACTCCGGTCATCCCATAACAGCGTATCATCCAAATCAAATAGTACCGCTTTTTTGCCCATGACGAATTTCCCCACTCCAGTTCTTTATTTCTCCGCAAACGGAATATTGTTGGCTGCTGCAAAGGTCCGGAGCCGTTCGGTCATTTCATCCGTCGGATAACGGTTAAATAATCGCGAGAATACCCAGCTTCCGCCTTTGGGCTGCTCGATAATAACAGAGCCCTTCTGTACGCTGATTCCTTTGATTGAGCTTAAGTAAAGCGTGCGGTCACCGGTAAAGCGCCGCGATCGAACATAGTCTTTTCCGATTGCCAAATAAGGACGCCTCAATATAAACAGCAGCGCCAGAAAGATATAACAGCCGATCGTGATCCAGAACATGTTTCCGGAATCCTTGTAAGTGCCCTGTGCAATGCTGATCGAGGCGTAGACTGCCGTGAAGACCAGAAGAAAGGCAGGCATTAGAAGACTGCGCCCTTTATATGTATCAATCGGACTGCTCGCTGTCTTGCTTGCCATCAGAGGCGCCATGCCCTGCTTCTTGCGCTGTTTGTTAAGTTGACTCTGGTTCTTCTGAACCTTTCGTTCCCAGGATCTTGACAATTACGTTCCTCCTAAAAGTTTTGCGAAGCAAAACTTGCATCGTAAGCAATTTCTTGAATTTTACACCCGTCTGCTGCGTGTATTTGTGCCATTCCTGTTCCATCCATTCGCCTGAATGAATGACATGCATCAAATTAAATATGAGCAAGAATGTTAACAAGTTGGCCGAACGGATCGCGGACATAGAAACGACGTACGCCCCAAGGCTCATCAGTCGGACCATACTCGATCGTAAATCCGGCTCTGTTCATGCGTTCGAATGCAGCATCGACATCATCGACCTCAATGGACAAATTAGGCGTAGGCGTGTTGGAACCCCCGTGCTCGGCGAAACTAATTTGAATGCCCATTTGCTCATCAGAACCATAGGTTCCAATCCATCCATGATCCATCAACAAATCGAGGCCGAGAACATCCTGGTAAAAGCTTTTGGCAGCTGCAATATTCCGGGTATCTATATTGGCGACAATTCGTTTAACCTTCATTGCGCCCCCCAATCACAAGACTTTGTGCAAAACATTCTCATTCTCTTGAAAAAGAATTAAAAAGGCCGGGCGAATTTGGCGATGAAACGATTCGGATACTCGGAAGGAAGCGAGCTAACTTCATCCAGCCGATTCCATATTTCACTTGGCATCGTCCAGCCCACAGTCCCCATATTTTCCGAGAACTGTTCCAATGTGCTGGCTCCGAATATCGGCGATGTGATACCTTTTCTTTGCAGCAGCCAGGCGAGAGCGATTTGTGCAGGTGTCTTGTTCAGTTCATGAGCGGCTGCCTGGACGGCATCCAGGATGGCAAAGTTACGTTCCGTTGCGCGCAGACCCCATGAACTTTCTCCAACCTTTGACGTCAATCTTCCCGATGTGGGCTCTTCCCTGGAATAACGTCCCGTCAGAAATCCTCCACCAAGCGGAGCCCAGGGAATAACGCCGACGTTCTCCTCCAGACAAAGCGACATCATTTCCCGATCCATCTCACGGCTGACCAGACTATACTGCGGTTGAATGGAAATAAACCGGACATAGCGGTTGGCATCGCTAACAGCAAGGGATTTCATCAGCTGCCAGGCAAAAAAATTGGAGCATCCGATATAACGGACCTTGCCCGAAGTGACCAGATCGTCGAGAGCGCGAAGTGTCTCATCTATAGGAGTCAGATGATCCCATACATGAACCTGATACAAATCGATATAGTCAGTCTGCAGACGCTGCAGGCTTTCTTCGACGCTTTGCATAATATGCTTGCGCGAGACGCCCGCCCCGTTGGGATGGTCAGCGGTATTCATCCGCACTTTCGTTGCCAGCACAACCTCTGAGCGAAAATCCTTGATCGCTTCGCCTACGATCTCCTCCGATCGGCCGGAAACATAGACATTCGCCGTATCCAGAAAATTGCCGCCCTGCTCCATAAACTGATGGATCATGCGAATGGAATCGCCTTGACTTGTTGTATTTCCAAAACTCATCGTCCCTAAACAAAGCTCCGAAACGGCAAGTCCACTGCGTCCAAGCAGCTTGATTTGCATCGTTATAACCCCACCCTGCTTATTATTTGGTGAAACCTGGCTTGCCGCAAGCAGTTTTAATGCTTGCCGCCGCTTTCTTCCTCATCTTCCACAAATTTAATCGTTTCGATTTGGTTCTTGAAATTTTGCTTGAAGTTCTCCAGATATTTCTGACGCAGAGCATCGCGCTCGATTGTTTCCTCCGGAGTTAATCCGACAGCTTTATTTTTTCGTGACAACTCATTAATCCTTGCAATAAGCTCTTCCAAACCGATACGCTCCTCTCATGATGCTGTAAACATTCACCCTTTACTTTGACATTTTTAATCCTCTATTGTCAAGAAAATACGACCTTTGTCCTGTAGATGGAAATAAAAAAAGCGGACTGCATCAGTCCGCTGGTATAATCAATGTTTGTCCGGCCATAAGTGTGCTGGAAGTCAGGTTGTTCCGTTCCTTCAAGTCATAAATGATTCGCCGGATATCTTCGCCTTCCTTACGCAAGTCCCCTGCTATTTCCCAAAGTGTCTGGCCCTCACTGATCGAGATGACTTTCTCGCCCGCAGCGGGCTCCGCAGGATGCTCGCTCGTTGCACTTCCATGCATTATAGAAAAACCAACGAATAAGAGGGAGAAAAACAATATTGCCGCTATCATCCGCATCACCAGCTTCTTTGGCCTGCTTTTATCTGATGCAGATTTCACGTAACCTTTATCAGCTTTATTCTCTGAATTCATAGAAGAGTAAGAAGATATTGTTATCATCATTTCTCAGCACCCCAAACGTTTGTTCTGTTTTCGATAAACCGATATTAACACGAACACCCGTTTGTAGTCAACTGTTTTCGGAACATTTGTTCCCCATAAAATACGAACTCTTGTTTCTCGAACTTATGTTTGTACGAACTCCGGTTCTGTGTTATAATTTGACACAAATGAACCTTTGGAGTGATTCTGGTGTCGAAACTATCGAACCGCCAACAGGCGATTCTGGAATTCATCAAGACGGAGGTGCGGGAGAAGGGATATCCCCCATCCGTCCGGGAAATCGGTGAAGCTGTAGGACTTGCTTCAAGTTCAACCGTTCACGGACATTTGGACCGTCTGGAGAAGAAAGGCTTAATCCGCCGTGACCCGACGAAACCGAGAGCGATTGAGATATTGGATCAAGCGGACAATGAGATTCCTTTTCCAATCGCAATCACCAAAGTTCCCATTGTGGGCAAGGTTACTGCAGGGGTGCCAATTACAGCTACCGAGAACATTGAGGATTACTATCCTCTCCCTTCAAGCAAAGTCGGCGATCATAATGTCTTCATACTTAACGTAATGGGAGAGAGCATGATTGACGCAGGCATTCAGGACGGCGATTATGTCATTGTGCGGCAGCAGCAATCCGCTATCAACGGCGACATCGTGGTTGCGATGACGGAAGATGACGAAGCGACGGTGAAAACCTTTTATCGTGAACGCGATCATATCCGGCTGCAGCCGGAGAATCCGACAATGGAGCCGATACGGCTTCGCAATGTAACGATTTTAGGTAAAGTTATCGGACTTTTCCGCGATATTCACTAAGCGAGTTCTCATGAAGCAGAGACTGGCGTTGCCTTTAGGGCTTCGCCAGTCTCTTTTTGTTTTACATATTGGCTAGCTTCAGGTTTACCTCAAAGTACTCAAAAATACATTTAGACCGTCGTTGGCATGACCATTGTCTTTATTGGATGGAGTTTTCCCTTATAGACAAAGGACGCATCCCCGCTTTCTTCCGATACAACCAGTACAAGCGCATCTGTTATTTCGGTCAGTCCGATCGCTGCGCGATGCCGCATTCCAAATTTCTTGTCCACATCCGATGCATTGGATACAGGCAGGACATTAGCGGCGGAAATAATTTGATCGGACTTGATGAGAACAGCCCCGTCATGCAGCGGATTTCCCGGATAAAAGATCGCCTCCAGCAGGGAATAGCTCAATTTGGCCACAAGCGCAACCCCGGAATGGATGATGGCATCCAGGTTATCATTTCTCTCGATAACAATCAAAGCCCCGTGCCGGCGCTCCATAAGGTTCTGAATGCATATGGAAAGATCCAAATAGTTGGATGTAAATGAGGATAGATAACATTGCAGATAGAATGAAGCGGCCAGGGATTCAACTTCTTTAAAAGTTCTGCCAATATTATCAAAGTCACTCAGAAGACAGTGATTTTCAGCATCAATTTGATCCAAAATACGCTGTGATTCATTGACAATAAGGTGGATATGCTGTTTCAGCCGTTCTTTTAAAGGAGTCTCATCGCAATTGCCCTGCCCCATTTCATACACCCCGCACACTTTAATTTTTTACCGCCCAAACCCGTCCATGGTACTTTAGTATTGACGAGAAGCTTCAATTTAATTATGACATTCAACGAACAAATACCCGCCAGCCGAAGCTCGCGGGGAATGAATACCAGTCAAGGAGCAAGCTATAACGCACCGCTGCTTTGGACTATTTTCAACGCTTTGTCATAATCCTTCTCCTCAATGACAACAGTCAATAAAATATCATACCCCGTCACTCTGTTCTCCGGTCCTCCAGAACTGTAACCGCTCGCGCTGACACTTGCTGCAGCCAGAATGCCTGCATCCGGCTCTCCAACATCCTTTCCAAGAGTCAAATAGCCAAGTCCCGGAATACTGCTGGTAACCGGGTTTCCAGAGCGGTTAATCCCATCTCCGGGATATCCATCGATCCGTTCAATCGAACCATCTGCAATCGAAAGAGCCTGAAGCTGCTTCAAAGCTTTTTCCGCTTGCTCCGGACTCTTGAAATAGGCAAGGATGCTTTTTTCTGCCACATTGATAACTCCTTTTCGTCCTGCTGAAATTGTTCATATTCTCATGCTGAAGGCACTTCTTTGAGTTATTAGTCTTAACCAGACAAGCGGCATATTATTACGCCTCGTTCCAAGGAAAGGTGAACAGGATTTGTTCGAGTATTAAACGATCAAGAGGCATTTTGGGGGCACTATGGGGGATGCTATCCTGAGTGAGCTGTCATTTATCTATATACCCCCAAAGAAAAAAATCCCTCAACGCTAATAGCGCCAAGGGATTTCCGGTTTTAGTACAGAGTCAAATATTGATCGCGTTCCCACTGATGAACCTGTGTGCGGTACATGTCCCACTCAATTTCTTTCAGTTCAAAGAAATGAGCAAGTGCATGATCGCCAAGCGCGTCACAGATAATGTCATCGCGCAGCATTTCATCGAGCGCTTCCTTGAGACTCTCAGGCAAGCTTTGAATACCTTCGTCGATACGCTCTTCCTCCGTCATAATATAGACATTACGATCGGTTGGAGCCGGCAGCGGAAGTTTGCTTTTGATACCATCCAGACCGGCTCTGAGCATAACCGCCAGCGCCAGATAAGGGTTGGCAGCGGGATCCGGATTTCTCACTTCAATACGGGTGCTGAGGCCGCGCGACGCCGGAATACGAATCATCGGACTGCGGTTGCTTGCGGACCAAGCTACATAATTTGGCGCCTCGTAACCTGGAACCAGCCGTTTGTAGGAATTGACAGTCGGGTTCGTGATAGCTGCGAATGCGCGGGCATGACGGAGAACACCAGCCATGTAATAACGCGCATCCTGACTTAACCCGACTCTGTCGTTCTCGTCGTAGAACGCATTTTCCTTGCCTTTGAACAGGGATTGGTGGCAGTGCATTCCCGAACCATTTACGCCAAACAGCGGTTTAGGCATAAAGGAAGCATGCAATCCATGCTGACGGGCGATGGTCTTAACAACGAGTTTGAACGTTTGGATCTGGTCAGCCGCTTTAATGGCATTAGCATATTTGAAATCAATCTCATGCTGCCCCGGTGCGACTTCGTGATGGGAAGCTTCAATTTCAAAGCCCATTTCTTCAAGCGTAAGTACGATCTCGCGGCGGCAGTTCTCGCCCAGATCCATCGGCGCAAGGTCGAAATATCCGCCCTGGTCGTTTAATTCGGTGGTGGGTTCACCTTTGTCGTCGGTTTTGAACAGGAAGAACTCCGGCTCTGGCCCAACGTTCATTGCGGAATAGCCCAATTCTGCAGCCTCTTTCAGCGCCCGTTTCAGGATGCCGCGGGGATCTCCGGCGAAAGGTGTTCCGTCAGGCATATAAATGTCGCAGATTAATCGGGCAATCCGATCTTCAGCAACCCAGGGAAAAATCACCCAAGTATCCAGATCGGGGTATAAGTACATATCGGATTCCTCAATACGGACATAACCTTCAATGGAGGAACCGTCAAACATCATTTTATTATCAAGGGCTTTTTCCAGTTGGCTTACAGGAATTTCCACGTTCTTGATCGTTCCCAGAAGATCGGTAAATTGCAGTCGGATAAATCGAACATTCTCTTCTTTGGTCGCACGCAGGATGTCCTCTCTGGTGTAGCTCACTCAATCATCTCCTCTTCGAATAGTAGTGCGTATTTTACTTTTTGTTATAGAATCGAGACAGTTGGCCTTGAATCATGGAGGCTTTGCCCGGTCTCTTCTCCAGCAGCTGCTGCTTCAGCAGACGATGCAGCTGTGCGTCTGACAATTCACGACGCTTCACCTCAGATTGCTCACTCAGGACGGTCGCTTCCTCCGATTCCTTGGAAACGGGATTCATGACCTGCTTGATACCGGCAATATTGACGCCCTTCTCAATGAGTGATTTGATTTCCAGCAGCCTTTCCACATCATTGAACGAAAATAACCGCTGGTTGCCCCCCGTACGTGCGGGAATAATCAGCTCATGCTGCTCGTAATAACGAATTTGCCGAGCAGTCAGATCGGTTAGTTTCATGACGATTCCGATTGGAAAAAGCGCCATATTTCTACGTATATCGTCAGCCATGTCACATCAACCTTCCAGTATCCGAGATATGCCCCTATTGTACCCCTCTCCCAAAAATCTGTCAAGATGTGTGAGGTTTAATTACAATTAACTCTCGTTCTGCAAGAGTCGACAAGGCCTTCAGAACACCGTATTTGACATGGGCATATGTAAGCCCGCCCTGCATATAAGCAATGAATGGCTCACGAATCGGAGCATCTGCCGACAGCTCCAAGCTCCCCCCCTGCATGAACGTTCCCGCTGCCATAATGACGGGATATTCGTAGCCCGGCATGTCCCATGGCTCGGGAACTACATGGGAATCTACCGCAGCAGCGCGCTGAATCCCCTGGACGAATGCGATGAGCTGTTCCGTATTTGTAAAACGCACCGCCTGAATGAGATCAGTACGTCTGGCGTCCCACGATGGATGGGTCTCAAAGCCGATACGCTCGAACATGGCAGCCGCAAACGCGCTGCCTCTCAATGCTTGTCCAACCAGATGCGGCGCCAGAAACAATCCCTGGAACATGGCGCGCAGCGTACCGAGCGTAGCGCCGACTTCCCCGCCGATTCCCGGCGCTGTCAACCGGTAAGCCGTTTTGTCGACCGCATCCTTCGTTCCGGCCACATAACCGCCTGTAGGAGCCAATCCGCCTCCCGGATTCTTGATCAGCGAGCCTGCAAGCAAATCCACTCCAACTTCCGTCGGCTCCAGTTCTTCCGTAAATTCTCCATAGCAGTTATCGACAAAGACAAGAAGCTCCGGCTTAATTGCCTTTACCCGTTTCACCATCTCGGCTATTTCAGCCACCGTGAAGGAGGAACGCCATTCGTATCCGCGGGAGCGTTGAATCCCGATTACTTTGGTTTTCCCGGAAATGCTAGCGGTGACCCGGTCCCAATCAATGGAGCCATCTGCGGTCAAATCCACCTCCGCATACCGAATACCAAAATCCTGAAGAGAACCCGTCCCGTCATCCGGTTTGCCGATCACCTTATGCAGCGTGTCATACGGTCTTCCCGTTATGTACAGCAGCTCGTCACCCGGCCGCAGAAGCCCGAACAAGGCGCAGCTGATCGTATGCGTGCCTGAGACAAAATGCGGACGCACCAGCGCCGCCTCTGCCCCGAAAACATCGGCATACACCAGATCAAGCACTTCACGTCCGTGGTCATTATAGCCATACCCTGTAGATCCATTGAAATGAAAGTCGCTGACGCGGTGTTTTTGAAAGGCCTTAATGACCTTCCATTGATTCCGCTCGGCAATTTTGTCCATCCTGCGAAACACGGGAGCAGCTTGGTCCTCGGCGGCATCCGCCCACTGCTCAAGTGTTCTCCAGTCCTTATTCTCCTGCTCAACCAATTGTTTTGTCGCTCCCCTGATCATATCCGTGCTGTCAGGCTCTTGAAGAACCTCTACTGTTCGGAATAGGCTTCCAGCTTGTACCCATGCACTTCATAATCCTGTTTATTTAATTCAACAGTCAGTCTGAGCAAATCGCCGTCCACTTCCTGCTTCGTAACTTCTCCGGTCCGGTAAGCTAAAGCGATCAGATCGCCGCGTTCCGCCGGAAGCACAAATGTCCGCGTGTCTCCCGTCATATTCTCCTGGATGGCTTCTCGCAAACGAAGCAGATCATCGGCAGAGAATGCGCTGATTTCCAGAGCATCCAGCCCCTTGGTGGGCAGCATCCCCAATTCATCGCGGTTGTATTTGTCAATTTTGTTGAAAATCGTCAGCTGCGGCTTTCCTGCTGCACCCAGGTCCGTAAGGATCTTGTCCACCACAGCCATCTGTTCGTCCCGCATGGGGGATGAGCTGTCGACGACATGCAGCACAAGATCCGCCTCGAGCACCTCTTCAAGCGTGGCCCGGAAGGCCGCGATCAGGTCATGGGGCAGATTCTGAATAAAGCCGACAGTGTCGGTCAGCACTACTTCTTTGCCGCTTGGCAGCTCCAAGCTGCGCGAGGTCGGATCAAGCGTGGCAAACAACTGATCCTCCACATACACATCCGCCTTGGTCAATTCGCGAAGCAGCGTGGACTTTCCCGCATTGGTGTAGCCCACCAAGGCAACCTGCTGGACACCTGACTTGCGGCGGCGTTCCCGGTGCAGGTTGCGATGACGGACAAGCTCATCCAGCACAGACTTCAAATCGTTGATTCGATCGCGTATATGCCGGCGGTCCGTTTCCAGCTTTGTTTCACCGGGACCTCTCGTGCCAATCCCCCCGCCCAGACGCGACAGATTCTTGCCTTGCCCGGACAAACGCGGCAGCAAATAGCTTAGCTGAGCAAGCTCCACCTGGATAATTCCCTCGCGGGTTTTGGCGCGCTGGGCGAAGATATCCAGAATCAGCTGAGTACGGTCAATGATTTTCAGATCAAGCGCCGCTTCCAGGTTTCTCACCTGCGCCCCGGACAGCTCCTGGTCAAAAATCACTGTAGTCGCGCCAAGCTCCTCTGCTACAGCCCTGAGCTCCTCCACTTTCCCTTTGCCGATAAACCACTTCGGGTCTCTTGTTTCCTTGTTCTGCGTCATGGTGGAGAGCACGTCACTTCCAGCCGTCTCCGCCAGGCTCACAAGCTCCTGAAGGGACAGCTCGGGATCGGCGTCCCCTCTCTTTACCTCGGAAGTAACCAGACTGACAAGTATGACGCGGTCGCGCAGCTCATTGTCTGTATCATATGTTGTTTGTCTCATATCAAGCGCCTACCCTTTCCGGCCTTTATTTCTGTTCCCATTTCAAGTCCTCGGGCCTGATAGCCATTAATTCCATTTTACTTGGAGAACCGCTCTGATACTGATTCAACAATCTCACCGCTTGATAACGAAAAGCCTTCTCGATCGAATTGCGGACATAACGGGCATTGCTGAACGAATACAGGGAAGCCGTCTTCTCCTGCATAAGATGCTGCCGAAGCTTGAAGAGCGATTGTGGCATTAAGGTATAGTCCCGCTGGGCGGCCATCAGCTCAGCGATTTGGATCAGCTGATCGATGGAATAATCGGGAAAATCAATTTGGATCGGAAAACGTGACGGCAGGCCTGGATTGGTCATCAGAAAATCCTCAATTTCCAGAGGGTAACCGGCCAGAATCAGCACAAACTGATTGCGGTGATCCTCCATGGCTTTGACAAGTGTATCGATGGCTTCCTTGCCAAAATCCTTTTCTCCGCCCCGGGCCAGACTGTACGCCTCGTCTACAAAAAGCACGCCGCCCAGAGCCTTCCGCACGAGATCACGCGTTTTTTGTGCCGTGTGGCCAATATATTCGCCAACCAGATCAGCCCGCTCCACTTCAATCAAATGTCCTTTTGTAAGAACGCCCATTTTGTTCATTAGTTTGGCTATGATGCGGGCAATGGTCGTTTTTCCCGTTCCGGGATTGCCTTTGAATATCATATGATAAACATGCGATCCCCCGGACAAGCCTACATCGGAGCGCATTCTGCTGATTTGAAGCAGCGCAAAAATTTCATAAACCAGCAGCTTGACATTCTCAAGTCCCACCATAGGATCGAGCTCGCGTTGAATCTCGGCGTACGGGTCGTTGGCAGGAATAGCTTTAAGGGCAGATGCGGCAGGTTCCGTCTCCAGCGTCTGGGCGGAGCTTGCAGCCGCATTAGGCTCCTGGCCGCGCAGCACGACATTGATTTGTCTTGAGGGCCTGGAAGTACCGGACTGCCCTGAAGATACGACACGTTCGTTCATCTATACGATCACCCATCCTTCGCATCCACATAATCGGTCATCATGCGTGCGAGAGGATACAAGGACCGCTTAAAGCTCGCATGCGCCGCTTGATCCATTGTATTCTAGCGAAACCAGCCATATTAACAGTTTCCAAAGACAAGGTCGGGAATGATGTTTAAATGGTGTTTAGAAGGGTGTATCCGGAGACTGAAGACCGAAGCGCAGCAGCAGAGAATCCAGCTTCCACTTGGTGAATGCCAACAATTCACGCGACTGGTTCTTCGCGACGGAAAGCACCTGCGATTTGAAGCCCACTACCACTGCATCAGAATAGCCAACATATTTGGCAATGTCAGCTGCCCTCGCAGAATGATAATCATGCGTAACGATGAGCAGGCTGTCCCAGCCCTTCCCTTCGGCAAGCGGTTTGCTGAACAGTAAATTCTCATAGGTGCTTCTTGCATCCTTTTCAAGGATCAACTGGCCAGCCGGGACTCCTTTTGCGACCAGGTAGTTTTTCATACCTTCCGCTTCTGTAATTGTCGATCCGTTATGGTCATGTCCGCCGGTTAATATAAATTGCTTCGTTATGCCCTGCTTGTACAAGGTTAGCGCATAATCAAGCCGCTCCTTTAGTCCAGGGCTCGGAACATTATCCCACAACGCCGCTCCAAGCACGATCGCAGCATCGGCTTTGGGAATCGGCTTTGGCATTTCATAGCTGTTGATGAGCCAGAACAAGTAACCGAACCAGAACGCAGCAAATGCCGCCACCCAAACAGCGATTCGCAAAATAATTCTGATCATGCGGAATTTTTTGCGGGATCGCTTTTTGGCGCGCGGCTTTGACTTCACAACTTGGGCACTCAAGACTCGCTCACTTCGCCGCTCTGCATGACGAGGGCTTTGCGGTGCTTCAGACTGAGTGTGAAATATCGGAATCGTCCGCTCCGGATGGTGGACAGTACCTTCCCGGCAGTTTTGCGGGCGAGAGCGGCATCCTTATTCGTCACCACTCCCTGCTGCAAAGCCTCTTCAAGTTCGTCCTCGTCGAGCAGAAAAACTTCTCCGCTGGGCAGAACGACAACATCCAGATACAAATCATCGAACCAGGGAACCTGCTGGTCCGTCAGTCCCTGTGTTTTGCAGATATCGATATACCATTGAACGACACGGTTCTTGTCATCAAACATCGTGGTGACGACGAAATGCTCGCCGCGGGGAAAATGCTGCATCCATAGATACCCGCGGTCTGCCAAACAAAGTTTTCGTCCGTTATATTCTTTCCACAGCGGCTCACGCAATTCGTGAATGCGGTATAACGTCACCATTCCTTTAAACTCATCGCCGTCCATATTCATGCTGGTATAGCTTCTGCGGAGAATGCGGCGCCAGTTGGCTCGGTCAGAAAATTTTCGTTTCATACGGAACGACCTTTCCGTTAGGATCACTTAAAGAATTAGGCATCTGCAAAAGAATAGACAGCTCTGAGAAGAAACAAACACCCGCTCCTTGCAGCGGTATGCCGGTCAATTCCCAACTGAAGTATCATAAAAGGTCAAGTGTAAATTCCAACCATTTATAATATTTCAAAAAAAGCTTACCATAACTTCTCAACCATCTCCAGCAGACTTGATAAATAACTCATTTTTGGTTTAAGCAAGGCAGCCGCATATGCAAGGGACTTTCCTGCCCTTATTATATGGCGGGAGGTAACATCTGTTGCTCAACAATAGGTTCTATATAGAACTATTGTGCCTCAATGCGGTGTTACTAAACCAGAAATGTAAATTATTCAGCAGTGTTTGGATCGGTGACGTCCTCTCCTCCATCAGGAGGAATAATACTGTCCGTCCCTTCAACTGCGCCCTGATTCCCGTTTCCCCCGAGATTTAAGCCGTCAAATGTTTGCTGCCCCTCCGTTCCGCTGCCGTCGTCCGGCACATTGCTGTCAGGCGGGTTTCCGTTACCTGGATTCATCGTTCCATTATCCGGATTCTGTCCGGCATTGCCTGGGATTTCCGGATTACCGCTGCCTGGATTGCCGTTGCCGGGTCCGTTATTCCCTGGACCGCCATCGTTGCCCGGATTGCCGGTGCCGTTGCCAGGTCCGCCATTGTCGTTGTTGCCGGTGCCATCATCCGGGATGCCGATACCGCCATTGCCGGGTCCGCCATTACCGTTGTTGCCGGTGCCATCTTCCGGGATGCCGATACCGCCATTGCCATTACCTCCATTACCCGGATTGCCATTGCCCGGATTGGATGGATCTATGGGATCGGTTGGCGCATTGGGATCAAGGGGAGGAACCGGTTCATCCGTGCCCGGGGGATTCAGCTCCTCCGGCGGTATCTCCACCTTCACTGTTGCTGATGGGGCGCTCTCCAGCTCTTCCTTGGCATTATAAGCCGTCACATAATACTCATAGGAAAGTCCAGGGGCAACGCTCATATCATTATTTCCGGCCGCTTCCATCGTGTCCATCAAGCGTGTGAACTGCGGCTCATTGGCTTCTTTGCGATAGATACGGTACGTATTATCCGCGCCATCCAGCGTATCCCAGGATAAGGTGACCGTTACGCTTGCCGGATCGTATACCGCATTCAGGTTCTGAACGGTTGTCGGCGGTTTCGGCTCATCCACCTGAATATCCGGCGGTTTCTTAAAGTCGTTTACCGGCATCCCTTTCATTGCCGGCTCCATGACTTTTGCGAATAAAGCGGCTGATTGGCCGCTGCTTTGCTTCAGCAAATGCTCTTTGTCTGTTTTGTCATAGCCCATCCATACAACGGCCGTCCATTCCGCAGTAAAACCGGAGAACCAGGCATCGCGGTTATAACCGGAGCTGTAATTGGGAATGCCATGCTGTGTTGTACCGGTTTTGCCCGCTACAGGACGGTCAATTCTGGCTCCTGTTCCCGTTCCGCCTTTCTCCAGGACGCCCTGCATAATATCCGTCATGTAATAAGCGGTTTCCTTCTTCATTACCTGCTTCGCTGCCGGCGGATCATACTCATAAACGGTTTCGTCATTCGTATCTACAATCTTCTGCACCGTATGGGGATCAACGGATTTGCCGTCATTGGCAAAGGCGCTGTATGCCGCCGCCATCTGAAGCGGCGTCACGCCATTCGTGAGCCCGCCAAGTCCAATCGCCAGATTGCGGTCTTTCTCCTCATCGAGATGAAAGCCCAGCTTGTCGGCAAAATCAAGCCCTGTCTTCACGCCAATCTCATTGAGCAGCCATACCGCAGACGCGTTGCGGGATTCCTTGATGGACTGCCGGATGGTGATCGGTCCGATATATTTGTTCCCATTGGAGTCGCTTGGGCAGTAATCGCCGTAGCATTTTTTCTCATCCAGTACAGTCGACCACGGGAACCAGTCCCCAGAATCGATTGCCGGCCCATAGACGGTAATCGGCTTGAAGCCCGACCCCGGCTGACGCGGCACATTAACACGGTTCAAGCCTTTCTTCTCGTAATCGCGGCCTCCGACGAGACCCTGAATGTTCCCGTTGCGGTGATCGACAATAACCATCGCACCCTGCACCTGCTGATCATCCACGCTTTTCTCAAAATTATCCGGATCTGCGAATTCTTTTTCCATAATGGATTGCGCAGTCGTGTTGAGCGTCGTGTAGATTTTATAACCGCCCTGGCGCAGCTCATCTTCAGTCAAACCTGATTTATCCTCTGCCTCACTGACCACAAAATCAATAAAAGCGGGATATTTCTGGCTGTTGGCCGTCGCGGTGTTCGGGTTATATACTTTCGCATTTGCCTCATCCATTTGTTCCTTGGTGATATAGTGTTGATCATACATCAACTGGAGCACGACGGACCGCCGCTCCTTGGAACGCTCGGGATCGCTGATTGGATTATAATTGCTCGGCGCTTTCGGAATGCCGGCCAAGGTCGCAATCTCCCACAGCTCCAGCTTGTCTAGCGGCTTGTTGAAATAAACCTTCGCAGCCGCCTTGACGCCGTAAGCGGTTTTGCCAAAAAAGATACGGTTCAAATACATCGTTAATATTTCATCTTTCGTTTTCTTATGCTCAAGTGCAACGGCAATGGAAGCCTCCGTCGCTTTCCGGAAGAACGTTTTATCCTGCGTTAAAAACAGGTTTTTGGCCAATTGCTGCGTAATCGTGCTTCCGCCCTCGGCCGCGCTGCGTGATACAACGTCCTTTACCAGCGCCCGGCCGATTGACCATAAATCGATACCGGAATGTTCTTCGAAACGCCGGTCCTCAGTTGCAATGAACGCATCTCTCATCATTTCGGGAATTTCGGCAAATTCCACATTTTCGCGATTTTCCCTGTACAGCTTGGTCACTCCCTGGCCGTTCGCATCATAAATGATCGAAGCCTCGGGCATCTCGAATTTATCCTGGTTGTCCGCGAGAATCCGTTCTCCGTTCAAAATAACTAACAAGTATGCAATAATCCCGCAAATAATGGCGACTGCGCCGGTAAAAAACAACCAGACTGCTGCCTTCTTGCCCGAAAATTTTTTCTTTGCTTTTTTCTTTACCGGTTTCTTCTTGGTGCGTGGTGCATCAGCCATAGCCCGGTTCCCCTCCTGCTCGCAGCGAGTGATCTCTCGCTTTATGTGTATACGTCTATAGTGCTTAACTACTGCAAAAGCAATCCATCCTGGAGCAGATTTACCCAAGCTGCAGCAAGCGTACTCATCGGCGGCCGCAAATAAACGAATATTGGGCCATAAACGAAAAGAACAACCCTGCACGTTGGCGGGTTGCTCTGTCGTGCCGCTATCCAATTAAACGAAACCCGTTTAGAAAAAGTTTCAAAACGGGTTGGTTGAAGGCTTATGCCTCGTTGTTCGTGTCCTGCTGTGCCAATGATACATTGCGCTGTGGGGTAAACGTGGAAATCGCATGCTTGTACACCATCTGCTGGCGTCCTTCACTATCAATGACGATGGTGAAATTGTCGAATGCTTTGATGACTCCGCGAATCTGGAACCCATTGGTCAAATATACCGTAACCGGGACGCTGTCTTTACGCAATTGGTTCAGAAACGTATCCTGAATGTTGATTGATTTGTTCATTATCCGTTACCCCCATCATTAAAAAGATTGGTTAGAAGTATATTCAAGCTCGCCCCTAAACTTTCCTGCTATTATATCATGAATTGCAAGCAAATTCTTGTGAAAATTTTCAGATGAATCGATCCAGTGGATATCCTTCATTCTTCGAAACCAGGAGAGTTGGCGTTTGGCGTACCGGCGCGTATCCCTCTTGAGCAGAACGATTGCTTCCTCTAGCGACAAATGGCCTTCAAGGTAGAGGGCGATTTCCTTGTAGCCCAATCCCTGCATGGAGACTGCGCCGGGCTTGACGCCCTGCTGCAGAAGGCCTCTCATTTCGTCGACCAGCCCATCGGCAATCATCGCGTCCACTCTTTCGTTGATGCGGGCGTAGAGCATTGCACGGTCCATGGTAAGCCCGAGAAAGCACAATTCGTAAGGCGAGATCCTCTTCTGACCCTCCAGCTGTGCGGAAAGAGTGATTCCCGTCAGATGAAGGACCTCCAGGGCGCGTATGATGCGGCGCTGATCATGGGGATGCAGCCGTTCGGCGGACTCGGGATCGACAGCCCGGAGCCGCGCATGAAGCGCCTCGGCGCCATGGCTCAAGGCATAATCCGCCTGCTCCTCCCGGAAAGCTTCATCCGACCCGCTGTCGGCAAATTCATAGCCGTATGCGACGGATTCCACATATAGGCCAGTTCCCCCGACGATAAACGGAAGCTTCCCGCGGCTCGTAATATCCCTGATCAGATCCGCGCAGCGATCCTGAAACTCAGCCACGGAGAACGGATAATCGGGATCGCAAATATCAATCAAGTGATGAGGTATGCCTTCACATTCTTCTTCCTTGATTTTGGCCGTCCCAATATCCATCCCTCGGTATACCTGCATAGAGTCTCCGGATATAATCTCGGCATTCCACGACTTGGCAATTTCCAGGCTCATACGTGTTTTGCCTGAAGCCGTGGGACCGATAAGCACAAGCAGCCGCGGCTTCGTATTGAGGTTGTTGTCGGCGCTCATCGCGTATTGATCACTCCATAAGCAATTTTGTTTGCATGTTCTCTGGTAAAGCCCAGGCGCTCGAATTCGCGGCTGTCCTTATGTTCTTTCATCACGACTGATTTGCGGGCAATCCGGACGGCGTGTGAGACTGATTCAGGATCGAGCGGATGCGGATTGGCAAGTCCGCGCAGCGGTACAATCGAAGATGAATCGTGAAGCGGCCTTCGGAACATGGGATCAAAATAGACAATATCGACACTCTTGTCAGGCTGTTCCGCCAGCCAAGTCTTGTGATCGATGCAGCGCATTTCGATCCGGCGAAGCGCCTCATTCACATCAGAGTGGCTGGTTTGATAGCTCTGCAGGCCCTCTCTGACAACAGCGAACAGCACCTGCTCGCTTTCCAGCGCGGTAACCCTGCCTTCCTGGCCCACGGCGTACGAGAATACGATGGCATCCGAGGCGAGGCCAGCCGTGCAATCCACCACATGATCGCCCGGGCGGCAGCCGGTCAACTGAATCAATGGATCTGTCTCGCCCTTGCGCATCCGCTTGACTCTGACATAAGCCATGCTGGGATGGAAATACAGCGGATTGTCCGATTCCTCATAATAACGCAGTCCGCGGTCATCTGCAACAAGGAGGCGGTTATCCCCATAGCGCAGCCGCAGCCGCGTCAGGGATTCCTGCTTGCGCGCGACAAAACGGGCGCCCAGCTCGCTTGCCAATGAAGCGGCATAATCCTCAAGCGCGGAGGATGGCTTATGCGGGGTGGTGATGATCATGACATCACCCGCTTGAACATTTTCTCCAGCTGATAGGTCGACATATGCACAACAATCGGTCTCCCGTGAGGACAGGTATAAGGCTGCCGGCAGCTGGCAAGCCGCCGGATCAGACCTTCCCCCTGCTCGCGGGTCAGGCGGTCATTGGCCTTGATCGAAGCTTTGCAGGAGCACATGATGGCCGATTTCTCGCGCAGCTTCCCGATGTCTACACCCGCTTTTTCACTCAGCAACCACTCTATCATTTCCTCAATGACCGACTGCTCGTCCCCTACCGGGAGCCACTGCGGGTATGCACGAACAAGAAAAGCATGACTGCCAAAAGGCTCCAGCTCAACTCCAGCCTTCTCCATAACCGGCAAACGGTCTCGCAGCGCCGCCGCTTCGGTGGGCGTGAATTCCAGCGTAATCGGCACCAGCAACTGGGTGCTGGCCTGCTCGGGATGGCTGAACTTCTCGAAATAATATTCATAATGAATGCGCTCGTGGGCCGCATGCTGATCAATCAGGAACAGCCCGTCCTCATTTTGCGCAACAAGATATGTGCCATGAAGCTGCCCGACCCAGTAAAGCTCGGGAAACAGCCCGTTGCCTGATGGCGACTCGGACATGCTGCCGGCTGAGCCGGCGACGCCGGAGGCATCACCTGATTCAGGAGGAAGAAAGGAATGTTCCGGCCTGTCCGTCTCCGAAAACGACGTTTCTTCGCCGCTCCCGGAATCTCCGAATATATGGGGAGTAGGCTCGCTGCCTGTCATACCGGTCAATCCTCCGGCAACCGTTGCGCCTGGTTTTCGCTCTACCAGCGCACCTGCGGCCGTTTCCCGGATTACATTGTCGCTGCGCGCCGCAGGCGGCGCATAAAGCCTCTCCGTCGCATCTCTGGGAATAACCGTGCGTCCGCTCTGCCAATCAAGCGAGCCGCGTCCGGCAGCGGCTCGTGACGGCTGCGCACTGCCGCCCGGTATACCGGGAGCATTCCCCCTCTGCGGTTCATCGCGGATATCCCCGGCCGAGCTTATTCTGACATCCGGTGAGGCGGACGGCTCCGGCTGGTGGAACGATATCCGATCCTGAACAAATGCGGGCTTCGAACGCTCGTTCGTGGACGGGCCGGGAATATGGCGCTGCTTGCCGAGCGCCTCGACGATGATTTGTTCAATAAATTGGCGGAGCTCAGGCTCCTTGCTGAAGCGCACTTCCATTTTGGAGGGATGCACATTGACATCCAGCAGGCTTGGATGCATCCCCAGCTCCAGCACGGCAAACGGATAACGGTTAATGGGCAAAAGCGTATGGTAAGCCTGCATAATTGCCTGATTGATGATATAGCTTCTGATATAACGGCCATTGACGACAATGGTAATCCCGTTGCGGTTGGCCCTGGTTTGCTCCGGCTTGGATATGATACCGCGCAGGTCATAATCGGGATGCTCTCCTTCAATGGCCAGCATGGCTTTGGCTGTTGTCGTCCCGTATATCGCGGCAAACGTCTGGAGGCGGTCACCGCTGCCCAGTGTGCGCAGCAGGAGTCCGCCATTATGCTTGAGCGTAATCGCGATACCGGGATGCGCGAGCGCCAGCCGGTTCACATAATCGGCGATGTGACCGATCTCGGTCTGGATGGTCTTCATATACTTCAGACGGGCCGGTGTATTGTAGAATAAGTCCCGAACGGAAATATCCGTCCCTTGCGGAGCATTATGCTCCTCATTCTGGACAATGCTGCCTCCCTCAATAACAAGTCTCCTACCAAGTCCGGTTGCATCCGGTGATGAAATACATTCGACCTTGGCAACGGCAGCGATACTTGGCAGGGCTTCGCCGCGAAAGCCCAGGCTTGAAATCCGGAACAGATCCTTGCCGGAGGAGATTTTGCTCGTTGCATGGCGGTAGAACGCCATGGAAATATCCTCCGGATCGATCCCGGAGCCGTTATCCGTGACGCGGACCAGCGTCAGGCCCCCCTCCTCAATCACGATGTCTATCGTCGTGCTGCCTGCGTCAATCGCATTCTCGACCAGTTCCTTCACTACCGAAGAAGGCCGCTCCACGACCTCTCCCGCCGCAATCTGATTCGCCAACTGCTCATCCAGCACATGGATTTTAGCCACAAGGGCCACCTCCCTTTAACTCTCGATCTTCCTTACAGGTGTTCACTTCTCTGCAGCAAGCTTCATCTTCATTTCATTAAGCAGCTGCATGGCCTGCAAGGGAGTAATATTGAATAAATCAAGCTTTCGCAGCTGCTCGGCAACCTGCTCGGCTTTGGGACTCGTCTTCCGGGTCCGTGTCTGCAGGGCAGCAGAATTCTCAAAGATCGACAGCTGAACCACCTCTGAAGCCATATCCGGCGTCAAGGTGCTGCCGCTCTGCGAATCAGATTGATGATCGTCGGTTGATTGCTGGGCTTTCTCCGATTCCTCCACGCTCCGGTTAGCTCCTGCGCTGACGGAAGACATGTCAGACCCGGCTGCCCCGGCAGGTGCGTCGACCGCCGGTGCATAAGAGGAGGCAGTCTCCCGCACAGCATCAATCACCGCTGCCCTGCCGGGCGGATCCACAAGAGCTTCCAAGACCGGCAGCCTGATCGCCTCGTCAGCGTGAGAGGCAAGCAGCGTATACGCGCGGGAGATGATCCGCTCCGGCAGTCCGGCCAGCTGCGCGCAGTAGATCCCGTAGCTGCTGCTGGCAGCGCCGGGGACCAGCTTGCGCAGGAACGTGACATTATCGCCGGTTTCCTGGACAGCCATGCACACGTTCCGCAGCAGCGGAAGCGTCTCTTCCAAATGGGCCAGCTCGTGAAAATGGGTGGATACCAGCGCTTTGCAGCCAATCTCGTGATGCACATATTCGATAACAGCCTGCGCGATGGACATTCCTTCTCCGGTCGAGGTGCCGCGGCCCAGCTCATCGATGATAACAAGGCTTTGCCTGGTCGCCTTATCCGTCATGGCCTGAATATCCTTCATCTCAACCATGAAGGTGCTCTGTCCGCCGATCAGATCATCAGCCGCGCCGATACGGGTGAAGATCCGGTCGATCAGCGGGATTACGCCGCGCTTGGCCGGAATAAAACAGCCAATCTGCGCCATGATGCAGATCAATGCGACCTGGCGCATATAGGTGCTTTTACCCGCCATATTCGGTCCGGTAATCAGCAGCATCGAAGCCCCGCCGCCTTCCAGCGAAGTGCCGTTCGCAATGAACGGGGAACCTTCGATAACCGCTTCTACGACAGGGTGACGGCCATCTTCCACGACTAGATCGAAGGCATCGGTGACCGCTGGTCTGACATAACGCTGCTCTGCGCTCACCGTCGCATGCGACTGGAACACATCCAGCATGGCCACTGTTTCAGCCAGCTTCTGGAGCCGGTTCAAATGGACGGTAAGATGGTCGCGGAGCTCGACGAATTTGCTGTACTCCAGATCGATCATCTTCTCTTCCGCTTCTAGGATGAGCCGCTCTTTCTCTTTCAGCTCGGGGGTCACGTACCGCTCCGCATTGGTTAAGGTTTGTTTGCGCTCATAACGCCCCTCGGGCAGCATGGAGATATTGGCCTTGGACACTTCAAGATAGTAGCCGAAGACACGGTTGTAGCCGATCTTCAGCGATTTGATTCCGGTTGCCTCCCGCTCCTTGCGTTCCAGCTCAGCCAGCCATTTCTTCCCGTTCACGCTCGCTTCCCGGAGTTCGTCCAGATAAGGATCATAACCCGAGCGAATAAGACCGCCCTCCCGGACCGAAATCGGCGGATCATCCACGATAACCGTCTCAATCATATCGGCAAGATCGGTGCAGAGGTCAATCTCCTCCACCAGTCTGCGCAGCGTGGACGATTCGGAATCCGCACATAAGGCGGTTAATGCAGGTACGTGCCGCAGCGACGACTTGAGCGCATTCATATCCCGGCCATTCGCGCTCCCGAACGCCACGCGGCCAACCAGCCGCTCCAGATCGTAGATCTCGCTCAGCTCGCGGCGCATTTCATCCCTCAGCATAAAATCGCGATGGAGCAGATCCACCGCTTCCAGGCGTTCATCGATCATTTTGACCGAGAGCAGCGGCTTGTCAATCCATCTTCGCAGCAACCGCGAGCCCATCGACGTCCGCGTGCGGTCCAGCAGCCAGAGCAGCGAGCCCTTCTTGCTGCGGCTCTGCACAGTCTCCACCAGCTCCAGATTGCGGCGTGTAAACGGGTCCAGAATCATAAACTGATTGGGCTCATACGCTCTGATCTGTCTGACATGGCCGAGCGAGCGCTTTTGCGTCTCTTCGAGATAACCCGTAAGAAGGCTGATCGCCCGATACCGCGCCGGTGCGAGTTGGTGCAGGTCATCTCCATCGAATTGTCCGCTCAGCTTCTGCTCGTCCATTACCTCGCGGGCCGTAAACAAAACAGGTCTGTTCCAAGCGGCAGCCTGCGGCTTCAACAGTTCAATCAATACTGCATCGCCGACAATTTCTACAGGGTGATAAACATTGATTTCGTCGGTCAAAAGCTCAAGTCTTGCAGCGAAGGACGTAACGTACAGCTCGCCTGTCGTCAGATCGCAGGCTGCAATTCCGTATGAATCGCCCTGGACTGAAACGCCAACGATAAAATTATTAGCCTTGTCGGTGATGGATTTGGTCTCCATAACGGTGCCCGGAGTAATAACGCGGACGATTTCGCGCCGAACCACTCCCTTGGCTGCAGCCGGGTCTTCCACCTGCTCGCAAATCGCCACCTTGTAGCCTTTTTCTATCAATCTTGCTATGTATCCTTCAGCGGAATGATAAGGCACGCCGCACATCGGTATCCGTGTCTCGCCGCCGCCGCCGCGCGCTGTCAATGTAATTTCAAGCTCACGGGACGCCGCGATGGCATCGTCAAAGAACATCTCATAGAAATCGCCAAGCCGAAAGAACAGAAACGCGTCCTTCGCCTGCTCTTTTACCGCCAGATATTGCTGGATCATCGGGGTATGTACTGTCACTTCTCGCCCCTCCTAGGTAGGGAATATTCAATTGGGAACATCAGACCTTCAGTATAACAGAAAAGCCCGCACGGGTGGAATGCGCGGCTGACGCAGATACAGGCAGCAGGCTTCCATTATTGAAAAGGGGCAATCCGCCATTTTTGCCGGATGTCCATCGATACATCCCAAATGCTCCCCCGCCGCGCCGCTTCAAGCAGCGGCTCGATATAAACCTTGAGTTCTCTGTATGCGGGCGTACCCGCCATCGCCTTCGCCAGCGGCTCCAGACAACGGGTGCGCAGCAGCTCCCTGTCGCCCTTATAATAGGCAGCGGCAATTTCCGCCTCCTCCGAGGGGCGGTAGCTGAGCCTGGCGCTCTCCCGGGCGCACAGCAGCGATAAGGCAAACACAGCCTTGGCGGCGGCGGGAGAATGCAGCCAGCTCGGCAGCGTACGGTATTCAAAGCCTCCGTGCGGCTGCATGCGAAAATCGCCCAGAAAGCCGTAACGCGGGCGCCTGGCATGCTCGGCGGGCGATTCCACCATCGCAAGCGGCAGCGCCACATAGCTGTCCAGCTGACGCAGCAGCCTGCCGGTCATCCGCACGCCGCTCAAATGAATATGGCCGCCCAGCGCAAAGCCCCGCACGGGCATGCCTCCCGCGCTCCACCGCAGCGTCGGGTCCGTGATGCGCGCTGCAGCCTGCCCCAGCAGCCGGCGGATGTTCCCCGCCAGCCCCATTACCGTCGAGGCGGGCTCCGGTCGCAGCTCCGCCACGGGGTACCTTACGCGGCCGCCGATGAGCACGGCGTCGCAGCCGGCTCCCTGGCCGCCTTCCAAATAACGGGCGGCCGATATAACCCTGCCGCCAGAGCCAAGCAGCAGGAATTCAGGATCCGCCCCCAGCATAATCCCGGCCCCCTGAGCCTCGCTGCCTGCTGCAGCACCCCCGGCTATATCTGCGGCGAAGTCAGCCGCGGCAGTCTTCCATACGGTCTGCTCCATATCCTCAGCGCTTGGCAAGCGCGCCTCGACGACCGCATATCGCCCTTGTTCATTGGCCTGGAGAGTTATGAGTCCCATATCCAATCCAAGAGCGTACAACGCTTTGACGGCTATCCGCGTGAGTGGGCGATAAAGGCTGCTTGACGGCTCAAGCAAGCGTGAAGCCTGCTCCCCCCTCCAGCCTTTCAGACCGCCCTCAGACAAATCTCTGCTAACCGAGATCGGCTGCAAATTGAATAGCGCTACCGTGAACAAGCGCAGATACTGACCGTCGTAGCGGCGCGTCTGATCCTCTTGCATAAGAGGAGCGGTGGCCACACCAGCCTGCTCAAGTCTGCGCTGCGTCTCCTCTGCATCCCGCAGCGCGAAGGCGGCTGCGCCCCCGTTCAGCATCAGAGGCTCCCCTTCCCGCCGCCAATCCGCTGGCAACGCGGATTCACCGCATACAATAACGGCATCGCCGGCAAGCGGGATTCCGTCACTCCACGCCTGCGGCATGCTCCATACTGCTCCGCCGCCACCCCAATACCACACCCTGCCGCCCATGATTCTCGCTCCGATCCAGCAATTTGCATATACAGCCGCTCCTTTACGGAGCAGCCGGCAAAATTAAACCTTAGAAAGGTAAAAAAAAGAGGGCTCTCGCCCTCGAATCTGTTGCCTCTGCCGCATAGGATACTTTATCCCGCTGTAACCCGCTAAAATTACAGCTCGTCGTCCAGCAGCTCCGGATCCAGATCTTCATATTCGCCGTCCTCGTCACCGTACTCAAGACCTTTGCCGTCATGATCGCAGCCGCCCTGGCAAACCGCGACGCATACTTTCGTTTCCGCGATCATCTCTACCACAAATTCCCGTTCGACACGAATAACGACGCTCGAGCCGCTCGCCGATATATTCGCCTCCACACAATTAGGTTCTTGTGTCGATTCAGCCGTTACTTCTTCTGTAGAAGCGCGGTGCTTCGGATCGAGGTAGGAGAGCGGCACATGCTCAACATAAGACAGGGTCTCTTTGGCTACGTCCGTTTCCGAATTTTTGTTGTAAGAATACCAGATGTTGATATCGTAAGTACCGATGACCTCAATACCATCGCCCGAACGTACCGCTTCATACTGGTGATTGATGACCCAGGCTCCCAATATGCTTGTGGGATGATGAGGCGGCGTAACGGTATGGGTCACTGTTGAAAACTTACGACCTTTGCCGCAGACAGCTTTCGTTATAATTTCTCTGCACTGAAGCTGTTTATCTGCTATTGCCATGTATTTAACCTCCTCCATACAATCATTCAATAAAGTGTATGCAGGACATAGGCATTTGTTGATTAAACTTAAGAGGAACAAAAATATATTGTTCTAAACTCTGTATAAAACCAAAGGTTTTCCCTCACGGGAAATTAATGCGGATCGAGAATTGCTGCTCCAAATACGCCGCTGAATCCAACCTATTAATGAAGTATCCCGCACAGCTTTAGTAAGTGGCAGGGGGTTATTGACAAGGACAAACCTATTATAATTCTTTGATCTGAAAATACTTTGCCGTGCTATTGATATGAGGGAAATTGGGAAATAGGATCAAGAAGAAGCAGCCTTCTGGCCCCTTTTCTGTTTCTTCCAGCGCTTGGCGATGCTCAAATACCGCTCCAGCTCATGCATCAGCTGCAAAATCGCTGCACGGATCTCGAATTCCTCCCGGCTCACAGGCAGAGCCATGGCGCGGAACCGTCCCTCAAGCACGGACAGCTTGCGCTCGATCGATCCCTCGTAGACATCCGACTTCACATCATCCGGCAAACTTTCGAACAGCTCGGCCACCAGCTCCCCCTGCGGAAGCTTCTCATAGACAAAAGCCAGCAGGACAAGCATCTGCTGAATGGACTCCAGCTGCTGCCGGCGCATTTCAAAGTAGGTCGGCCAGTATTTCCACGAATCGTCAGACTGGCCCCACAGGCGGTTTTCCTTTCTCATATCCGCTCGCCTGATCCCTTCATCGATTACTTGTCCGGATTTAAGAAGCTCTTCCCCGTTCCAGACCAGGGAAGGACTCCGCAGCGTCTGGCCCATATAATGAAAAATATCGCTGAACAGCCGCTCCGTCTCATGCCGCAATGACGTCAGCCGCTTCTCGTCCTTGGGCATATAAATCAGATTGATGATCGTCGCCCAGCCCAGGCCTGTCAGCAGCAGCAATACTTCATTAACTATCAGCGCACCCGTTACTTCTTCTCGTGCATATATATGAAAAACGATAACAGCGCTTGTTGCGATGCCGTCCTTCAAATGCAATCTCGAAAGGATCGGGAAAGCCAGCAGCACAAAAATCGAAATCGTCCATAAATGAAAGCCAAGCACGATAAACAGGAAGGAGGCAAAAATAAGTCCAAGCACAGAGGCCATAAAGCGCACAAAAGCGCTTTTCAGCCCTTTCATGCGCGTTACTTCGACACCGAGTATGGCAAGCAAGCCCGCCGAAAGCGCCGGATCCAGACCAAAATAATGGGCGGTATACAATGCTGCCAACGCGGCTATAGCGGTTTTGATGACGCGGATTCCCATAATAACCCTCTTCAGGCAGATGCCAACGATGTTAGAAACGCAAGAATATCAGCTTACCCCAATATCTGCTTGCATGTCTTCAGTTTCATCCTAACGCCCCGTCCGGCCCCGCGTCAACCACTGCTCCAGCGCGACGACCAGACGGTACATCACAGTCGCGACAACGGCTATTACCACCAAGCTCGAGAGCACCAGAGTGAAATTAAATACCTGGAAGCCGTATACGATCAAATAGCCAAGACCTGAACGCGACGTGAGAAACTCGCCTACGATAACGCCTACCCAGGCAAGCCCTACATTCACCTTCAACGTGGATATAATGGTCGCAAACGAGTCCGGCATAATAATTTGAGTGAATATCTGGCGCCTCGTACCGCCGAACAAACGAACCACCTTGATCAGTCCCGCATCCACCTCACAGAAGCGGCTGTAAATGCTCAGCGTCGTGATAATCACCGTTACCGAGAGGGTAGTGGCCACGATAGCAGTGAAGCCCGCCCCGAACGCAATGATGAATAAGGGCCCAAGCGCGACCTTCGGCATACTGTTCAGCACGACCAGGTAAGGGTCCAGCACACGCGAGACAAAAGGAAACCACCAGAGCATGGCGGCAAGCGCCGTCCCGAGGATGGTGCCCAATACAAAACCGACAATCGTTTCGGCCGAGGTTATCCCGATATGCGGGATCAGACTCCCATCAAGAATTGTCGTCCATAACTGATTGAACAGCTTGCTGGGATAGCTGAACAGCAGCACATCGATCCAGTCCCGGCGGCCGGCTGTTTCCCACAGTCCGATAAACAGCACAAGGAGCAGCAGTTGTACCGAGAGGATCTTCCATTTGATACGCCTCATCCCGCTCAGATAGGTGCGGTGCAGATTGCTCAGACGGGCAGCCGTGTAGGTCCCATCTGGCTCGGCAGAGCTGTCCCTGCCTTCAGCATGATCGTCAATGGCTTCATTGGCGTAAGACTTTCCGTCCTCTTCTTCACCGTGGTTCATCAAGTTTCCCCTCCCTTCCCGCTTGCCTGCTCCAGTGCCTGCCAAATCTCCTCGAACCGGTCCTGAAACTCCGGCAGCTTCCGCGCCTCAGTCGGCAGCAAGCCGCTGATGCTTTCCGGCATATCGAATACGGCGCTGACATGTCCCGGATTCGCGCCAAGCACAAATACCCTGTCGCTCATGGCTGCCGCCTCGCCAAGATCGTGGGTGACCAGCACAGCGGTTTTGGAGAGTCTCCGCAGGGTCGTCTGCACCAGGTCTTCAAGCTGCAGCTTGATCTGCAGGTCAAGCGCCGAGAAGGGCTCATCAAGCAGCAGAACATCGGGCCTTGTGGCAAGCGTCCGGACAAGCGCGGCGCGCTGCCTCATCCCCCCTGACAGCTCATGCGGCATCCGTCTTTCCATCCCGCCGAGGCCAAGCTGCTCCAGAAGCGACCGGGCATAATCAACAGCTTCAGGCGTCTGGCTGCCGCTGATCTCAAGGCCCAGCAGCACATTGCTCAGAATGGTGCGCCACGGCAGCAGATAATCCTGCTGCAGCATGTATCCGATCTTCGGAGATGGCTTCAAAATTTTCTCACCGCCCACCGAAACAATTCCTTCTGTAGGAAGGATCAGCCCGGCAAGCAGGCTGAGCACGGTGGTTTTCCCGCAGCCGCTTGGCCCGACGAGACTGACGAATTCTCCCTTGGCAACGGCCAGATTGAGCCTTTCGACAGCAAGCGTCGTTCCGCCTGCGTTCACGTAGACATGCGTGACATCTTGAAGCTTCAGAACGTTCTCCATGGATTCATCTCCTTCTCCCGCGGGCTGCTTAAGCGGCATTACTTCATGGCTTGCTCGGCGAACGTATTGTTAACCAGCGCCGTATGATCCGTCCTCGCCGCAAGCTCGCCTGCTTCTGTCATGACATCCTGCAGGTTATCCCATTCCTGTTCATCCACAACAGGATCGGTTGCAAAAGAACCCTGCTGCTTGTAGCGGTCAATAACACGGATGACAATGTCCCGCTCCGTATCCGGAAAATACGGCAGAACAACATCGGCAATCTCCTCGGCGCTGTGCGAATTCACCCACTGCTGCCCCTTATAGACGGCATTGGTGAACTTTTGCACCGTATCCTCGTTTTTGTCGATATAGCTCTGCTTCGTCATAAACACGGTATATGGCAGATGGCCGCTCTCAACGCCAAAGGAAGCGATGACATGTCCTTTGCCCTCTTTCTCCATAATCGATGCCTGAGGCTCGAAGAGCTGCACATAATCCCCTGTACCGGATATAAAAGCCGCCGGGATGTTGGCAAAATCGACATTTTGAATCAGCGTCAAATCCTTCTGCGGGTCAATTCCCTTCTTCTTGAGCGTAAATTCTCCGGCCATTTGCGGCATACCGCCCTTGCGCTGCCCCAGGAATTCACTCCCTTTCAGCTGATTCCAGTCGAAGTTCTCCACAGGCTCGCGCGATACGAGAAATGTGCCGTCCGTCTGGGTCACCTGCGCAAAATTGATCACGGGATCCTTGCTGTCCTGCTGGTAGACGTAAATCGAGGTTTCCGAGCCCACCAGCGCCACGTCAATCGCATCTGTGAGCAGAGCCGTCATCGTCTTGTCGCCCCCCGGCGTTGTCTGCAGATCAATCTCCAGGCCCTCATCCTTGAAAAAGCCTTCCTCCACCGCCACATACTGCGGCGCATAGAATAAAGACCTGGTAACCTCGCCGATCCGCACCTTGACTGGCCCGTCAGCATTCTGGCCGCATCCGGCCATTACCGCCGCCAACAGGAGCAGAGCCAGCAGTAATGGCAGCCTTTTTGAAATCCGCATATGAAAATCCCTCCCCTGAAAAGCAAACTATTCTGTAGAACAGCCTATGCAGAGGGAACCCTTGTGGTGAAACAAACATCAAGACTTGTGAAAAAAAATGGAGATTACCTGACATCATAGACCATAGGGAGGCCTTCGCAAAAACAACGCACAATTGTCCTGGCAGCAAAGCAGCCAGGCAAGATAAGAAGAAACGGCTGCGCCGTCCTTGGCGGCAAAGTTAGTTTCTTCCCTCAAGCCTTATAGACATGTATAGAAGTGAAACTTATACATGATATAAGCTCAAAAAAAGGCCAACCAGATTGATTCTGGCTGACCTCTTCGCTCAATAACGGCAGATCCCAACGACGGTTCAATTATAATTTGTAAATATCGCTGTATTTCTTTTCCAGGTAAGCGACCAAATAATCGGGATCAAGCGGCTTGCCGGTAATGGCATTAATGAGCTCCGAAGGCGTCCGCAGCTTGCCGTATTGATAAACCTTGTCCGTTAGCCATGCTTTAATGGGAAGAAGCTCGCCGCGCTCGACCAGACCCCAAAAGCCCGGAATCTCCTGCTCCATGGTGACGGTTATTTGAGCGGCATACATGTTGCCCAGCGAATAGGAAGGGAAGTAGCCGAATGCCCCGCCGGACCAGTGGACATCCTGCAGCACGCCTTCCCCGTCGTTTTGCGGTACAACTCCCAGATATTCGCGGTACTTCTCGTTCCACAGCGCAGGGAGCTCGGAGGCTTTGACCCCTTCGTTGAAAATAAGCTTCTCCATCTCGTAGCGGATAATAATATGGAGATTATAGGTCAGTTCATCCGCTTCAATACGGATAAGCGAAGGCTTCACCACATTGGTGGCGCGGTAGAAATCCTCAACACCCACATCCAGCTGACCGGGAAAATGCCGCTGCAAATCTCCGAAATAACGGCCCCAGAACGGCTTACTGCGTCCGATTACATTTTCCCAGAAACGGGATTGCGATTCGTGAATCCCCATAGAAGTACCGGTGCAGAGCGTCGTTCCAATCAGTTCTTTCATGATGTTCTGCTCATAGAGCGCATGACCGCCCTCATGGATCGTTCCGAACAGCGCGCTTGTCACATCATCCGTCAAATAACGGGTCGTAATCCGCACATCCCCCGGGTTCAGGCCGGTTGCGAACGGATGCACGCTCTCATCAAGCCGTCCACCCGTGAAATCAAAGCCCATCTGCTCCAGAATGAACAGACTGAATTTCTTCTGGGCTTCCTTGGCGAAGGTTTGTCTCAGAAATCCGCGTTCGGGCTGATGGGGCGATGCGGCAATAGCCGCAGCAAGCGGAACGAGCTTCTCACGGAGTCCTCCGAATACCTGATCCAGCTCAGAGGTAGTCATACCCGGCTCATAAGCATCAAGCAGCGTATCATAGCGGGTAGCTCCAGGGCCCCACAGATCGATGAACTGATTATTATATGTAATGATTTTATCCAGATAGGGCTCAAACGACGCATAGTCGCTTTTTGCCTTGGCCTCTTCCCACATGGATTCGGCTTGCGAGGTCAGCACCACATATTCCTGATAAAGCTTGGGCGGGATTTTTACGCTGCGGTCGTAATCCTTGCGCGTTTCCTTGACCAGCCTGCGGTCTATCTCGCTTAAGCCCGATTGGTTTCCTTCCTGCTCCAGCTCCATCAGCCACTCGCCAAGCTCCGGCGCGGTGGAGAGCTTGAACATTTGACCGGACAGCATGCCGATCGCTTCGCTTCTTGCCTCCATTCCCTTGCGGGGAGCGCCGGTGCGCAAATCCCAATACAGCACGCCCAATGCTTCCTCATAGCTCTTGATTTGGGCAATCCGCTCGCGAAACGAGCTCAATGCCTGCTCAACGCTTGTCGTCATACAGATTCCACCTTTCGGAAATGATAATCGTATTTCTGCAAAAAAACCGCCGTCTTCACGGCCATGGCCTTATCCAAATAAAGCCTCTACTTGATCATACTTTTCTCAAAACGTATAATCAACTTTAATCCATGTTTACTTAAATAGATCCCATCATTCGAGAGGAGCTTCATTCCATGCATTTTACCTTTACCCCCTCAGCCGTGGAGCAATTGTCCGAACAGATAAAAGATGATGATCGAAGCCTGCGGCTAATGTATGATACCGAGGGCTGCGGCTGCGCCGTTAACGGCGTCCCCACCCTGCAGCTTATCAAGGCTCCTGCGGCTGACAACAAGCTTGGCGAAGGAGATCCCTTCTCCGTCTGGTACGATCCGAATTACGAGGTTTTCTTTGAGCCAAACCTGCGCATCGATTTTGACAAGTCGCGGCATGCCTTCAGCCTGAAAAGTGACAACCAGATCTACACCACAAATCTGAGATTGCTGAAAGAAGATATTCAAAACGTTCAATTTTGATCATGAGGTGAACGGTTTGAATTTGAATTGAATCACAACCGGATTACATAACTAAAGAGATTAGGATTGGTGAGTAAACGTGAGAAACATCGAGAATATTTTATCCTTTAATGATCATTTTGTTGAAAATCGCGAGTACGAGCAGTATCTGACCGACCGTTTTCCCGACAAGAAGATGGTTATTGTCACTTGTATGGACACCCGCTTGACCGAGCTGCTGCCAAAAGCGCTGAACCTGCGCAACGGCGATGCCAAAATCATCAAAAACGCCGGCGGCATCATCACCCAGCCCTTCGGCAATATTATGCGCAGCGTGCTGATCGCGGTTTATGAGCTGGGCGCTGACGAGGTGCTCGTCATCGGCCATCATGAATGCGGAATGACCGGACTCGATCCGGAAAACGTCATCCAGCATATGACGGAGAACGGGATCAAGGACGAAACCATCAACACGCTGCTGCATTCCGGAATGGATCTCAAGCGCTGGCTTACCGGGTTCGACGATGTCCATGACAGCGTGCTGAAGAGCGTCAGCATTATCCGCAATCATCCGCTGCTGCCGCCCAATACGCCGGTTCATGGCCTGATTATCCACCCCGGCACCGGAAAGCTGGATCTGCTGACCAAAGGTTACGATATTGTGGAGAGCAAGCAGAACTAGGATGTTTTTTTAGAGCGCGCCGCTGCCTCCCTGTTTAATGGGTTCTCATTTGCAAACAAAAAGTGTGCAGCCTTCCTGTCTGGGACAGGAGCTGCACACTTTTTTTGTTTCGGCTTGTTATTTTACGAGCCTTTTGAGCGTATCGTCCATAATTTGCCCGCCTGCTTCATAACCGCTGTATAGCCAGCTGCTGGTTGAAGGCATATCATAAACATGGCCAGCCTTAACGGCAGGGAGATTCTTCCAGATTGCACTGTCCAGTGTTTCCGTCGTTTTGTCGCTGTTCACCAGGAAGATATGATCCGCATTAAGTCCAGCCAGCTTCTCCAGCGATACGGGACTCCAGGTAGCTTTCTGGTCAGCCGTAATATCGGACACCAGATTCGGAGGCGTCATGCCAAGATCGCCATACAGAACGGCGCCGCTGGAACGGGTTTCGTCCACGATATAGAACTGCTTCTGCACCAGCCACAGGATCGCCGCGGATTGTGTGCCGATGGCTTGCTGAAGCTTCGCCTTGGTATCGGCCACCTTCTGGTCATAATCCTTCAGCGCCTGTTCGGCCTCCTCCGTCTTGCCAAGCAGCTCGCCTATCTTGAGCAACGTCTTGCGCCAGTCTTTATTGATTTCATCGCCAATTACGTAGGTCGGCGCTATTTTGGCATATTGCTCATAAAGACCTTTTTGAACCTGCGACTCGGAGCCAATCAGGATCAGATCAGGCGAGAAGCTTGCCACCGCCTCGAGCGGCAGATCGTAGCTGATAATCGGAATGCCCTTCAAATCCCCCTGCAAATAATCCTGGACACTTTCCGGCCCAATCGACCATTGGGCTACGGGCTTGATGCCCAGTGCGACCAGATGATCCTCAAGATAAGAAGCAAGAATCCGCTGTGGATCAGCCGGAATCGTCACTTCATGACCCATCGCATCCGTCACGATTTTCTCAGTTTGCGCTTCGTTGGGCATGTCTGTGCCGCTGCCTTCCGGAGCTGCCGGATCTCCTGTCGGGCTGGTGGCGGAATTGCCTGCTGACGGTGTACCGGCGCCGCTGTTATTATCAGCCTTGCCTGCCCCGCCGCATGCCGCCAGAAATACGGTCATCACCAGCAAGACGCTCAATACCAAGGTGAATTTTAAAGAACGTTCTTTACGCGAATGATTCATGAGTTCCTCCTGCTTTTCTCTGTAAGTTATAGAGCGTCCATTATGTAAGATGATGCGTTCATCGCCCTCAAACTATGATAATGATAATCAATATCATTGTCAATGAGAAAATTGGCCCCCATTCCTCCTCCCGTCAAGATTCCTCTTCCGTCCTTACTTGTCCGTTTGACGTCTTCTTAAGTTTCTTGGCCGCCGCGGCTGCCGCTCTTGCTGCGATGACATCGCTCCGATCCCGCAGCGTATGACGGTGCAATAGTTCTTGATCCTCCGGGCTCTTTGCGCCCCATACAAGATTCCGGGAGCTGCAAATCTCTTCACATTCGAGCCTCAGCGCTTCATCCGCAAGCGGCAGGTTCATATCACGGAACGGCCCCCCCACTTCCAATCCGGCAAGGCGCTTTCTCACTATACGAATCAGTTGATGTCCGTCCAGGCCGAGCCCTTCCAGATGTTGAGGCACCAGCCGGTCCAGCGATTGCCGGAGCATCTTGGCCGCGCCGCGAAGATTGCCACGGCGGTGATGATAGGAGCCAACCGCAATTTGTATCAGACCGACCCAGGTATCTGCATACGCATCACCAGGATGTTCTTTCCAATACTCCTCCAGCAGCTCATGACATTCAAAGTAATCCCGCGTTCCATGAAATTCCACTAAATATAAAATATAGGCCTTTGGGTAGTTGACATCTCCCATTGCTATCCTCCTGAATTTCGACGTGATACGCATTAAAAGTGAAACCTTTGATCATATTAGACGTAATTGAAGGGAAAGGCAATGATCCTTTCATCGCCTAAATACCAGAAGGAGAATGACAGATGAAAAAAGGTTTAATGTTGTTCATGGCGTTCACACTCTTCTTTGCTGTCAGTGTGGGATCGGTAGATGCCAAAAGAGGCGGAGGCTTCAAGTCTCCCAGACAAGGCTTTACCCAACACCCCACAAAGAATCCCGATAGCGGAATAAATAAATCGACAGGCGGGACAAGCGGTGCCGTAAAATCAGGTACGGCTGCAACAACGAAACGCGGGTTTTTCAGCGGCGGCAGCTTAATGCGAGGTTTGATGATTGGCGGCCTTGCCGGCCTGCTGTTCGGCGGAATATTCGGAGGAATGGGATTCCTGGGCAATTTTCTGGGATTGATCATCAACGTGCTCGCTATCTACATTCTGATTGCGGCCATACGGGGTATCATCCACTACTTCCGTAATCGGCGCAGGCCATCCAATCCGAACAACCGGGGTTCCTATTAATAATGAGGATTTATACGGATGAGATCATCAATGCGATTTGCCTGAATATAGCGGATCGCAAAGGCCTTCCTCCTACCGCGGTAGAAGCGCAATTGTCATGGGACGAGCAGTATGGCTATACCGCCGAAGTTTGGGTGCAGGGCCGCAGCCAGTATCTGGTCGAAGCCAACCTGCTGGAAGCGATCGAGCAGTATATGCTCAAGCAATACCAAAGACGCGTATTCCGCTCCCAGATCAAATTGGATGTGGACGAAGAGTTTTGGGCAGATATTGAGGATTAATTCTGGTTAAACGTATTGTTTATTACAAGAAGATCGGACATGGAGGAACAAGAGCCTTCATGCCGGTCTTTTTTTATGGACTTGACAAAAAGGTTGCAGCTGTCAGCGATGTAAATAATGGAAGACCGGCATTCTGCCGAAACCTCCTCTCTATTCAGGCGTTTAATCTACTAGACTAGTAGAGGAGGAGCTGAATCAATCTTATGCGTCAACGATGGAAGCTGATCATTGCGATCGCGATGATTCTGCAAGCTGCATACGGAGCAGCCGCTTCTTCTGTAAGCGCCTCCGATCTTACGACCCATTACCGCGTCTATCAGAATGATCAGGCGGTTAAGGAATTTTCGACCGAAGCGGGAGCAATCGCTTTTGCGAAAAATTTGACGTACAGCCATGTTGAGCTCATAACCGGTCGAGTATGGGTATGGGATAATTTTCCCAAATACAAGGTATATGAGAATGGGTATTCCACTGGCAACCGGGAATTCAGGACGCTTGCCGAAGCGAAGACCTTCGCGGGGAAGCTTCATTTTCCGCAAATCCGCGACCTGGAGCAGCCAGGATGGATATCCGGCACCTACCCCCGCTTTCAAATGTTCCAGGGCGACAAGTCGCTGCCGGGATGGAGCTATGCCTCTCTGGATGAAGCCAAGCAGGCCGCAAAGGCTTACAGCAATATACACATTGTCGAGCTTGCGACCAATCAATGGATTTGGGATAACTTAAGCGCTGCGCTAAAGCAGGCCCAACGTGCGGCGGCAGCGGTTTACGATATCCGGCAGAATGGCGCATCGACCGGAAGCATGCGCTACTCCTTCCTCCTCGATGCCATGCGAGCCGCTGCCAGGCAGCCAGGAAGCGTTGTGGTAAACACCGCAACCGGACTTGTTCCGTATACAACAATAAAGCCGTTCACTGTCACGCAAAATGGCCGGCCGGTTCAATCCTTCAGCGGGCTGGGCGGCGCGCTGGTTTATGCCAAAACGCTGTCTGGTGCGGCAATCGAAAAAGACGGTCAGGAATGGTGGACCAATATTCCTTATTTGAGCGTTAGACAAGGGGAGCGTGTTGTGTCCTATTTTCATACGAGACAAAGCGCAGTTGCCTTCGCCAAGGGTTACAAGAATGCTTCGGTCGCTGCGGCAGACGGCCGTATTATTTGGAGCGATACAAGAGAGCTTGCTTATTTGGCCTGGAATGGCACATCCAGCACGGATACCATACTAGCACAGGTCCAAAATACACAGGGGCTGGATATCGACTCCCCTTCCTGGTTCGAGCTTGCCGGGTCAGACGGAACGCTGACCGATTATTCCGATCCTGCTCTTGCGGCATCGATGGAGAAAGAGGACTTAAAGCTGACGCCGCTTGTTCATAATCAGTTTGATACGAAGATGACCAGCGTTTTCCTCCGCAATCCGGCTGCAAAAGCCAAATTCATCAACTCCCTGGTGGAGCGTCTCGCAGCGCTTAAGGTTGAAGGTGTGAATCTTGATTTTGAGGGGCTGGACGGGGGCGACCGCGCCCTCTACACTTCCTTCGTTGCCAGTCTTGCTGAGGCTGCGCACCAACGCGGCCTGACGGTATCCATCGATTTGCCGCGCGGCGATGTGGCGTGGGATGCCCAGACCGCCTATGATCATAAGGCTTTGGCGAATATTGCCGATATGATCATGATCATGGCTTATGACCAGTATTGGGAGGGCAGCCAGCAAGCCGGCTCCGTCTCCGAGCTTCGCTGGGCTGAAGAGGGAATCAAGCAGTTCCTCGCCTACGGGATTCCCCGCGGCAAGCTGATGCTGGGCATTCCCTTCTATGTCCGCGAATGGCGGCTCGACTCAGCAGGAAAGCTGGTCGACAGCAAGGCTGTCTTTATGAAGGACGTCGCGGAAACGATTCAACAGCAAGATGCTGTCGGCACGTATGATCCCGGAGCAGGCCAAACGAAATATACGTATAAAAAAGACGGGTATACGTATGTATTCTGGGCGGAAACAGCGGATACCGTGAAGGCGCGGGTTGACCTCGCCAGAAAATATGGCCTGGCAGGCGTTGCGGCCTGGCGTCTGGGCTATGAAAGCTCCGCTCTTTGGACGATGCTATTACAGCAGAAGTAAAGATTTGTCCGCCACTTCATTAGTGCTTCCTCCTTCCGATATGGTATGATAATAGGGAACGGTTGAGAAACTATTAGCCAGCTTAAGGAGGAGATCAGGATATGTCGCAATATAAAGAAATTCAATCTCTTGAAGAATGGAACTCCGCTCTGGAAGGTTCTGCAGATCGTCCGCTTGTTGTGTTCAAGCACAGCACGACCTGTCCGGTAAGCGCGAATGCGTATGAGGAGTTTACAAAATATCTGGAGCATGACTCCGGCTCCGATACGGATTATGTCCTGGTAAAGGTGATCGAATCCCGTCCGGTTTCCAACCAGATTGCGGAAGATGTAGCCGTCAAGCATGAGTCTCCTCAAATAATTATGATCAAGAACAAAGAAAAATACTGGAGCGCTACACACTGGGCGATTACAGAAGCCCATATGCGCGCGGTAATGCAATAGTACCGATCCGCTTGAAACCCAAACAGCCAGCCTCTGAACGTCTGATGACGTCTTGGCTGGCTGTTTTATTTTATTAAGCTAGCTGTTCTTGTTCAACTGCTTCAGCAGCGCTTCAGCCGAGCCGACCGGTGCTTCGCAAGCGAAATTCCGGCACACGTAGGCGGCAGCCTGGCCTACTAGGGAGCGTTTATCGGCCAGATGCTGCGGGTGCTGGTAGCTCCCGTCATTGCTGCCATTATGCTCCGCAATGAAACGCAGGCTGCCATAGGGTATGTAAGCTTTTCCTCCTTCATGTGGTTTTGTTTATCGCGCCTCGGACAATCATTAGGTCAATGCCATTCCGTAACATTCATCCAAACATGCCGAAGCCTGTATGCATAAATTACAATGTACCAAAAATTCAAGGAGGTGCTTTGAATGTCTGATGTAGTTGGCGGTGTTGGCTCAAGTTTCGCATTTATACTCGTTCTCTTTATCTTGCTGGTCATTATCGCTTGCAGTTGCGGTAAATTCGGTTATTAATTACCCCGGAACCTGACCCCCTTTCATGTTCCGGATTTGCAAAAATCCAAAAAAAGGGACCCGCTTCTGCGGGTCTTTTGCTATTTTCTCTATAATAATATATTTCCGTTGCTCCATACGAACCCCATTTGCGGCGCCATGTCGCTTCACAGATAAACATCGGAATTTGTTAGTTAAACGATGACAGAGGAATCCCATTAATCACGATAAACAATATTGTTCCAATGAGAAATATAACGTAGGCCAGCAGCGGCCTGTAATAATGGAGCACCACAATCGGCAGCATTACAAAATCAAAAAGCATGGATTTCAGCAGGTTCCATCCGTGATCGTAGTGATAATCTCCAAACACATACAGAATTCCTTCTATTAACGTTAATAACAGCGCCCATACAGATATGTAAATCCCTTTTTTAATAATTCCTTTATTGTCTGGATAGTTGGTCAGGAAAATTAATGTCTTGGGTGGATAGAAGAAAATACATATTAATAAATCATTAATTAAATCTCCTCCCAACGCAGAACTTTGATCCCACAACGTATATCTATAGGTTATTAGATCAATTATTAAATCTCCAGCAATTAAGAACAGAATAGTGGATTGGTAACTTTTCCAATTCCTCCAATCACTTTTGTAGTAAGCAACGATCCAAACTAAAAGAAAAATCGCTATACGCATCATAATAATCACCTCAGTATCAAACATTCCCATTTCGTTTATTTTTACTCGTCAACTGAGGGATGCAAAAAAGCCACCCGCAGTGGAATGGCTGATATTATAGGAATAAAATACGCATGAACACTCATTCCCGTTCTTTTTTGACGTTATTTATTTACAACTTCTCATCATTCATCCAGAATACATATTTTCCATTTTGTCCCATGAATCAGGATAGTCCTTCCCTCCGTTCCGCAAAAGCCAGCGGATATGTATATACATCCAAGTGATAATTCTCCTGGGATAACTTCCCGATCTCTTTGCGTTGATTCAAGTCAATAAAAGAGGCATATTGATAGAAAATCGCGGAATACAAAAAATAGGGCGACGTGCTTGGACTTCGCACGTCCCCTATCCTCAAGAAATAGCGGAGTTTGGAGTATTAACCCTCCATAGACGATACAGAAATTACGGAGTGCCTCGTATAGCTGGCCACTACCGCATGAACTTGCCCCGGCATAGCCAAAGGCTCCCTTGCAGTCTTGCTGATCAGATTTGCACTATAGACATTGACGAAGCTGGGGTTAGGATAAAAAGTCAATGAATAGGCGTATTTACTATCCGCTGTAATTGTCATTCCTCCGGAGCTGGCAAGGGGAATAAAGGCGCTTGGAGGCGTTGAGATACCGGCGGGAACGACCGGAATGACTTGCAGCCCTGACTGCTGTTGATTTATTGAACTTCTAATTAGGACACAGATCCGCTTTCGATCGGGGGTCAAGGCAATTTCTCTTTGGTCCGTATAGCTGTCGATCGACTCAATGACGGTATTTCCGTTCATTCGAATTATTTTATCAACATCCGATTGGATGATATACCTTGAATTATTGGGTAATCCGGTCATGCTGAGCGGACTTTGCAATAGTGGATGGGTGATGCGCTGATTATTGAACAGATCGTTTACAGGAGCCGAGAAGATATCACCAGGGCTGTGATCTTGAGTTTGGACATTCAAAGCCTGAATTTGATATGCTCCCTGGTACCCGACAACCGCAAAAGGAATGACTTGCTCCATATAGGCGGGTGATCCGTATTGGCTTGCAAGACTTGCAAAAATATCATGCGTAACCGACTGTGTTCCTACAGGAATTGCGTCCACGATGCCTCTCGCCGAAGGAGTGCACGCCATATTATTGATAGCCACAAATACAGTGCTGCTGTCGGGTGATACGGTCAGCGATACATTTTCACCTGATGAGGTGTGAAGATCGTACAGAAATTGTTTATTGACTGCATCAAAGACTTTTACAATACCGGAGTGCAGATCGGCTACGTAAAGATAGTTATTATCCGGGGTCACCAGCATGGCATTCGTATACCAGGATTGTTCAAATGTATATATTTTGACCGCTTCTCTGGTCAATAAGTGGACTGCATAAAGCGAGCTGTCTACTAAATTGGCTACATACAGCTGTGTCTCGTCCGGGCTTATCGCCAGGTTCAGCAGGTTGGCCGGTACTCCTCCGGTAGCCACACCAACAGGAACTGACGCACCGGTAATGGTATTGGTCACGGGATCCACATAAGAGATCAATGCAGTGGATTCATCGGGGGATAAATGCGCGACATAAACGTAATTGGGAGAAGTGGACGTTTGGAATACGGACGCATTGAAATCGCGTTCGCTCACGGTTGGATTATAACCGCCAATCTGGCTTTCTACCCGCGCGCGCAGCGTGTAGGTATAGGAGCCAGCAGACGGCGGCTCGTCAACGAATGTCAGGGAGACGGGTCCCTTGAAGTTAATGGAGCTGCCGGTTCTGGTATGATCATAGATAACCGCGTTGGAATAGACGGGGTCACCATTTCGAAGAATTTGATACGTAATGTTCAGTACACGGGGCAAACCTGGCGGGCTGCTAAAGGCAAGCTGAAAAGCGGCATCCAGCTTAACGACCAGCTGATCCGTCGATACAAGCAAATTATGAATCGTATTCAAGGTTACCCACGAACCGGGCGTTCCTGAAGGAAATACGACCGGTGACATTGAGCGGTTATAGCCCATGACCGGGATTATTCCCGGACCATACCCCATCGGCCCTATGGGGCCAGCCGGTCCTGGCGCTCCCGCAGATGAATTGCCGGCAGCTCCCTGGGCTCCAGCCGGTCCAACAACTCCAGCACCGGTTCCCGAAACGGGATACCCCATCATGCCTGCAGGTCCTGCCCCTTTCGGACCTTGAAGATCAGAATCTCCCTTCGGCCCCGTCGGACCTAATGGTTCTATAATCATACGATGCACTCCCTCTCTGAAATCGTGAGCAGTCCCACAAAATTCCTAACTGAAATTCCGTTATGGATTGTCTGGCTGCTGTCTCTCTATCATCTTTACAATATATGAAGTTTACAAGATTATGTCTTGGCATTTGCCTCAATTTTCTAAATCAGGGCAGCTGTAGACCCAAATAATAGATGCCAGTCTGGTATAGAAATTAAGCTTGTATTTCTGCTGACAGCTAATGCAATAGAATGGGACCTTGAGAGGAATCTCTCAAAGCCCCGACTTCATTCAGATCGTGATACGGCTATCATAACGGTATCGGGGTTTGGCCCCGGCAGCATCCACCTCCCGGGGCAAAAGAAATCCAGCAGCCCTGCGGATTATGTAGCGCAGCTCATTCTTGTGCCAAAAAGAGACGACATCAAATTCGTTATTGAGCGAAAGCTTCAGGCCGGCAAACTTTCTTTGTCCAGTGGGGTCAAGAGCATCCCCCGGCTTCAGCCACAAGAGATACGGCTCCGATGCGGCTTTATGTATAAATTGACATGCCAGACGATAGTCGACCTTTCCAGTGAAGGTATAAACATGCCTGGTGAAGCGTTTTGCGATTTCCACCGTATGGTCCGTGGATCCCCGATCCAGCACAACAATTTCATCAACAAGTCCGGCTGTCGACGAAAGCGAGGCTTCCAGCCGCTTCGCGTCATTATTTGATATCATGCATAAACTGAGCCGGATGGGATCCTTCTCGATTAGTTCTCGAATGGGAGCCCCCCACTTGCTCTCCGCCTTCTTTTTGTTTTCTATAAGCAGATTCTGTAAATTCATTGCCGGCAGCTGATTGCTGCTCGCATGTCCGATATGGTGGATGAAGGAATCCTGTACAATCAGCAATTTGTAGCCATTGCGGATCGCTCTCAAGGATAAATCGTCGTCTTCATAATTGCCTAAACCATATTGTTCGTCGAAGTGTCCGATATCTTCAAGAACACTGCGTTTGGCAAGCAGGCAAAAGCCAATGAGACGGCGTACCTCCAGGACCCTTCCTCTACGTTGTTCACAGTAGCTTTTCGCAAAGCTCTCCATATCTTCAATAGCCTTGTAGTCCACCGCGATTTGTTGATTACCGCTGGCATAGTTCGTTACCGGACCTACCATTCCGACCAGGTCGCTGCTATACAGAGCTTCGATTAAAGGCATTAACCAGCCTGTGGGGACAATGGTATCGTTATTGAGAAATAGAATGTTGTCCCCTGCTGACACCTCAAGACCTTGATTGCAGCCTTTGGCAAAGCCGAGATTATGCTTGTTGGCAATCAGGACGATGTTATCAAGACGTTTAAGAAAGTCAACCGTGCCGTCCGTGGAACCATTGTCAACAACGATGAGCTCGTAATCTTCTGATGTGCATCGTCTAATACTGTCCAGACAATCCGCCGTCACCGCAAGCTGATTATAAGTGAGAATAACAATACTCGTCTTCATATCCCCACCCCTTTACTTGTTCTCACCTCCTGGCCATGTAAGCTCCACATAGCCGGCACCCAGCAATTCTTTGTAATAATTTCTGTTGTAAATCATGCTTGGATGTGACGGATAGTAATGCAAGGCCACTTCATTATGGTAGTTGGCTTTGTGCGAATCCCCCAATCGGTCATAACACAAACACAGCTGCAGATGGGGCAGCCAGGTGGAAGAAACCGTGTCCTTCATTCCCATCGACTCCTCACGATCCGGCAGAGCTATGGCTTGCTCGTACCAGTAAATGGCCTGGATATAACGGTTATCCGCGAAGAAATACGATCCAAGCCTACAGCAGAACTCGGACCGCGGAATATCATACTGGAGAGTTCTGCAGAGGGCTGCAAATTGCATCTGTTTATCCCCCAGCCGTTCCCGGCATTCGGCCAGTTTCAGGCAAGCCTGAAAATTATCTTCAATCCACCCCAGTCCGGTTGCCAGAAAACGCTCGTAATAATCGCAAGCTTCCTCATTGAAAGCATGTTCACGAAGCTCATTCGCGTAATAATATAAATCCCGTGGGGAGAACGCTTCTCCCTGTTCGGCACGCTTGCGGTATATCCGTAAATTCCGGTCGGTGTGCGGCTTATCCTTCTGATGGGTGATGCATACTTCGCTGGCAAGCGAACTGCCGAATACCGCCAGATATTCATGCACTGGCCCCAACCACAGAAAATGGCAATCGCGTCTTACCAGACGGTTGCGTCTCAAGCTGGAGGTTACCTTCCCCTCACTGTCAAAGGCAAGATTGTATGCCATGCTTACCGATTGGATATCGGGTTTGAGCGATGCCTTCAATTCCTTGAGAAGCGTCCGGTCCTTCTCCTCAATGTAATCATCGGCGTCCAGCCACAGAATGTATTCGCATGCCGCTTTGCTGAAGGAATAATTTCTCGCTGCCGCAAAATCGTCGATCCATTCGAAATCGTAGACCTTCGCTCCCCATGCGGCGGCGATTTCCTTGGTTTTATCCGTTGATCCCGTATCTACAATGATTATTTCATCAGCAATATCCTTGACACCGGACAGGCAGCGCTCCAGAATTTTCTCCTCATTGCGGACAATCATGCATAGACTGATCGTAATCATGGGCTTCCTCCCAATTCTCATCATCTATATTTATATAAAATATATAGAAATAACATCGGATGTAGACCATCTCAGGCGGCGAGCCGGGCACTACCGTAAAAACTGAAAAAGACACCGACGGTTTGTCAGTGTCTTTATTTCATGCCTTATAGCCATCGATTTCAAAGAAACGTCACCAACTTTTATCCTGCTACCTTGCAATCCATAAATCAAACCCGGGATATGGTTAACTTCAAACAGAAGGCATAACTCAATCCTCAGCAGGTAATTATAAAGAGGATCATGCCTCTTCTCCGGCATGATCCTCTTGATGGTTTCCCCCATGATACCGTGACACTTAAATGTGCCTACTTCCCAATATATTGTTCTGGATACATAATAGCATCACTGGCAGGCGGACTATCTAAGAGTCACATCATACTTGAACTGAAAGCAGGTGCAGTAGTGGAAAATCATCAAACGAATGCAGAAATCAAAGCACCCATTTTTGAAATCGGCCTATATACTTTCGGGGATCTGGTTCCCAATCCGGACGGCGGGGGAATCATCCCTGCACGGCAGCGCATCCGGGAAATCGTGGACGCCGCTGTGCTTGCCGATGAGGCGGGACTCGATATCTTTGGCGTAGGCGAGCATCATACGCTGGAATTTGCCGTATCCTCCACCTCGGTCGTACTGGCCGCAATCGCACAGGTCACGAAGCGAATCCGGCTGACCAGCGCGACCACAGTACTGAGTACCATTGATCCGGTCCGGTTGTTCGAGGATTTCGCCACCGTAGATTTGCTGTCGGACGGACGCGCTGAAATTATTGCGGGGCGTGGAGCGTTCGTGGACTCCTTCCCGCTGTTCGGCTACGATCTTGACGATTATCACAATCTATTTGCCGAGAAAATCAGCCTGCTTATGAAGCTCGGCGAGCAAGAGCGGATCACCTGGAGCGGACGTTACCGCAGCGCTCTGAACGATCTGGAGATTGCTCCGCGTCCGAAGCAGCCTGAATTGCCCATATGGATAGGTGTTGGAGGAACACCGGAGAGCGCCGTGAATGCGGGCCGGCTTGGACTTGGCATGGCGCTTGCGCTGCTCGGCGGACCTCCCGAGCGGGCAAAGCCCCTTGTTGATATGTACCGGCAGGCAGGACAATTAGCGGGTCATCATCCATCGAAGCTGAAGGTCGCAGTCTCCAGCCACGGTTATGTGGCCGAAACCTCCCAGCTTGCGAGGGATGAATTTTTTCCGTATTACAGCAGCTATTTCGAGCAATTTCTGGGTAAGCGGACCGGAAGGGGAAGAATGTCCCGTACCGAGTTCGAGCAGTCAGCCAGACCCGGCACCGCGCTTGCTGTCGGCAGCCCACAGGAGCTGATCGAGACCATTCTGCACCAGCATGAGCTTTTCGGCCACAGCCGGTATATGGCCCAGCTCGATATTGGAGGGATGCCTTACTCCAAGGTAGCGAAGGCGATTGAATTGCTGGCTGCTAAAGTCGCACCCGTAGTAAGGCGCGAGCTGGCACGCTGACAGCATCGGAATTCCAAGTGTAGGACACCTTATTTTATTTTCCAGCGGTTCTTTATTTATGATGCCCATCATTTCATGATCTTCGATGAGACTTGCAGATATTAAGTCAGTGAAAAGAGCAGAAGAGCAGAACCTCGGTTTGGAGGCTCTGCTCTTTTGCTGCTCTGCTGCTCTTTTTTTATGATTTGTCTTCAACCAGCGCCAGACTGACACCGGACGGGATTTGTACGTTTTGCAAGCCGCGCCTGCCAATCTGTCCGAAAACGATGTGGTCTAAAAGGCCTTGATTAATTTGGGCTCTGCGCCTTCAAGCTTCCCATCCAGATATTGATCCACAATATCATTATTAAATGTGTTATAGATCATTCTTAGATGCTGGGGCATCCAGTCGGCCGAAGTAAATAATTTCCCATTCGATTTTTGCGGAACGGCATGGATCGGCAGGCCTTCGCTAACAAGCTGCAGGAGCTTAATTAAATCCTCCGACGCTTGTATGACCGCCTTGCAGGCGACATCATGTATGCCGTCTCCGCGTTCCAGAACAGGAACGGAATGATGGATAATGCCGCCTCCATCCAGCTTGGAGGTAAGCTTGTGGATGGTCATGCCTGTCCAGCTCGGCTTCAGGAAATAAAAAGGCCAGAATAACGTGGTATTTCCCCTGTACCAGGGAGACAGCCCTCCATGAATATTCCAGGCATAAGCGGGAAGGCTGGCCAGCATATCTTCATTGAGCTTATGGATGCCGTAGCTGACAGCAATATCGGGCTGAAGATTTTGTATCCACTGCCTTGTTTGCTCATCATTAAGATTTTCTTTCGTTGCAGGATAAACCGGGATGCCGCTAAAATAGGAGGAATCCAACGATCCGAAGAATTGCTCCTCACTTGTTTGCCGGTCCAGGAAATGCCGCTCAAAATTTTGTCTGTCTATCAGGGATAACTGATCATCGGGAACGGGCATAAATTCCTCACGGACCTCGATTAATAATCCCGAAAGTAAATGTTCATCGTATAATTTTTGACTGCATATAAATGGCGGGGATGAGACCCTGTAAGAAATATCATTTTCACCCTAGCACTCTTCCTTTCTCATGGAACGGTCCTTTCAACAATCCCTTCTCCACCAGCTTCTGCACGTACGGCATAAGGCCGTCAATATTGCATTTGCTCCGTTCTGCTATATCCAGTAACGTGTGTTTGCCGTCTGAATAATTCAGCAGCATTAAAATGCGATTAAGCTGCGTACGGCTATCAACGATTTCATTGGAAGATAAAAATCTGGTTGCAGGAGCGTTCATGTCAGGATACAGATCATGTTTGTCCAGCTTCACTTCCCCATATGGGAATTGATTGATATAGCAGCCTTCCGCTTCATTCATCTGTAAAAGAGATTCCAGCTCATCAATACTTTGTTGAATCGCCTCTATCGTCATGGATTCTTTGGTATCCAGCGAATTATGATACCCCTGGTAATGGCCATAAACCGTCCGGGCCGAATTCCGGAGTAAACGGTCTTGTACCCCCCTCATATTGACCATGGGCAATCATTTGCTGCCATATTTGATCAAGCGGATTTTTGCCGGAACGTGATAATTTATAGCTTAATTTCTTTTGTCCGCCCAAACAGGTCAGGACGAGTCCCGCATGGGTACGCTCTTTCATTTGTTTGCCGAACCGATGCAGGTAGGCAATACTGCCAATGGTCTCCGGCACAAACACGAAACGGTACGTATAGCGGCGATTTGACCAATTTGCAATTCTGTTGTACAAAAAAGCAGCAGCCAAGGGTCCGCTTAATTCGTTATTAGCCATCGAAGGATGACAAATGTACGTGCTGATTAAGATTTCTCGCTTACTTTCTCCAAGCAAGAACGCATGGGCATAATTTAATATGCAGCTAACAACAGTAGTATCGGAGATCGGCAATCATACCGACTTTAAGCAAAATGGATCGTCAGACTATTTCAACTCTTCCAATTTCCTGGTCAGCTCCATCCACCGCTCCGGCACATCCTCCACTTGATCCACATAAACCGCCTTCAAATACTCCGAGACGTTCATCACCCTGTCTTCAACCAGCACCTCCCGTATTTCAGACGGCTTCCCTGGCACCAGGTTATTCAATACCGATTGGAAGCGGTCCAGGGGCAGAAACATGGCCGGACTTTTTCTATAGGAGCAGAGATTGGGATAACGCGGCGAGCTCCCCGAGTCATACTTGGAGAGCCTCACTGCGGAATAATGCCCCGCCATCAAAGCATATGCATCAAATTCCAGCACGGCGAACCGTTCATCCGGTTCTCTTCGCGCATAGGTGTCCATCATTTTCTGACAATCCTTTAAAGTTGGCCAGAAAAACACATGCCGGTCCAGACAAGCCCGGAATTGTTCCAGAGTTGTTGCAGGATCAATCATACTGCCTGGAATCCTGAGATGTGTATTCACGATGATGGATTGACCATTATAATTCACGTTTACGGGCTTTAGCCGGCGCTCGCCGGAAATGTCGCGGCTTGCTTGACTGCTGGACAATAGAGCGTCGAAATGGGCGATAGCCGGCAGATTGCCCGCCCTTGTAAAATGAAACAAGGACTGCCTGTTTTTTGCTTTTGTTATGGCGGTTACAATCGTATCGTTCATGGCTTCAGCTCCTCCGCTCAATCGGGTCTATCCCCAGCTTATCATTATTCCCTTGTACGATGCACAAGCATTCCCTCCAGCGCAAAATAGTCTGCAATCACGCTCCCGGAGCCGATGGTCTTCCAGTAAAAAACACTCCTCGATTAAGCATGTGAGAAGTGTTCAATGATTCTGTTGTGTATGCGAGTCAACTTATTAAAGAGGACCGTTCCGGTGCACGTACACCGCCGCCTGGGTGCGGTCGTCCACCTCAAGCTTTGCGAATATATTCGTAATATGCGTCTTGACGGTCTTGACGGCGATCGCCAGCTCTGCTGCGATCTCGTGATTGGTTTTTCCCTCCGCAATCAGGCGCAGCACCTCAATTTCCCGCGCCGTCAGCGCATCATGGGGCAGCTTCTGCGGCGCGCGGCGCATCTTGGATAGCACTTTGCCGGTCACTTCCGCTTCCAATACCGAATCTCCTCTGCCCGCGGCGCGGATCGCAGCGGCAATTTCACGGGCTTTTGTAGTCTTAAGCAAATAACTGAGTGCTCCCGCTTCAATAACCGGATACACCATATCGTCATCCATGAAGCTGGTAAGAACAATCACCTGCGGCGCATCCGCCAGCTGGCATATTTGCCTGGTCGCTTCCACGCCGCCCATTCCCTTCATGACCAGGTCCATAATAACCACATCCGGCTTCAATTCCTTGACGAGCTTGACGCCCTCTTCTCCGCTGGCTGCTTCACCGACAACCTCAATATCGGTCTGTATGTCCAGGTAACTGGATAAACCCATCCGCACCATTTCATGGTCGTCAACCAACACTACTTTTATGCTCATGGCTGCTTATCTCCTTCGTTCCCGATAATCGGCACCTTCACATCCACTTGTGTCCCTTTGCCCGGGGATGAAACTACAGTCGCCACGCCTCCAATTTCATTGGCCCGCTCCTGCACGGTTTTTAATCCATACGAGGAGGACTTGGCCGCATCCCGATCAAAACCAATGCCGTTATCCGTTATCCGCAAATGCACCTGATGGTTGTACAAGCCAAGCCTCACGGTTGCGGAAGTGGCTTCCGAGTGCCGGAGAATATTGGACAATCCTTCCTGGGTGATGCGGAACAGATGATCCTCGACGCCTTTTGGGAGTCCCTCCACGAGTTCAATCTCGGACCGTATCGTGAGTGATTGCTTGTCCGCCATCTCCTCCAGAAGCTCCTCGAGACCTCCCTTCAGCGATTTCCCCTCCAGTGTCGCCGGACGAAGCTGCCTGAGCAGCGCCCGCATTTCATTTTGCGCATTTCCTGCCATTTTCTCAACCATCTCGATTTGCTTCCTTGGTTTCTCCGCATTCAAATCCGCGCTTTCCACGAGCGCCGAGGTCATCAGCGAAATCGCAAACAACTGCTGGCTGACCGCATCATGAAGCTCGCGCGCCAGCCTCTGCCTTTCTTCGACGATTGCCGATTTCTTCAGCTGCTCACCCATCTCCGCTTTCTCTGTCGACAGCTTCTGCAGGGAAGCAACCTGCCGTTCAATATGGCCGGCCATTTCGTTAAGACGCTGGGCCATCAAGCCAACCTCATCGTCCTCGCCTTCCCGCATCTGCAGACGATGGGAGAAATTCCCTCTCTCGAACAGGGTGATGGATTCCAGGAGCCGCCCCATTCTTTTCTTCAGCGTATTGCCGTAGGCCCATCCCGTAATCGCCCCAAACAGGGCGACAGCAGCGCCCAGGATGACGACGACCGGAATGTTTTTCTTCTCGATCCACCATAACAGGCGAAAATCCAATTTATAGAAGATGATGATTCCGCATAAAGCAGCGGCGAACATAAGCAGCGAGAAACCGATTGCATATAGGGTAAGCTTCCATCTGATGCTGATCAGCCGGTTCATTTTCATGTTATAAATACCTCACAACCATATCCCCGATCATTGAGCTCATGACAAGATTTATTTTCCTGCCGGCTTGCGGATAATTCGCCGTTTCCATCCGGAATCGGGGATTCACTCCCTCACGATTGCGGCCCAGAACATCCAGCGACCCATAATATACCGTAATATCCACATGGACTGCCAGATCATAGGGGAGATATACGGTCACATTGCCGAGCAAACGGTCCACGGTAATAACCTGCTCCCCTTCCGCCGCGATGGCTTGAGACAGATCGATATGCACATCGCCAATCCCTCTCGGAACGGACAGATCCGTTAATACCACCGGACGGATATATACATCTCCGAATCGCTCGCGCAGCGGGACCCGGCTGGCAGCGCCGCGATTCCGGTTTCCGGCTTCCGGTTTATTTTGCAGAAACGACCGTTTATTCAGCAGCAGAATATAACCCGCATAGATCAGGGCCGCACCGGCAAGCACACCTGGCAGATCCAGATCCAGTCCTTGCGACAGCAAAACCAGCGTGATTGTCCACGGGATAATGGCTGCCCACCTAATACGGGAGCGGAAAGTGGACAACAGCGAGCCCAGACTGAACCAGATTATGGGATCGTAATATCCGTAGCCTGTTCCCGCAATGATCCAATAGATACCGGCGCAGACGGCGATATATCCGATGAACGGATGAATGAGCAGTCGTTTAAGCATCTTGTTTCCTTCTTTCTTCAGGAATCAGGCCCAATATTCACATCGCCGGCTTGCACATGTATGTCAATCGGGACCTTGCCCGTTCCGCTGGAAGCATGCAGTTGCCTGTCGCCCTGATTGATAATCTTGTCGAACGGATAATCAGCGTTTACGCTTCCGCCTTGGGCTGCCGCATCCAGTTCAATGTCCGCTTGCTCAGGCAGAGACAGAGTGGCATCGCCTTCGAGAATATTGATAGCAATGGATCCTTCCGGCTTGTCCAGCCGCGCATTCACGTCGCCATCAGTGACTTCGGCATGCAATCCCCCCGAATAGCGGTCCAGATTGATTTTGCCTGCCGTCAGATTCACTTTTCCGACGCCGCCGGCAATGTTCGATGCATTCATCTTGCCCGTCACGATAGCAGCGGTATAATCGCCTGAATAGTGATCAAGATTGATTTTACCCGTTACGATATCGAATGAGGCATGGCCTGCGTGCAGCCGTTCTCCCGAAAATTTGGATGTATACGCTTTGAAATCGAGCCGCTCCGCATTCACATCGCTCACATTCACATCACCTGACTGTATCGTTATCGCAAGCTTATTCAGGACCATCCGGGCATCTTCCGATTGTCCGTACACATGGATATCCCCATCGCTGACTTCCGCAATCAAGCTATTCTTATAGAAGCTTGGAATATGAATGTCGAGGGTGGAGCCGGTCGGCAGGAGGCCCTTGGCCTTATCCTCCACAAGGACGTCGATTGAAATCCCCTCTTGCTTGAAGCTTAACGTGCCGCTGCCATGGAGTGCTGCTTCCATTTCTTGCGAATCGTCATCCGCAACAATGCGGATGTCTGCATTTGAAGACTTGATCGAAATCTGTTCAATCGTCACCGGGACGGCAATCCGCGTCACCTGACTTCTCCACGTCAAGCCTTCTCCGGGGAAGGAAGCTCCTATCATAATGAGGCCGCCCAGCAGGAGCAGAGCGCCGATTAGCTTCTTCAACCGCAACAACCTCCTGTAAGACGATGCCTAACCATCCCATTTTATCATCAGACGGCGCTTTTTCCATACGTACCTGGATCTGATCTTGTATAAGACCACGGTCTTAGAGAGTCTGAAGCGTCAACTGCCTTCCGGTCTTAGATGAATTACAACCTGAGGACGTTACGCAAGCCATTCTTCATGGTTTATTCTGTATACACCTGCAAGAGTACGGCAGCACCGCACCAGGCAGGCTGGAAAATTCGAAACGGAGTGACTGCTTATGTATAAGAAATGGAACCTGTTAAAAAATCACCTGCTGGCGCTCAGCCTGCTGCTGTCCATCCCCCTGCTCAGCATCGCTTATATTTATCTGAATCACAGCAGAGGCGAGCATACGTTCAGCCTTGTAACCGATCTGGATCAGCAAATTCCGTTCTTGAAAATATTCATATTGCCGTACTTGGCCTGGTTCGTCTTTATTTTAGCCTGCTTTGTCTATCTTGCCTTGCAGAATCGACATCTGTATATGCACACACTGCTGCGCTTCAATATCGGGCTCGTCGTCTGCTATCTGGTCTATGCCGTATACCAGACCCATGTGCCGCGCCCGGAATTGGTCGTCAACGACTGGCTGGACCGGCTCGTTCAATATGTCTACAGCATGGATGAACCCTTCAACTGCTTCCCGAGCACGCATGTGCTGACCTCTTACTGCATGATGAAAGCCTTTATCTCGTCACCCGGAATCAACCGGTATATCCGCTTTGCGGTATCAGGCATGTCCATCCTTATTATCGCCTCGACCTTATTTGTCAAACAGCATGTGCTGATGGACATGGCAGGTGCGATTGCGGTTGTGGAAGTGATTTATTTTGTCGGTGCCCGAACCCGGGCACGAACCCGTGCAGGTGAAAAGCGAAGCAGCGTTCCTGTCCTTCCGTAATTGGGGTTGACACTTTGCTCCGGGCCCCGAAGATACCATCCGTCCCGGTTCTCTCCTCGCTGTCCTCCATTTCCGGAATGCGAAGTATGTCTTGTTAGGCCAAGCCGAATGCATGCACAAGCAGGAAGCCGAGGACCGATAGCAGCACCGAGCCTATCCCTCCTGCGGCAAAGGGTTTCATACCCAGTCGGCGGAAGGTACCGATGTTCACTCCAAGACCAAGGCCTGCCATCGCCATTGCCAGCAGCAGATAAGCTGCGATAATCATCTGTGCGCTAATCGCCGCAGGAATGATACCTAATGTATTCACCCCGCACATGAGCAGGAAGCCGGGAATAAACCACGGGAACGGGATCTCCCTCCAGCTTGTGCGGCCTTCGGCTCCGCTTGCATAACGGCGCTGCTTGTGCGCGGCCCAGATTCCGATAACCATTGCCACCGGCACCAGCATGACCACGCGTGTCAGCTTCACAATCACCGCAAGATCAACCGCTTCCTGCCCACCTGGTGCGGCAGCGGCAATGGCATGAGCGACCTCATGAAGCGTAGCTCCCGTGAAAATACCGTAGCCTGAAGGACTTAAATCCAAAATGGGATATACGAAGGTATAGATTAAGGTGAAAATCGTACCGAGAATCGCAACCGTCGCAGCGGCAACAGCCGTTTCCTCCTCATTTGCCTTCATTTGCGGCGAGATTGCCACCACTGCGGCGGCTCCGCAAATTGCAGTCCCGCATGCCGTTAACAGGCCAAGCCTCTTATCAACGTTTAGCCACCTCGTCAGACCGTACACAACCAGAATTGTAAAAAACACATCAATAACCGCAATGGCCAATACTTTGGGTCCAGCATGAACAATATCGGACAAGTTAAGTCTCATGCCTAATAAAATAATGCCGTACCGCAGAAGCTTCCTGCTAGAGAAGGAAATTCCGCCAACTGCAGATTCCGGCATCCTGAATATAGCTTTGCAGACGACGCCAAGCAAAATCGCGATCACAAGCTGACCCATAATGCTTAGAAACGGCAGCATCGCCAAAAATTTTGCAGCCGCGGCAAGCAGCAAGGTGATTGCCAGCCCCTGTGTGAATCCCATACCATTATGCAGCCTGATGCTGCTTGTATTTGCTAGTGTCATTGTATCTCTCCCCAGGCGGATGACTTGATTTCATTATGGTTTATAGGGTTAACTATATAGCTCCGGGAATTCCGATCTGTTATCCAAATCATCATTAATCCTTATGATTGCTTGATTGGCTTTTAGCCAATATAAAAACAAGCGCTGCCCTGTCATGCAGGGGAGCGCTTGTTGTGCAGCTGCTTTTATCCAGATAGAGCGAAAATTACGTATTCTGCGTATACGAGCCTATGCGTGCCTGCAGGGGACGGGGACTGTCTGCCGCGCGCATGCTGTCGTAAGCTTGAACTGCGGCAGTGGCAACCTCTATATCCTGATCGCTTGTTCCGCCGCTCACCCCGACTCCTCCGTATATCCGGCCATCTTTGATGAGAGGAATCCCTCCCCCCAGGATGACAATCCGCCCGTTATTCGTTGTATTAATGCCGAAGGAAGGTCCGCCGGGAAGTGCCGCCTGGGACAGATTGACTGTCGGCATTTTCATCGCCACACTGGTCCATGCCTTGTTCAGGGCGATATCGATCCCGGCAATACGGGCATAATCCATGCGGTGAAAAGCAATCAGATTGCCTCCTTCATCAACAATCGCGATGTCCTCAGATACCCCGATCTCCCGGGCCTTCTTCTCCGCTGCCAACAGCAATGCTTTAGCCGTATCCAGCATAATCCGCATAGACGCATACACCCCTTATGACCATATATTAAGTAGTGTATGGTCATTTTCCCAGTGAAATGATCTAATATCTAAATTCTCCATGGCACCATTTAACACACTATTTAGTCGTAAAGTATGTTTTAATAAAAGAGAGCCAATATAAAATCTACAGCAAAGGAGCTCAGGCCATATGCAAATCTCTTCATTCCTGTTTCCCAAAGACAAGGTTGCTTTCATCACTTCTTCCATGTCCATGAAGGAAGCGATGGATCAGCTGGAGCATCATCATTACTCGGCAATTCCCATTATTGACGACGACGGCAAATATATCGGCACCCTCTCGGAGGGCGATCTGTTGTGGAAGCTGAAGAATACCCCGGGTCTTACCTTTGATAATATGCAGCAGGTGCCCGTAACCGAAATAAAGAAACGCATCCATAATGAATGCGTCTCGATTAATGCGCAGATGGAGGATATGCTGGCCCTGGCGGCTGATCAGAATTTCGTGCCTGTCGTGAACAATGACCGTGTATTCATCGGAATTATCCGCCGTAAAGATATTATTGCCTATTACACTAAGAATATTACCGATTGACTGTTGCTCTGGACCAGCATGGCATAAACACATTTTCCGGAAGAGAAACTCTGCAATCCTGCTGTCCTCCCGCAATTATGGGGGATAAGCAGGCAGCCTCTTCCTGCTATGATTGATGTACGACGGGCGCCGAATCCCCGCGGCCCGGCAGTACGGATTTTTCATACGATTTGACCTCGGCCAGCCATTCCTCGCGAACCGGAACCCCGCTTTGCTCGCAGTAGTAATCCCATACCGCTCCAAATGGATAGGATTTGAACTCTTCAGCCAATGCCAGACGTGTCGTATAATCCCCTTCGAGCTCCGCCTGCTTCAGCGCTTCAGCCGGCTCCAGCATGGCCCGCAGCAAGGCTTTAATTGTATTGCGCGTCCCGATCACCCATGCCGCCACACGGTTGATGCTGGCATCGAAGAAATCCAGTCCGATATGTGTGGTATCCAGCAGCTCATTGCGCACAAGCTCCCGGCCGATGTCCAGCAGCTCGTCGTCAAGCACAACGACATGGTCGCTGTCCCAACGGACCGGACGGCTGACATGCAGCAGAATGCCGCTGGTGAACAGCGATAGTGAGGAAAGCTTGTTGGAAATCACTTCTGTCGGATGAAAATGTCCTGCGTCCAGACAGATCAGCTTATCATTCTTGATGCCATAGCCCATATAAAATTCATGGGAACCCACCGTATAAGCTTCCGCACCGAGACCGAACAGCTTGCTCTCCACCGCATCAAGGTTATGCTTCGGATCAAGCTCCTCCGCAAACACTTCATCGAGCGCTTCCATAAGGCGGCGGCGCGGCGCGAGCCGGTCGGCGGGAATATCCTTGTAGCCGTCCGGGACCCAAACATTGGTCACACAGGTCTGACCCAGCTGCTCGCCAAAATAAGCGCCGATTTTGCGCGAGGCTTTGCAATGATCGATCCAGAACCTCCGGATTTCCTCATCCGGATGGCTCAATGTAAAACCGTCCGCGGATTTCTCATGGGAGAAGCAGGTCGGATTGAAATCCAGCCCCAGCCCCTGTGTCTTCGCCCAATCGACCCAGGATTGAAAATGGCGGGGCTCCAGCTGGTCCAGATCCACCTTTTCGTTCGTATCGGCGTAGATTGCGTGCAAATTGACTTTATGCTTGCCAGGAATTAATGAGAACGCTTTCTCCAAGTCCGAACGTAATTCCTGAGGCGTGCGCGCAGCCCCCGGGTAATTACCCGTTACCGAAATTCCTCCGGTCAATTCCTGATCCTGAAACAGGAAGCCCCGGACATCGTCGCCCTGCCAGCAGTGGACGGAAATCTTGATCTGGGCAAGCTTGCGCAGAACCTCGTCCACATCGATTCCATGCTTTGCATACAGCTTTCGGGCGTCTTCGTAACTTGATTCAATTGACATGGTCGAACCTCCTTAAGCGATATGGTGTTACAGCATACTGTCCCGTACAAGAAGAAACGGCTGAAGCCATCCATTCTGTAGCTATGTCAAAGTTTCTTCTCTCAGAAATATAAGCAAAGTATGATACTTTGTTATATTTCAAGTTAAGCCTTCCCTTGATCATCTCACGTAACAGTATGCCATAATCATCTGCTCAATTCCACGTCAATCGGGACAATTTCAGTCAGAAAATGAACCTTAACGGCTATCCTGCCGAGTACTCCAGCGTTCCGGAAGAGGTCATCAGAACCGTCCTGATCTGAAGATCGAATAGAGCAGCCACATAAACAGAAACCCCGCGATGACAAAACCGATCTCGATCGCAGGGATGTTCCACAGCATGCTGTTTTGGTGACTGATGGAAGAACCGATGATCAGACCCAGCATGATGATGCTGAAGGACAGCAGCACAAGGCTGATTGACAGCCGGTTGCTGATCCGGTCCAGCTTCTTCAGGATGCCGTCAATACCCGATACGCTGATCTCCAGCTTCAAATTGCCGTTATTCACGACGTTCAGCAGCCCTTTGATCTGTTTCGGAAAATCGACCAGAATCTCGCGGTAATCGGATACGTCCTTCCACAGCCGTTCTCCGATATTTTTCGGGTTGAAGCGCTCCTTAATCAGTCGTTTGCCAATGGGCTCCGCTATCTGAATGATGCTGATCTCCGGGTCCAGCTTCTCGACAACGCCTTCCATCGTCAGCAGCGTCTTGCCAAGAAGAATTAAATCGGCGGGGATGCGGATTTGATGGCGGTAGGCCAGATCGAACAGGTCCTGCACCGATTCGCCGAGACTGACCTCGCTGAGAGCGACTCCATAATATTTATCGCGCATTTGATTGACATCTTTTCGAAGCTCATCCTTATCGACATGCTCGGTAATTACCCCCATATCGAATAGGGACTTTATAATGGCGTCGGTCTTCTTGCGCATTAGCCCAATAATCAAGTTGGAAAAATGAAGCTTCATCTCCGGCGTAAGCCGTCCGACCATCCCAAAATCGATAAAAGCGACAACCTCGCCGGGCAGCACCAGCAGATTGCCGGGATGCGGATCCGCATGGAAGAATCCTTCAATAAAAATTTGATGCAGAACCGCTTGTATGAGGCGTTCAGCGATAATTTTATTATTATAATTCTTGCTCATCAGCTGCTCGTTGTCGCTGACCTTAATGCCCTCGACAAACTCCATCACCAGCACCTTGCCTGAAGAATACGCCCAGTACACTTCGGGAATATAAATATTGACGTCCTTCTCGAACTGAGCGGCTATGAGCTCCGTGTTCTTTCCTTCGATCTTGTAATCCAGCTCATCAATCAGCGATTTGCCGAATTCTTCAATCATTTTTTGAATTTGATATTTTTTGGCCCAATCGAACCGGTTCTCCATAATGGCAGCCAGATTGCGGAGTATCTCCAGGTCGGTTTTGACCGTTTCGGCGATGCCTGGGCGCTGAATCTTGACCGCTACCCGTTCTCCGCTGGTCAACCTGCCTTCATGAACCTGGCCAATGGAGGCGGCAGCCGTAGGCACTTGATGAAAATCAGCAAAAATCTCCTCCATACGCATACCGGATTCCGCTTCGATGATGGCCTGTACATCGGAAAAAGGAAAAGCTTCAACCTGATCCTGAAGCTTTTCCAGCTGCTTGATCATCTCTTCCGGTAGCACATCCGAACGCGTGCTTCCGATCTGTCCGAGCTTGACGAAGGTCGGACCCAAATCCTGAATGACATTCCCGATCCGCTCCCATAGCGATAATTTGGGCGTTTTCTCGGATTGCTTCATGATCCTTGCGGGAAGGGAAAGCATATGGAAAATATCAATTTCCTCCACGATAAAACCAAAACCGTTGCGAATCAAAGCTATTGCGATATCCCGATACCGGTTTATGTGACGCACTCGTTTACCGAACATAGGGCTGGTTTCCTTTCAGTTGGCCTTGACGCCTACGCCTGATCCTCTTGCTGCTTCCCGGACTGTCCCTCTGTCTGAACTTCGCTCACATCTGCTTTCTCAACCTTCAGATCCTTGATCTGGGATTCCAGGCGCAGAATATCATCCTTGGTAGCGACATTCAATTCAACCAGCAGCAGCTTCAGCTGCTCCCGCACGATCCGTTTGAGCTCATTTTGCTCGTCCTCGCCCTTTTGTATCAGGCGGTTCAGCAGCTCCTTGGAGTCGCCAGGGGCGATCTCCCCTTTTTTCACCAGCTCTTCGACCGCCTTCTCGACCTTTTCCTTGCTTGTAATCGTAATGCCTACGCCGAGCGCCAATGCTTTTTTGATCAATTCATTCATCGTTACAGCCTCCCGTTCATCATTTATATTTACTAGCATGAATCCTGGCTTTAGTACAGCTTCCCCTGAATATACAGATTGGTCGACAGCTTCATGACCGCGTGGGTATAGCAGATTTGACGCAGCGAGCGGCTGTTCCCGAAGTAACCGGGGTAAATCGCGTTCATGGTCGATTTCATCTTGTCATGAAGCAGCTCAAATACCTGCGCTTCACTGTAAAATTGCGTCTCGCGGCCCTGCAGCCACTCAAAATACGAGACGATGACGCCGCCTGCATTCGCCAGAATATCCGGTATGACGATACAGCCTTTATCCAGCAATATCTGATCCGCATCACCCGTAACCGGAGCATTCGCTCCCTCTACAATGAAGCTGGCTTTGATGCGCTCCACATTATCAGCGCGTATCTGATCCTCCAGCGCCGCGAGTACCAGAACCTCGACATCCAGATAGAGAATATCCTCTCTGCCCCGGATTTCCGCTTTGACATTCGCTTCGGCAAGCCCTTCCGGCGTATACGGCAGATCGCCATGATGCGTCTGTGCATAGCCGATAAGAGCAGGAATGTCCAGGCCTTCGGCATTGTATAAAGTGCTGTTGCGGTCGCTGACCGCCACAATTTTATTCTGCAGCTTCGTGCACTGGTAGGCTTCCAGGGCCACGACGGAACCGACATTGCCGAACCCTTGAACGGCCAGCTTCAGCGGTCGGCCGGCATGAGCCATAACGGTCTGGGCGAAGGAGTTGCTGCTGCCTGCAAACCCCTGCTGTCCCTGAAGAAAATCATGGAGCAAATAGCGGAAGGTGAAATAAACGCCCTTGCCGGTCGCTTCCCTTCTTCCCAGGGAGCCTCCGTTAATGACGCTTTTGCCCGTGAAGCTGCCGCGATAGGGCTTTCCGGGATTAATGCTTTTATATTCAGCCATCATCCAGTCCATTTCGCGTTCGCCCGTGCCAACGTCAGGCGCTGGAATATCCTTGTCGGGTCCCAAAATATCGCTGAAATACTGGACATATTTTTTGCAGATGAGGTACAGCTCGCGTGCGGAATAGTTTCGCGGATTAATCGCAACCCCGCCTTTTCCGCCGCCAAACGGGACCTCATGGAGCGCGTTTTTAAGCGTCATTAACGCAGCCAAATTAATAACTTCATCCTCGTTCACCGATTCATGGAAGCGTATGCCCCCTTTATAGGGCCCCAGCGTATCGTTATGCTGAGTCCGAAAAGCGGGAATCCTCGTCACCTCGCCATTGTCCAGCGGAACGCGCAGAAAGGATTTGTGCATGCGATTGGGAGTAGATAGTATGGAGGCCAGAGATTTGAAGGCTTTCGCTCTGATTTCGTCCTGTAAAACCGGCAAATAAGCGGCGTCTTCCAACAGATTTTGTAAGGAACGCTCAATGACTGCGCTTGTCTTGCTTGTCATATGTATGGATCACCTCATATTTTGGATTGTCGTACGTTGCCTCCTCCAATTACAGTATAACCAACCGCGGGCCTTTGACCAAATTTTTACTTGAGACAGCCGTATCCTTGGCAGCAGACTGCGGCGAAACAACAATAAGGCGGCCTCTTCCTGGTCTCAGACCGGGAAGAGGCCGCCTTATCCATAAAACCCTGTGACAAGCATGGCTGCTCAGATGGAAGCCGCGTTCATACTCTAACACTTCATCAGGCGGCTTCCGCAGGCTCCGCCAGCTAATCACCGGTTATCTATATAAACGCCATCAGGCTCCTACAGCGTGAGCCATCCTGACGGATTTTCGAATCCGCACGGCCATCACGGCCGCAAACAAGCAGACAAATCCGGCCATCACGAACGGAACGGTATAGCTGCCGAGCCAGTCGCGCAGCACCCCTGCCCCATAAGCGGCAGTGGAAGCCCCTACCTGATGAGCAACGACGATCCAGCCAAATACCATTCCCGCCTTTTCTTTTCCGAATACATCGGAGGTGATCTTGACCGTCGGCGGAACAGTGGCAATCCAGTCCAATCCGTAGAATACCGCGAAGATCAGCAGCTGGGTGTAGCCCATACTGAGAGCGGTGGGCAGGAAGATCAGGGAAAGACCGCGCAGTCCGTAATACCAGAACAGCAGCCATCTGCTGTCGAACCGGTCGGACAGCCAGCCGGAGAGCGTCGTGCCTACAAGATCGAATACTCCCATCAACGCCAGCAGCCCTGCCGCTATGACAATGGGAATATCAAAATCGCCGCAGGCTGGAATCAGATGGGTGCCGATCAGCCCGTTGGTGGAAAACCCGCAGAAGAAGAAGGTCCCGGCGAGCAGCCAGAAGGTTCCGCTCCGGGAAGCGGAAGCAAGCGTCTGCAGCGGCGCAAGAAATAAATTTCCTCTGAATGGAGCCGGTCGTGTAACCTCGACCTCGCCTAGAGGAGCCGCTCCGACATCATACGGGTGATTTCTCATCCATATGGCAACCACAGGGATGAGCAGCACAAGAACCGCTACGGTCGTATAAATGGAAGCTCTCCAGCCAATCGCCGTCGTAATTTGCGCCAGTAAAGGGAGAAACAGCAGCTGCCCCGTGGCGGCGCTTGCCGTAAGCAGCCCCACAACCAAGCCTTTATGCTTGACGAACCAGCGGTTTGCTACAGTTACGCCAAGGACATTGGCCATCATGCCGGTGCCCAGCCCGACCATAACTCCCCAGAGCAGAAAAAACTGCCAGAGCGATGTCATCAAGGGTGTCAGCGAGAGACTGCCTGCCAGCAGAATCATGGCGATGACCATCATCCGGCGAATGCCGAAACGCGCCATAAGCGCGGCTGAGAATGGCCCCATAAGCCCATACAGCAGGATCTTGATGGATAAAGCGCCCGAGACGGATGCCCGGTCCCAGCCGAATTCCTTCTCGAACGAGAGCATTAGCACACTCGGAATCGAATTGATTCCCGCGGAGACGAGCAAAGCCAAGAAGGCAATCAGCACGACGATCCATCCATAGTAAAGCTTTGTTGCTTTTGCAGCCTCTGTCATCATTTGTTCCCCCTGAATGGATAATAACTTCTTTACTGTAATATTAAATATTACAGTAAAGAACAAAAAAAATTAAAGCCTGGATTGCAGCTCCACGCGCTTAAGAATATCGGCAATGGTATAGTTGTGCAGATAGCTGCCCACCTGATCCTCCAATGAAATAAAAATACCATCCATGGCACTTTCAATATTAGCCCCAATATGGCATTGCGTATTGGGATTCGGGAATTTAGGCTTCAACGATCCTTCCGAGGTAAGCAGATACAGTTCATCCAGCGTGACCTCTTCCGGCCTGCAGTTGAGCTCGAACCCGCCGCCGGCACCCTCTTTGGATTTAATATACCCTTTCTTGCACAGCATGCTGAGTACCTTGCGCACCCTTACGGGATGGACGGATACGCTTCTGGCAATGCGGTCGCTTGGCGCTATATGTAAAGGCAAATGAGCCAAATAGGATAGACTGTGCACGGCTATTGTGAAATCGCTGTTCATATGCTGCCTCATCTCCCATTGGTTGAATAACTATAATAATATTTGTTACAGTTACTTCCGTCAAGATTTTTTTTCGGTGGCACGCAGATTGTATCACTGGAGCTTTTCCGGTTTAGGATTTGATCTGTTTATGGTACGATAATAGTTCATGATTGCTCCCTGATAGTAACATGAAGAGCAACGAGATGATTGTTGAAGGAGGTCCGCTTATGGGCCATACAGGACCTGAGCTTTCCGCAAGCTATGCTTTGGATGAATACACGAACCGCTTCCTTACCGAATATCCCGTGAACTGCCAGCTCCGGACAGCTCCTCTTGGCCAACGGATGCTCCATGCCCACAATGGCTTCGAATTTTATTTTTGTCTGGACGGCTCCGGCTCCTATATCGTCGGGGATCGGTTATATCCGCTGAAAGCCGGTTCGTTGACCATTATCCGCCCTCAAGTCGTTCACAGGCCCTTCACCGGCAAGCCTGACCCTCTGCACCGATTCGTTGTTTCGATAGACGAGGCTTATATCGATATCATCAACGCAGCCTGCTTCGGCTCTGCTCTAGCCGTTGCTTCCATCTTCATGGAAGGCGACTCGCAATCAAGCCATTATTTTCTTTCCTCGCTGCAGCAATCCAGACTTGCCAGCCTGCTCTCGAAGCTTGAAACTCAGCTACAGAACAAGACCCCCTACGGCGAATTGGCTGTGCTCAAATCCATTGCCGAGCTGCTGATGCTCATCATTGAGCTGCAAAAAACCGGGCCAGCCGGCATGAACCCGGCAGAATCGGAGGATGAGCGGATTGTAGGCGGGATGTTATCCTATTTAACAGCGCATTATCAGGAAAAGCTCCAGGTGGAGGATCTGCTGCGGCTGTATCCGGTTTCCAGATCGCGGTTATTTTACATTTTCAAGGAAGCTACCGGAAATACCATCAAGCAGTTTCTGACGGATTACCGTCTGAATCAGGCCAAGCGGCTGCTGGTGGAATCCGCAATCCCGGTTTCAGAGATAGCCCTGCTTACAGGCTTCGGGGATATGTCGCATTTCTTTCATGTATTCAAAAGAGGAACCGGGCTATCGCCAAAAAAATACCGCAGCGAAGCCGCCGGAAGCGTAAAAAGGCAATCCGGTACAACCCGGATCACCTGAATGTATGGTGAAAATATCATGCCGCGCATGTGGAAACGTCGTCTTTCGATATTTCACAAGCGTTTACAAGTGAGTCAGCTGCCTGTCAATTGTCGATGCAGCTGTTGTTCGCCTGAATTTTTGGTTTTTCGGCTAACTTTCCGTACGGATCCAGCGGGAGCACACGATCTTCGGGATGAGCGCCCAGCCAGGCGCCTTTTCTGACCGTCTCACTCATCCCTTCCCGCGTATGGCTTGAACGAGCAGCAGGAGAACCAGGCCTTGTCCATAGAGAGCCGGATAAATGGGAACCTCGTTATAAGCCGCGATGCTGGCCAATACAGGCGTTCCGCCGGAAACGCCTCCGACTTCCCCTTCCTCCGAGATATAAGGAATCACCGCCTGTAAGACCCGCTCTACGACTGCAATCAACTGTTCATCGGGTTCGATCAGACCTGTTTCAAGCGCTTTCGAGATGCCCGCGCCAATCCCTGCGCTTCCGGAAATCTCACGATAATAATCAGGCTCATCCATCACCGTGCTCCATAAACCATCCGCCTGCTGATAACCCGCCAGACCCTTGATCAGCCTGCCGTATCTTTCGATGACCTCATCGGGAACCTCAATGTGAGGAGCAATCTCCTCCAGGATCATGGGAACGCCCAGCGTTACCCATGCGTTCGCTCTCGTCCATCGTGCTGCGGACATATGGCTGCCGGTATCGCAATTCCAGCCATGGAACAGCACCTGGGTCTGCGTATCCTGAAGCAGCCTCAGGTGAATCAGAACCTGATTCAGCGCTTCTTCCGCATAACGCTTATTGTCAAGCATGGAGGCGGTGCGCGCCAGAAAAAGGACAGCCATAAAAATCGTATCCGCCCATACCTGCTCCGAGAAGCTGGCATTCTCGGTGACCGTATGCTCGAAGGCTTGTTCCCGGGTACGGGGAGCTTCGGAGATCAGCCACCGGGCCACCCTTTCCGCTTCCTCCGCATACCAGTCGTCGCCTGTCAGATGATGCAAAACCGGAAATACCGCGTAGGGAGCGATGCTGTTTATCACTCTTGTTTCGTCCGCCTTGTCCTTGTTATTCGCCACCCAATTAATCAGATAAGCCAATATTTCGGGATCCTGTACAGCTTCGTAATATTCCATCAAAGCAATGATGCCCACTCCGGGCACCCAATCCCATTGCTGAATATCCATTCCCCATTCACCGGAGTGATCCTTTTTCATCTGTTTCCAAATCAGGTCTCCATACCGCCGCATCGTCAAGCGCCTCCTCAAAGGTTTCCTGCCGGACTCTATAGCCGGCAACGCCACTATAACACGTTCCGGCACGCAAGCACTTGGGCGATCGTCCTGAAAATATGGGCAAACGTCCACAGGTGACCGATTCCGGCAATCACGGGAGTTACTGCGCTTGATTCCTAAGCAGCAGGTCCGTCAACGTATCAATCTGTCCGAATGTCGAGACAGGATCAAAATAAAAATAGGTTTTATAATCGAGGCTGATCACATGTCCCTCTTTGACAGCCTTCAAGCTTTTCCACACGGAGCTTTTCATTAGTGTGTTCAATGCTTCATCCGTTCCGTCAGGGTAAGAGCTCAAGAAAATATAATCCGCATTCAAATACTCGGGGAGTACTTCAAGCGAGACAGTCTTATATTGCTCGCCGCTGTCGATCACATCTTTTTGCACAAGCGGGGGAGCCTTGAAGCCGAATACATGATAAATGACCTCTCCCCCGCGGCCGTAATTATCGCCGAGCATGGCAATGGTTTTGCCGTCCGTTTCGAGAAGTGACGCGGTCATTCCCGGCTTCACGATCCCTTTCAGCTTCTCTTTGGCCTGCTTTGCCTTATCCTCGTAATCAGCATGCCACTTCGAGGCTTCCTCCTGCTTGTTCAGCAGATCGCCGAACATGGTAATTTCCTGGCGGATATTTTTGATGGAATCGTATGGAATAAGCAGCGTTGGCGCGATTTTGGACAAGGCGTCATAGCTGTCAAACAGCGTATCATTGATCACAATCAGATCCGGTTCGAGAGCAAGCACCTTTTCCAGAGATGCGGGTGACCCGATATCCTCAATAGTCTGCTCCTCGCTGGTCAAAAACGGACTTCCCATCCACCACTCCTTGCTTCCGCCAATCGGATGAATCCCCAGGGACAGCAGCGTTCCATGGTAATAGCCGGCGACGATCCGCTTCGGATTGGCGGGAATTTCAATATCTCCCTTAACTGTTTTGACGATTCGGGTGTCAGATCCACTCTGGGTTTCTTCTTCCTTCTCCCCTTCAGCAGCGGCTGTATCAGACTCGCTGGCATTCGTACCTGCGGCGTTTTGTAGTCCATTTGCTGGTGCTGGTTCCGAATTCCCCCCGCAGGCGCTTACGATAACTGCGAATACGATGAGAATACCCAATATTCCTGTTCTACGTGAAACGTGAAGCATACTTATCCCCCTTCTTAATTGTTAATGATTATCATTATCATTGGTAATGATAACAAACATCCTGGGAATCATCCATCCAAAATCTGACGAATATTGGTGGCAATTGTGCAATCTTTGCCGCATCACTTCTTCGGGCTGAGGTTCCCGGGAAAAGGTATTATAGCCATAAAACTTAGTAACGGTATCTGTTAAGCCGTAGATCCTTTCCAAATTGAAGCACAAATAGGCCAACCAGTAAATTCTGGCAGACCTAACAATACGAAAAAAGCCCTGTCGGTCAGAAACCGGCAGAGCTGCTTCTCAATCACTTATGAATGACAACAAGAATGAGTTTAATTTAATTTTTTTATGATAACGGAAGCATTTACGTTTGTTTGTGTCCCACCGGCTAAAGTTTGAAGAGTAACCGCGGAAGCGGAACTATAATTCTGCAGGGTGAGAACGTCACCCGCCGCAACAGTTATTATTGCTTGCCCATTGTTTTGCTGTGTGCCCGCACCTGAACCATAGAGGGTTCCAGCAGCGGGGGCGCCATTTACAAAGAGTGCGAATTGATTGGGTTCTACACCCGACACGGAAAAAGCAACCTCATACGTACCTGCAACGCTAACTGTAATCCCAGCGTTTCCTGGTGCATGCACAATCCCAGGTGTAAGTACACCATTTGAATCAAAACTAATATTAGCATTTATTGCAACCACTTGAGCAGATACGTTGTAAATGTATCCATACTGGGATAACCCGCCTGCTGGCCCTGTATCACCCTTTGCACCTGTTGGACCAGCAGCACCCGTTGTTCCCGTTGCGCCTGTTGTACCTATTGGTCCTGCGGGGCCCGCAGCACCATTTACACCTGCATTACCTGCTGGGCCTATGTCTCCATCATCACCCTTAGCTCCTGGAGCACCCGCCGGACCTGCAGCGCCATCTGCGCCTTTGGCTCCCGCCGGACCTGCCGGGCCTACAGCGCCGTCTGAGCCCTTGGCTCCCGCCTGGCCAGCAGCGCCATCTGCGCCTTTAGCTCCCGCCGGACCTGCCGGACCTACAGCGCCATCATCACCCTTAGCTCCCGCTGGGCCTGCTGGACCGGTTGGGCCAGACGGACCTTGCGATCCTGAAGAGCCAGTCGCTCCATTTGCCCCAGTGTCTCCCCTGTCTCCTTTTTCGCCTTTGTCACCTTTATCACCTTTATCACCCTTTTGAACAGGCAAAGTCGGTGTGACTTCATTGCTTTCTGTTGTAATCTGAAGCGTCTCGGTGTCTTGATTCCACTCAACCTTTGCGCCGAATAGTGTTGCCAGAAAGCGTACCGGAACCATTACCCTGTTATCAATTAGCTGTCCGGGTTGGTCAAGCGTGACTTGCTTTACATTGTTGCCGTTTTTAACGGTTGCGACCGATTTCCCCAAAACAAGCGTACCCGCAGTATCACCCTTCACCGCTGTCAAAGTCTCGGTGGCATTGTCCCAATTCATCGATGCTCCAACTGTATCTCCTACCAGCCGCATAGGCACAAGTATCGTTCCGTTTACCTTTATGAGCTCAACTTCATTCTGAACGGTATTCCCGTTAATCTTCAGCGTAATGCCTGCCGCCTGTATTACTGGGACTGAAAACAAAGTCATGCCAAGCATAAAAACAGTTGCAATCTTCATCCATTTTTTCTTATACACGTTGCTGCCTCCTTGGGTAAATTAAATTGCAAGTGATCATTCCACAGCGCGAGTCTATACAGCATGACCATCAATGCGAACACGCCAGAAAGATTGTATACGATCGCGCCGGACCGGAATCCGTTAGCCCCCTTCTGTTAGGTTGAAAACCAGCATAAAAAATATCTTTTTACTTAGAATTGCCAGTCTATTACAACATACTATTTTTGTCGAAAAATGTATATAAAGACCTGTATATCGTTATAACTTGCAAATTATATTAGCTTTCGAATACTTATTCGACATTCTTCGACCAGGCGAATCCAACCTTCCTGCAAGGAGAAAAGAACAAAAAACACGCAAGCTTTGCCGTCGGCATCAGCACTGCGTGTGTTCGATCCGCAAATGTTTGAAATTGCACACACTTGATCGTGTTCTTTATCCTATAGAACCGTTCTTGTCTCCAGACATTTCTCAATGATGGCCATACGGATAAACAGGCCGTTCTGGGCTTGCCGGAAATAGCCTGCCCGGGGGTCGGCATCGACCTCTGCTTCGATTTCTCCCGCACGGGGAAGCGGATGCAAAATGAGGGAATCACTTCGCATAAGCTCCAGTAAATGACGGTCAATGATATACTTGCCTGCGGCCAGCTGATACTGCTCTATGGACGGGAAGCGTTCCTTCTGAACGCGTGTCTGGTAGAACACATCGGCCGATCCCGCCACCTTCATCAGATCGCCGGTTTCCTCATAAACAACCCCCTTTTCGTCCAGATACCGTTTGACCGATTCCGGAATTTTGGCATTATCAGGGGCGATAAAGGTAATCTTGATGTCCTTGTAGTTCGACAATAAATAACTGAGCGAATGCACTGTTCGCCCATAGGTCAAATCGCCGATCATGGCGATATGCAGGCCGTCAATTCTCCCGAGCTCCTTCTGAATAGTATACAGGTCCAGCAGCGCCTGCGTCGGATGCTCTCCCGAGCCATCCCCCGCATTGACGACCGGCACTTTCTCCGAGACTGCCGCTGCACGATGCGCCGCTCCAACGTCCGTATGCCGGAGCACAATGACATCGCAATAACCCGAGACGACCCGCACCGTATCCTCCAGCGTTTCTCCCTTGATCGCCGACGAGAACTGCGCGGCGTTCTCCGTACCAATGACGCTGCCTCCCAAACGGTACATCGCCGATTCGAAGGAAAGCCGGGTCCTTGTGCTGGCTTCAAAAAACAGCGAGCACATAATTTTTCCAGCAAAACGGCTCGTCCCGCCTGCCGCTACAATCTGTTCCATCTGGGCAGCGGAGCGGAATAATTCGTCCAGCGCCGCCTTCTCAAATTGCTTTGAACCAATAACGTGAAATGAAGGATTCATAGGGATTCGTTCCTTTTCCGGCAGCGAATTCAAGCTTCGCGCCCTTAATAGTTGCGGTCGCCACTAACCAATATGTAAAGCGGATCTGTCCTGATCGGCAGGCATGCCAAAAACTCCCGACCTTTAGAATTATAACGCAATTCCGGGCCGGGAGGTAACCTTCTTTATTCAGGTTTGCTTGACAGTGCGGCTATCCTTTTTTTGCGATAATTTCCGTATTTTTGATCCGCTGCGGTTGAACAGGAGAAGGTGAGCGAATTCGTCAGATCGACAAGCGTCAGGCGGCAGCCGTGCTTCGCTCCGGTATCAATCCCAAGCTTCCGGTTCGCCTGCCACAGCTCTCCCCGCTCCGCCCCGAGTCGATGTGTTGGCGTATGGCCGAACACCACCGTCCGGCGGTCCGAATGGGGATACCGGTGAAAAGGCTCCCTGATTTCCGTCAAATCCAGGATCGTCTGCTGCTCCAATGAAACCCCAGGCCTGATCCCGGCATGCACGAACAGATAGGAATCATGCCCGGCATGCAGCGGAAGCGACAGGATATACTCGCACCAATCCTTGCGGCGGGCCACCTCCGCCTTCTTCAGGCCTTGAAACTCCTTGTTACCCGCAAGCGCAACAGCACCTTCTCTTGTCAATGCCTGAACATAGTCCAGCGTATGGAAGGAAGCGATGTCGTCATCAACATAATCGCCAAGCAGATAAAGACGATCGGAACGATAATCATAATCCGCTGCTTCAAGCAGCAGCTTCAAGCCTTCCGTATGTCCGTGAATATCCGAAATAACCAATAAACGAGACAAGGTATTTTAACTCTCCTTCGTATCAAGGGCATAAACAAACGTCAATGCGACCGGTATTTCAACATGAAGCTCCGCTCCAATCGAAACACGGCTGCTGTGGAGCACGGATAAACGCTGCCCGTCTTCCGTTTTGACCAGAAGCCGCCACTGATTTCCCTCAAAAGCGCAGTGAATAACCGAAAGAGTCAGCCGGTTGGAGCTTGATGACCCAGATGTCTGAAGCCCTTCGGTCAACGTAATATCTTCCGGACGGATCATGACTTCCACCTCGGCACTTTCATGAAGCGGTGCCGTTTCATTGGCGAATGCATATTGAAAAGTCACGCTGCCTATCCGCACACGGGGTTCACTATCGACATAGGTGATCATCCCCTGCAGCACATTGGTCGCACCCAGCAGCGAGGCTGCCCAGCGCGAAGCCGGCTTGCGGTAGCACGCCTCCGGCTCATCAAGCTGATCCACCTGGCCGCTTCGCATAATCATCAGACGATCCGCCAGTGAAAAAGCCTCGCTGGGATCATGTGTCACATGAAGTACGGAAATACCCAGCTGGCGGAACAAATAAGACATCTCCGTGCGCATATCAATGCGCAGCCGCATGTCAAGGTTGGATAAAGGCTCATCCATCAGGAGCAGCGAAGGGCGGGTTGCGAGCGCCCGGGCAATAGCCACGCGCTGCTGCTGGCCTCCCGACAGCTGCGGAGGAAATCGTCCCTCCAGCCCTTGCAGCTGGAGCAGATCCAGCAACTCCCCTATTTCCTTGCGCTGTTCCTGTGCGCTCATCCGTTTGCGCCTCAGTCCATAGGCGATATTATCGTAGACCGTCATATGCGGCCACAAGGCATAATCCTGAAATACCATATTGATGCCGCGCTTCTCCGGTGCGACAAAACGGCCCGGAGCCGCGACTGTCTGGCCGCGCAGCCGGATTTCTCCGTCATTCGGGGCGTCCAGTCCGGCAACCAGCTGCAGAAGTGTGGATTTTCCGCAGCCGGAAGGCCCCAGTATACTAATAATTTGCCCTTCCTCCAGCTTGAAGGAAACGCCCTTCAGCGCTGTGAATGAGCCATGCTTCTTCACCACGGAGTTTACTTCCAGAACATCAGTCATGCAGTTGTTTCTCCTTTCTGCGGAACGCCAGCTCAAGCAGCAAAATAATCAGAATGACGAGTCCGCCGCCAAGCATCGTTGCCGCAGTGGCATAGCCGAATTTTAAATCTTCAAATCCTTTGTTGATCGCCACCGGCAGCGTCATGAAATTAGGTGGGTACAGGATGGTCGACACCGCAAGGTCGAATACACTGGAGCCGAAGGCGGCAAGCCCTGCGGATAACAGCGCCCCGCGGACAAGCGGCAGCAGAATTTCATGGCTGCGCCTGATGAAGCCAACGCCCTGAAGCTCAGCGGCATGTATCAGCTGGATCGGAATTTTCGTCAAGGAGCCGACAATGATACGCGTAATGATAGGAATAGCGCCGGCAACGCTGGCTAATACCAGAATCCAGGGCGTTCCGTATAACAGCAGTCCGATGTTCTCCAGCCATGCTTGATTCCAGACGAAAATATATCCGATGCCCAGCACGACACCCGGAACTGCCAACGTAACCAATGAAAAAATATCGATCAGCCGCTTCCAGCGAAAACGTGAATAAATCAGCACATAAGCGACCAGGAATCCAATAATAAGACTGATAATCGCGGTGGAGCCGGCAATCATCAGAGAATGATACAAGCCCTGGAACAAGGCCTGCTTGTTGACGAACAGCTCCCGGTAATAATGGAGCGTCCAATTGCTCCAGACAAAGCCTTTGGAAATATTATTCATAAAGGACACAGCCACATTGGTTCCCATAGGGATTCCTATTACAAGGATGAGAAACAGGACATTCCCTGCTGTGAGCAGCAGACCTTTGCGCCCCATCTTCTTGGGTACAGCTGCTGTTGCTCGGGAAGAGAGAAAATCAAATCTGGCTTTGCGCAGCGCATAGAACTGCACGAACATGGCGATCGCAATGAACAGAACCAGATAAAAAGACAATACGCCCGCCATATCAAACCGGATTGGCGACGTATAAATGGCCGAATAAATAGAGTAAGGCAGCGTCGGAAACCGGTACACCGCCGCAAGGGCAGATGGCAGCCCGAAATCGCCGATCGTATCCATAAACACAAGCGCGGCCCCGGCCAGAAATGCCGGCAGCAGAAGCGGCACCCAGACGGTCCGCCACACGGTAAAGGGACTGGCTCCGCACAGCTCGGCTGCGCCTCCCAGCTGATCCACCTTCCATTCCATGGCCGTGTATACACTCAGGTAGGCAAAAGGAAACTTACTCAGCACCATAATGGCGACAAGCCCGGCGGGTTGGAATACGAGCGAGGTCACCCAGTCCCAGCCAAATATTTTATGTGCAAAGCCATTGGAGGAAGCGAACAGAACCCAACCTTGGGCAAGTATAAAAGAAGGGGTAATCAATAACACCCAGACGGACAGATCAAGCCATCTTGCCGTAGGGAATGACCAGCTTGAACGCAGCATGGCAAGGCCCCCGCCAAGTAAAGTCGCAAATACGGTCGTGCCGCCAGCCAGCAGCAGGGAATTCAGCATGGACTGACGCCACAGCGGCCGGCTGAATACATCAAGCAGCAAGGAAAGGTTGCCGGGATTCCAGTCGCCGAAGAAAACGCCGGGGAAAACAACCTGGATCATTACGGCTGCCAGCGGATAGAGAATAAGCAAAGCCAATATTGCAGATACGAGCCAGCCCAGAAAGTTGGGAGACAGGGACGGCCTCAGCCGCCCCTGCCCTATGTTCCGATTATTTGCTTTTATCATGCAGCAGCCTACTTAACCGATTGGTCAGCGAACCATTGCTTGATTTCGGCTTCATGTTCAGCTGCCCATGGCGCTTGCGCATAGACAAGCTTCGTATCCTTGGCGCGGTCATCCTTGGCATTAACGCCGACAGCGGAAGGCTCAAAGTAGCTTTCTGCTCCCTGATCGATCAGGTACTGCTGCGTTTTGGGATCCAGCAGGAATTCAATGAATGCTTTGGCAGCCTTCATATGCGTGCTTTCCTTCTGAATGGCTGCGACACGAACGGATGCCGGAGCGCCTTCTTCAGGCCAGACGATTTCGATCGGCTCTCCGTCCTTCTTGAGCGTATAAGCATTGCTTTCCTGGATGGCGGCCACCTGAATCTCTCCGCCGGCTACGGCAGTAGCGACATTCGGGTTTTTCGGATAGACATGCATGCCGTTGTCCAACATTCCTTTGAAGAACGTTTTCCCTTCATCCATTCCCTTGTTCTCGAAGAACCAGGATACGAAAGGATAGGCAGGAGCCGCTACGGCCGGATCGGCCATGCCGACGAGTCCTTTATATTCCGGCTTGGCGAGATCCGCCCAGCTTTTTGGCGCTTTATCGGCCGTTATCAGTTTCGTATTGTAAATAATGACGCCCGCAGCATGTACGCCGGTTGGGAAATAAGCATTATTGGCAGGTACGATCGGTTTTGTAAAGTCAGTCAGGTTCTTGAGGTTCTCCGGCTGCCAGCCTTCCAGCAGCTGGCCTTGCTCTCCCAGTGAATGAATGGAAGGCAGAGCATCCATCCATACAACATCCCAATGCGGATTTCCTTTTTCCGCTTCGATACGGGACATCGTTTCAGCGCCATTGCCGACTACAAGATTCACTTTGTAACCCGTCGCTTTTTCAAATTCCGGTCCGATAATTTCATCAAAGTCATTCAGATAAACAGTCAGCGGCTCATCATCGGACTTGTCATTCGGATCCTCAGCAGGAGCATTTGCTGCCGCATTCCCAGCTGCATTCTCCGCAGTGTTTCCTGCGGTATTGTCTGCTGTGTTTCCTGCAGCCGTTCCAGTTTCATTGCCCGACGCGTTAGCATTTCCTGCCGCCGCATTCGCGTTTGTGTTTGTGTTGCCGGCCCCATTGTTGCTCCCGCATCCTGCCACTGCCAGCACCAGCGCCAGCATGAACAGGATAGTCCCCACCTTTTTACTCCACATTTTACGCATTTCTTTAAATCCTCCCTAAATCTTTTTCGTTTTACTAGACTTAGAATAGTTGAGTTTTGTTTACTTGAAATTAACGCCGTATATTGATTTTGTTAACGTTATCTTATTTTATTGATAGATACATAGATACCATCTATAATAGGGCCAAAAGGAGGCATCACGATGAACATACAACAGCTAAAGGTCTTTGTAGCCGCCGTAAACTATAAGAATCTGACCGAGGTGGCCAACCAATTGGGACTGAAGCAGCCCACCGTCAGCTTTCACATCAAGAAGCTGGAGCAGGACACCGGGGTAGAGCTGTTCATCAAATACCACCGGCAATTTCGCCTTACGAATGCCGGCGAAGCGCTGCTGCCCTATGCCGAGCGGATCGTGACTCTGTTCGAACGCGCCGGTCAAACGCTGGCCGAATACCGGTCACACCGTAAAGGCCATATCCGCATCGGCTCCAGCTACACGCCGGCCACTTACCTGCTTCCTCCGCTACTGTCGAGCTTCAGCCAGAACTATCCCGATGTCTCGCTGCAGCTGACCGTCAAGAAAGCCGATCTCATTGTGGATCTGGTCAAGAACTTCGAGCTGGATCTCGGTATTGTTTCTCATACTCCGATGGAGGACGATCAGATCGAGCTGCGGCCGTTGATGGCCGATATGCTCAAGCTGATTCTTCACCCTCAGCATGCCTTGGCGGCCAAGGAAGAGATAACGATTCATGATTTGCACGGGCTTCCCTTTCTGGTTCATGAACCGGGCTCCACCTCGCGCAGGCTTGCAGATGAATGGGCAGCCGAGAATGGGATGAAGCTTGCCGTCAGCATGGAGCTTGGCGCGATTGAGCCTATCAAGGAAGGCGTGCGCTGCGGGATTGGAATCGGCATTCTGCCGCAAAGAAGTGTGTTGAAAGAGGTCGAACGGGGAGAACTGGTGATGAAGGGTCTGCCGAATTATATCAATCACCGGTTTATTTGTCTTGCTATCCGCAAGGAAATGGAGCTTCCCGCTGTCGTCAGCAGACTTGTCGATCACTTTTCTGATATAATGTAATAAATACCAATTTGATAGGCAGGTGCTGCTTTTAGCATGGCTAAAATATTCGCGGTATGTATGAACAAAGGCGGTGTGGGCAAAACAAGTCTTGTGACTCATTTGGCCGCAGCGGCTTCCTCCCTGTTCCCGGACAAAAAGACGCTGATTATAGATACCGATGCCCAGGGCAATGCAGCCGTTGTTTTTGGCAGCGATCCCGATAAGTCCGAACTTACCATGTATGATGTATTCACTGGCGCCAAATCAATCAAGGATATCCTTATATCCATTAAACCCAATCTTGATTTGGCTCCGGCATCCGACAAGTTCAACATGCTGGAATTTCATATTTTATCCCAACTGGAATCGTACCCCTCTCCTTTTCTGCTGCTAAAGAAAGAGGTTGATCAGATCAAGTCGGATTATGATTACATATTCATTGATTGCCCGCCTTCACTTGGCTTGATAGCCGGCAATGCGTTGAAAGCCGCTACCGACGTGCTGATTCCATTTGTTCCGGAAGCCTTCTCCGTCAAGGGTCTCCAGCGCGTAATCCAGACTATCGAAGCATTCGGCTCCAAGGAGGAACCTTCGCCGCGGATTACCGGCATCATTGCGATGATGGTCGATGGCCGGTCCAAATTGCATCAGGAATTGGTGGGCCATGCCCGTGATTTCTGCAGCAAGAAGGATATCCGGCTGTTTGAAACCGTGATTCCGCGGTCGATCAGCTTTGCCAACGCCGCAGCCTATGAGGGCTCGCCGCTTGTATGGACTGACCGCTCCAATCCCGCTGCGGAAGCCTATTATACTTTGGCCAAGGAGGTGTTCGAATATGCCACCAAGAAAAAAAGAACTGCTCGTAAACTTTGAAGAGCCTGCGGACAAGCCGTCCTCCGCTGCACCGGAATCCATGGTAGACAAAGCCGAAAAAACGCTGCGCACCAGAAAGAAGCCGGCTGCAGCCAAGCAAGCCCGGAAATCGCCATCCGATCCTCCCGGTCAGGAAGCTCCGCCAACTCCAGCTGTTAAAGTGGAGGAACTGGTGCCGCTGGTCAAGCTGGATAAGAAGCTGCGCAAGGAAACCCACTCCAAAGCCGAATTTTATATCCGTAAGGATCTGCTGGAACGGGTCAAAACGATATCGCAAGATAAAGGCAAAGGCTTCAAAACCAACCTTATCAATTATGCGCTGGAGCAGGCATTGGATGGGCTTGACAGATCGGGCCATTCCCCTTCGGCGGATTAGCAGTGCATCATCCATCATAGATGTGTTTATGACAAAACAGGCAGCCAGCGGGTATTCCGCCGGCTGCCTGTTTTGTTGTTGTTTGCCCTTTTACACTTGGCCGTGTTCCCCGATTACAGCGATTATTTCATCAGACCTTGAGCCAAAGAGACAAAGAGACAATCTTATTGAATTTCAATGTGTTTTTTAACGGATTGCGCTTTTTCCTTCTTGGGTATTTCAAGTTTCAGAATACCGTTCTCGAAGCTCGCCGATATTTGGTCATCCTTAATATTTTCTACATAGAACCGGCGGACAAATTCGCCATAATAACGTTCACGCCGGATAATCTGATGATCTTCCCCATCCACATTCTGTTCCTTGTTGCGCGAAGCCTTAATCGTCAAATAATGATTGCTGTAGCTGATACCGATATCAGCTTTACTGAACCCGGGAAGCTCGGACTCAATCAGAAAAGCATCCTCCCGTTCGTGAATATCCGTGCGGAATGGATGGGTGTTGCTTCTCATCGGCGCAAAGAAATCTTCATTGAAGATATCATGGAATGATTTCATCAAGCTGCGGCTGACATTTTCATTTCTTTTCCGAAACGGAACTAAATCCAACATGTACATCTCCTCCAATTTCTTATAATGTGATGTTTACACTTTTTATTATAAGGATGCCGCCTGCTCTCCTCAAACCCGATAAAACAACAATAAAAATCATATTCCGTGAATTTAAGGAAATCCGGCGGTCCCCTCGTTATTTTTCTCAGTCTTTCTTTGACTTTCTCTGACTTTGACCTTTTTTGACTTTATGCTGCTGCTCGCGTTCTGTCCAGTATAGCCATGAGGACGTTACACACCACATGTTGTTCAGATTTTGTACAGTTCCCATCTGTTATAATGACCTTACAGGAGGGCCTGCCAACATGAAGAAACTGCTTTCTTTTTTGCTGATCATCACGGGAATTGTACTGATTGCGCTGCCTTTTGCAAAAGAATGGCATTATGATCAGAAGCAGCGGCGTCTGCTTGATCGCATGGATCATAATACCTTCGCCTCCGCGGCTGAGAAATCCGATCGCCTGCTTGCAGAGAGTTACCAGCGATTATCCGACCTGTTCTCTAATGAAGCAGACGCTGCCGTACCTGAGACTGTCAGTGACGATCAGAGCAAGGGAGATCCTCAAGGAATCGCTGTTATTGAAATCGGCAGCATCGATGTGAAGCTTCCTGTGCTGGAAGGTGCCACAACGCAAAACATGAAGTACGCCGCTGTCCATCTGACAGAAACAGCCGCACTTGGAGATATTGGCAGTGCTGCCCTGGCTGCACACCGGGCTCATACGAAAGGCCGATTGTTCAATAGGCTGGGGGAAGTTAAGATGGGCGACAAAATTACGATACGGGTCAAAGACAAGGTTATGGAATATACCGTATTCAAAATATCGGTCGTTAAGCCAACTGACCTGTCCGTATTGAATGGCAATGACAGCGACAGGGTGCTCACGCTTATCACATGCGATCCGCTTATTAATCCGACCCATCGTCTGATTGTTCAGGCAAAACTGTAATCTATTATCACTTAAAAATAGTTGTACATTCTATCAAATATTGGTATAGTTATTGTCAAGATAAGTCACGATAACGGCAAACCTGTCGAAAGGCAGCGACGCAAAGCTAGAGGGCCTTCCCATTATTTGGATGGCAGCCAGCTGCCGAAAGTTTGTCTTTTTTTGTTTTCTAAAAACAATAAACACTCAACGATAAACGGCAAACTTGTCGAAAGACAGGGACGCAAAGCTAAAGGGCCTTCCCGCTTGGATGGCAGCCAGCTACCGAAAGGAGTCTTATTTCATGAAATCTTATTTTCTTGTTCTCGTGACCGTATTCATTTTGTCCCTTCCCCTCTCCACAACTGTAGCAGCATCCGGTACGGACTCCCCGACTTGGCTCGATACGAAGCAATTGGATAATGGAATTATCGGAGCTGCATTTAAACCTGCCGCAAAAACGCCTATTGTGCTGTTAATAACCAAAAACGGAGTCACTTATACATACAAATTGCCTGCCACAGGCACGATGGAATACTTCCCCCTGCAGCTTGGTGACGGTGCTTATACTATCTCTCTTATGCAAAATGTTACCGGCACTAAATACAAAAAAATCGGTACGGAATCAGTTAACCTGAACTTGAGCGATGACAGCAGCGTATTTCTCGGTTCCGTGCAAAATGTCGATTGGAAAAGCTCTCCGACTGCTGTTGCCAAAGCCAAGGAATTGACGAAAAACAAAACGAAAGTTGAAGACAAAGTCAAAGCGATTCACGATTATATCGTTAAAACCATCAAATATGATACCAAATTGAGCACATCTGTAACAACGGACTATATTCCCGATGCGAACAGAACGTTGAAATCGGGCAAAGGCATCTGCTATGATTACTCCTCCCTGTTTGCGGTCATGGCTCGGAGCGCCGGCATCCCGACCAAGCTGGTTATGGGAACAACCGATTATGTGAAAGGCTACCATGCCTGGAACCAGGTACTGATTAATGGGAAATGGAGCAATATTGATACAACGGTTGATTCCGGTTTGGGCAAAACCAGCACAAGCAGCAGTTCAATGTTCAAAGAAGCCGGCAAATACGCAGCAGCTAAATTCTATTAAGCTTAATCTGATCGCTTGATAGCATCTGTCATTAAGCAAAAGCAGCTTAAGACAGCAAATAGCGCAAAAAAGAGACTATTACAGGATCCCCCCTCCTGTAAAGTCTCTTTTTTGCATTTTGACGGGTAGTTCGGTATTATTCTGCCTGGATATGCAATCCTTTATTTCATGACATATGCCTCTCCCATCGTGCATCTCACCATTATCATCTTAGAAAAAAGGAGCTGCGCCTCGTCATATGATAATGACGGAGGAACAGCTCCTGATGGATTTTTACTAAAAATGATCTTATTTCTGGATATGCTTCCGGCGCAATCTCAGCAAAACAATTCCGAAAATGACCAGGCACAGTCCTGCAAGTTGAAGCGGCAAAGAGCTGCTTTCCCCTGTTTTGGGGAGCGTCTTGCCAGTTGTGCTGCTGTCTGGATCGTCATTACCGGGTTCTATACCGCCCAAAGGAATCTCATCCACATTTACATCGAACAGGACTTCTTCTTCGTTACCGTCCTTGTCGGTTACGATGATAGAGAAATGATCCTCGCCGGTATAGCCTGGTTCAGGTGTATACATCCATTTACCATCCGGATCGACCGTCAATGTACCGTGTTCCGGTTGGGTACCGATTGCAACATTGCCGCCCTCCGGTACTTTAACCGTCCCTTGAATCGGTTTGTCCTGTACGGTTGTTTCCTGCTGCGGCACTTTTGTATCGCTGCCAGGTTCTACGCCTGGATCAGTCGGCTCACCTGTATTCGATGGTGTACCAGGGTTACCCGGATTGACCGGCGAACCTGGCTCGCCCGGTGCTCCCGGATCAACCGGCGGCGTTCCCGGATTCGCCGGATCCTCCGGATCGTCAGGTGTTGTCGGATCCTCCGGATCGACTGGAGGGAAGTACGGATAATAAGGATACATTAAACCCAAATCGATCGTAAGATCTTCCCATCCCTGCGGAGCATCTTCTCCAATTGCGATGACTGCAGTAGTACCGTCAGTCAGCTTATTGGAGTCTTTATCAGCCGCAATTCCCGTTGCTTCCGGAGTTGTCAGTTCATAGCCCTCAGGAGCTTCGAATTGAACAAAATATTGGCCTCCGACCAGATTATCAAACCGATAATAGCCTGGTTTCCCTGCAGCATCATCAGCAGTCAAAGTCTCTGCAAGCAATTGCATGTCTTTGTTATAAAGCTTGACCTTCACATTGTTTATACCGTCGTCATCAGCTTCATCCTGCATGCCGTTCCTGCTGCTGTCCAGCCATACGTAGTTGCCGATGACGCCTTTGGCAACAAGACCCAAGTCAATGCTGAGATCCTCCCAGCCGGGATTTTCGCCGATTTGAATTTTAGCTGTAAATCCATTCTCATCGGTTGCATTGGAATCCTCCTTGACGTCGGCTCCTTGTTCTTGAACGGTCCTCGTATAGTCGTCAGGCACAATGAACTTGACAAAATAGTCGTCTGGCAGCAATCCGTCGAACAGATAATAACCCGGTCTGCCTGTCGGATCCGCTGCAGTTGTTGTCGTAGCGACAGGGGTTCCTGTCACATCATCTTTGAACAACCGGACTTCGATTCCGTTGATTCCCTGAAGCTCATTCTCGTCTTGTATACCGTTCCGGTTGCGGTCCAGCCATACATAGTTCCCAATCACGCCCCGTGGAACCAATCCCAGATCGATGGTCGGATCCACCCAATTGGAAGGTCCGATTACAATCTCATCGGTAAACCCGTTGCCGTCCGTGCTGTTGGAATCCGCCTCGGGCGATCCAACCCCCGGTTTGGTTGTTTCATACTGTCCACTATAGAAGAATTTAACGTAGTACTTGCCTTCTTTCAGGCTGCTGAACAGGTAGTAGCCTGGCTGGTTGCCATTATCCTTCGTTACCGCTGTGGCGATTTCCGTCCCATTCCGGTCATCGTACAACTTCACGGTTACTCCGTTGACGCCAGATTCATCATCGTTTTGTATGCCGTCCTGATTCTTGTCCAGCCATACATAATCGCCGATAGCGCCTTTCATTGCAATCAGGCCCAGATCAATGCTGTGATCCACCCAACCCGGAATTTCGCCGATTTCAATAACAGTTGTAATTCCGTTTATGTCCGTAGCGTTGGAATCCAGCTCCGGTTCCGCTCCTTGTCCCGCAGCGGTCTTCACATAATCTGTTGGAACAATGAACTGCACAAAATAATTGCCTTGCAGCAGATTATCGAACAGATAATAGCCTTGCTTACCTGTGGAATCGTTAGCCGTGGTTGTTACGGCAACAGGAGCTCCAGCGGGAGAGTCCTTATAAAGCTGAACTTCGATTCCGTTGTTTCCTTGAAGCTCGTCTTCATTTTGTATGCCGTCGCGGTTGCGGTCATCCCATACATAATTTCCGATTTCACCTCGCGGCACCAATCCCAAATCGATGGTCGGATCATCCCACTTAGAAGGTCCGATTACGATTTCATCCGTAAATCCGCTCACATCCGTGCTGTTCGAGTCTTCAGCAGGCACTGCCGCTTCAGGAGAAGTCATTCCATACTGTCCTTCGTAAATGAACTGGACATAGTAGGTATCCTCCGGAAGTCCGGTAAACAGATAGTAGCCGTCTTTGCCGGCATTCTCATGGGTCACCGTCTCGGCAATTGAAGTTCCGGTAATATCCTTGTATAGCTTCACGATAACGCCGTTAAGTCCGGACTCGCTGTCGTTCTGAGCGCCGTCTTCATTATCGTCCAGCCAAACATAGTCTCCGATCGTGCCTCTCGGGTCCGTAGTAACAGGTACATCAAGCGTTACTTCAACCATAGGAGTTTCATCAGGCTTTGCAGAAGCTGTATTCGTTACCTTGGGCTGCCCCATATCGGAGTTTGTAACCGTATAGGTATACTTGATCTGCTTGGACTCCCCTGGCTGCAGCACCGGAATGGCCGGAATACCGGATACCAAGGAATCATTAATCACCACATTGTGCAGAACAGAACTGCCCGTATTCACGATCGTAACCGTGTATTCAATTTGCGTTCCCTCTTCGGTTACGGACAGCACATTGGCAGTCTTGTCGATTTTGAGTCCCGCCGTCGGAATCTTCGCATCATCCGTGATCGGATCAGGAGATTCGTTATAATGCACGGTTGCCGTATTATCCAAATCGGTGCCGTCGATATCGTCGGCCGTGATGGTATACGTACCTTCCAGCGACAACGATTTGCCTGCTGCCAAATCCTTAATGACAACATAAGGCTCCGAGCCCGTACCCGGGTTGTCGACGCGGGTAATAATATCCGGACGGCTGTGAGTATTTCCATTGATTGCAATTGGATCGCCATCGTACGTAAGCTTATCGAATTGGAATCCGGACTGTCCTCTGTCCAGTGCATCCGAAACCTTGATATTATGCATGGTGACGGATGAAGTATTCGTCAAATCAATTTTGTAATGAACCTTGTTGCCTTTCACTACATAATCCTGCGAAGCGACGCCTGCTGTCCCCGGTTCCACGTTTGTGATGGTTTTATCCATATCAGCCGAAGGATAATCGTTATCATCAGGAGGACTGGTTTCAATCAGACCCAGATCGATCGTACGATTCTTTTCGGCCGTGCCAAGCGTGATTATATCGGTTTTGTACGTTTTGTAGCCGCTTGCACCGCTTACGGGTGCAACAAAATTGGAATCCTCAGCGATTGCATGATTCGGATCGGTTCCCTTCTTGTTGGCATCAGTAGTTGTGTATTTGTCGGGAACGACGAATTCGACATTGTAGTCGCCAGCTTCAAGTCCCTGGAACAAGTAATAACCCGGTCTGCCATTAAAATCATATCCGGTCTTGCTCGACTTGAATGGAGTCGTTTCCCCTGCTTTGTACAGATTAACCGTAACGCCGTTAATTCCCGCTCCTTGTCCACTGTCTCCTGAGAACTCCTCGTTCTGCGTTCCGTCGCGGTCACTGTCGAACCAGACAAAATCGCCAAGCTCGCCAAGCGGAAGATGTTCGTTGTCAGGATGGACAAGGAATCCGACCTTGTTCGGAGCGGTCGGAAGCATTTTGCTGCCTTCACCGCTGCCGCTGCTTCCATTCTCCGTCGCCTGAATGGCGAATGAGTTCCAGGCGACGGAGTCCGTTGGAGCACCTACCGGCGCATCCATTTTCCAGTCCAGCACGATGTAATCTCCTGGAGCAAGTCCTGCCAGATTGTCGCTTCCGCTTATACCGGACAATTCAAAATACAGCGACCGGATATCCGTCAAATCATCCCTGTTGAAAGACGCCTGAGCCGTCCAGCCGGTCTTTCCGCCGGTCACGTTATCGAAGTTGACCACGTTATCCTGGTTGGTCGATTTGCTGTAATAGGTTTTCAGCGTATAATCGACTTCCTTCGGAGCTCCGGCATTCTGCGGTGTCCAGGCAAATGTCTTCGCTCCGGATTCCAGCACTTCCGCCAGATTCGGCTGCCACTCGGAATGACGTTCTTCAGCCGGTCCAGAACTCACTTTCACGGCCGTATCCCCAACAAATGGAAGGATATCAATGACATCGATTTTACCCAGTCGGGTGTTTCCGCTGTTGAAGATGACCAGCTTGTAGTCCGCCGTTCCACCCTCGTAGGTGACGCTGTAATACGGGAACTCCGTATACTGCGGCGTATCGGCAAAATCGAAAGGCATATCCGGGATTGCAGGCTGGCCCTCATACTCCGGATTTTCTGCCGCTCTGAAAATTGGCGCCAGATCACCTCTGTTCCATTTGGTCGATTCGACCTGGGAAGACTTCTTCACTTCAACCGGTATGGATGCATGAACAAAATATTCATCAACTCCCGGTGTCGGATCAATCGTATCCTTGATGGAACTGTTGCGCGATTGCCATGCACCCTGACTATCAGGCACATCCTGCGACTGATCTCCCGTATACCAGAAAGGTGTCCCCGCTACATCCGTTGTAAGATACAGATCGTTGGTATACGTATGACTGCCATCAGTCATCGGCGTTCCAGCCTCGACCTGGCCCTTGTAATCGATCCGGAAGCTTTGTCCGGGTTCAAGCGATACCGGAGTGGCCCAAGACCATACGATAAGCGATCTTCCATCTTTGAAGTTGTCTATAATGTGAACGCTCGGCTCTGTCAGAGCTGGAGTATCACCAAGTGGGACAATTTCAAAGGATTGCTGCAGCGCTTCATTCTCGTCAGCAATCAGAGGATTGGAGTAGTAACCAAAGCTGACAGGCAGCAAATCATATACGGCTGAGGTTACATAGTTTCCTGTGGCGCGTTTATCATTTTCCACCGTCAGTTTGAAAGGCACTGTGCTCATGGGACGATAATTGCCGGTCGTTACTTCTTTTGTGGCATTTATCCAAGGCTTCTCATTGTTGATCTGGAAGTCAGCAGCAGCGTTTTTGGACTTGTCATCCAGTTGATTCGGAATAACAGCGTTTAACTCCTTATAGTCCAGCAGGACCGAATTAAGCACCGTATCTCCGTGTACAACAGGATCAGCTGTGATTCCGTTGACACCTGTTCCGTTCGTCACACTTCTTACAATACCCTTAATGGTAATATCAGAAAGTGAGCCATTCACGGGCAGTTTATCATTGTAGCTCCATTCGAGCTGCTTCAGATAGTCATCCGAATCCAGAATGATATCTTTATTGGCGTTAAGTCCATCTGTGCTGTCGCCAATTCGGATAAGATTACCCGGTTGGCTTACTACATGCCAGACATTGTCATTCGTCAAGTAACGGAACTGGTCCCACTGAAAATTCGCTGTCGAAATGGAGGTGTAGTCCATTTCCGGCGGCAGCGTATCAACGAGCACCAGATCGGATAACGGCGAATTCACGCCTGTACCCGAATTATTGATTCCGCCAATCGTAAATGACTGCTCCTGACCGGGAAAACGGTATTGAAACTCCCGGTTTTTGAACAATCCTGGCGTTCCGGATTTCGGAGGTCCGAACTCCGTTGTTACTTCCGCATAATCACTTGTTACAGTTCCAGTCCCCGTCAGTGAATAGGTCGCAAAGGTGACCGAGTTCTTCTGATTCTGCGGATTGTTGGAAGCATAACCGTAATTATCCGGATACGTGACGGTTACTTCTGCCTCAAATCTCCCGCCGGAAGGCACCACAATATTACTCCACGTGATGGTCCCCGAGCTATAAATACCGGAAGGATTCGAGCTTACATAAGTCGCCTCTGGCGGAAGTGTGTCTGTAAATGCCGGTACGGTCAAAGTTCCGGTATCCGTATTTCCGGCAGTTCCCTTGATGCCGACCTTATACTTCACCTGGCCGCCGACGATCTTGACACCATTGCCCAAGCCGGTATCCTGAGTCTTGTAGGTCGACCACTTATCATAGGTCACATCCGGAACCGTAGGCGGATCCGGGTCGTCTCCCCCATCGGGATCGGGGTTGATCGCCACATCGACGGCTGCCGGAACCTCGGTTGTACCGCCCGGATCCGTTACCTTCGCAATCGGCGTATTGATCGTCGGTACGGAGGAATCGGAACCAGTAGGCTTTACTTTGACCGTAATTCTGAGGTTCCCTGAAGTTCCCGCTTTCAGCACCCCGTCAGGAGGAGGACTGAACGTTACGGTTTGCCCCGCTTGCGAATCCCACATTTCAGAATTCACAATTTCAAACTTATCGGGGACCGTGTCCTCAATGACCAGGCTTTTCCCAACCTGAGTCGCATCGCTCACCTGATACTTGATCAAATAATCAAACGTTTCTCCTACATCCACTTCTGAAACCGGCGTCTCGAGTCCGGTCACAACCGCCTGGGCGGTAAAAGAGAATCCCGGGAGTGAAACGGGAGCGGCCGAAGACGTAATATGAAGCATAGGCTGCAATAGCACCTGCAGCACCAAAGCCCAAATCAGCGTCAAAGCCAGCTTTCTCTTGCCGTCTTTCTTGAAATACGAACGCATAACTCTACCTCTCTCCACTTTGAACATTCTTACATTCCTGACTCATCAAAACGCGCCGACATTTCAACTCTACAGCCATGGATCAATTCGCTTGCCAAGCACTCCTCCTCCCCCCTCACTCCTATCTCTCCTTGTCTTGTCGGTGCGCTGTCGAAAATTGGAGAGTTACAGCTGACTATACCTATATCATCTGAACAAAAACTGAACAAAAATTTGTGGAATAACTGAACATATTCCCGGTTTCGCATCCACCAGAAGAAGGGAAACGGGACATTTGCCCCAATCCCTTTCCATACCCATTTCAAAAGTCCCTGATTTCCCATTCGGGCCTGTTGTTTCACCAGACACCATTTCCCATAGATACAGACCAAATGACCTATCCATCAATCCTGCCGACAACAAAAACAGGCCGCCCGGCAGATATCTCCGCGCGACGGCTGAACATTCATAATTCACTTCAAAAGAAACCCCCGCGTTCTCCAGTATTCACGCGTCAAGACCCTTCACGGTTATGAAAATCACTCCGGCAGGCATACATATTATCCTTGGCTCTTTCATATCGGCCAAAGGGGAGGGGGATACCATGCTTCAAAATATCAAATCCGGGATCAGTCTGCTCTCCATCCGATTAATCAATCATCAATCGCCGGACGGAAGTTGGCGGTATGGCTTTATAGAGAGCGGGCAGACGCTTGATGCCGCAGCAATCATCCTGATGCGCATTGTAGAAGAGAAGCAGCCAGGCGATCCACTTGTTCAGGCCTTGGCTGAACGCATCATCGCAAACCAAGGCGATGACGGCGCCTGGCGCGTCTATCCCGATGAGCCTGCCGGCAATTTATCCGCTACAGCGGAAAACTACTGCGCCCTGCTCTATGCCGGCTTCGATGCCGAAGCACCCTTCATGACGAGGGCTTATGAAACGATCCGCAAGTTGGGCGGCTCATCCGGCGTTGGCCTGATGACCAAGTTCCTGCTTGCCGTTATCGGGCAATATCCCTGGCCCAGATGGTTCCCGCTCCCCCTTTCCATCATGCTTCTGCCCTCTTATTCCCCCGTTCATTTTCAACAATTTTCCGGTTATGCCCGCGTCCATATGGCTCCGATGCTGCTTCTCGGGTACCGCAAGCCGAACTTTGGCCTTGCCTCCATCCCCCGGTTGGATTTGCATAGATCCTCAACGAATCCGGAAGATCCGTACGGGGAGAATGAGGATGCCAGCTCCTTATGGATGCGGCATTTTGACCGCAGCAAGCTGTCCCTCCTGCAGGATTGGCTGCTGGCCTTGAAGAAGCTTCCGCTGACCGGCGGATTCAGCTCCTTCCTTTCACAGAAGAATGCGGCAGCCCGCGCGGAGCAGTTCATGCTTGAACGGATTGAATCGAACGGCCTGCTTTACAGCTATGCAACCTCGACAATCCTCATGATTTATGCCCTGCTTGCCACAGGATATGAGCGCACTCACCCGGTTATCAGAATGGCGATGAAGGGACTTCAAAGCCAGATTTTCCAAAGAGACGGCCAACGGATGCTCCAAAATACCAATTCAACCGTGTGGGATACGGCATTAATCAGCTACGCGCTTCAAGAGGCCGGAACGCCTGCCGACTCGCCTGCTGCCCGAAATGCCGGGGCATATCTGCTTTCCAGGCAGCATACGAAGCTTGGCGATTGGAAGCTTGGCGTCCAGCATCCATTGGCAGGCGGCTGGGGATTCTCGGATATCAATACGATCAATCCCGATATGGATGATACTACAGCAGCGCTCAGGGCTATATCAGACATGAAGGACCCCCGTTATGAAGCAGCAAGCTCCCGCGGACTGCAGTGGCTTTTATCGATGCAAAATAATGATGGAGGCTTTGCCGCATTCGAGCGCAATATCGATAATCCGTTTCTGCTGTGGCTGCCAATTGAAGGAGGCAAGGATGCAGCCACTGATCCGTCCACGGCAGACTTGACGGGCCGAACGCTGCATTACCTGGGGCACACACTCGGACTTACTGCCAGACACCGTTTCGTCGAACATTCAGCAGAATGGCTGTATCATAATCAGGAGAACGACGGGTCCTGGTATGGGCGCTGGGGGGTTTGTTATATTTACGGAACCTGGGCGGCACTAACCGGCCTGATGGCTGCCGGCGAACCGCCAGAGCATCCAGGAATCCGCAAGGCTGCCGGGTGGCTGCAATCCATTCAGCATGCGGATGGAGGCTTCGGTGAGTCATGCCTCAGCAACCGGGTGAAGCGGTATATGCCGCTTGCAGCCTCCGTACTCTCCCAGACCGCATGGGCGCTGGATGCCTTGATTGCAGTCAGAGATGAGCCGGATGAGCCCATCCAGCGCGCCGCGGGTTTTATTCTTCAAAATCTGGACAGTAAAAGCATCGTCTCCAGTTACCCGACAGGTGCCGGACTTCCGGGGCATTTCTATAACCGATATGAGAGCTATTCGCTGGTTTGGCCGCTGCTTGCGCTTTCCCATTATGAGCAAAAGTATGGCACATCTCCCAAATAGCAGTGCGCTCTTCGAAATTGATGATGGCATGCAAAAAAAAGCGCCCCTTCCAAGGGACGCTTGTCAATTAACAGCCAGTGCGAATTGCAATTGAAATACGATATTGCTGAAGAAAAATTAACGGAGCTTCCAATACAAATCACTCATGCGCAGCTCGTTGCGGAGGGCACGCGTGCTGGTCGAATTATCGATGATGACATATTCGATGCCGGCCATCTCCGCCCAATCCACCAGCTGCTCCACCGTAACCTCATAGGAGAAAACGGTGTGGTGGGCGCCTCCAGCATGAATCCATGCTTCTGCCGACTCGCTAAGGGAGGGCTGCGGCTTCCATAATACGCGCGCCACAGGCAGCTTAGGCATGTCGTGATCGGGCTGGACCGCATCCACGACATTGATGATCAGGCGGAACCGGTTGCCGAGATCGATAATGGAGGCATTCAATGCCTGCCCGCTGCGGCCATCGAATACCATCCGGGCCGGATCGGCTTTGCCGCCGATACCGAGCGGATGTACTTCAAGGCGCGGCTTGCCTGTGGAAATGGTCGGGCAAACCTCAAGCATATGCGCACCCAGCACCATTTCATTCCCCGGTTCAAAATGATAGGTGTAATCCTCCATAAACGAGGTGCCTTTGTTGTCCGCAATCATCTTCATCATGCGGGTCAGGGCAGCCGTCTTCCAGTCGCCTTCTCCGCCAAATCCATAGCCCGCCTCCATCAGACGCTGTACCGCCAGACCCGGCAGCTGTTTGAGGCCGTGCAGATCCTCGAACGAGGTGGTGAAAGCCGTGAACCCTCCTTCCTCCAGGAAGGATTTCATCCCGAGCTCGATGCGTGCCTGCTCGCGTATGGCCTCCCATTTCTCGGGGGAATTTCTGGTTTCAGCTGCAATCACATACAGCGTTTCATATTCATCCGTCAGAGCGTTGACCTGCTCCTCGGAAATTTGCGCTATACGCGCGGCAAGATCGCCGACGCCATAGCCGTTGATGGACCAGCCGAATTTGATTTGAGCTTCCACCTTATCCCCTTCTGTAACCGCAACTTCCCTCATATTGTCCCCGAAGCGGGCCACCTTGAGGCTGCGACCTTCTGTGAAAGCAACCGCAGTACGCATCCATCCGGCAATGCGTCCGCGGGCCTGCGGGTCTTCCCAGTGTCCAACAACGACTTTGCGGGCTATGCCCATGCGGGCACCGATGAAACCGTATTCGCGATCACCGTGCGCCGATTGATTCGTATTCATAAAGTCCATATCAATGCTGTCCCATGGAATATCGCGGTTAAATTGCGTATGCAGATGCAGCAGCGGCTTCCGCAGCTCGGACAGGCCGGCGATCCACATTTTGGCCGGAGAGAAGGTATGCATCCAGGTGATGATGCCTGCACAGCTCTCATCCACATTGGCTTGCGAACAAAGCTTGTAAATCTCATCCGGCGATTTCACCACTGGTTTGAAGATCACTTCAAAAGGGATAGAGCCGTCGCTGCCCAGCGCCTCCGCGATCGTACGGGAGTGATCTGCGACTTCAAGCAGCGTTTCCGGACCGTACAAATGCTGACTGCCCGTTACAAACCAAAACTGATAAGGCTTCACGTTAAGCATATTTTTTCCCTCCATACTGCAACCGTTAGATGAGTTATCCATCTCGGTTGTCAGTGAAATATACTGCAACCGTTAGATGAGTTATCCATCTCGGTTGTCAGTGAAATATTACTGCAACCGTTAGATGAGTTATCCATCTCGGTTGTCAGTGAAATGTACTGCAACCGTTAGATGAGTTATCCATCTCGGTTGTCAGTGAAATGTACTGCAACCGTTTGATGAGTTATCCATCTCGGTTGTCAGTGAAATATACTGCAACCGTTTGATGAGTTATCCATCTCGGTTGTCAGTGAAATATACTGCAACCGTTTGATGAGTTATCCATCTCGGTTGTCAGTGAAATGTACTGCAACCGTTAGATGAGTTATCCATCTCGGTTGTCAGTGAAATGTACTGCAACCGTTTGATGAGTTAATCATCTC